>JAJEEE010000065.1 GCA_022821145.1 Acidobacteriota bacterium
CCGCGACTACTATAGGAAAGTCCCGAAGTTGGCGGCCGTACGCGCGGGGACAGTCATGGCGTCGGAGGATCCGGGCCGATCCCACGGCGTCGAGGACACGCAACAACCTCGCCCCCATTCCCCATGGTACCCGCGGCGTCCGCGCCGCGGGTGGACAAGGCGGTCTCCCGACCGCCGCGTCAGCAAGCCGAGATCTTGCCAGCCGCCAACACCGTCAACGAAGAGATCATTTTCTTGAACTGACGCCTCGGCGTCCGCCCCGGCAATTGCGAAGGCAATTGCCGCGTTGTCCAGTCGCGGCGAGGAACGCCGCGACTACTATTGGAGCGTCCCGCAAGGTCGCAGCGAAACACACAACGTCAGTCCAAGACCATAACCTCCTCAACCCACCACCCCCCGGAAACAGCCCGGCCCCGCCCGCCCTCACGCCTTCCTGAAGCGCCACCCGTACATCGTCCGCCCGTAGAAGTTGAACCACTTCCGAGCCTCCGGATCCTCGAACGGGTAGTCCGCTCCCATCTGCCGCGCCGCCGCCAGACCGGTCACGAAGCAGGTCTCCTGGCTGTTGATCAGCGTGTGGGCGCCGCAGTGCCACGTGCGCCTCCGGCCCTGGACGAAGCGGAACAGGTGGATCAGCAGGGCCACGTGCGGCACGTCGTGAACGATGTGCTGGAACCACCGTTTCGCGACGATCTTGCCCTCGTCGATCCGGCTGACCGGGTTGTAGGTCACCAGGCACGGCTTGTCCGAGGCGTTCGCCCACGGCTGCTGGTTGTGCATGATGTAGGTGATCTCGTAGTTGTCGGGTCTCGAGCCGTACTGCTCGACATGGTTGCTCCGCGTGGCGAGCGGCCGCGCCTCGTTGTCGGGGAGCACCGAGGCGTCGGAGTGGACGACGGTATGGTTGTGCAGCTCGCTCTCGTACCGGATCGACGACAGCAGGCAGCTTTCCAGGAAAGTCGGCTCGTCCAGCATCATCAGCGTCTGGTTCGCGTTGCATGCGAATATGACGTCGTCGAAGGTCTCCCGCCGGCCGGCCTCGTCCTCGACGACCACTTCCGATGAGCTCCGGTACACCTTCCGGACCGGCCGGCCGAGGTCGATCCGGTCGCGGAAGCCGGCCGACATCGCCTCGTATATGCGCCGCGAGCCGTGGTCCCAGGTCCGCATCGGCGTCGCGCTCTCGATGTCGAAGAACTCCAGGTACCTCGAGAACAGCGCGGCCGGCATGTCGAACACGTTCGTCGCCATCAGGAAGTTGACGAACATGGGCTTCAGGATCTTGTACCGGAAGTCCCCGGAAAACCGGCCCAGGTTGAGGACCGCGCCCATGCTGACGTAGTTGTACGGGTTGAGTGCGGCGAGCAGTCGGGACCGCGACCGGTTGAGCCGGCCGAACCGGTGCAGGCGCCGGAGCAGCTTCTGGAAGCGCTCGATCTCGGGCTGCAACTGTCTGCGGATGTCGGAGTCGAAGTCGTGGGCGTAGACGCCGCCGCGGTACCGGACGCTGTAGCTGAACCGGGTGTCGACCAAGTCGATACCGTGTTGCCGCAAGAAGAGAACGATGTGATGGTAGACGGACGGTATGCACGCAGTGACGGAGATGTCGAACGGGATGGCGCCGCCGCCGTCCTGCGGCATGTCCACGGTGACGGCGTTGCCGCCGATGCGGTCCTCGGCCTCGAACACGCGGAAGTCGAACCGGTCCGGGTGTCTGTGGAGCGCCCAGGCCGCCCCGAGCCCGGAGACTCCCGCGCCGATGATGGCTACGCGTCTGGTGTCGTGGCGCATGCCTGCACGCACTCGATTCCGGGAGGTCCGTTCTCTGGAACTGACGCCTCGCCGCGCTCGCTGTCCACTCGCGCCGAGGAAGGCCGCGAGTAGTATAGGCCGATCGCGCGGCGTTCCGGCGCCATTCGAGCGACGGATCGCGCAAAGGATGCGCTAACATAACGACCGTACGGCGCGATGCGGCCCGGCTCCGCGCCGTCCGACCCGGAGGTCGCCGATGACCGGCCCAGCGCCGCAATTTCCGATACGCCTCGCCGAAGAGCTCATTCTGCTGATGCTCGACGAGCAGAGCGGCTATCTGGAAATGGTCCCGGGCTGGGACTTCTCCTGCGTCATGGCGGGCGCCGTCATCGCCGACCTGGCCCTGGAGGACCGGATCGACACCGATCTGACCACGCTGTACCTGGTCGACGGCACTCCGACCGGCGACAGCCTTCTCGACCCGACGCTGGAGGAAATCGCCCAAGCCGGCGAAACCTCGGACGCGCAGTACTGGATCGAACGGAACACGCACCGTTCCGACGCCATCGTCGCCACGGCCCTGGACCGGCTGGTGGAGCGGAAGATCCTGGACTACGAAAGCGGCGGATTCTGGGGTCTGTCGCGCTCGGTCTCGCAAAAGGGCACCTATCCGACCTCATACCTGTCCAAATTAGATTCTGCGGAATGGAGAGAGGATTGAGAGGTTGAGCCCGACCTCGTAGGATTGGTTTTTCGACAAGAAAGACCGAACCGAAGAGGAGGGCTCAACCATGCAGAGATTTTCCAGCATTTTTT
>JAJEEE010000062.1 GCA_022821145.1 Acidobacteriota bacterium
ACGAGAGAGTGTGCCGTGCATAGGAAATATCTGGTGGCACCTCGTTCGTTCCGATCTGGTGAAATCACGTCAACGACTCCCGGCTCTCTGTCGAAGCTGCTCGGCAATCCAGTCTGCAACATCGTGGCGCGATATCGCGCAAAACACGTTGCGAACAGGAAGGTTGTAATTCTTGGCTTCGCTGACCTCCTGCATCGTCACGCCGTGCGCGTCCGTTACGGTGACCTGCCATTCCACCTTCAAATGAAACTCCTGGTCCTCCCCGAAAACTGTGTTTCCAGGTACCGGTTGTCTGTCAACGATATCCCCAACGCCGAGTATTCCCTTTCGGTTGACGTAGGCGAAAACTCGCTGACCTTCGATCCCGCCGGTCAAATTCGCAGAACCGTTCTCGTAGCCGTAAATCCCGATAACGCCCTGCGCGAACATCTTACGATACGCATCCCTCGCATGTGTCTCGTTGGTATTGAAAAACCAGTCCCCCTGCCATCCGGTTACGGTGTCGGCTGAGACCGACGGCATGGGAGACAGCGGTTCGATTTCCAACAAGACTTCCGCATCGTCCTGACAAGCATGGAGAGTGAACGGCAAAAAGCTGATGGGGACTCCGTATCCTTCCAGCCAATCGACGATTTTCAGGAGACCTTCATCCGAGCGCGGCGCAACGATACAAATCCGATGACCACGTTCGCGTCTGGGAATAACGCTCTCGTCGAGCCGCGGATCGTCTGTGAGTTCCCGAAAACGTTCGAGGAGGGTCTTATATCCACTCACTCCTGCCCGTCGCGTCCAGTATCTCTTGTGCAGGTCTTCCAGGTCGTCATGGCTGTGCCCAACCATGGCGGCCGCGTATTCGAGCAATTGGCCGACTGTCGCTCGGTCGGACCAATCGCGCTTAATCTCGACGATGACCAGACATCCGTCGGCGTCAAGCGCCAATATGTCGGCCATGCTCTGACCTGAAACGGACTGGCTAATTACGAGAACTTTCTCGCGCCCGAACAAAAGTTCGGGGTTTTCAGCCATCCAGTTCTCCAGGTCCTTCTCAGTGAGTTCCAAGTCTGACGCCACGCGTTCCTCAAATCGCTGAAATACGTTCTTCTCCGCGTCACGAATTAGTTTGAACAACATGCTTGTAGCCTCGACTCAGCCTTTCTTGCCCGGTGGCCGCTCAACGAATTCGTCTCGATCAGTCCCGAGTTCGTTCCGAGCCTCCGCAACTGTCGTCGCGCCCACCGAGGCCAACAAAAAGTCCCGGCCGGAATCGTGGGCTCAGCGGTGTTTCGTGCGAAACCGTGCAGGATTAGCCGGAAAGACGTCGCAGTTGTGAGTTGCTCCAAGTGTACCAAACGGCGACACCGCGCTGCCAGCGCCTCATTCGTCAGTTTCCTCCGCCGACGTGTCGCTGTCGGCGATATTCGCCGCAGTTCGCGTTGTCGGCAGCGTTACGGAAAGTTGCTGCATGAACTCGCGCTCGCCGACGATCAGAGCCTCCTGTCGCTTTCGAATCAGACCGAGGCGGTCGTCGTTCCGCAAAATCTGAAGCGAGTCCACCGCGAACCCGTGCGTCGGCAGCAACTTCGCCAATGCATCGTCCGCTAAACTACTCAAGACGGTGATCGTTTGGCCAACATGGCCATCATCGACGAACATGCGATTTGCGGGACTGCTGACGAGATCTCTCTCTGTCGCCAGACTCGATGAGACATAGCTAACCGCGCGTGTCCCACGAGTCGACAGCAGTTGACCCGGATTCAGCATCGACGTCATGTTGCGAAGCGAAAGAGGTCGTAGCGACGCTAGGTACAGAAGAAAGGCTCGGACGCGGGCGCTTCTGCCGTCGAAGCGCTCTGGGAACGCCTGCGCCGGCGCATTGAGTTTCACGACACTGAACTCCGTCGTAGCGCCCTTGGCGAAGTCGCGTACTTCGTTCAGCGCGCGCGTGGCTTGCGTACTGTTGACGCCACCGAACCAACCGGTGAAGGACGTTACCCAGAACCAGCGTCGGAGCAGTGCGAGCCGATGACCGTCGGGTTCCGGACACAATCTGAAAAATTCCCCGAGCAACACTAGTTGGAGACCGTACGGCAATAGTCGATCGCTGGTGACTCCCTGATCCGACAGAAATTCGAGCGCACGATGGATGCCTTTCGCAGCCTCGGTGAACGCGTCGGGCAGCCGGTCTCTCACCGCCGGTTTGACGACGAGATCTGCCCAATCCTTGGCGTAGATGTCACGATCCAGGGCAGCCAGTATGGCCCTGAGCGGAAAGACACGATCGAGGTTTCCGAATCCCTTGCTGTCCAGTTCGTCCGTGAACTCGTCCAGACTCCTGGCGAGATGGAATTGTCCTTCCTGGTATGTCAAGGCGGACACCATCTGGTCGGCCGTCATCTTGCGTCCGGTACGATTGAGTCGAGCGAAAACGGCCACAGCGCTGTCGATGCCAGCCTCACGAATGTGAACGAGAGGAAGCTGATAGTCTCGGAATGCGTTCGCTAGGCGGTCCGCGGCATCAAGCCACCGAGCTGCCGTACTTTTGTCATCGACTTCTGAGAAGATGCGGCGGCATGCGGCGAAAAAACCGGCAGTGTCGAGCAAGCAATTGACTGGGAAGTGATGCGGTTGTATTCCTTCGGAAGGTGCACGAATAAAGTCTTCCCTTTCAAGGTCACAGTACACACGCCAATCAACGTTATGGATGCCATAATCGTCAGGTTCCGCCTCGATAGGCAACTTGAGCGTTCCGACGAGGGTGGACACGCGTTGCTGTCCGTCCAGCAGGTAACCGACCAACCCGTCCTGGTCTGCACGGACGTCGATGGGCCCGACGCGTTCCGTCGTTTCGACATGTTTCTCGGTATCCCAGACAAGAATGGATCCGATCGGAAAACCATGTAGCACGCTGTCAAGAAGTTGATGCAAGTCTGTCTGTCTCCAGACGAACGGCCGTTGGAACTTAGGCACACGGATCTTGCCGGCCACTATGCGTTCGATGAGCTTTCCAAGAAAAACAACTTCAGGGACAACCTCGGTACGCGATGGCTGACCATTGGACATGTCTTTTACACTTCCCTTCGAATCAACTCGACGCCGCGCTCAAGGTCACCTTGTCCGCGGCGACGCAGTTCATTCCCGGCCTGTCCTTCCCAGAAATTCCAACACTGGTAGACGTTGGGCCCGAATCCTTGGGACAAGACCCGTCTGTCGTTGGAGGGCATGTCGGCAAACAGATCCTGCTCGATCTCCGTATGGGCGTTTCGCAGTCCCTCTTTCATGTCGAAGAAGTCCTTTCGATCGTCCGACAGTCTATCCCAGGCTTCGACCATTCGAGCATGTTCCGCGCCTGCGTCTTGCCGCTGTTCGAGCAGGATCCGAGGCAGGTAATTCTCGGACTCCCGCTTCGCCAGAACCCAACATGGAACATCGTATCGCTCGCATATGCGGCGCAGACGCTGTGCAGCTTGGCTATCCGTATCGCCCGGCCCCTTGCGGTCGCTGTCGATGATAGCAACCAATCGCGGTCGCGGTCTCTGTCGTGCCAGACGTTCGACTTCGTTGGGCATTTGCCCGCCGCCGCCCAAACTGTCGATACGGACCGGATTTCCCGGCCGCCGCCAAAGTCGATGGAGCGATCTGTCGAGTTCCGTCACGACGCGCGTTACGAAGGCGCCATCGCTGATTCGATTTTCGACTAGGATGATTAGCGCTTCGTCGGCAAACCGGAAGCCGTCTTCAGGATCGAGTTCGTCGTACCCGACGGGGCGTGCAGTCACGCGCAAGCGCCGTCCGTGGGGCCCAGAACTCCATGCGCCGCGTTGAATCGAAGCGACGAGCATCTCACGCACCCATTCGCCCTGCGCCCCTCTGTCGAGTACCCACGTCGTGTGTGATATTTCCTGGGAATCGCGCAGATTGGCAGTGTCCCACACGTGCCAGCCGTCTTCTATCTTGTGCAGAATGCGGTCCAGCCAGCGGTGCGAATCTGGATTGTTGGCCACGCTCGGATCGATCTCGATAAGCAAATGACCTAATCCTTGGTTCGTGCGGCGCGTCGGATCGCCATGATCTCATCGTAGTCCTCAATGAAGACGCCGTCCGGCCAACTCTCCATGTCACCGTTTTCGGTTATCTGGATTTTCCGCAACACCGAGCCGCGTCCCGGTGCGGCCTGAATCCAGTACACTAACACCTTGTCGGCCGGCAACCTGCCCTCGGCGACCCAGCGCCTCGTCCGCAGCAAGATCATTTCCGAATGCGTTTCGACGACCATTGGCCGCACGGGTCCGACGATATTGTCGAGTAGTAGTTCAGCGATTTCCGAGTGGGCGGCCGGATGGAGTTCTGCTTCCGGGTGTTCAATGACATCCACACCCGGTCCGGCCTTTGCCGCTGAGAGGGCCGTGACCACCACCGGCAGAACGTGCGAGAGCCCGCGACCGGCCTGGTCTAGACGGACGTTGGTATCGGGAGAGCACGCACGTGTCACGAGCTCGGAATAGATGCCTTGTGCAACCACGTCGATGCTCACCCCGAACGCGTCTTGATACCACCGACGGGCTGACTCTCGGAGCTCATCGTCCACGGCCAACGCGAGAGGCGCACCGCGTCCGTCCGGCCCCAGGACCACATGCGTGCCAGCAAGCATGGAAAAAGGCGCCGCGAGGACTCGACGCGGACAGCGCAAGTGTCGAACGCCGGAAGCCCAGTCGCTAAGGGCTTTAGTTTTTGTCCCGAACCAGTCGCCACATTCGTCCAGTTGCTCGGGTATCAAACCGCGCCATGCGATCCGCCGTGGCTCCAGCGCCGTTCCTGACATCCGAATGTTGTACTGGGCGTCCCGGTCGAAGCCTTGCCGTTCCATTACAATCTCGTTTTCGTCGCTTTCGAAGCGCCACGATGAAACCTGTCGTTCGGACGGTACGATCGGCGAAACGACATTCTGCACGGTCGCCGACAGCGCAGATCTATTGTCGCCGTACGCGAATTCTGCGGAGAGGCGCAGCGAACCATGCAGGGCGTGCCCGCTTACCAGATCTTCGAACGTAATCCCGTGACGGATCCCTCCAGAGGCCAGGGGCAACGGCTCCGATCGGTCTGTCTCCGGGGGTGCCAGGCCGCCCGCAAGCAACTGGATCGCTTGAGCCAGCGCGGTCTTACCGGAATTATTGGTCCCCACCAGGATGGTCAGGGGTGCCAGATCGAACTTGGCCAGTTCGACGTAGCCCTTGTATCGTTCCAGAACGAGTTCTCGGAGCTCCATTGCGGATCACCTGCTGGCATGGCGGTCAAGACGATTAGCACGGACCTCCACGTAGAAGCGATTTCCCGTTTCGGTCATTTTAAGCCGCCGCTGATATCCGAAACACCTTCATGACCTCGTCCCCGAGGTGGTTGATCACCTTCACGGCGATCCGGCCGGACTCCGGACGGTCAAACGGCCGTGATGTGTCGCTGTGAAGCGTTTTCCACGCGTCAGGGTCGATCTCAGCCTTGAGCGTGGTTTGGAGCGCCTTGTAAGGGTCGCTCGCGCCAAGAAAATACGCGTGCCGGACGAAGAAACTCTCTTCGTTGTAATCCGTGTCGATGAACCAGCACGCGATTCCCTCGGCGCCGTCGCTGCGGATCTCGCCGGTGCTGGGATGGAACACGTCGACGCCGTTGACACGAATCTGGATCTGACCGTCGTTTGCGTCCAGAACGTCGATATCCGGCTCCCCGAAAACCACGAACAGATTGCCTTTGCCGGTGTTCTTCAGATCGTCCGCCATATGGAGGTCAGCGTTCATGCGCGCCTTGAGAACAGGAACGCGCCCCAGCTTGTGCAACTCCGTCGCGTGCGCCTCGTAATTGAAGGCACAAGCGATGAGCACGTCGAAGGCCGCGTCCGCCGCTTCACGGGCGGCTTCGACGAGGTCGGCGCGAGCAACGGTTCCGAATTCGGGACCGATGAAGATGCCGGCGCGCTTCTCGGTCTTGCCCTCGAAGTAGATCCCCTCGGCGCAGATGAGGTGGCCAGGCCAGGGAGCGACCGACGAAAACGAGATCCGATCGTCCTTGTGCGCCTGATGAACCCCGGCGGCCTTGAGGTGCTCCAGGGCCATCTGCGCGAAATCGGTCGCGTCTGACGGGGACGCGTGGGCGGACTTCATCGTGGTGTCCGGCTCGGCTTCAAGAACGGCGGAACCTCCGTAGACGTCCATCAACTCGTCGTCCTCGTCGATGTTCAGCACACGATGCGGTGACAGACTCTCGACGGTAAACGGCCCAGCGACGCGAACTTTGCCGTTGTCCTCGTACGGTCTGTCGTAAAGATACTCGTAATCGGCCGCGGCCGCGATGGAGCTGTCGATCTCCCGCTGCCGCGCGATGCGCGCTTCCCACCACAGTCGGTGCGTCTCGGCCGTCCCCTCCGACCACCCCTCGACCGCGTCGTTAGGAACCTGCCACTCCTCCCATTCGGAATCGAGCCTCGCGTTCAGGTCCGAGCGCAGCGGTTCCAGCGTCTCCTGCCAGCGCGCCCAGATGATGTCGATCTCGGCGTTGTTGGCGATCGACTTAAGCTTGATGTGCGGCACCCGCTCGTAGACGAACCCATGCCGGATGTCACCGCTCGTCGGTGCTTCCGTGGGTGCCCTGCGGGCGATCTCGCCTTCCTTGCGTTGACCATCCGGACTGTCGGCGAGCAGGTAATAGGAGTAGCGCGCGCCCATGATCCGGGCTCGGGCGAGAACAAGAGCAACGCGGGAGGTGTCGATTGCGATCCAGCGGCGGCCCCATTGCTCGGCGACATAGGGCGTCGTGCCGGATCCGCAGGTCGGGTCGAGGACCAGATCGCCTGGGTCGGTAGCCATCAGCACGCAACGTTGAATAACACGCGTGGCTGTCTGAACGACATAGACTTTCTCGTCACCAAACCCGGATTGACGTGTGTCGTCCCAAATGTCGTTGAAGGCCTGATATGCAAAGTCGTCGAAGGGTCTCACAAATCCCAGAGTCTCACCAGAGTACGTAAGCCGGCATGCCTTACTGAGACGTTCCATGCCGGCAAGGTTGGTCTTCCATCCACCCTTCCCCGGTCGAAAACGGCGTCCACGATACTGGAATTCGAACAAAGTCGTGGGGCTCGCGGATTGTGCTGTCAACGGATTCATCCTGGCGATTCGATGCGGTTCGTCGTCCGCAGGAACGAAACGGCCGGAAATCGTGAAGTCGTAGCGATAATTGTGATCCGCCTGTGGGTGCCTTTGGAAAAATGAGTCCCGAATCTTGGTCAACTCCTTACACTTGGCGAACCACAACAGTACGTCGTAGGTATTGTCCAATGAGACGCTCGCCTTGCCCGTAGTCTTCCGAAAGACCACACTTGCAACGTAGTTGCTCTCCCCAAACACTTCATCCATGATCCCACGGACTCGATGCACGTTGTCGTCGCCGATCTGCACGAAAACGGATCCGCTCTCCGTGAGCAGGTCTCGCGCTACTGTCAGCCGGTCGCGCAGATACGTCAAGTATGAGTGAATCCCGTCTCGCCATGTGTCCCGGAACGCTTTTACCTGCTCGGGTTCCCGACTGATGTGTTCTTTCTTGCCGTCTCTCACGTCGCGACTCGTCGTCGACCACTGAAAGTTCGAGTTGAACTTGATGCCGTAGGGCGGGTCGATGTAGATGCACTGCACCTTGCCGCGCAGGCCCTCTCGCTCGGCAAGCGAGGCCATTACCTGCAGGCTGTCGCCCAGGATCATCCGGTTCGACCAGTTGGCGTCGTGCTGATAGAACTCCGTGCGCGCGTTCTCGTTCGGCAGTCCGTTGAAGTCTGCGAACAGATCGATCTGGCTACCCGGTTGTCCCGATGTGTTCTCCGCTCGGATTTCCCGACTTCGGCGGGCAAGATCGTCGATCAGAACCTTTGGGTGGACTTTCTCCTGGATGAACAGGGGCGGCGCCTGGACGACTAGATCGCTCCAGCTCTTCTCGTCCTTTCCGCGCCAGACGAGTTGCGGATCGAGATCACGGTTGCGGCGCTCGAACGCGACCTGAATCGGGTGGGCGTCGTCTTTGTCCAACAATGCCTGATACTCGGCCGTGGGGATGTTCTTCCGTTGCGCGTCCGAATGCCGGAGCGTTTCGACAGTCTTGCGCGGTTTTCGTTTGGCCATCGATTACGTACTTTCTGCTCGTCAAGAGAGTCTGTTACAGGTCCGATTCATCGATCCCGGCCAAATTCATAAGGTGTCGCTGAAGCCTTCTTTTCAGCGGCGCGTTTCAATGAACCGTTACGGAGATTCGGACCGGAATTTCCGCCTTGGCGTATATGAAGTGGCTGCCGTTGGTACGCTTCAACTGCCATCCCGGCGATTCGACCAGCTTGCAGAACCGCTTGCCGCCGAGAGACCTCATACGGCGATTTCAATCACCCTGTCGTGCTCCGAGATCGAGACGTCGCGAACCGGAACGGACAGACAACCCTCGACTGCCTCGTAGATGTTGGTCAGCAATTGCTCGAAGGGCTCACCCTGCGTGGCACATCCGGGGATGGATGGCACCTCCGCCCAATACCCGCCTTCTTCAGCTTCATGAATCACGACTTTCAACTTCACGATCGTTTCCTCCTCTGTCGATTGCGAATCGTCGGACGCCCTGGACCACTCCGCGTCGCACGCACCTCGATTCCGCGGCATGGTGGCTTCCTCACGTCTCGGCACCGAGCGGCAGGGCGGCAACTTCGGCCGGCTGGCGGAATCGCTCGATCATCGTGTTGAACTCGGCCTTCACAACTGCGTCGAAGTCCGATTGCATGGCGAAGACGTCGGTGAACTCGGCGAAGGCCCAGCGGCCGTACCCGCCGAGGTGATTCACTCCGGGCACCCAGTACGTCTCCATCGTCGTTTTCTTGCGCTTGGCGTCTTCGCGACGATACCCCTTGATCTCGACGATCAGATGCAGAAGGTCGTCGTCTCCGCGGCCATCGTCAACCAGCACGATGAAGTCCGGGATGTAGATCCGGGTCTCCGATCCGTAGCGATACGGCACGTCCAGACCGAGATTGTGGTTCTTTACGTACGCCCGGACGTGCGGGTGGGACTCGGCGACTCGACAAAACTCCGCCTCCCAGTCGCTGTCGAGGACGACCCAGTTGACGTGGCAACGCCGGGCATCCGTTTCGTACCGGCGAGTGCGGGTCGTCGTGAAGTTGACGTGGGCCGTAGAACCGAGCGGATTATAGGGATCGAGTACAGCCTTGACCGTGTCGTTGCCGGTACTCGTTCCGGTAATCGCCGCGGCAATGTTCTCGCAGGCCATGTCGGCCAGTTCCTGGTACATGAGCTGGGCCGGGTACGTGCCCCCCTTGCATACAAGGCAGTTGTCGATCCATTCCTTTGTGACCCGCTTCAGTTGACCGAAGAGTTGTAGCTTCGGCTCTTCGCCGGGGTCGCGCCACTTGGTATAGAGCAGCCGATGCGTCAGATTATAGAGCAGCTGCGACCGTCGCAGGTTGTTGGTGTGAACCAGGTTGAGATCCACGCCTTCGCCGATGATCCCCTGGTTCCTGGTGATCGAGGGACCCACCAGTTCCGGGGTCAGCTCCAGCGCGTGGTCGTCCTTGAAATCAGCGGTAAGCCGCTCGTTCGGCAACTCCACTCGATACCCGGCCACGCGTGGGAAACGGATCTCAAGAGCGTCTCTCTCGGGCCGGACCGCCTTCACTTGAACGGTCGGTCGCGGCGGCGTCGGAGGGGCCACGACGGGTTTCGACGTGAAATCGAACGGGATACCGAGGACGTCGGCGTACTCGACGTTGAAGAGGTCATCATCGTTGAGGTCGTAGGATTGCCGGCGCAAGGCGCGCCCTACGACCTGCTCGCAGAGCAACTGCGTGCCGAAAGCACGAACGCCGAGCACATGGCTGACGGTGTTGGCGTCCCATCCCTCCGTGAGCATCGACACTGAGACGACGCAGCGGATCGAATCGCCCAGGCGACCCGACTTGCCGACCGTATTCATCACTTCTCGGAGCAGGTCTTGGTCACTGATGTTCTCGGCTTGGCGGCGATCGCCGGTACGCTCGACGATCTCCCGTCGAAATCGCTCGATTTCGTCGGCCGCCAGCTTGCGGAAGTTCTTGTCCAGGGCGTCTCCGGACTCCAGTTGCTCGCTGTCGATCAACAGCGTTCGCGGCCGGGGATATCGGTTTCCGTAGTCGTCGAAGTTGCGGAACAGTTCCAAACGGCCGCCCACGACAGACGTCGAGCCATCGTCCGATTCGCGAGTGAATCCCGAAACGTAGTCGTAGACGAGCTTGGATGTGGACGTGTTGTTGCACACGACGATGAAGCACGGCGGCACGTCGATGCCCGCCTCCTGGTGGAGTCTGAACGTCTTCTCGTAATGCCCGTAAAGGGCCTCCAGCGCGGTCTGAAGTTCCACCGGCAAGCTGAGCGGGTCGAGTTGCCCGCCGCTGCCCCGGCCTTTCTTGGGCATCTTCTTGCGGATGTGTTCCCAGAGGTTGCGGAACTTCGGCATCTCGCCGCCCGGGATGTTGTCGGCCACGGGCACCCTGGGCAGCTTGACGATGCCGCATTCGATGGCGTCCATCAGCGAGAAGTCGCACATCGTCCAAGGAAACAGCGTGCCCTCGGCGTACCCGGACCCGCGCAAGAAGAACGGCGTGGCCGACAGGTCCATCACGCGGTTGACGCCGACCCTTCTGCCGACGGCTTCGATGCCCGAAATCCACAGCCGCGCGGCCTGCGCGTTCTTCTGGGCTTCCTTCCGGTCATCGCCCTTGAGCGCGCCCTCCTGCGTCTCGCCCGGTTTCTCGCGGTAGCAGTGGTGGGCTTCGTCGTTGAGGACCATGACGTTCTTGACGCCCATCAGCTCGGGCATCACCCGTTGCAACATCTGGCCCTCGGTTTCCAGGGTCTGAGGCGGTGCGCCGCGACCCTGGAGCAGGGAACGACCGCCCTTCGACAGTTCCAGGCGTTCCCGCTGCTTGAAGGCGTGGTAGTTGGTGATGACGATCTTGGCCTTCTCCAGGTCGGGGAGCATGTCGCTCGGGACCAACTCCCGGCTTCGGTAGTAGGCGTCCGGGTCGTTGGGTTGGAGTACGCGCAGGCGGTCCTTGATGGTGATGCCGGGCGTGACGACCAGGAATCCGCGTGTGAACCGGCGGCTCTGGGGGCGGCGGGCGGCGTTGATGGTCTGCCAGGCGATCAGCATGGCCATGACCGTGGTTTTGCCCGCGCCCGTCGCCAACTTCAGGGCCAGCCTCGACAGTTCAGGGTTGGCGTCCTCGTTGGCCCGGGTCAGGTGGTCGAGGAATCCCTTGCCGGTTTGGCCCGCGTTGGGCGCCACCTCGATAAGCCAGATGGCGGTCTCCACGGCTTCGATCTGGCAGAAGAACGGGCGGAAGCCGCTGAAGCGGTGGTGCCGCCAGTGCTTGAGGAGCCGAGCGGTCTCCGGGGTCACGCGCCAGCGCTTCGAGTCCGGAATCTCGCGCCAGCGATCGACCTCGCGGCGAACGTTGTTGATGATCTGCATCAACTCGTACTGCTGGCCTTGACTCGCGACTTTCCGGGCCTCTTCCGCGATTACCAGCAACGCTTGCTGATCGCTGCCGCCCTTCCGTTTCTTGGATTTGGGAATCGCGGTGATGAACTCGGCGGGCCTGCGGCTGTCGACGGTCTCGCCGGTCGGCTGCCCCGTGTCGTCCAACTTCCAATGCTGGTTCGGGTACTCGTAGGGCGAGTTGAGGATCGGTCGTTCGAAGAATCGGTCAGTCAAGTTGATTCACCGTCGGAAAACGGCTGCCCGATGCAACGGCCTCGGATTCCGGCTTGTCGCAACCGCCGCGGCCACGCACAGGCGGCTCCGGCGCAGTGTACACCATCGAGGGTCACTGCTTCGCTAGTCGCCGGCGTTCGAACGTCATCAGCGCTTTGCGAATGCTGCCGCGATTCTGCTAGCCTCACGCCATCATGAAATATTGCCTCTACGCCTTCTTGTTTTTCTTCCTGATGATGGCCGCGGCCGTTCCGGCCATGGCCGATGACAGCGAAACCGTTTCCTGCGCGGACCGGTCGGTCACCGCGGCCGCCGTCTCGACCCGGCAGGATGTTGCATCCTTCGTCCAGTGCGCGTACGAATACGTCGAGGCGATGGGGCCGGCCGAAGCGCGGCGGGCCTTCAACGAGGACGCGCGCTGGAAGCACGGTCCCACGTATCTGTTCGTCAACACGGCGACCCCGGCGAGCCATGAGGCCGTCCGCCTGGTCTTCCCGCCCGACCCGGCGCGGGAGGGAATGCCCCGGGGGATGCTGGGGGACGCGTTCGGGGACCACTTCCGCGAGATCTATCGCATCGTCGACGAGTTCGGCGAGGGCTGGGTCTACTACGGCTTCAACAACCCCGCGACGGGACGGATCGAACCCAAGATCACGTACGTGAAGGGCCTCGACTGGGACGGCGCGGCAGCCGTGATTGGGGCGGGAATCTACAGCCGGGACCTGCCGGGCGCGTGCGAGCCCGGCGAGGTGCACGCCAGGGGCCTGGAGTCCCATCCTTCCCCCGAGCGGCTGGCCGAGTTCGTCCGCTGCGCCGCCATGGAGCTGGAATCGAAGGGCTATTTCGCCGGCCGGACCCTTGCAAGCGACCCGCGCTGGCGGGGCCCGTCGACCTACGTGTTCGGTATGGACATCTACGGCAACACCGTCTTCACCGGCGATCCCGACAGCCGCTGGTACGGCACGCTGGAGTCGGAGGTGAACACGAACCCGGATGGGCCGTTCCTGGGCCGCGACATCATCGGCGTCGGCGACGCGTTCGGCGAGACGTTCCTCTACTACACGGCCCGGAACCCGGCCACGGGGAATCTCCAGCGGAAGACGACCTTTCTCAAGCGGGTCGTCGTCTCCGGCCTTCCGATACTGCTCGCGTCCGGGTACTACCTGGACTGAAGGCCGGCGGCGCCGTCACCAGTCGTTGTAGGGCGTGCCCTCGGTGGAGATGCCGGGGTGGCCGCTCCGGACGTCGACGATGCCGGTGTCCTGCTGGCCGGGCACGAGCGCCGTGTCCCCGATCTCGACTTCCCAGCTCGTGCGGGACTCCGTCATCGGATCCTCGGGGATCTCGCGGAGGTATCCGGCCGTGACCAGGTCTTCCAGGACCCGGGGCGCCGTCTGGCGGTCCGCCGTGTACTGATCGATCACCGAACGCATCGCGTGAAGGTTCTGCCTCAGGACAGCTTCCTTGGCCCTGAGGATGACGGACTGGTACATCGGCGCGGCGATCGACGCAAGGATGGCGATGATCGTGATGACGATCATCAGCTCGATCAGCGTGAAGCCCCCCGCGCCCGGGCGGCGGGCGGCTGGACCGACGGTGGCGATGGAACGCGGGCGGTTCACGCCGTCACCAATCCTGGTACCGCGTACCGTCCAGGGCCGTGGCCCCGGACCGGGTGTAGACGTCGAACACGTTGCCGCCTCCCCAGGACGTCGCGTCCGGCGCGTCCTGGTAGGACCGCAACCCCCAATCCGCGGATTCGGTCATCGGATCGATCGGTATCCGGCGCAGGAACCGGAACCGCCGGTCGACGGCGCCGATCTGGTCGACGCCCTCGACCAGGACCTCGAGAGATTCCGGGTACCCCTCGGTGTCGATGGTGACCTCGATCAGGCCCAGGTCCGACGCCTCCTTGTAGCGGTCGATGGCGACGCGCATCTCGCGCAACGCCCGCCTCAATTCCACTTCCTTCTCCCGGACGATCGCGTTCCGCGCCAGCGGAATCGCCACCGCGGCCAGCAGGGCGACGATCGTCACGGTGACGATCAACTCGAGCAGGCTGAATCCCGCCGCCGGGAATTCCCGGCGGCCGAGGCCCGGCGCGCCCGTGGCGAAGGCTCGCTGCACACTCGCTATTGTACGCGGACCCGCACCTCGGCGGGACTTCCCCGGCGTTCGCCGGTCGCGCCGTCATGGACCCGGAACTCGCGGATCCGAACGACGGACTCGCCCGCGCCGACGCCCTCCAGCGTCAGCCGGACGATCTCGCCCGCGCCGCGAACGGCCGGCGAGGGCGGGGTCCGTTCCAGCGACACGACGGCGCGTCCCCGGGCTGTGTCGATGTTTCGGGCCAGCGCGATGCCCGCGCCGCCCTGGCTGAGGAAACCGCCGTCGGCCACCTCGCGCAGCGCCAGCACCGCCGGATCGAACTCGATGGTCAGATCGGCGCCGGTCAAGGGGCCGGCATCGACGTGGACGATCACGTCGGTCGACGCGCCCGGCTCGATCGTCAACTCCGGCCCGTCGAATCGGACGGCGTCCGCGAACGGACCGTCCGGGCTGTCCGCGTCTTCGGACAGACCGTCCGGGCTGTCCGCGTCTTCGGACGGACCGTCCGGGCCGCCCGCGTCTTCGGACAGGCCGTCCGGGCTGTCCGCGTCTTCGGACAGGCCGTCCGGGCCGTCCGCGTCTTCCGGCTCGGGGCCCGCCTCGGGTGCGGTCACCGGCAGCGGAAGGGAAGGCGGCCCGCCAGGCAGCGATCGCAGCCGCGTATCCGCTTCGGGCCCGACCTCCAGGCCCCGGAGGTTCATGTCGCTGATCTCGGGCATCCTCACGATGTGGGGCGTCAGCAGGACGATGATCTCGGTCTGCTCCCGTTGCGTGGTCTCGGACGAGAACAACCGGTTGAGCAGCGGTATCCGGCTCAGCCCCGGAATCCCGGACATCGTCGTGCTCTCCGTGTCCGTGATCAGGCCGCCCAGTATGTTGGTCTCGCCTTCGTTCAGACGGATTTCGTGGGTGACCGACCGGTTCGACAACACCGGAAGCGCCACGCCGCTGATGACGTTGTTGCCGGCGGTGGCCTGGACCTGGACCACCACCTGCATGGCGATTTCGCGGTTGAGCATGACCCGGGGCGTGATGTCCATGTTGACGCCCACGTCGATGTACTGGAACTGCACGACGGGCGTGCCGGTGGCGCCGACGAACGCGGGCTGGAAACTGCCGGACGCCACGGGCACGCGCGAGCCGATCCGGATGCTGGCCTGGTTGCCGTCGGTGGCCCGCACGCTGGGGTTCTGGACCAGGCGCGTGCGGGAGTCGCTGGCCAGGAACCGGGCGACGCTGTCGGGGATCGTGATGTTGAAGCTGCCCGAGTTCAGGTTGTCCAGGTCTCTCAGGTTGACGCCGCCCGCGACGGTGTCGAGCGGTGTCGGCGGCGCGCCGTCCCCGGACCCGGTCCGGTCCAGCCCGATCCGCGTGCCCTGCGGGGGCAGGATGCCGAGCTCGCGCAGCCTATTGCGGTCCACCTCCAGGACCGTGGCCTCGACGAGAACTTCCGGCCGGCTCTTGTCGAAATCGTCGATGATCTTCTCGGCGATCGCGATCCGGCCCGGCGTGTCTCGAACGATGATCGCGTTCATCGACGTGCTCTGTGCGATCAGGCGCATGTTCAGCAACTGCCGCAGCGCCGTGATCGCCTCGGTCAGATCCGTCGGGTTCACGCTGTTGGTCATGTAGATCGTCTTCAGGACCGTATTCTCGTAGGCTTGGCGCTTCTGCGTGTTGTCGGGCGCCACAATGATCGTGGTTCGATTGACCGGCTCCCAGAACGTTCGAGTCTGCAGCGCGATAATGTCCAGGGCCTGGTACAGGGACACGTCGTCGAGATCGATCGAGAGCTCGGTCTGCTGCTGGTTCACCGACCAGTCCGGATCGAAGATCACGTTCAGGCCGGCGAGTTCGGTGACGGTTTCGAACACGGCGCCGGCTTCCTGGTTGATCGTGAGGCTGATGGGTTCCTGGAGCGGCGTGTCCAGGCGCAGGTCCAGGCTCGGGTCGGTTCGCGCCAGCTCGCGGCGAACTTCGAAGTCCAGCGCGGGGATCGTCTCCTCCGCGGTGTCGGCGGCGATCAGTCGTTCCACGCGGACCAGCTCCGTGCGGGCCATCTCGTAGGACGGATCGAGCTGGCGCGCGCGGGCGAACTCCCCCCGCGCGCGTTCCAGGTCGCCGGCGTCGAGGGCGCGCCGTCCGTCCTCGAACCGCTGGACGGCCGCCGCGTACCGGGCCTGCTCCACCTTCAGCCTGTATTCGATGTCGCCCGGCTTCTCCGCCAGTGCCCGTTCGTAATATGCGAGCGCGGTCTCGTAGTCCCGGACCAACTCGGCCTGGAGGCCCAGGTTGTAGGCGCCGCGCCCGGCCGCGCATCCGGCCAGCAACAGCGCGACCAGCGGGAGCGCGGCGAGCCGCCGCCGGGCCGCGGAGCGTTTCTCCGCCGGTGGGTTTCGTGTGAAGCGTGTGTTCATGTTAGCGTTCGGGGGTCCCTCCGCTTGGATTCGAGCGCCGGTTCGATGGGCAGGGCATTCGCATGATCCAGGAGCGCCAGAAGATCTTTTCGTCGAGCCTTTTCCTGATCGATATGGCGCTCACGGCGGCCAGCTTCTTCGCCGCCTACCGCCTGAGGATGCTCGTGACGATCGAGGGCTCGACCCTGATGCCGCTCCAGGTCTACACCTGGCTCCTGTGGTTGATGCTGCCGGTCTGGGCGCTGCTGCTGCTTTCCTTCGGCGTGTACGCGCGCGGCAACCTGACCTTGCGCGAACAGTGGATACGCATGACCAAGGCCGTGGGCGTGGCGTGGGGCGCGATGGTGGCGATCCTGTACTTCGCGGACCCCGAAGCCACCAGCCGGGGCATCGCGGCCCTGACGCTCGTCGTCAACTATCCGGCGTTGGCCTCGTACCGGTTCTTCCTGTTCGCCGCCCGGAATCGCCAGCAGGCGTGGAGGCGGCACGTCGCCGTGGTCGGGAACGACGAGTCCGCCGCCGGTTTCGCCCGCATGATGGAGAACCATACCGAGTGGGGGCTGACGCCGATCGGGGTCTTCACCGAGGAGGAAGCGCCCGCGGTTCTGGAACGCGGCGGCATCGACGACATGATCTTCGTCGTCGACCGGCAGCGCCTGGACTCCTGCGAGGAGGTCTTCCTCCGCTGCGAGGAACAGGGAGTGACCGTGCGCGTCGTCCTGAAGCTCTTTCCGCATTCGATCGCGCGTATGGGGTTCCATGAACTCGACGGCTATCCGTTGTTGACGTTCAGTCCAACCCCGTCGAACGAGTTCCGTCTCTTCGTCCGGCGCGTGCTGGACATCGCGGTGTCGGCGGCGCTGCTGGTTCCCGCATCGATCGTGATCGTCCTGGCCGCCGTCGCCATCAAGTTGACGAGTCCGGGCCCTGTGCTGTTCCGTCAACAACGCTCGGGGCTTCATGGACGCCTGTTCACGATGTACAAGCTGCGCTCCATGATCGACGACGCCGAGCAGCGGCGCGTCGAGTTGGAGGCCATCAACGAGATGGACGGGCCGGTCTTCAAGTCTTCGCGAGACCCCCGGATCACGAAAGTCGGCCGCATCCTGCGGCGTTTCAGCATCGACGAGTTTCCCCAGCTCTACAACGTGCTGCGCGGCCAAATGAGCCTCGTCGGGCCGCGGCCGCCGCTCCCCGGCGAAGTCGAACGGTACGAGCGCTGGCAGCGGCGGCGCCTCAGCATGAAGCCCGGAATCACCTGCCTGTGGCAGATCAGCGGCCGCAACCAGGTCGGTTTCGACGAGTGGATGCGCCTCGACCTCAACTACATAGACAATTGGTCCCTGCTTTTGGATTTGAAAATTCTGTTGAGGACGATTCCGGTCGTTCTCCTGGGGAAGGGCGCGCGGTGACGGTCCGAGGCGGACGGTCGAGCCCGCGATGCGGGACGCGTCGAACCGGTCGACGGCGGCCGGGGTCCCATGAGTAGGGCCCCGTCCCGAAGCGCGAAACGCGCCGGCCGGCGGTATAATGGAGACGCCGCCGTGGGCCGGGCGAGGAGGCCGAACGGAACCATGACGCACCGATTCCATCGTGGAAGCATGCTGGCCGCCGCGGTCGTTTGCGTACTGGCCGCACGCCCGTCCCAGGCGTCGGACGTGGATGTCCGCATCGTGGACGGCCGGGTCTCGATCCAGGCTCAGGCCGCACCTCTGGGCGAGCTGCTGGCGATGTTGGACCGCGTGGCCGGAACCGAGTCCACCGTGCGCGCCGACCTGGCCGAACGCAGCGTCAGCGCGTGGTTCACGGCGCTGTCGTTGGACGACGCCGTCGACAAGATCTTCGAAGGCTCCGGTCTGGACTACGTGGTGATGGGCGGCCGGCGCATCGTCGTGACGGCGCCCTCGGCCGCGGGTTCGAGTTTCGCCGCGGCGCCGGCCGGATTCGCGCCGCCGGTTGCCGGGGCCGCGTCGACGCCGGCCACGAACCCGTTCCAGTTGGGTGCGGTCCCGGCCAACGCGCCGCCCGGCGCCGGGCCTCCGGGCGCGGCCGTCGCGG
>JAJEEE010000073.1:0-15000 GCA_022821145.1 Acidobacteriota bacterium
GCACCTGACGAATATCCGCACACGCCGACCCGCCCACTACCGGGGACCTGTTTCTCAGGAATCCCCTACGGCGCCCGTATGTCCAATGGATTCAACGCCGAACCCGTCCAACATCGGCTAATTTGGACAGCAATGATCCGATATAGGCATTCCGGCGTTCGTCGCGCTCTCGCGCAGACCGGGGGCCCAAACCGAGGACATCATCTACGGCGCCGGCGCCCATGCAGATGCGCGCATCGCCGCTCTGCGTGCGATTTGCGAACTGAACCAGTGCCTGACCTGGCTGCCGCGTCCGGGGAAGGTCGACCGTCGGCCCATGATCGATGATCCGCTGGCGCTCTGGTGGTGGAAGACGGCTCGACTCGCCGATTGTTCCTGGCTGGCGCCGGAGGGCGACCAGCCGCTCCGCACGGCGGCGCAGTATCGGGTGATCGAATCGACGGACACGCGCGAAGACGTGGAGTATTGCCGGGGGCTTGTCGAAGCCAGGGGGATGGAGTTCCTGGTGCTGGATCAGACCCGGCCCGACATCGGCATGCCCGTCGTGCGGGTCATCGTTCCGGGCATGCGCCACTTCTGGGCGCGATTCGCGCCGGGGCGCCTGTACGATGCGCCCGTCGCCATGGGCCGCCGCGAGCACCCGCTCGCTGAAGCCGATTTGAATTCCGCACCGGTCATAGCGTGAGGAAACGACATGCTTATTGACGAGGCAGTCACGCTGACCCAGGACCGTCTCGCCGAAGAGGGCGGCACCATGGGTGACCTGCTCGAACACTTCAGATCCAGGATCTCGCCCATCCTGGTCGGAGACCCGGAATGGGACGGCATACTCGAATGCGCCCGGCAACTTCCGATCACCATGGGCGCCCTTCCATTCGGCTTCGAACTGCCGCTGCATGAACCCGGGCCCGTGGCCGACTTCGGCGCCTCTCTGGCGAGCGGAACCCGTACGGCGGCGTTTTTCAGAGAGCGCGCGCGAACCGACGAGACCGATGAAACCGCGAAAGCGATCACGCGGCTGTTCGGACGAATGGATACCGAAAACTCGCCTCTGCGTGAAATCGTCGGCCGCAAACTGATGCTGGAATATGACATCGGGTCCGCGCGGGACGGCCAACCCTCGGTTCCGGCCATGTTCCTGCGGCCCGGCGAACGGCCGATCCTGGGCGCCCGTGGTCAGGTGGACGATGTCGGTATCGTGGTCGACGCGCTCGTTTCCTGCGCAGGCTGGCAGAGGAACGACGCCGAGCGGACGAACGTCGGACGGGCCTACCTGGCGCAGCCGGAAGACACGCGCATGGATTCGTTCGGCGTATTCCCGTCTCGTTCACGGTCGATCCGCCTGGCAATCATGGGCTTCAAATCGCGGCAGGGAATCTGTTCCTATCTCGAGAGCACACGATGGCCGGGCCGCATCTCGGCGGTAGACTCCGTGATTTCACGCTTCCAGGAACGGGTGAACATAGTCCGCACCGGGGCGAATCTCGACGTGCGGGATGATGGCGTCGGCCCGACGCTCGGGCTGACGCTCATTGTCAAGCAGCGGTATACGAAAGACTCGCGTTATTGGCTGGACGGCCTGACCGACTGGGATCCGTTCCTGGAAGCACTGAGCCACGAGGACCTGGTCTTTCCGGAGAAGCTCGAGGCGCTGGCCGGTTGGGTTTCGAAACCGACGACTCTGTTTGCCAAGTCCGGACGTTTCGTACTGCTACGCGGCATTCATCACATCAAGCTCGTGATTTCGGAAAACCAGCTCCGAAAAGCCAAGGCCTACGTGTTCATGGTGCTGTCCGGAGCGGCCTCGTCTTGACGCCAAAGTAAAACGGACCCGCCAACCCCCACTCGACTATGGAGGGGGTCGGCGGGTCCGTTCAAGCCATCCACGGATGCGGATTCAGAGTGTTCCGCATCCAGATCGGCTACCTGCCGGCGGCTCTTTCTACCAGCAGCAGCACAGGCCGGCCGAGATCGCCTCGAGTTGCTCCTCGGTGATGTGCGGATCCGGCGGCAACGCGAGATGCACCGTCTGCATGTCGCTCTCGTGGACCTGGATATTCATCGACTCGGGAATCGTGATGCCCAATTCCGCACTGATGGTTGCCTTGGGATCGGCGAGAAGCTGTTTCCTGAACTCCGCATCCAGGGCCGACTTCTCGACGATCTGCTCCAGCATTTCGTCGCCACTTCTCATAGGGAATTCTCCTTCC
This sequence comes from Acidobacteriota bacterium, assembly GCA_022821145.1. GTDB lineage: Bacteria > Acidobacteriota > Terriglobia > 20CM-2-55-15 > 20CM-2-55-15 > JAJEDW01. The sequence goes on from JAJEEE010000073.1 coordinate 2,211, forward strand.
GTTCGATCGGACGAACGGCGCCAAGATGATTACAGTTGGATTACAGCACGGGCATGATGCGAGGTCAAGTCCGCGGCACGTCGCGGAATTCGATGTGTGGCGCGCGCTTTGGGACTCGATCGCGCCTACCGATCCCCGACCGTTTCCGGCACCAGGCGCGGTTGGCCTTGACGCGTCGGCTCGAGCACGCCCTCGGCGTCGTTCAGGAAGTACCATTCATCGCCCAGCTTGATGTGACGGTTGGCCTCGGCGCAGACGTACTCCACCCAGACGATGTCCTCGGCGACGTGGTTGTACCGTTGATGGATCGTCCACGGCCCCGTGAACGCGTCGTCGATGGTGGTGATCCGGTTCTCGAGCGTGTTCTCGTCGATCCGGCGGATTTCTTCCAGCACGACTGTCTGGTTGTTCTCGTGCAGGACGACGCCGGTCGAGTCCATCGACCGCGGGCCCTTGATGCCGCGCGTCTCCACGGAGAGCATGTCGTAGACCCCGTCGCCGTCCTCGTCGCGCCACTCGCCGATCGAGTAACCGTTGAACTCGGGCAGGATGTACTCGGGCCAATCCCGCCCGTCGGTGTAGATCCGGCGCACCTGGCTTTCCCAGTCCGCGATGACATAGGTGATGCCCGAGGTCACGACGATCTCCATCGGAAAGCTCATTTTCATGACCCGCGGCATTCCGGGCGGCAGGCAGGTGGCGGGCGGATCTCCGGCCAGGATGCCCTGGCTGCGCAACCGCTGGTTCTCGTCGTAGACGGCCTGATATTCCGGCGTCAGCGGCGCCGGTCCCGCTTCCCGGTATCCTTCCGGCGGCCAGTTCAGGCTGCCGATGCGCTCCCACTGGCCGCTCCAGTCCGGATGGGCCCGGGCGGCGCCGGACGCGTCTTCCTGCGGCGCGGCGTGGAGGCACGCCGCCGTCGCCAGCGTCAAGAGAAAAGCGCCCGCGTTCGCGATGCGGCGGTTTCCATGCATGGCTCGACGCACCCCCCTCACCGTTCCGCTCTCGGATCGATGGGAGTCCCATCCTCCCAACGCACGTTGCCGTAGTTCCCGCCCGGCACGCCGCTGCGCAGCGGCCGGACCGTGGCCACGATCCGGTCCCCCGCCTGCAGCGTCATCGGCGTCCATCCGCGACGGAACAGAAGGCTGGTGTTGCTGCCTTCCAGGCTCCAGACCTCGGTCTCGCCGTCATCGCCGGTCACCTCCAGAACGATGATGCAGTGGGGGTTGGTGAACTTCCATTCCACGACCGTGCCGCTGAGCTCGATCGGGTTCTCGGAATCGTAGATCGCGGTGGAGTGGTGCGCCGGAACCGCGCCGGCGACAACCACCCACGCCCACGCTGCACCGATCCACCAGACCGTAAATCCTCGTCGTCTCACTTCAAGTCTCCTCTCGGGTCACCCAACCAGCCGAAGAATGGCGACCGTCGCGCCGGGAGCGATGCGTTGCCCGTACAAAAAGACGTCTCACCCGGCAGCCGCCCGTCCGGTGATGGCTTCACGCAGTCCCTCCAACAGCCCCTCGAGGCGCGCCATGCGCTCACGCAACTCGCCGATCTGCGCCTCCAAGGCGCTAATCCGGCCGTCCATTCGGGACTCCAGCGCGCTGACGCGCCCGCCCAGTCGATTCTCCAGCCGCGCCATGCCGGTGTAGATCAGGCCGCCGAGGGCGATGCCGACGCCCAGGATCGTCAGGATTTCGCCGCTCATGTAGTCTCCGGCGCGGGGCTCATTCTCTCGTGTTCCCGATCCGGGCCAGAGCGGGGCGAGTCGGAACCCGACGCGACAGGCCGCCTGAACGAGACAACGCCTCGCCGTCACAGACGGACTCGCTCAACGAGTATGCATTATCTCGCGGCGTCGAGTCGAAGAATCGAGTGGCCGCGGCAACGCGTTTACGGCTGTCGCGACACCGACAACTATTCGTTGGTCCGCCCGGATCTCATGTGGTATGCCTCCAATGAAGAACGTTCCCGCGATGTGGAATCGAGCGATCACGGCGTGGAATCGAGTGACCGGGATGTGGCACAGGGATGCCGAGCCCCTGGGTGATTATCCCGAGCGCGATCAGTCGCTCGGTTATCGGCCGCTCGCCGACACGTTCGTGCTTTTCCTGCGTCATCCACCCATGCACGATCAGCCTCGGGTTCGCAGAATCGCCGCCGGGTTCCTGACGGGCGTCACAGTCGCGATAACAGTCTTCGCTCTCGCCGAGTTGCTGGCCCCGGACGGGCCTCTGGCGGAGGAGAGCGGGAGTACGAAGGCCGTCTACACGGCGCTCTCCGGCGTGGTTCACTCACTGCTTTTCTCGTTGGATGGCGGAGGCGTTCGAAGGTTCGCGGTGTACGGAGCAGCGGGGACGTTGAGCCTCGTCGTTTACGACCTGCTGAACCCCGACGGTCCCAGCTACCATGAGGCCGACTTCGTGACGGGAGCCCTATACGGTGGCGTCGTCCTTGGCATTTATGCGTCGGTGTTCCCTGCGGCGAAGACACCGGAGCCGTCGAAATCCAATGTGTCGCTCGAACTCGATGCCGCGCCGGCGAACGGCGACGAACGCTGACGCCGTCCTCCGGAGCGCACGGCTGGCGGCGGGGCGCCGCCGGGAGGCTCGAAGTCGGCGGGAGAGGGCCGCGCGACAACGTTGGAGGCGCGCCGATCAGCGTCGCCACCCCCACGGGAGACAAGGCCCATGCCATCAATCGGAGTAATGCTATGGACCCTGCTGTTCGCCCGGGGGATCGTCGGCCTGCAGCCGCAGGAGCCCGCGCCGTTCCCTGTCGGCTCGAATGCGTCAGAAGGCGCGGCGACGGTCGAAGGCGTCGTCACGCGTGGCGGTACCGGTGAACCCATCCCGCTCGCGGTCGTGCAGTTGGCGCGGGTCCGGAGCATCAACGACATCGATATCGAAGCGATCACAAGTCTTGAGGCGCAAGGCCCGCCGCCGTATGGCACCACGGATGCCGGCGGGCGTTTCGTGATCCAAGACGTCGCGCCGGGCAGCTATCAGATCACCGCCTACCGAAACGGTTTCGTCAGGCAGCGGCACGGACAGGATGATCCCGGCCGTTCGGTCTCGCCGGTGGAGTTGAGGGCGGGCGCGACGTTCGAGGCGTCGATCGAGATGACTCCCGCCGCGGTGATCGCGGACCGCGTGGTCGACGAGATCGGCGACGCCGTCCCGCGCGCCCAGGTGGTGGCCGTGCAATCCCGAGTCGGAACGGACGGGCAGGAGACGCTGCAAGCCGTACGGCGAGCGACGACCGACGATCGCGGCCAGTACCGTCTGTTCTGGCTGGACCCCGGCGAGTACACGCTCACTGCCGCGTTTTTGCCGAATCCCGGCCTCTACACGAAACGCATCCTCCTGGACGCCGAGGAGATCGCGCCGAACGGCGGGATCACTATCGAGACCTGTTTCGACTGACAGATGTCAGTGCTGATCAGCCCCAACGGTGGGCGCATCGAAGGTGTCGTGTCGACTATGGACGGCGAGCGCATGGACAACGCGATGGTCACGCTCCTGCCAATGGACATGCCGGATACGATGGTCAGCACGTCGTTGTTCGCGGTGTCGAACGTAGTCCGGACCGACGCGAACGGGAGTTACTCCTTCTCCGGAATCGCGCCAGGGGAGTATCGCCTGTTCGCCTGGGGAACGACTGAAACCGTGCCGTTCCGCGACCCCGAGTTCATAAGACGGTTCGCCACCCGCGGCGAACGTGTCGTCATCCGCGAGAGCGACGCGCTCAGCCCGAGCCTGGAAGTCATCACGGCCGTCGAGATCCAGTAGGCCAACGGAGAATCGCGCTAGCCGGGCCGTGGCGCGCATTGTCAGCGTTCGCGAAGTGTGAAACAAGAGATCCGTGGCCCCCTCGGACGGCAGGAACCTCTCGAAGGACGATCTGCTTCGTTATATCCGCGGCCAGACGGACGGAAGCGCCAGCTTCCGGCGCGTTCTGGACGACTTCCAGGCCGACGCCGTCGGCCGGAGGCAGATCCGCGAAATCCTCGACCAGCTCGTCAAGGACGGCGCGCTCGTCCGTCACAGGGGACGCCGCTACGAAGCGGTGCGGAAACCGGCAACCTGGACCGGGCGGATCGCGCTGCACCGCGACGGGTACGGATTCGTAACGCCGGACGCCGAGGCCGTTCCGGGCGTCTCCGGCGACGTCTTCATCCCGCCGCCGGCCGTCGGCTCGGCACTCGACGGCGACCGCGTCGCCATCGCCCTCGTCGCGCGTGACCGCGCCGAGGGGCGCGTCGTCCGGGTCGTCGAACGCGCGCGCACCACCATCGTCGGCCAGTTGCGCTATGACGGACGCGCGTACTTCGTGTCACCCGCGGACGAGAAGCTCCCCGACAAGATCCTCGTGGGCGGGGACGTGTCCGAACACAAGGACAAGGTCGTCGAGGTCGAGCTGACCCGCTTCGGTTCCGAGTCCCGGTGGCCGGCCGGACGCATCGTCTCCACCATCGGGTTTCTCGACGATCCGGAAGTCGAAACCACGATCATCATCAAGAAGTACGGGTTGTCGATAGACTTCCCGGAAACCGTGCAGCGGGAGGCGGCCGGTCGTTCGCCGGAGCTCACGCGGTCCGACATCGACGGACGCGCCGACTTCCGGGACCGGCAGGTCGTCACCATCGATCCGGCGACGGCGCGGGACTTCGACGACGCCGTCGACGTGGAACCGCTGCCCGACGGGGGCTTCCGGCTCGGCGTCCACGTGGCCGATGTCGCTCACTTCGTCACACCGGGGTCGGCTACCGACAGGGAGGCCCGCGAACGCGGCTGTTCCGTCTACTTCCCCGACCGCGTCGTGCCCATGTTGCCCGAGACGCTCTCCAATGACATCTGCTCGCTCAACCCTCGAACGGACCGTTTGGCGATGTCGGTCGTTCTGGACATATCCAGCGACGGCCGAGTGCGAGACGAACGGTTTCGGGAAAGCGTCATCCGCTCCCGGGAACGGTTCAGCTACGCCGAGGTTCAGGGAATACTCGACGGCGAGGACGGCCTGCTCCGTCAACATCGCGAGCTCGTCGGAACGATCGAGACGCTCGCGCGCGCGGCACGGGCGCTGGGCCGCCGCCGGCTGGAACGCGGCGCCATCGATTTGGATCTTCCCGAACCCGAATTGGACTACGACGCGGGCGGCCTCGTCGTCGGTGTCGTCAAGGCGCCCAGATTCTTTTCCCACCGCATGATCGAGGAGTTCATGATCGCCGCAAACGAGGCCGTGGCGCGCCTGATCGAGGCGGAAACGCCGGCGGCCATCTTCCGGGTCCACGAGGCTCCCGACCCGGAGAGGATCAGCCAGCTCGCCGACCTGCTGGCGGCAATGGGACTCCGTTTCCCCACGCCGGCCCGTGCGCCGTCCGTGTTCCAGGGCTTCCTGCAATCCGTGGAAGGCCGCGCCGACGCGCGCATGATCTCGTTCCTCGTGCTTCGATCGTTCCGCCCGGCGTCCTACTCCTCGCGTAACCGGGGACATTTCGGCCTGGCGTCGGGATGCTACACCCACTTCACGTCGCCCATCCGCCGTTACCCCGACCTGGTGGTCCACCGCCTGCTCAAGGCCCTCCTGTCGGGCGGGCGCCGTTCCGGCTACATCCCGGCCGAGCTGGAAGCGATCGCCGCGGGCTCCAGCGCGCGCGAGCGCATCGCGGAGGAGGCCGAGCGGGACCTGTTCGACTGGAAGCGGATGAACCTTCTCGAAGAACATCTCGGAGACGAGCTCGACGCGGTCATCACGCGCGTCCTGGGCCGCGGCATCGGCGTCGAGCTCGTCGATTACTTCATCGAAGGACAGATCGCCGTCGAGGACATGGAAGATGACGACTACGAGCTCGACGCGCGCTCGCGATCGCTCGTCGGACGCGGAACCCGCCGCCGGTACCGACTGGGCCAGCGGTTACGGGTTCGCGTGGCGCGCATCGACAAGCTGATCGGACGCGCCTATTTCCTGCCGGTCTCGGAATAGGGGTAAAATGTACGTTTTGCGCAGGCCGGCGTAGCTCAGGGGTCAGAGCGAAGGTCTCATAATCCTTAGGTCAGTGGTTCGAATCCACTCGCCGGCATCCGGCGGCGCCTGCCGGTAGAGAACACGCGACGGGCGACCGTCCCGTGAGGGATCAGCCGCCCGCCGCTTCGTCGATCTGAGGTACGGCCATTATTTCAACGGCGGCAGACAGTTCAGGTCCATACGTACCCCATTCCTTGGGATGACCCCGGGCCACGGGTGTACTGCGAATTTGTCCGCGACCCTCGATTCGCACGATAATTCAGCGTTCGGATCATGAGACGGACCGATCCATTCGACAACCGTGTGGCCGGCACGATCCGCACGCACGGGATGCTGACCGGGGGCGAGAAAATCCTCGTCGGCGTTTCGGGCGGCGCGGACTCGGTATGTCTCTTGCGCATCCTGGCTTCATCGGCCGATCCGCGTCCCGGCCGAATCGTCGTGGCGCACGTGAACCACGGCTGGCGGGGCGCGGACTCGGATGGCGACGCACGGTTCGTCGGCGAACTGGCAGACGCTCTCGGTCTGGATTGTTGTCTCCATCGTCCCGGTTCTCCGGGACAACGGATCGCGGACACGGAAGCCGCTGCCCGTGAGCAACGTTGGGGTTTCTTCCACGCGCTCCGGGAACGCGAAGGCCTGGATCGGATCGCCGTGGCCCACAATCGTGAAGACCGCGCCGAAACGTTCTTCCTGAACCTGCTTCGCGGCGCCGGCAGCAACGGCCTCGGATCGATGCGGCCGGTCGCGGGTCGCGTGATCCGGCCGTTGATCGAGAGCTCGCGGGCCGAGATCGAGACGTATCTCGGGCGGATCGGCCAACCCTGGCGGACCGATCGAACGAACCGGGAGACGCGTTTCGCACGCAACCGGGTTCGCCTCGAGACATTGCCGACGCTCCGGCGGGCTTTCAATCCGCGCCTGATCGAAACCCTCGGGCGGACCATCGACATCCTGGAACATGAGGACGCGTGGATGGAGCAGACCGTCGCGGACTGGATGGACTCTCGCGTGTTCCGTGACGGCAGCGATTTCGTTCTCGACATCGGCGGGCTCGAATCCCAACCGGTCGGTTTCGTCCGCCGCGTGCTCCGACGGGCGCTCCGCCTTGCGGGGTCGCCGATGCGCGACGTCGGGCTCGACCACGTGGAACGGCTCCGAAGCGTGCTCGCCCCGGACAAGAGCGGCCGCATCATCGAGTTGCCCGGCGCCGTCGGCGTCGAGCGGAGCTTCGACACGCTCCGGTTTTTCACCCAGGATCCGTCACCGTCGGGATACATGTACCGACTGCCGATCCCCGGCCGGGTCGAAGTGCCTGAAATCGGCGCGGCATTCGAAGCCCGCATCGTCCGTCGAGAAGTCGTCGGCACGGATAAACCCAACGGCAACAGGGTCTTCGTGGATGGTGAATCGCTGGGACGCTGTGTTAACATCAGAAATTGGAAGGGTGGCGACCGTTACGATCCGGACGGGTTGTCGTCCGCCAGGCTGAAGACGTTGTTCCGGCAACGGCGCATTCCGATGAGAAAGCGTCTTCAGTGGCCGGTGGTGGTCGCCCGATCATCGATCGTGTGGGTGGCCTCGTTCCCCGTGTCCCGTGATTTCGCCCCCACGGGGCACTCCCGAAGCGTCGTGGCGTTCGAGGCGTCGCACGTATCGAGATGAAAGCGTTGCCGGCGGCCCGGACAATGCGCATGCCCCGACCGTTTCGGACGTTCGGCGACGCGGCGCGTCCAAGCCTTCAGGGGGCGGCGGCTTGCGGTTCCGGGCCCGGGGGGGACTCTTGAATTCGACAGGCAAGACCATTCTGTTCTGGGTTGCGCTGCTCTTGAGCGCCGTGCTGCTCTATAACGTTTTCACCCGTTCCACGTCGGGGCAGGAGACCGAACTCAACTACACGCAGTTCATGGACGAGTTCGACAACGACAACATCGCGGAAGTCACCATCGCGGAGTTCGAGATCACCGGGACGCTCCGGAACGGGACCAACCAGACGTTCACCACGTACCTTCCGATGGAGGATCCCGATCTGCTGGGAATGCTGCGGGACCGGGGCGTCGTCATTACCGGAGAGCCCGCCAGCACCAGTCCCTGGCTGACCGCCCTGTTCTCGTGGGCGCCGTTCCTGATCATCATCGGGTTCTGGATCTTCTTCATGCGCCAGATGCAGAGCGGCGGCAACAAGGCGCTTTCGTTCGGAAAGAGCCGCGCCCGCCTGCTCACGGCCCACCAGAAGAAGGTTACGTTCAAGGACGTGGCCGGCGTTGACGAGGCCAAGGAAGAACTCCACGAGATCATCGATTTCCTGAAGGAACCCCAGAAGTTTCAGAAACTCGGCGGACGCATTCCGAAGGGCGTCCTGCTCGTCGGCCCGCCGGGCACGGGCAAGACGCTGCTGGCGCGGGCCATCGCGGGCGAGGCCAACGTCCCGTTCTTCTCGATCAGCGGTTCGGACTTCGTGGAGATGTTCGTGGGCGTGGGCGCGTCTCGCGTGCGCGACCTGTTCGAGCAGGGGAAGAAGAACGCCCCGTGCATCATTTTCGTCGACGAAATCGACGCTGTGGGCCGTCATCGCGGCGCCGGACTGGGCGGCGGGCACGACGAGCGGGAACAGACGTTGAACCAGTTGCTCGTGGAGATGGACGGCTTCGAGTCCAACGAGGGCGTCATCCTCGTGGCCGCCACGAACCGGCCCGACGTCCTGGACCCGGCCCTGCTCAGGCCGGGCCGCTTCGACCGCCGCGTGGTGGTCGCCCGCCCCGACGTCAAGGGCCGAGAGGGGGTCCTGGCGGTCCACGTCCGCAAGATTCCGTTGGACGAGGATGTCGACATCGGCGTCATCGCGCGCAGCACTCCCGGTTTTTCGGGCGCCGATCTGGCCAACCTGGTCAACGAGGCCGCGCTCAACGCCGCGCGCATGAACCACAAGGTCGTCGCCCAGGAAGACTTCGAAACGTCGAAGGACAAGGTCATCATGGGCGTGGCTCGCAAGTCGCTCGTCATCAGCGAGCCCGAAAAGCGCGTCACGGCGTTCCACGAGGCGGGCCACGCGTTGGTCGCGGCGCTGGTTCCGGACGCCGATCCCCTGCACAAGGTAACCATCATCCCCCGCGGAATGGCGCTGGGCGTCACGCAGCAACTTCCCGTCGACGACCGTCACACCTATCGGCGGACGTACCTGGAAGGTCAACTGGCCATAATGATGGGCGGCCGCCTGGCCGAGGAACTCTTCCTGGACACGATGACCACCGGCGCGGGCAACGATATCGAACAGGCCACGGCCCTGGCGCGCAAGATGGTGTGTCAGTACGGGATGTCGACACTCGGGCCCTTGACGTTCGGCAAGCAGGAGGAACAGATTTTCCTGGGACGAGAGATCTCGCAGCACCGCGACTACAGCGAAGAGACCGCCGAGTCCATCGACGAGCAGGTTCGCAGCCTGGTGATGCAGGGTTACGAGCGCGCCAAGACGATCCTGACCGAGAACATGGACGCGTTGGAACGAATCGCCGAGGGTCTGCTGGAACGGGAGTCGCTGGACGCCGCGCAGATCCAGCTTCTGATCGACGGCGAGCCGCTCGGGGAGGCCGCCGCGCCCGCCGAGCCGAGCAACGACGGCGAGAAGGGGCAGAAGGCCGCGGCCGAGGATGCGAAGAACAAGGTGGTGCCGTCGATCCCGCCGCACCAGAACCCGTCGCCGGCGTAGCCCGTCCGTTTCCGAAGACGATTGCGCTCGGCCGGCGAAACGGCGCCCCATGCGCAAGCACTACACCTGGAAACTCCCGCGCACGACGCTCGATCTGGGCGAGCGGACGCTCGTGATGGGAATCCTCAACGTGACCCCCGATTCGTTCTCGGACGGGGGCTTGTTCAGCGATCCCCGGAAAGCGGCGACACGCGCGCTTGCGATCCAGTCCGAGGGCGCCGACATCCTGGACATCGGCGGACAATCGACGCGTCCGGACAGCGCCGGCATCACCGACGACGAGGAATGGCTGCGCGTTCTGCCCGTCCTGAAGCGCATCGCTCCCGTCATCAGGATTCCGATCTCGATCGACACCTACCACGCCGCCGTGGCCTGGAGAGCCATCGACATGGGCGCCCAGATCATCAACGACATCAGCGGCTTCCGTCTGGACCCGGCCATGAAGTCCGTCGCCCGGAAGACCCGGGCGGGCGTCGTGGTGATGCACAGCCGGGGACGACGCGAGAACCTGTTCGTGCGCCCCGAACACGACAGCGCACACACGGTCCGGGACGAGTTGAGATCGACGATCGAGGGGGCCGTCGAGGACGGCATCGAGCGGGAGGCCATCGTCGCCGACCCCGGCCTCGGCTTCAGCAAGACCTCCGGAACGAGCCTAAATGTGTTAAAAAGGCTCGACCTGTTTAGTACGCTGGACGCTCCACTGCTGGTCGGGGCGTCTCGCAAGTCTTTCATAAGGGTCGACATACCCGTAGCTGAAGCTGAAGTCTGGGCGACGGCGGCGTCAACGGCGCTGGCGGTGGCTCGGGGGGCCCACATCGTCCGGGTTCACGACGTGGGTCGGATGCGAGTGGTGACCGAAATCGCGGATTCCGTGGAGCGGGCCTGATGCCGCGGCACGGCCCGCGGAACGACTATGCCCGACCTGTTCACACTCCCGCGACTGGACGTGTACGCGATTCTCGATATCGCGGTCGTCGCGTTCATCATCTACCAGGCGCTGCTCCTGATCCGCGGGACGCGCGCCGTCCAGATGGCGCTCGGGTTGGCGCTCATCATCACGTTCTTCTACCTCTTCAGTTTCAGTGAGTTGACCACCCTGCGGTGGCTGCTGCAGAACACGCTGCCCTACCTGTTCATAGCGGTGATCGTCATTTTCCAGTCCGAGGTGCGGCGCGCCCTGGCGCACTTCGGGAAGACGCCGATTCTGGGTGGGTTCGCCTCCCTCGACCGGAGCGAGTTCTACGAGGAAATCGTACTGGCGACATCGACGCTGGCGGGGCGCCGGACGGGCGCGTTGCTTGTGATCGAACGCGACATCGGCCTGAAGAGCTACATCGAAAGCGGTATCGCCCTGGACTCCCTGGTTTCCTACGACATCCTGGTGACGGTCTTCGATCCGGCCGTTCCCCTGCACGACGGCGCGGTCATCATTCGGAACGGACGCATCGCCGCGGCGGCATGCTTCCTTCCGTTGACGGTGAACCCGCGTCTGAGCAAGGAACTCGGGACACGCCATCGAGCCGCCATCGGCATCACGGAAGAGACCGACGCGATCGCGATCGTGGTCTCGGAAGAGACCGGATCCATCTCGATCGCCACGGACGGGCACATCGAGCGCTCACTGGACGCGAACCTCCTGAGGCAGCGGTTGCGCGACGCGTTCGAGAAGAAAACGCGCCGCGTCGCCGCCGACGCCATCACGTCGCCCGCGGAGTCCTGAGATGACGTTGCGGCCGATCACGCGCTTTCTGAAGCACAACGGGATCCTGAAGCTGTTCTCGGTGGTCCTGGCCACGCTCCTGTGGTTGACGATCGCGTCGGAAGACAACTACATCAGCGAGCGCACGGTGCCCATCAACTTCCGCGGGATCCCCAACAACATGGAAACCGTGGCCGAGTCGGCCACGGAAGTGCACCTGCGGCTGAGGGGATCGCGCAACGTGCTGGACAATCTCTCGCCTTCGGACGTCACCGCCGTGATCTCTCTGGCCGGAGAGGCGGCGGGCGCGAAGAACATTCCGTTCAACGAGAGCAACGTCCAGACCCCGGGCGGCGTCGAGGTGATCCGCTACGATCCGCCGCGCATTCAGTTCGGCCTGGAACGCACGACGGAACGGACGCTGCCGGTGCGGCCGATTATCGAAGGGCTGGAAGCCGACGGGTTCGTCCGGGGTGACGTCACGGTGACGCCGGACACGGTTCTCGTCCAAGGTCCGGAGTCGGCACTTCGGGGGCTCGAGTTCATGCCCACAGCGACCGTGGACATCGACGGCGCCGCGTCCAGCTTCGACGAGACGGTCCCGTTGAACGTCGCCGATCCGCTGATACGGCTTCCCGCGCCGGCGGCCTACGAGGTCCGTGTCGAGATACGCGAAGTGGACGCCGAAGATGTCTTTCTCGCGACCCGCGATCCGCTGCTGGAGGAATCCCGCTGGCGCGTGGAGCCCGCCGAGATCACCGTGCGCGTCACCGGACCGCGCAGCCTCGTCACCGCGTTCGACCCCGAAGGCCTGATCTTCACCGTGGATACGACGGAACTCGACCCGGGAACCGCGCATCTCGTCGAGCCCCGCGTGCCGGCGCTGGCCGAGGGCGACTTCCTCACGGCGTTCGATCCGCCGCTGGTGGAGGTCCGCTCCACGCAACCCTGAGCCACCGGCCATGCCACTGTTCGGCACCGACGGCATCCGGGGCGAGGCCGGACGATTCCCTCTCGACGCCGCCACGCTCCCCAGGATCGGCCGCGCCATCGGCGAGTGCCTGGGCGGGCCGGTCCTGATCGCCCGCGATCCACGCCGATCCGGTCCCGCCATCCTGGCTCTAGTCCGTGCCGGCCTTCTGGAATGCGGCGTTCGAGTCGAGGACGCGGGCGTCCTGCCGACGCCGGCCCTCGCGCTGCTCACGCGTCAGGCGGCGTTCAGCGGCGGCATCATGATCACGGCTTCGCACAACCCGTTTCAGGACAATGGCGTCAAGGTCTTCGGACGCGACGGACACAAGCTGCAAGACGCAGCCGAGGCCGACATCGAGCGGCGCGTGGCCGAGTTG
>JAJEEE010000018.1 GCA_022821145.1 Acidobacteriota bacterium
GCACCTGACGAATATCCGCACACGCCGACCCGCCCACTACCGGGGACCTGTTTCTCAGGAATCCCCTACGGCGCCCGTATGTCCAATGGATTCAACGCCGAACCCGTCCAACATCGGCTAATTTGGACAGCAATGATCCGACCTCGGACGTCCACGTCCGGCAGGAAGCCAAGGCCCGCGTCCTGAGCGTGATCCTGCACGACGTGATCCCGGATCCGCGCGACGCCATCCTCGTCGCCCTGATGCACACCTGCGGCGGCTTCAAGCTGCTGCTCGAGCCGGAAGACTTCGATGAGCGCCTCGACCGGATCGAGACCATCGCCAAGCTGGACCTGATCGGGCGGACGGTGGCCAGCGCCGTGCGCGACAGCACGGTCACGCCCAAGACCCGCCGCATTCTTCAGGCCAAGCCCATTCCGAAGCTCCGGATCCGGGACATCCTGCGGCAGCGCGACTTCCGCCGGGGCAACATCCCAAAGGCGATGCACGGCATCTATCGGCAGTACGGGCCGGTCGTCGAGCTGCCCTTCAAGTTGCGCGGGTCGAGGCTCGTCGCCCTGATGGGCGCGGACACCAACCAGTGGGTCAACCGGCACGGGCGGTTCTACCTGCGCTCGAAGGACTACATCCGGGACCTGGAGCGCACTTTCGGCGCGAACCGGACCTTGCCGGGCATGGACGGCGCCGAACACTACCGGATGCGCAAGACGCTGCAAAGCGCGTACTCCCGCTCCACGCTCGAGCGGCGGCTGCCGGAGCTGATCCAGCTCTGCAGGCTCTCGCTCGCCCGATTCAACGAAGGCCAGGTGTTCCGCGCGACCGAGACGTTCCAGAACCACATCAGCAGCCAGGTCTCGAACCTGACGATGGGCGTCGACTGCAGCCACTACGTCGACGAACTGCTCCAGTACGAGCATCGCGCGCTGGTGACGCAGGTCCAGGGCGCACTGCCGCGGTTCATGCTGCGCACGCCGCGGATGCGGCGCTACGCCCGGCGCGTCCGCGAGCTGCAGGAATCGATCATCGCGTCGCACACGGCGGCGCAACGGCGCGGGAAGCCGCCGGACCTGGCCGACGCCTTCCTCGAGCTCCACAAGAACGATCCGCAGTTCCTGCCGGAAACCGACATCACGTTCCCGTTCGTCGCGGCCATGGTGGCCAGCATCTACCTCGGCAGCGGGCTCGCGTTCGCGGTCTATTCCATGGTGCGGCGCCCGGACCTGCACGCGAAGATCCGGGCCGAGGCCGAGGCGCTGTTCGGCAACGGCCGCGAGCCGGAAGTCGCCGACTTCAAGCCCGAGAACCTCGACGTCACCCACCGCCTCTGCATGGAGTCGTCGCGCCTGTACCCGGTGATTCCCTGGCAGTTGAGAACGGTCATGAACGAGTGCGTCGTCAGCGGTTACCAGATACCGGCCAAGACGTTCGTGTTGATCTGCCAGACCGCGCCGCACTACTCCGACGACCTGTACAAGGACCCGCTGGAGTTCGACATCGACCGGTACCGGCCGGACCGCTCCGAGCACACGACGCCGGGCGCCTACGCGCCCTACGGCCTGGGCACGCACACGTGCCTCGGACACCGGTGGGTGGAGCTCCAGATGGCCGTCAACGTGCTGCTCGTCGCCTACCACCTGAAGCTGGAAATGGCCTCGGCGGACTACACGATCGGAATCAACCCGTTCCCGACGTCCGCGCCCAACAAGAAGCTGAAGTTCCGGGTCGACGCCATCCCCCACGCGATCTAGCCGCGCGAACCGCCCCCCAGAGATCACGCACCGCACTGGAAGTCGTGTCTTACGAGTAGTCGCGGCGTTCCTCGCCGCGACTGAACAACGAGGCGGAGCCGAGGCGTTAGTCCAAAAAAACGATCTCCCCGATCGATGCAAAGGCAGCCAACGTCGACGCGGGTCGAAAAGATCATCCGCCCCTCAAGGATCACGCCCCGCCGTCGAAGTCGTCTCTTACTAGTAGTCGCGGCGTTCCTCGCCGCGACTGAACAACGAGGCGGAGCCGAGGCGTTAGTCCAAAAAAACGATCTCTTCCATCAATGCGTACGCAGCCAACGCCGGGCCGAGTCGAAGAGATCATCTTTTTGGACTAACGCCCCGCTCCGCCACCTCCATGGCTACGCCATGGAGGCGTCCATCCGCCGCGAGGAACGCCCCGGATCCAACAAGCCTGACGCCAACGTTTCGCGAGTCGCCCACCTCACGGCGTCACCCACGATTCTCCGCCACCGTCCCTCATCCCCTGAACCCGCACACCTCTACCCCTCGGTCCCCCATCCCCTGAACCCGGACAACCGCTTGACGGGCCATGACCCACGGGCTAGCATGAGCGCGTTGAGCTATCCATCCGCTCGTCCAGTTTCTCGACGTCCGGCGCCGTGTCGGTCGGCGAGCCACGGCGCTTGGTGTCGCAAGGGCATAATGAGCCGTAACGTCCCGACGACCGGCTCCCGGCAAGCACTCCGTCCCTGGAGCGTCCGTTCCGGAGGTGGACAACAGTGAGCGCGGAAGCGCGCAGCGGCGCAGCCGACCCCCGATTGCTTTTCCAGATCCGCCCCGACCCGTACCGATGAGTTCCAACCCAGGCAACCACGACGAACCCGGTGGACCGATCGCCTACATGGCGAGCAACGGCGTCGCGTCCAACCTGTTGATGTTCGGCATCCTCGCGGTGGGCTTGGTGTCCCTGACCGGCCTCGAGCAGGAAGGGTGGCCCACGGTGCCCTTCAACCAGTTCGAGATCTCGGTGCCGTTCCCCGGCGCCACGCCCGAGGAGGTGGAGGAGGCCATCGTCGTCAAGATCGAGGACGAGGTCCGGGGACTGGCCGACGTGAAGACAGTCCGCTCCATAGCGGCCCCGGGGATGGCGTCCGTCCGGGTCGAGGTCAACTCGGGGACGGACATGAGCGCCAAGCAGGATGAAATCGAGTCGGCGATCGCACGAATTCAGACCTTCCCGGGCGGCGCCGAGCGGCCCCAGATCCGGGAAATGACCAATGCCCAGAGCATGATGCGTCTCGTCCTCTACGGCGACGTTCCCGAGCGCTCGCTGAAGGAGCTCGCCTACCGGATCGAGGACGATCTCGCCGCGCTCCCGAACGTGTCCCAGGTCGAGACCAGCGGGGTTCGCAACTACGAGATCTCGATCGAGGTGCCGCTGCAGCGGTTGCGAGCCCTGGGCCTCACGCTGGCCGACGTCGCCGACACGATTCGCCGTGGTTCCCTGGACCTGTCCGCGGGCAGCATCGACACCGATCGATCCCAAGTACGGGTTCGGACCCTCGGTCAGAGCTACGAGCAGCAGGACTTCGAGGACATCGTCATCCTCGGGAGCGACGACGGCACGATGGTGCGCCTGGGTGACATTGCCGAGGTGCGCGACGGCTTCGAGGACTCCGGCTTGCTCGTCCGGCACGAGGGACTTCCCGCCGTGTTCGTCGAAGTCTCGCGAGCCGACGGCGAGCGGGTGATGGACGTGGCGCGCGCCGTTCGCGACTACGTTGCGAACGAATTGACCCCCGCGCTTCCCGACGGCGTGGGCATCAGCATCTGGAACGACGACTCGTCGGCCTTCGTGGAGCGCGGCGTCATTCTCGTCAAGAACGGAGCCCTGGGGCTGTTGTTGGTCCTGATCGCGCTGAGTCTCTTTCTACAGATCCGGCTCGCGTTCTGGGTCGCCGTCGGTCTCGGCGTCTCCGGAATCGGCGCCCTGGCGGCCATGCTGGCGTTCGACATTCCGCTCCATGCGGTGTCGCTCTTCTCTTTCGTGCTCGCCATCGGCATCGTCGTGGACGACGCCATCGTCGTGTCGGAGCACATCCACCTGGAACGAATGCGCGGCACGCCGGGCGTCGCCGCGGCGATCCGGGGCGCGCGCCGCATCAAGGTGCCGCTGATCTTCGCGGTGCTGACGACGATCGTGGCGTTCCTGCCGCTGCTCTTCATACCCGCGGGGTTCGGCGAGGTCTGGAAGGCGCTGCCGATCATCGTCATCGCCATGCTGCTGATTTCACTGGCGGAATCGCTGCTGGTGCTGCCCAACCATCTCTCCCATCATCTGCGCGGCCCGGATTCGGCGCCCGGCACGCGCCTGGAACGATTCGTCGCCCGGATCCAGAGTCGCGTCGACTCCCTGTTGCACCGCTTCGTGCAGGGGCCACTGGATCGGGGAATCCAGTTCGCGACGGACTGGCCCGGCGTGACGGTTTCGGCGGCCGTCGCGCTGCTCATCCTGAGCGTTTCCCTCCTTCCCGCCGGCATCGTAAGGTCCACCTTCGCGACCGAGGTCGAAGGCGATTTCGCCATCGCCACCGTCGAAATGCCGGACGGAACGACCGCCGGGCAGACCTACGCCGTGGCGCAGGAACTGGAAGTGGCCGGTCGCCGGGCCGTTCAGCGGCTTTCCGAAGGCCGGCCCGCGGATGCGCCTCCGCTGCTGTCCGGCGTGACGGTCGTCGTCGGCCAGCGGTCGCGCATCGAGACCGGCGGGCTCACCCCCTCGCCCACCCTGAACCCGGAAACCAACATCGCCACCATCGAGTTCAAGCTCCTGAGTGCGCAGCAGCGGCGCATCACTTCGGGAGAGGTCGTCGACGCATGGCGCGAGGAGGTGGGTGTCCTGCCCGAGGTGCGGGCGATCACTTTCATCAGCGAGATCTACACGCTGGGCAACCCCGTCGAGGCTGCGCTGTCCCACCCGGATCCGGCCCGCCTGACCGAGATCGCGAATTCCGCAGTCGCGGACCTCGGCGGAGTCGGAGGGGTCTTCGACATACGCTCGGACCACACGCCCGGCATCCCTGAAATCCAGGTGCAATTGCTTCCCGAAGCGCGCACCCTGGGCCTCACGCTGGACGATCTGGCCCGGCAGACGAGAGCCGCCTTCTTCGGCGCGGAGGCCGTCCGGGTGCAGCGGGGACGTGACGAAGTTCGGGTCTACGTGCGGCTGCCCGAGGAGCAGCGGAACTCGATCACCGACGTGGAGAGTTACCGGCTCCGCACGCCAGCCGGCGCCGACGTGCCGGTAAGCCGCGTGGCCGCGCTGCGTTCAGGGATGTCGCCGCCGGCCATCCGGCGCCAGGACGGCCAGCGCGTGGTCACGGTGAGCGCCGACGTGGACCCCGCCGCGATCTCCGCCGCGACCGCCAATGACATTCTGGAGAACACCATCCTGGCGGGGCTCATCGCCGACGATCCCGAACTCACGTACACCTTCGGATGGGAACAGCAACAGCAGCTCGACTCCCTGGGCGGTCTCTATCGCGGCTTCGCGATCGCGCTGCTCCTGATTTTCGCGCTGCTGGCCATTCCCCTGCGCTCCTATACCAAGCCGTTCATCGTCATGGCCATCATCCCGTTCGGGTTCATCGGCGTGATCCTGGGTCACTGGATCCTGGGGGTCGCCGTGAGCGCGGAGTCCTTCGTCGGGATATTCGGCCTCGCCGGGGTCGTCGTGAACGACTCCCTGGTGATGATCGACTTCACCGATCAGAAGCTCCGGGAAGGCAGCCCGGTGCGAACCGCGATCATCGAGGGCGCGAAGGGACGCTTTCGCCCGATCATGCTGACGTCCCTGACGACCTTTCTGGGCTTCACTCCCCTGATACTCGAGGACGCCATTCAGGCGCAGTTCTTCGTGCCCTTCTCCGCCTCGATCGGCTGCGGCATTCTCTTCACCACGGCGCTCATCATGTTCCTGGTGCCCGCGCTTTCCTCGCTCCACCTGTCCCTGACGCGGCGGGAACCGGCCCCCGACGCCTCCGGTTGACGGGCGCCGAGGACCGGGCGGCCCCAGATGGATCGGGGCTAACCCGACAGCGGCCGGCGCGCCAAGAAACAGTAGAGCGGCGTGAAGATCCCCGCCCTGCCCCCCGCGACATAGGCGTTCGCGGTCCGATCCAGCAGCGCGACCACCTCCGCCGAGCCCTTCGGGAACATACCGACGAACTCGGCCAGCCGGATTCCCCACTGCGTCGCCTTGCGGCCAATCGGAATCCGGCGGAAGGCGCCTACGGGCAACCCGCGCCCGCTTTCCATGGGCCGATACCACGGTGTGTTCGGTCCGTGCCGGCGGGCGGCGAGGTCTTCACCCTCCACGACTTCGAATCCCGCGGTTTCGAGCGCCCGGTCCACCTCCCCGCACGTCGCAATGTCCTTCAGTGCGATGCCGTGCATGAGTTCCCGCTTGATGGCGCCGTGCCGGTCGTTCCCGGGGTCGTACACGTCGGTCATGCACATTTCCTGGCCCCAGAAGAGGGCTCCGGGTTTCAGGACCCGGTAGATTTCAGCGAACGCGCCGGCCTTGTCGGGCGCATGGCAGGTCGATTCGATCGCGTAGCCCCGGTCGAAGGTCTCATCTTCGATCGCGCTCATGTCCATGAAGCTGCAACGGACGCAGTCGGTCCGGTCAGCGAGCCCCGCGGCGGCATTCAACCGACGGGCGTTGTCGCACTGGACTTCACTGGCGTTGATCCCGACAACGCGGACACCGGACTCGCGGGCAACCCGGCGCATCGGACCGCCGATCCCGCAGCCGACATCCACGACCGTCATGCCCGGACCCAGATCGAGCTTGGACATCATGAGTCTCTGGTGCCGGATCTTGGCGTCCTCCAGGCCTTCGTCGGGCAACAGCGGCGCAAAGTGCAGGGACTCTCCCCAACCCCAGACCATGAACTCGGTGCTAAGGTCGTAGTACTCCCTGACGGTCTGCGTGTGGTCGTAACCCCCGGCGGAATCCCCGTCGGACGCCCGGCCGGTCCATCCCTCGAAGTCCCGCACCCGGCGCACGACGTTCGATCCTTCGAACACGGTTCTCAGCCCGTCGGCCAGCTCGCGGATCGACATGGTGCGCTTCATGGCGGGTTCTCCCTGTATCTCTTCAACAGCGCCCAACCGCCCCCGTCACGGCCCCAACGGCTCATTGGCGAACCGGTTGTTCTCCTGGCAGACGACCTCCTCCAACACTTCGCCCATCTCCCACCGGATGTCCCACGCCACGGTCCAGGGCCGCGTGTAGGCGCCGGGATCGTCGATCGTGGCCTCGTACGCCATCGTGCGGTAGTCCGTGCGCGTGAACCGTTCGGTCACGCGGTGCTCGACCGTGCGCGGCGCGCCCCATCGGGAGATCCAGTGCCCCTCGTTGAAGCCCACGGTCTCGATGACCAGCGTGTCCCCCTCCCAGCGGCCGACGGCGTGACCCAGCCACGTCGGCAGCTCGTAAGCTTCCCGTGGATGGTCCCGCCCGTCCATGTGGATCTCCTGCCAGATCCGGGTGACGCGCTCGAAGATCCGGATGATCCGCCGCTGCTCGGGAATCTGGATGAACTCCCATCCCGAAATGAGCGAAGTCGGCCGCGTCCCGCCTCCCGGGAGGCAGGAGTTGTTGGGATCGTCCCGGAAGTTCGTCGCGACGCGGTACTCGTAGAGCGCCCGGGCCCAGGGCTTGAACGGAATCCCGTCCTCTGGGTCGATGACGTCCAGACTGATGTTCTGGTGGTTCCCCGAGTGCCAGGCCCCGCGGTAGTCCGGGTCCACCCAACCCAGGTTCGGCGTGCCGTCGGGGAACCTGGGAATCGGTATGTCGGGCCCTCCATCCTGCGCATCGCCGGAAGGAACCGCCAGGAACAACACCGCCACCCCTGTCCATACGGCCGCGAAGCCGCACGTTCGTTCATGTCGCACGGTCCCCCCCTGTCGATCGTGTTGGCGACGGCGCTCCGAAAGCGGCCCCGACACGGTGACGATCGGTCACTAGAATAACCCGCGGCGACGCGCTTCCGGATGTGTGCTAGGATTCGGCCGCCGAGAGCCGTTGACCCGGGGGTATGCCGATGAAGGGCAGCATGACGCGTTCGACGATGCTTGCCGCGTGTTTCGCCATCGCATCCGCGGCCGCCGCGCAGGTGGCGCTGAACCAGGGACAGGGACACCCGTTGAAGGGCGTATGGCTGGGAGACTGGGGTCCGAACGCGACGGACCGGACGGCCGTCGTGATCCTGATGGACTACCGGGACGATACGCTCTCGGGCACCCTCAACCCCGGCCCCGACGTGGTCCGGTTCAGCCGCGTGGAGCTCGACCATACGGATTGGACCGTGCACCTGGAAGGGGAGTCGAACGGCGTGCGCTACGTCATCGACGGCGCGATCGAGAACCTGGGTTCCGTGTTCGACCGGTCGATTGTCGGCACCTGGGTCCAGGGGGATCAGCGCGGCGACTTTCGGGTGACGATGCGGTAGGGTGGCGTGTTGCCGGGTTCGTCGATGAGCTGACGGACGGGTCGTTTTTCAGGACTGACGCCTTGCTTCGCGACGTCCATGGCTTCGCCATGGACGCGTTGTCCACTCGCGGCGAGGAACGCCGCGAGTCCCATTGGCTTACGCCAACGTCTCGCGTATTGCGCCGCCAACTTCCGGAACTCTCCAACAGTAGTCGCGGCGTTACTCTCCGCGAATGAAAAAAGCGGCAATTGCGAAGGCCAATGACGCGGCGGTATCCGAGGCGTTAGTACAAGAAAATAATCTCTTAAGTCGCCCCGGA
>JAJEEE010000050.1 GCA_022821145.1 Acidobacteriota bacterium
CGCGCGGGGGCGCGACGCGGCCGAGGCTTCCCGGCGGCTGGCCGAGGAAGGCCGTTCGCTGGCGGAAGCCGCGATGTCCGAAGCGGAGGAGGCGGCCATTCGGGCCGAGAGGGAGGCCGAGCGCGCCCGGCTCGAGCTGGAACGCGTCGAGCGGGAGCGGCGGGAGGAACTGGACCGCCTCGAGACGGCTTTGGGCGCCGTCGTCGAAACGCGGCGCACCGCGCTCGGCCTGGTCATGAACCTGGGCAGCGACGCCATCGAGTTCGAGTTCGACAGCGCCGAGCTGGAAGCGCCGGACCGCGAGCTGCTGAGCCGGATCGCCGGGATCCTGTTGACATCAGGCGGCTTCTCGGTCGCCGTCTACGGCCACACCGACGACGTTGGCACCGACGCCTACAACCAGGACCTGTCGGAGCGGCGCGCCGCGTCGGTGCGCGACTACCTGGTCGAGGCCGGCGTGGACCCGGCCATCATCTCCACGCGGGGCTACGGGAAGTCCAGCCCGCGCATCGAGGGCACGACGGCGGCGGCCCGGGCGGAGAACCGGCGCGTGGAGATCGCCGTTATGGAAGTGACGCTGGATCCGGGGGCGCCGGTCGACACACGCTGACGACGCCAGCGGGGGAGACTCACATGTCACCGAACCCGATGCTCGACGTCCGATGGACAACCTGACGGCGGCCCAGCGTTCCAGCACGATGCGAGCCGTGCGGAGCGCGGACACCAAACCCGAAATCGTCGTCCGTCGCCTAGTCTTCTCTCTCGGGGTTAGGTATCGATTGCACCGCAGGGACTTACCGGGCTGTCCCGACATCGTCATGCCGGCGCGCCGGCGGGTGATATTCGTTCACGGATGCTTCTGGCACGGGCACCGTTGCCGGCGGGGACACCGAATCCCGAAGACGAACACGGCCTATTGGACCGAAAAAATTGCGCGAAACAAGGATCGGGATCGGCTGAACCGGCGTGCGCTGACGAAGTCCGGTTGGCGTGCGCTGGTCGTGTGGGAATGCCAACTGGTAAGGCCGGAGCGCGTGCAGACGCGAATAATGCGTTTCCTGCAGTTGGATTAGGCATTCTTGCGGGGGACCCATCTCGTCCCCGTATTCAGGCAAAATGCGTTCCGGGGCCGCTCTGTGACCGGCCGCGCCCTTTCCCTTGTCGCGGAGAACGGCCCGATCCGAGGTTCCTCAATGTCAACTCAGAAAAGGGCAGGCCGGAGACGGCCGACGGCGCTTGATTTCTTCGCCGGCAGCGGACTCGTTTCGTACGCGCTGGAACCGGAGTTCGAGGTCATCTGGGCCAACGACAACTGTTCCAAGAAGGCGGCCGTCTATCGAGCGAATCACGCTCACGACGGATTTCTGGAAGCGGACGTCGCCGAGATTTCGGGAAACGCAATTCCCAGCGCGGATTTGGCGTGGGCTTCGTTTCCGTGTCAGGACCTCTCGCTGGCCGGCAACATGTCGGGTATCGGTCGAGAAACCCGATCCGGCGTGTTCTGGCACTGGCTGCGCATCCTCGACGAGCTACGCGAATCCAACAAGAAGCCGAAAATCCTGGTCGCCGAGAACGTTGTAGGTTTCCTGGTCGCCGATGATTCCGCCCACTTTCGAGCGGCCTATCGGGCGATTCGAGACCTGGGTTACCGGGCTGGCTGCCTCGTCATCGACGCCAAGGACTTCCTCCCCCAGAGCCGTCCACGCGCCTTTCTGGTCGCGGTGTCGGACGAAACCGATATCGAGGGGTTCTGCATCCCCGCGCCATGCGCTTCGTCACACCCCACGAGCCTCATGAGAGCGGCTCGAGCGGTGGCCGACAGCGAGTGGGTCTGGTGGGCGTTGCCGCCCGTATCGGCCCGCAAACCCACGCTGGCTAGTCTTTGCGAACGCAGCGCGGAATGGGATTCCCAAGAAAAGACCAGCCGCCTGATCGCGATGCTGTCGGACCGCAATCGCATGAAGCTCGACGCCGCCCTGCGCGCGCGCGGCCGCTTCGTCGGAACCGGCTACAAGAGAACGCGTCCCGACAAGTCCGGCCGACGCGTTCAGCGGTTGGAGATCCGATTCGACGGCGTCGCCGGCTGTCTGCGGACCCCCGAGGGCGGCAGCAGCCGGCAGGTAGTCGTCGCCGTGGAGAACGGCGAGGTCCGGTCCCGCTTGTTGACGGTGCGCGAGTGCGCGCGCTTGATGGGCGCCCCCGACACGTACGCGTTGCCTGGATCCTACAACGACGGCTACAGGGCAATGGGCGATGCGGTGGCCGTGCCGGTCGTCCGATGGCTGGTCGAGCACTTGATTTTGCCGCTGGCCGGAAAACGGGGGACGATTGCCGCCTAAAATTCCACACGACGTCGCCGCGATCAGGGCCCAACTCGACAAGGCGCTGAATTCTTCCAATCAGGACCGGAAGCCGTTCAATGCGAGGTGCGGCGTCTATGTCTTCTACGACTACGACGGTGAGCCAATCTACGTTGGTCAAACCAAGGAGCAGGTGAGGACGAGGATTCGTCGTCATCTGACGAATCAACGCACGGACGCCGTGGCGATGAACGTGCTGGACCCGTTCGAAGTCGCCGAGATCGAAGTGTTTCCGTTTTTCGACTTGGAGAAGAGGCCCGGCGAAGCGACCCAACAGTTTCAGAAACGAGTCAAGCCGACCCTGGATCGCGCCGAGTACACGTTGTTCCAGAAGGTGCTTGCCGAGTCCGCGCTGGGTGCCGTGTTGAACGAGGGCGAGATCGCAAGCCAGGAGACCATGGAGCTTCCGAGTTCGTTTCGCGTTTCGATCATTCCCACGGAGCTGTTCGAAAGACGAAAGCATCCCGATGTGAGGCTTGCGCGCCGGGCGAGTACGGTCGCCAATCTCGCTCGGGTGATCAGTGAGCGCGATGTTTCCAAGGGCCTTAGGCGAACGTTGCTGACGCAGGCCCGCCGCCTGGAGCGTCTGGCGCACGAGAGACTGCGGGAACTTGGGATCGATGAGCAAAGTTAGCCGGAGTGGAGTTGCGTCGTCGGAGAAGGTCGCGTGTGGCCGTACTGCGACAAGTCTGTTGTATGTTCGGGGTGACTTGGCGCGATTCGCCGGGGGGATGGACGCTACGCCGCATTGACGCCATTTGTCTCCCGACAGCAGATTGTGGAAACGCATGGGGGCGGCGTCGCCGAAGTCGCCGTCCATCTTTGGTGCGAGGAAGGAGGCCTGAAAGTGCCAGTGTTCGATATCTTCTCGTATCGAAAAATGGCTACAGAGAGGAAGCTTCCGGACGTGTTCGAATACGACACACTTCCCGACACGCTCCGTGTTCAGATTCTCCGAATCATGCAAGATGCGATCGGCGGATCTCATCACTATACTGGATATGCGGTGCATCGAGCGAGAGAGAACAACGAAGGTTGGGAATTCATTCACGATGTCGTTGCTAGGGAGCATGGCGTACCCCAGTTGGCGGAACACGCAACGATGGGACAAAGATGCGAGGATTTCCTCCTTAGTTGTAGTTCTGTGGCCCATACACTAGATCTTGTTGAAGTGAGCTTTTCGTATGTCGATAAGACTGCGCGGCGCTTCCAGCAATTCGACCGCCTGAAGCGCGGCATAAAGGTGACCGCGAGTGATGCGATCGCGGAGCTAAATACGCGTTTTCGCCGTGCCGGCGTCGGATATCAATTCGAGTCTGGCATGATCGTGCGCGTTGACTCAGAGTTGATTCACTCCGAAATGGTCGTGCCTGCGCTGCGTTTTCTCTGTGAACCGGGGTTCGATGGGCCGCGTGACGAATTCGTCAGCGCGCACAAGCACTATCGCGCGGGAGATACGAAGGATGCGGTCACCGATGCGAATAACGCGTTTGAGAGCACACTAAAGACGATCTGCGATCAGCGCGGATGGTCGTATCCGACGGGCGGTCGCGCGTCGGATCTTCTCAAGGCGGTACGAGAGAACGGCCTGTTACCGCCATATCTCGATAGGTCGTTCGAACAACTGGCCGCGACTCTCAGGTCCGGTCTTCCCAAAGTAAGGAACGCGGAGGGCGCGCACGGTCAAGGCGCGGTGCCGCGAGAGGCTCCCGACTATGTCGCCGCCTACGCACTCCATCTTGCCGCGGCGAACATAGTGTTTCTCGCTGCAGCGCATAAGGCGACGACCTCGAACACACCGTAGACCAGCGTTACGGGGGTCCTTGCAGCGATAGTTTTCGCGGCGTGTCTGGATCGTGGCTGGGTGGAGGAAGGTCGAACCGCAGTCTTTGTTTCTCCAGTCGGAGGACGGAATGATGCTGCCGTGCTGGTAGTGGGTGGTGAAAGATTTAACGAATATCACGGACATCATTGCCGTGGGGGAGTAACGGACCATGGAACGGGACATTGATGGGTTTGTGGTAGCGACGTGCGCCATCGCTCTCGCATACGCAGTGGCGGCCTGGGCGCGGCGTTCCGCTGACGGGCGTTGGTCATGGAATGTCCTGGTCATTACCAGGGGTGTACATGCTCGGGCGAGTCTATCGAACCTGCAGTTGTTCTATTTTACTCTGGTCGTTCTTTGGGTGGTGATCGCCGCTCTGACGTGGACAGGCCGCTTGGCCGGTTTGTCAGGCGATGTCGTTATGCTTTTGGGGGTCGGAGCCGCCGGAACTGCGGGCGGTAAAATCGCGGCGATCGCAAAGAAACGACTAGAATTCGACAACTGGGTGTGGCTCGTGCGCAAGGGCTGGATTAAGGAGTCGATCGAACCGGGAGCCAACACGCGCAAGCCGGAATTCGGCGATCTGTTGAGTAGTGGTGGCGAATTTGACGTCAGCAAGTTCCAGCTCTTTGTCTTTAGTCTTGCGGTCGGTGCGGCGCTCATCTACTTCGCGGCATACGGGGCGGATGTGCAGGGGGGTCTGTCTTCTTTCGAGATCCCAGGGGAATACCTTAGCCTCATTGGTCTGAGCCAAGTCGCGTATATCGGTGGCAAGGCGGTCAAGCCCGGCGTCAAGGCGGATCTTGACAAGAAGCTGAACGAGCTGCGAACTCTGGAAACGGACTTCGTCAAGGCGGTCGAAAAGTCGTGGTCCGCTCCCGGATCAAGCGATGCTCGATCATTGGAAACGGCGCGTGCCGCCGCTCCCGAAGAGTATCGCGCTTACAAGATGCGAGCGGAAGAGGTCGCGTCGATGGTAGGTGTGTGCACAGGCAACGCCGTTAGCGGGTCGAGCATTGAACCAACCATTCCGGTCTGAAATAGACTTCGGCCGGACGGCTGCCGCCGGTCCATGTGGAAGTGCTCTCGGACGGAGAGTTCAAGCAGGCGAATTGGCAATCGTCCGAACGGATCAGGTCGAAGCCGTTCGGTTTCGTCGTCGGTGCAGGGCTTATGTACTTTACGGCATACGGGGCGGACGTGGGCGCGGTCTCTTCTACTCTGACGTCCAATCGTCCAGCGGAGGCGAGTTGCGCGTGACGCCGATGCTCTGCAGACCTGCATCGACATTGAAGGACTCGATTTCCTGCCGCTTGTCCACGATTGGCAAGAAGAAGTGTTCTTCCGGAATCTCGGCGAAGTCTTGTTTGCGGCGCTCGCCTTCGAAGAGAATTAGGTCGTGACGCCCCCGATAATCGGGCCCCCATAGGACTTCCAATCTGTCTCCCAGGTTGTCCCATCCGTCGGAATTCATCCGGACCGTAAGCCAGTAGTGATACTTCTTTACGCGTTTCCGCCGCAAACGCCAGCTATGGGTGTACCGAGATGGCTCGGACCTGCGCGTGTTGGAATGCTCGACCATGCGGATGCAGCCGAACGCAATTTCGTGCAGGAATTCCACGCTGACCGTGGGCATTCGTTGACCGCGCTTTTCTTCGATGGGAAAGTACCGCCAGTCGAGGGAACCTACGTAGTCGTTCCCTCGACTGTTCGGAACACCGTCCAGATTGATAAGAAAGTCGTTCAAGGTCTTGTACGGGAACCGGCCAACGGCACCGCCTATTGTCTCCCGGTAGTCGGTATAAAACTCGCGCAGAGTGTCTCCGTCGTCAGCTTCGAACAAACCGAACAACTGTGCCAGCGAGTGCTTGGTCGGAACGTACTTATCGCGCACGTATAATAGCGCCTTGAATGACTCCTCTACGAGGAAATACCCGGCGACGACGTAACCCCATGCCTGTGCGGCCTCGTGACCCGGAACGAGATCCCTCAGCACAGGGCACTTTTTGTATTTGTTCTGCTCCGCGCGCAAGGCCGTGTCGAGCCATGCAGTAATCCAGAGCGGATCTTTGAAGTTGATGATTTGATCGGCCATGCGAGCGATGTTCCGTCGATTCCAGTCGAGTTGTCAACGAACCACCGCGGGGTGCGAGGGTTGCCGATTCATCAGTGAAACACCACGATTCCGTCGGTAATACGGCTCGGAATTGCGAGTTTACGTTTCTGGCTCCGCATATGTTGGCGGGCCAAGCAGTCGGCTGAGATCAGCCACGCCCGGGCTCGCCAACCATACAACAAACTCGCTGGCGAGGAGCCGCCCGGTCAGCACTCGCATCAGTCCCTCCATGAATACGCTGTGCCGCGCAAGGGTAATTGACCGTGACCCAGCCGCCTTCCTCTTCGAATGCTCGTCGAACTCCGGTTTTCCCAGCGTAATTCGTTTCATACTCTTCTCAAAGTCCGCCGCCTTCTGCAACACATCGAACGCTTGATCCTTCGTAATCAGCGGCGGCTTCTTCCTCACCGTTTTGCATTCAACCAACAGTGCAGTATCACCGATTTCGAGCAAGACATCGGGTACATTCTGTCGCCTCCCGTCGTCTAGCTTGCTGACCGTCCAACTCAATTCTTCCTTGAGCAGATCGATAATCGCGTCCTCGTAGTCCGTTCCTTGACTTTTGTTGCACTTGGCAACTTTCTCTTCAATACCGATCTCTCGTGCAAGCCGAAGGTGTACGGCCTCGAAGTTCACGGAAGCATCATCATACTCGTCGGACAACGCAGCGACGAGCGTAGCGGCCCTTTCTTCTGAGGCTAGCAGCCTCACAAGGCGTTCTCTTCTGGCGCCGATCACGTCCATAATCGTCACCATCCCGTTCGCGATCAATGCCATCACGCGCTGTCGGCCAAAGCCAGGAACTCCCTTTCGATTGGCAATTCGGAGTACATCGAGCGCTTCTGCCGGAACGCCCCAGCGAACACGCCGGGCGAGCATACCGATATTGTTTGTCAGCCCTTGCGCGTAACCGAGATCGGAAGTGCCCGACACCCGCCGTAATCCGTCGAGAATCCAGCCAAGATCGATCGAAAGACGATGCAGGTGGCCAGCAGATACCCCGGTAAAGTAACGAATCTTCCGTTCGGCCTCGCCTTGGATGAACAGTCCGATGGCATGAACGCAACGCGTCACCCGATCATCGGTCCGGTCGAGCGCCGTCAAAAGAGCTCTGTTCTGCGTAAACGCCAACGATTCTTGCTTGGTGTGACCTGATGGGTAAGGCAGGAACCTGCTCGGCGGATCATCGGTAAACTCCGGACAGGTCAATGCCCAATGAATTAGCCCCACCTCATGGCCGGCAAAATCGTCCTCTAGCTGACTGTAATATTCCGCAAGAAGGTCGACACACTTCCTAGCAGTTTCCGGCAAGAGGCCAGACAGTGAAGTGGATTTACCAAGCGGAGTGGCCTTAATGATGGCGCGGTTCTCTTCGACGAAATGATGCGTCAGAAGCCAGTCAACAGCGGCGATCGCTTTCGCGACGATAGCGTCGATGAGCTTGGGGTTGCTTTCAGTCACCTGATGCCAGTAAAACGTGTTCTTGAAAAACGCGTCGAGTTCATTCCTTGACAGAACGGCACCCGCCGTCACGAGGGCGAGGACCGTTCGCCGCATACTCAACGTCACGAGTTGCGAGACGACGCGGTCGTTCTCGGGCCCAACGAGTAGGTTCGCGTGTTGAAGCTCAGCGTCGTTTCTGGGAAGGAGAATTGCGCGTCCGTCTTCGTGGTAGTTGAGCCGTCCGGCACGACCAGACATGTTGCGGTAATCAGACCTGGAAAACGGACGCCCTTGTCGGTCGCCATATTCGTAGGTCAATTTCGGGATGATCACGGTTCGAAACGGGAAGTTCAGGCCAGCGGCGAGCGTCGACGTGGCGAAACAGACATCGAATGTCGATGCCATAAAACCGGACTCGATGACTTGTCTTTCAGCCGGTGTGAGGTCGGCTGTGTGAAAGGTAACACGACGTTCGGCATACGACATGAGGTCCTGCGACGACTCTGTTGGCTCTGAGAAAAGCTCGATCTGCTTTGAAATGGCCAACCCCCTGGCCTGTCGTTCACTGTGTTTGCTGTAGTCACGCGCTAGTTCCGACGCCTCGCGCCGCGTCTCAGTGAAAAAGAGGACTGGGGCAAGACCATCCTCGATGACCTTTCGAACGACGCCGCAGACGTCGGCCTGTCCCAGTCGATCCTCGGTGGTTTCACCTTCAGTCTGGCCGAAAGAAACCGCGTATTGCAGGCCATTGTAGTGAATGATCTGGAGGAGCTCGACATCGCGCCTAACGCTTCGAACGGATTGACAATTCATCCATGCGGCGAGATCGTCGGGATTTTCGACTGTAGCCGTAAGTGCGACGAACTGGCGGGGTTGTCGCTGCCGTAGAAGTGCGCAGAGGGTTTCGACTGATGGCCCGCGTCCCACTTCGCCTATTAGTTGTAGCTCGTCGGCGATGATGACTGAGTTGCGAACGTTGATGCGCCCGGCGAAAATCAGTCCCAACGTTTTTTCGTATGTGGAAACAAGGATCCGGCAGGTCGCATCCCCCTCTTCACGATCGCCAGTGCTGATACCGACAGTCACCGGTGACCTGAACGGTGGCTTGGAGAAGCGAACAGTAAAGTCGGAGAATTTCTGCTCGGCAAGCGCCTTGTGAGAGACGAGGTAGACCACATCAAGGTTCTTGGTTAGCGCGTTGGCCAACGCGAGTTCGCCGATCAGTGTCTTGCCGGATGACGTTGGGGCGCAGACGATCGCGCTCTCACCTTTCGGTACGCCGGCTTCGATCGCGCGTTCTTGAATGTCAGTGAGCGACTTTATGCCCCATTGTTCGAGACACGACGTGAGGAATTCAGTTAGGTTCGCTGCGGATCTTGCGGCTGTCTCGTCGTCAGTCATGGGATTCCCACCGCAGAGGAGCTATCAAGAATCGGAGCCCGTTGCGGTCATTATTGACATCATGGCTGTTCGCGAAATAGCCGCACCCGCCGCAACAGCAGGTCGGTGAGGTAGAGCAGCAAGGCCAGACCGGCCAGCCAGGGCCAGAGCGGGATCGGGCGCACGACGGTCTCGCCGCCCGGCGCGAAGACGGCCTCCAGGTCCGGATCCATGACGCCTCCGGTCGATGCCGCCAGCTCACCCAGCAACGCCCGATCGGGCGGGTCGAAACGGTATTCGTCCGGGAACGAGTAGGGAACCACGCGCGAGGCGCCGCCCGCGTCCGTCGTCAGCCGGAAGAGGTGCGCGCCGCGCTCGTCCAGAGGGTAGGACCCTTCGTAGGCGCCCGGTCCCGTCTGGTGGAGCGGCACGTCCGCGGCGCCGCCCGACGGTGTCACGACGCGCACGGTGGCGTCGATCCGGTCGCGGAAGCCGCCCGCCTCGTCCAGCGCGGTGACGCGTATCAGGGCTTCCTCGTCCCGCTTCTCGACCACCAAGTCCAGTTCGCCGTTGCCGCCCCTGCGCATGGTCTCGCGCACGACCTGCGGCCAGAACTGCGCATAACCCTCCCAGGTCAGCCACTGGGCGGACCAGCGGTCCTTGACGTCGGAGGTGAAGGCGAGCGACTTGCCGAGACCGTACTGCCAGCGCGCCAGCACGGGCTTCGGTTCCTCCTCGTCGGACTCGATCAGGACCTCGGCGGTGTCCTTCGCCAGCGTGGACACGTACCCGAGCAGGGGCGGGCCGGCGTCGAAGTCGATGCCGCCCAGGGCTTCCACGTCCTTGAGTACCACGGGGCGGAACGGCTGTTCGCGGAGCGTTCCCTGCGTCGCCAGCTCGGTTTCCTCCGTGAAGATCTGCGGGACCATCGCGGCGTCCTCGATGAAGTACTCGCGGCCGTTGCCCCACTCCGCGATGGAATCGAGCAGCTCGCGGTCCGCCCCGTTGCCGACGGCCACGGTCGAGACGGTCTGCTCGGCGCCGGCCATGGCCTCCACCAGCGTCTCGAAGTCGTCGGGCAGGGACCTCCCGTCCGAAAGCAGGATCACGTGCTTGATCTCCGACTCGATCTCCAGCAGCGCCTCGTGCGCCTCCCGGAGCGCCGGATAGATGTTGGTCTCGCCGCCGGCGACGATCATGCTGATGTCCTGGTTGATGCCTTCCCTCCGTTGGGCCGTCTGCAGCCGGACGGGCCAGTAGTGGTTGTAGTCGAACGCCACGAGCCCGATCATGTGATCGTCGCGCAGGACGTTGACCGCCGCCTTGGAGGCCTCCTTGGCCAGCTCGAGCTTGCTGCCCCCCATGCTGCCCGACTTGTCCAGGACGATGATCAGCGCGACCGAAGGCGGTTCGTCCTCGAGGTCGAAGCTGACCGGAAGGATCTCCTCGATGAGGGTTTCCGAGTAGCCGTCCTCGCCGTAGACCGCATCGCCTCCGGCCAGGACCAGCCCGCCCCCCAGGTCGCCGACGTACGTTGCCAGCGCCGCCATCTGCGGCTCGGTCATCGCGTCGGCGGGGACGTCGCTGAGCACGACGGCCTCGAAGGCGTCGAAACCCTCCAGGTCGGCCGGCGCCTGGTCCGGCGTCCGCACCTCGACCTCGATGCCTTCCGCGACGAGCACGTCGCGGAGGTAGACGGCGCTTTCGGGCCGGCCCTCGACGTAGAGCACGCGCGGCTTGCCGTCCACGACGACCGACTCGGTGTAGACGTTGTTGTCCGGGACGGCGTCGTCGTCCGCGCGGACCTCGACCTGCAGGTTGACCGGGCCGGTTTCGGCGACGCGGATCTCGAACGCCACCCGGTTGAGTCCGGAAACCAGCGCCGTGTCCCGCGTCTCCAGAGTCTCCTCGCCGAGACGCACTTCGACCTCGGCGGCCGTTCGGGTCTGGCTGTGGACAAGGACCTCGAGGGGGAACAACTCCTGGTCGGTGACCCGCAACGGCGTGCGGACGTCGTCGATCCAGGCGTCGGGCCCGCGGAATTCTCCGGCGGGACGCACGAAGACCCGGACGCCCGCGTCACGCAGGCGGGTGACGGCGTTCTCGACCGCGCCCGCGTTCTCGTTGCCGTCCGAGAGGATGACCAGGCGCTTCAAGTGGTGCGGCGCGAAGCTGGCGAGGGCGAGATCGACGGCGTCCTCGATGTTCGTCGCGCTCTGATCGATCGCGCCCTCGGCGACGATCGCGCCATCGGCGACTTCTACCGTGCGCAGGCCGTCGATGCTCTCGAAGACCCGGGGCGTGGACGCGAAGGGAACGAAGCGGGCATGGGCGGGCTGCCCGAACGCGTTCGCGTCCTCGATCCAGTCGATGGCGGCCAGCACGCCCTCGGGCGCGACGCTTCGCGACACGTCGAGGAGGTAGACGACGGAAGTCCAGCTTCCCGAGCGTGAGAGGGTCGGTTGCATCAGCGCCACCGCGAGAGCCGCGACGAGACCGGATCGGATCCAGGTCGCGACCTTGAGGTGCCCGGGGCTGAGGTCGACGCGCGTTCGGCCGCGGACCCACCAGAGATACGGGATCGCCGCGAGCAGCAGCACCGGCCAGTAGCGTTCGAAACCCGGCATCACAAGGTGACTCGGCGATGGTAGGTCCACCACTCCAGCGCGATCAGGAGCGTGGCCGCCAAGAGCATCGGGATCCAGAGCTCGTTGCCCGCCGGGGGCGCGGTCGCGGCCCCGGCGTCGGCGAGCGAGGTTCCGTTGATGTTCGAGGTTTCCGGATCCGTCAAGTTCGCGGCGAGCCGGTAACGGTGTCCGTCGACGGTCGCGGTCAGGAGGTCGGGGTCCGTCACCTGGACGACGGGGCGGCCCGAACGGATGACGGCCTCGAGCGGCGTACCGTTCAGGCGGCGGATTCCTTCGGCGCCCTCCGGAAATTCGATTTCGCCCAGGCGGCGGTTTTCCGGGAGCGTTTCGCCGGAAAACCAGCGCAGGGCGTTCTCCACGAATATCGGGAAGCCGAGGTGGAGCGCGAAATCCGATTCATCCAGACCGAACGTGACGACGACGGCCTCGGCCGGGCCGGTATCCTCGTCGATCAGGATCAGCGGCGTGCCGCCCGACGACGCGACCACGGTCCGGCCCTCGGGATCGACGACCGCCGCGCCGTCGATGCCCAGGTCCTGCACGGGGACGAACCGCATCAGCGGGTGCGTGTCGTCCCACGACGAGATGCGGATGTCGGTGTCCCGTCCCAGGATCCGGGGGAGCCATTCCGCGTCCGGCGGGCCAAACAGCAGGCTCGGCCGACGCGGGGGGGCGGGGGGAGCCGTTCCGTCGAAAACGTAGACGTCCGCCGTGGCGGACTCCTCGAACGCGGCCGGCGTGGTCACGTTCAGCTCGACTTCGGGCGCCAGCTCCAGCAGGGTTCGCAGGTGTCCGCCGGCGTCGTCGGTGACCAGCGTCACCCGCAGTCCGCCGCGCGCGGGCAGGTAGCCGAAGGCCTCGTCGTCGGCCGGAAACCGGTCGCTGTCCGCCCGGGCGCGGACCTGAACGCCCCCGCCGGCGAACCCCTCCAGGTCGAAGGTCTCGCTCCACGCGCCACCGGGCTCCAGGTCGGCCGTGCGCACGATTCGCTGCCCGCCGACGCCGGCCAGGACCACGTCCGTCCGTTTCGCGGACGGGGAATAGTTGGCCACCTCGACGTAGGCGCGGTAACCGGACGGACTCGTCGGATCGTCGGCGATCTCGAACGCCGTGACGCCGACGTTGTCGGCCGCTTCGAACACCGAGACCCGAGCGGCGCCGTCGGGCACGCCCGGCGTCGGGCGCACGCCGTCGGTGATGAAGTAGACGCGGGCGTCCGCCACCGGTATTTCCGGGAAACGCCCGTCGCCCGGAAAGGGACGCATGCGGGCGATCGCGCCGCGCACTTCCGCGTGGTCGTCGGTCAGCGGCGTCCGCACGAGCCCGGAGGTGTCGGCGGCCATCACGCCGGCCGGGGAGACGCTTGCCGCCAACACGCCCTCGGCAACTTCGACGGCCGCTTCCCACCGCGTGCGTCCCGAAGACGTCAGCGCGCGCATCGTTTCCGAGGTGTCCAGGACGATGACAAGCGGCCGCGGCCCGCCTTCCGAGGCGGCGAGCCAGGGCCGGCCGAGCGAGAGCGCGATCAGCAACGCGATCGCGAGGGCCAGCAACAGGGACAGCAGGCGGCGGAGCCGTTCGATCAGCGAATGGGCCGGGCCGTCGCGCAGCACCCTCTCCCAGAGCAGCGACGATCCCACGACGATGCGCCGGTGGCGCAGCTTGAGGAAAAACAACGCAAGAACGGCGGCGGCGGTCGCCGCGGCCAACAGCGCGGCCGCGAGCGGGGAAAGGTTCAGGAACGTCATTTCAGGAACCGCCCCTGCCGGAAGACCTGGAGAATCAGGTCCTCGAACGGGAAGTCGGTCACCGTGCGCACGTAACCGAGCTGGTACTTGACCGAGTGCCGGCGGATGTCCTCGGAGAAGCGCTCCATCTCGCGGCGGTACGCCTCGATCAACGTCTGCGTCACGGTCAGGTCCCGGGTCCGCATCGTTTCCGAATCGACCATCTCGACCTGGCCGCGAAGGTCCGGATGCAGGTCTTCGTGGGCCGCGACCTGGACCAGGAAGACGTCATGCCGGTAGTACCGCAGCAGGTTCAGCCCGTACTCGAACCCGTTCGGCTCGAAGAAGTCCGAGATGACCACGGCCAGGCCCCGCCGCCGGCTTCCCGTGCAGAACATCTTGAACGCTTCGCGCCCGTGCGTCTGCCCGCCCGGGTCGATTTCCGACAGGAACTGGAAAACGCGGAATATCTGGTTCCGTCCGCGCTGCGGCGCCATCTCGTTCCGGATGCCGTCGGCGTAGGCGATCACCCGCACCCGGTCCAGGTTCGCCAGCCCGATATAGCAGAGCGCCGCCGCGACGTGCTTGGCGTACTCGAGCTTCGAGGGATCGCCATACGACATGGACTGGCTGCAATCGACGAAGAGATAGATCGGGAGGTCCTCCTCCTCCTCGTAGAGCCGCAGGAGCAGACGGCCAAGGCGCAGGTAGGTCTTCCAGTCCAGGTGGCGAAAGTCGTCGCCGGGGACATAGCCGCGAAAGTCGGCGAACTCCAGCCCGGACCCCAGCTTCCGGGCCCGCCGCTCGGCCTTGAATTGTCCGGAGAACCGTTTCGATACCAGCGCCAGGTACTCGAGCTTGCGCATGAACTGCTCGTCGAATCCCGCGACCGCCGTCCATGCCATGGCGCACTACGGCCCTTTCGTGTCCCGCAGGATGGCCTCGACGATCGAGTCGGTGTCGATCCTCTCGGCCTCGCCCTCGAAGTTGAGAAGAACACGGTGGCGCAATACCGGCATCGCGACCGCACGGACGTCGCCGGTGGAGACATGGACGCGATTGTCCAGCAGCGCGCGTATCTTGGCCCCGATCACCAGGGCCTGTGCGCCGCGCGGGCTGGCGCCGTACCGGACGTACTGCCGCGTAAGCGCGTGCGCTTCCTCGTGGCCGGGATGCGTCGCGAACACGAGCCGGACCGCGTATTCCTGGATCGGCCGCGCGATCGGGATCGCTACGACGGTCTCGCGCATGGCGAGGATCTCGTCTCCAGTCAGGACCTGTTGCGGCTCCGGTTCCCGGACCTTCGTCGTCCGGTTCAGGATCGTGTGCATGCTCGAGACGGTCGGATAGTCGACGTTCAGCTTCATGAAAAAGCGATCCAGCTGGGCCTCGGGCAACGGGTAGGTGCCTTCCATTTCCAGGGGATTCTGCGTGGCCAGGACGAAGAACGGGAGATCCAGCCTGTAACTCTCCTTGCCGACGGTGACCGTCTTCTCCTGCATGGCCTCCAGGAGCGCGGACTGCGTCTTGGGGGTGGCCCGGTTGATCTCGTCGGCCAGGATGACGTTGGCGAAGATCGGTCCGGGCTGGAACTCCAGGTGCCGTTCGCCGTGACCGTCCTCCTGGACGACGTTGGTGCCGGTGATGTCGGCCGGCATGAGGTCGGGCGTGAACTGGATTCGCGAGAACTTCAGGTGCAGCGCCCCGCTGAGCGTCTGCACGAGCTTGGTCTTTCCGAGGCCGGGCACGCCCTCCAGCAGAACGTGCCCGCGCGCGAGCACGCCCATCAGAATGCCGTCGATGATGTCGCCGGCCCCCACGATCACCTTGGCGACCTCGTCCTTGACGATCTTGAACTGATGTTGGAACCGCTCGATCCGCTCGTCGATTTGGGTCGTGCTCATCGAGGATGCGCCGTTTCTTCTCAGTCGGAGTCCGGTTGGGGCCGGATGGCCCGGAAGTAGTCGCGGATCACATTCTGGTATTCGCGCGGGATCCGCTCCCGGTTGAGGAGTTCCTGCTGCGCCGGTGTCAACTCGGACGGGACGTCGCGATAGTCCAGGCTCGATTGTTCCCGCCGAGTCGCCTCGGGCTCGGGCTGCTCTTCGGGCGCATCCGATTCCGGATTCGAGTCGGCGAACGTCGCCAGCAGTTGGAGTTGGACCTCCAGGCTCGTCGGCGCGCCCGTCTTCTGCTCCGGCGAGAAGCCGATACCGGTCGGCGTGTCTCCCGTGCCGGTGGGCTCGATGTTCTGGAGGTCCCCGCTGATCGCGGAGGGCGGGAGTCCGGATTCGGCGCCCTCGGGGGCCTCGCCCGGGACGAGCTGGGAGGATCCCTGCCCCGACGCAGGCTGCTGACCGGCGCCGGGCATGCCGGTCTGGCCTTCCTGGGGAGCGCCGGCCGCGGCGTCTCCGGCCCCCGCTTCGCTTTCGGTTCCGGACTCGCCTTCGCCGGGCGGGTTCTCGCCGTTCAACCCGGCCT
Source organism: Acidobacteriota bacterium (assembly GCA_022821145.1). GTDB lineage: Bacteria > Acidobacteriota > Terriglobia > 20CM-2-55-15 > 20CM-2-55-15 > JAJEDW01. Next base: position 15,981 of record JAJEEE010000050.1, read on the forward strand.
CTCCCGAATCCTGTTGACTCTCCTGTTGCCGGAGCGCTTCCCGAAGGGCGTCCATCTGCTGCGCGGCCTCGTTCTGCAGCCGCTGGCTCTCGACGCGGTCGGACAGCTCGCCGAGCGATTCCGCGGCGTCCATCAGGGATTCCGACGCGGCGGCGGCGTTGTCCTCCGCCAGCGCCTCGGCCGCCGCCTCCAGGGCGGCCGCCAGCTCCTCGAGCCCGGCCCGCGCATCGCGGGACGCCGCATCGAGGGCCGCCTCGAGCGCCTCCGACGCGGGCGCGCCCCCTTCGAGCTCTTCGGCCAGGCGCTGGAACTCCTCGGCTCCGACCGGGAGGTCGCCCTCAGAGAGCGCCTCGCCGGCCGCGGTGGTTTCTTCGGCGCTCTGCAGGTCCTGGCCCATCCGGTCGAGGCCTTCGAGCAGGTTGTCGATGTCGAGGTTGCCCTCGTCCAGAAGGCTCTCGGCCTGACGGGCCTGGTCCGCGGTCTGCTCCAGCGGGACGTTTTCGTCCCGCATGTTCTCGACCAGGCGCTGGAACTCCGCGATCGCGGGGTCGGGGGCGAGTCGGTCCGCCTGTTCCAGCAGCGCGTCTATGGCGTCCAGTTGCGCCTGACGGTTCAGCGCCTCCAGGTCGGGGGCGGGAGTCGAGAACAGCAGCGTCGGCGTGAACGGCGGCGGAACGATGCTGAGCGCGGCCAGCAGGACCACGCCTCCGGCGGCCACCCATGAGCTTCGGGGAACCGCGGCGGGATACAGGCCTCGGACGTCCAGGCGGCGCAACCGCGCGGCCGCGCGGCGGATCTGCAGGTCGATCCACGGCGTCGAGGCTTCCTGTTGGGCGAACCACCACGCGCTCAGGACCTCGTCGTCGAGCCGGGCCTTGCGGTCGAGGTCGCTTGCCGTTGCACGGAGGTCGCCTCGCGACCGCACGGCCCGGACGATGACCACGGCCAGCGCGGCGAGCCAGACGGTCCAGAACACGCGTCCGACGACCGGATCCAACAGGACGAACACGCCCACGAGCTCGAAAGCGACCCCCGCCAGCACGAAGCGCGCCAAAGCGGCCGCCGCCCGGTCGACGAGCCGGTTGCGGACGATTCGGGATCGCGCCTTCCCGAGGACGTCGATTATGGCGTCGCGATCCGACATGGGCGGCTATGTTTCACTCTGTACTCGGTTTGTCGCGGGTCCGGCGTCCATAACATACCCCAATGCGCCGCCCCTGGAAAAGTGTCGGCGTTCAGCCCGGGCTATTCTCATCGATGGCGTGGTCGCGGCGGATGTCGGGGTTCGGCTCGGGGCGCAGTGGATAGACCCGGGATCGGGTCACAGATGCGCCGTCGGCCCCATTGGACCCACGGCGTTCCCGCCGCGGCTACCATAAGCAGCCTGTCGTGAGACGCTTCAATCGTCGAGCGGGACCTGGTCGACCACCTGCAGGCCGTAACCCCGCAAGGCGACGAGCTTTCGCGGATGATTGGTGATGATCCGCATGGAGCGGATATCGAGCGCGCCGAGGATCTGGATGCCGATCCCGTACTCCCGCTGCTCGCCGTTGAGCCCGATGGTCTCGTTGACGTCCACGCCGCGCTGGCCGTGGTAGTCCAGTTCGCCGAGGCCGGATGACTCCGTGACGCTGAAACCGCGGCCCGTCTGGTGCAGGTAGAGCAGGACGCCGCGGCCCTCGGCGGCGATCATCGCCAGGGCCCGGTCGACCTGTTGTTGGCAGCGGCACCGCAGCGAGCCGAACACGTCGCCCGTAAGGCAGTGGGAGTGGACGCGCACCAGAACGTTTTCCCCGTTCCGGACATCCCCGCGAACCAGCGCCACGTGAGTCTCCCGATCCACGGTGCTTTCGAACGCGATCATCTGGAAATCGCCGTGGCGCGTCGGCAGCGTGGTGGCGGCCACCTGGCGCACGAACGTCTCGGTCCGCAGCCGGTACTGGATCACGTCGGCGACGGTCACGACCTTGAGGCCGTGCTCGGCCGCGAAACGGGCCAGCTCGGGCGTTCGGGCCATCGTCCCGTCCGGGTTCATGATCTCGCAGATCACGGCGCTGGGATCGAATCCGGCGATGCGGGCCAGATCGACCGACGCCTCGGTCTGCCCGGCCCGGACCAGCACGCCTCCGTCGCGCGCGCGCAGAGGAAATATGTGCCCGGGCCGGGCCAGGTCCCCGGGCCTCGTGTCCGGGGCGATGGCGGTCCGGACCGTCTGGGCCCGGTCGGCGGCGGAAATGCCCGTCGACACGTTGTCCAGCGCCTCGATCGATACGCAGAACGCCGTGCCGTACTGGGACGTATTGGTCGGGTGCGGCACCATCAGGGGAATCTGCAGCGCGTCGAGGCGCTCGCCGGTCATCGACAGGCAGATCAGTCCGCGGCCGTGCGTGGCCATGAAGTTGACGGACTCGGGCGTCACGGTCTCCGCCGCGATCATGAGGTCGCCTTCGTTCTCGCGATCCTCGTCGTCGACGACGATGACGAAGCGCCCGCGGCGGAGCTCCGCGACGGCGTCCTCGACGCTGGCGAACATCAGGACGCCTCCCCGCCAAGCCGCTGGATATACGGCGCCACGAGCCGCTCCACGTACTTGGCCAAGACGTCGAACTCGAGGTTGACCGCGTCTCCGGTGCGGCGGTCCGACAGGTTCGTGTGTTCCATCGTGTACGGGATCACGGCGATGGACACGGACTCGGCGTCGAGCGCCGCGACGGTGAGGCTGATGCCGTCCACGGCGATCGACCCCTTCCATACCAGGCGCGGCGCGGCGTCCGGCGGGTATCCGACCTCCAGGGTCCAGTCGTCGCCGGCGCGGTCGAAGCGGCGAATCCGGCCGACCCCGTCGACGTGCCCCTGGACGATGTGGCCGCCCAGGCGG
>JAJEEE010000042.1 GCA_022821145.1 Acidobacteriota bacterium
ACCGGGCGGTGCCGGCGCAGTTGCTCGTGCGCTCACCCAAGGGCGGCAACAAGCCGACGCCGCTGCCTCACGCCACGTCATTGTTCGACATGCGCGCCGCGATGCCGCCCCGGCGGGAGATCGTCGAGCGCCATGGCTTGAGACTGTTCTCGGCGCCGGCGGCATTGATCGCCGTTTCCCAACGGTTCTTCCGGCACGCGCCAACGGACGTGCGTGCCGCGATGGCGACAATCGAAGACGCATCGGATGTTCTCGCGCTACTGCTCGAAGGCGGTCACGGCACGATCGCGGGACGCCTCGTCGGCGCGTTCAGAAACGCCGGACAAGAACGCATCGCCGACGACATCGCGAAAACGATGGCGACAGCGGGCTACACCGTGCGCATCAGCGATCCGTTCAAGGACGCGCCGCGCATGGTGCTTCGGACGCGCGAGCCGTCGCCCCACGTCAATCGCATAAGGCTGATGTGGCAGACGATGTGCGATCCGGTTCGCAACGTCTTTCCCGCCCCGCCGGGCTTGCCTCGGGACGCCCGCGCGTACCTCAAGACGGTCGATGACATCTACGTCAATGATGCGTACCACTCATTGTCCATCGAGGGATATCGCGTGAGTCGCGAGCTCATTGAGAGGGTGCGCAGCGGCGAGTGGAACCCTGATCGTAATCCGCGGGATCGGGACGACCGCGACGCGCTCGCGGCGCGCGGCTACTACGACGCCTTTGTCAGTGTGATGGCAAGCGTGGAGAAAGTGCTCACCGGCGCGAACGCGGGTCAGGTCAGTCGGAATGATCATGGGGACTGGTACCGGCAGCTCTTCGCGACCGGTGTGACCGCGGGAATCGTGGGCGCGTCGGATCTCGCCGGCTACCGGGTCGGTCCGGTCCACATTCGGCGCTCGATGCATGTGCCGCCGCCGCGCGAAGCGGTGCGCGATTGCATGCCCGTGCTGTTCGAGTTGCTCGCGAACGAGGTTGAGCCGGCGGTGCGCGTTGTGCTCGGGCATTTCGCGTTCGTGTACATCCATCCCTACATGGACGGCAACGGCCGCATGGGACGTTTTCTCATGAATGTCATGCTCGCCTCCGGCGGTTATCCCTGGACGATCATCCCGCTCGAGAGGCGCAACGACTACATGGCCGCGCTCGAGTCGGCGAGCGTCCGGCAGGACATCCGGCCCTTTGCCGAATTCGTTGCCGAGCTGGTCGATGCCAGGCTGCGAGGGAGGTCGGCGCCGACAGCGCCCGCCGGGGGCGGTGACGCATAGCGCTTCGTGGTGATGGGTGGTCTCGTTCGCATTCGATCCGAAGAAGCGAAGCCGGCTGCTTTCTCAATCGGGTAGCGTGTCGGTCGGCTTCAACCCATGTTACTCGTCAGAACCCGGAGTCCTTCTCTCGCCCGTGGGCCAAGTGGCGCTCCCAGTCATGCATCGAGGATACGGCGACGACCAAACTGGTCCGAACGCGCATAGGCGACCTCGCCTCGGTTCTGAAAACCAGCGCCAAGGCCGCCTCAAGAAACTGCCGATGAGCGAGGGCCGGGGAAAACGCGCGTGCGCTGAACGCCGGACCGCTTCGTGCCGGCGCATCTCGAGATTCGTCATGACCCGATGCCTCCAAACGCGGCGTGTGTCCAAGCTCTCGCCTCGTTTCCAAGTGTCCGTGGAGTGTGACCGAATCGCTGTACTCTACCACGCGCTCGGCATCGACCTGCTCCAGACGTTCATCCGTGAGTCCGGTTCTGGGCGGCGGCTCAGAGTGGACTTGTGCGGTGAACGGTATTACCGTACATTCACGAAATGGACATTCGGTCTGTCCGCCACCGGGGATTGCTCCAGTTGCTTGAGAACGACAACGCCCGGTTCATAAGACAGGACTTGGTCGACCGCGTTCGCAAGATCTTGACGGTGCTGACCTTGAGCGAGGATCTGGACGAATTCGTTGCCAATGCGCCACGGGGTTGGCGCGTTCATCGGCTTACGGGCGACCGGCGGACCGAATGGAGTGTTTCGGTATCCGGCAATTGGCGTATTACGTTCGAAGGAACGGGCGTCTACATCGACCGCTTGAACCTGGAGGACTACCACTGATGGCAACCGACGGCATCAAGGTGAACATGACCCCCTCGCATCCGGGCGATTACCTTCGAACGGAGATCCTCGATGCGTTGGGTCTGAACGTGACGGCGGCGGCTCGGGTCCTGGGCGTTCGTCGAGCGACACTTTCGGCTCTCGTGAACGGAAACTCCACGCTGTCACCGGAGATGGCGTTGCGGATCGAGAAGGCCTTTGACGTGAGCATGGACATGTTGCTCAGGATGCAGGCTTGGTACGACGCCTCGCGGATGCGGGCGCGAGCGAGTGAGATCGTCGTCGAGCGCTACGAACCTGCCTGATCGGTTCTTTCTGAGAAGCAGTGTTCGAAACGAAGCAGAAGGCATTGATGTTCGCGGCGGCGCTTGGGGCGCGGCGCGGCGACCGGGAGTCGTTGGAAGGACGAGGCGAAGGCATCCGGGTCGATATCTTCCAACGCGCAATGGATGATACGTTCATAGACGCATTGGCGGTCGCGGTCACGGAGGACCTTGGGGTGTTGGCAAAGGATAGAGGGGAAGAGCGGATCACGATTTTCGAAGAAAGCGCGAAGGCGGGTCTGGCGGAGATGGAAAAGGTAATCGACAGACCCGGGGATAGCGTGGACGAGCTGTTGAGGTTGACGCAGAATGCACGGATTGCAATCAGGGAGGATCTGCCAGGCCTGGATCCGGAGGCACTCGCTCGACTTGAGAACTTCTAGTGAGTCGTTGCGGATGGTGAATGTCCAATGACGGCGTCGCGAGACGGCAAATCCAGTGGCATATCTGATCGACTGGACAACGTTTGACGGCCGTTAGGTCATATGACGTCGGCAATCCGATCTGTAAGGACCGCGGTTCGGCGGACGGAGGTTAACGGACGTACATCACGCCACCCCGAATCCTTCCCAGAACGTCGCCAGGACGTAGCCCCCGGCGACGATCGCGATCCACACTAGCACGGTCAGCCACAGCGCCCACGAGAACATCGTCTTGACGTTGACGCCGTAGCCGGCCGCGATGGCCGGGCCGCCCGAGGACGACGGTAGCATGAGGCCGTAGTTGCCGGCGGCGGCCACGATGTAGACGAACGGCACGGGGTTCATGCCCAGGCCCTGGAACGTGCTGATCGTGATGGGCACGACGATGGCGACGGCGGCCGTGTTGCTGGTGATCTGGGTGAGGACGATGGTGAGGAACGCGAACACGACGATGGCCGTGAATCCGCCGCCGCCGGCCATCGGCGCCAGGCGGTCGGCGAAGAACCGCGCCGTTCCGGTTTCGCTCAGGACCTGACCCAGGGCGGATCCTCCGGCGAACAGGTAGATCAGGCCCCACACCATGCGCCCTTGCGCGTACTCCCACCGGAGCAGCGGTTCGCCCTTGTGGCGGACGACGAAGCTGAGCACGGCGAAGGCCAGGAACGCGAACGCCGGCGTCAGGCCCGGCAGGAGCCCCGCGTAGAACTGGCGCGTGAAGGCGAGCAGCGTGGCGGCGGTGAAGAACGCCAGTCCCCAGATTTCGGGCGTGGACATGCGTCCCAGCGCCTGCAGCTCGCCGGTGAAGAATGCGCGCGTGCCTTCCACCCGCTCCATCTCGGGCCTGAACGCGAACCGCATGAAGGCGAACGCGACGCAGGCCGCGATGACGGTCAGCGGCATGATGCGCGTCAGCCAGGTGGTGAACAGGAACTCGTGGTCGATCAGTTGCTCTTCGATGAACTGGACGGTCAGCAGGTTGGGGGCGCCGCCGATGGGCGTGCCCGACCCCCCGATGCTGGTGCCCCAGGCGACGGCGATCAGGACGGCCGACCCGAACGCGCTCTTTCCCACGTCCTCGATGCCGATGAAGCGCAGCATCGCCACGACGATCGGCATCATGGCGGCCGCCACGACCGTGTTGGGAAGGAACGTGCTCAGCACGGCGGCGACGCCGAAACACACCAGGATCTGCCGGCGCGTGTCCGTCCCCACGCCCAGCAGCGACACCAGCGCGATGCGCCGGTCCAGGCCCCAGCGGGTCCAGAGCGTGGCCAGGATGTTGGCCCCCAGCAGCAGGATGACGAGCTGCTGGGCGTAGGCCGGCAGGATCGTCGTGACCGGCAGGAAGTCGAACAGCGCGAGGACGACCAGGGGCAGGAAACCCGTGACGGCCAGGTGCACCGGCTGGAAGATCCACCACCACGACATCCACACCAGCAGGCCCAGGCTGCCTCGGATCTCGTACGGAATCGTCGGGAGCGGCGCCAGGACCAGCGCGATGAATACGGCGGGCCCGGCCAGCGCGTGCAGCGTCGTCCGGCGGCCTTCGCGCGTCACGGTTCGAGGGCGGCCTGCCACGCTTCCGCGTATTTGTAGCCGCTGCCGGTGTTGAAGAGCACGACCCGTTCCTCCGCTCCGATCTTGCCGTCCCGGACGAGTCTTTCGATCGCGGCCAGTCCGGCGCCGCCTTCGGGCGCGGCCAAGACGCCCTCCAGCGCGGCCATCCGTCGACACGCCGCCATCATGGCCGCGTCGTCGACGGCCACGGCCTCGCCACCGCTGGCGTAGAGCGCGTCCAGGATCAGGAAGTCGCCCAGCGCTTTCGGCACGCGGAGGCCCGAGGCCACGGTCTGAGCGCCCTTCCAGAACTCCGACGCCCTTTCCTGACGCTCGAAGGCGCGCACGATCGGCGCGCAGCCATCGGCCTGTGCGGAGATCATGCGCGGCCGGTCCCGCCCGGCCAGCCCCATCGCGCCCAACTCCTCGAACGCCTTCCACATGCCGATCAGTCCCACGCCGCCGCCGGTGGGGTAGACGACGACGTCGGGCAAGGCTCCTTCGAACTGCTCCCACAGCTCGTAGCCCATGGTCTTCTTGCCCTCGATGCGGTACGGCTCCTTCAGCGTCGACACCTCGAACCAGCCGTTCCGCGCGGCGTTCTCGGCGATGAACTTCCCGCAGTCGGAAATCAGGCCGTCGATCAGGCGCACGTCCGCGCCGAAAGCGCGCGCCTCCATGATGTTGGCCGCGGGGGTGTCCGAGGGCATGGCGATGATGGAGCGTATGCCCGCCCGCGCCGCATACGCGGCCGCGGCGCCCCCGGCGTTGCCAGCCGTGGGCGCCGCGACGGTGTCCGCGCCCAGGGCGCGCGCCATCGAAACCGCCGCCGCCAGACCGCGGGCCTTGAACGATCCCGTGGGGTTCAACCCCTCGTCCTTGATGAAGAGCCGTTCCAGGCCCAGGCTTCGTCCCAGCCGGCGGGCGTGGATCAGCGGCGTCCAGCCCTCTCCCAGCGTGACCGGCTCTACGCCGGGCAGCACTTCCTCGTAGCGCCACATCGTCGGCCGGCGGCCGGCGAGCGCGTCCAGGCTCAGGGTTCGCTTGGCGCCGTCCAGGTCGTAACGGGCCAGCAGCGGGGCCTGGCAGGACGGGCACAGGTTCCTGGCCGGGGAGAAGTCGAGCGTCGCCGCGCACGCCGGCTGCGAGCATTCGAGGTGACTGAGCGCGGAGGGCATGGCCGGGACGCGTTTACCAGACGGTGCGCACCGGGTAGCGTGAGATCTGCTCGTCCGGTGTCAGCAAGACCAGTCCGTGCACGATGGCCTGGCAAATCAGGGTTCGATCGAACGGGTCGCGGTGAAGGGCGGGAAGGCGCGCCAGGTGAAGCGCCGATTCCTCGTCGAGGCGTAAGGCCTTGGCTCCCAGTCGTTCCCGGTGGGTCGGAACGAATCGTTCCGGACGCTCCCGCAACTCGATCTTGCCGAGTGCGTGCTTGATGGCGATCTCCAGGGCCGAAATCGTGCTCAGGTACCGTTCGTTCCCGGCATCGAGCAGAAGCCCGCGAGCGTGCGACGAAAGGCGGTCCGGTTCCAAGGCGGCGTTGAGAAACGCGGCCGTATCGAGCAGCAGCTTCAACGTCCCCCGCCTCGGTGTCCACCTTCCCACAAGGCGAGTTCGTCGTCGTCCATGGGCTCGTAGAACGACGGAAGGACGCGGCCCTCTCCCTTCGCCGAACCCAGTACGGGTGTCTGGATCTTGTCGTCTTCGATCGGGCAGAGGCGGGCGACAGGCAGGTTGCGTTTGCAGACGATCACCGTCTCGCCGGACTCCACCATTTCGACATAGCTCGAGAGACGCGCCTTGATCTCGTGGATGTTGGCCTTGATCATGGTCATAAATTAGACCATATCATGGGTCATGTCAATCCGGGCGCTCGCCGGCCGAGGCATGGCGCGCCCGGAGCGCGCGGCGCAGGACCTTGTTCGAGGCCGTTCGAGGCAGCGCGTCCACCATTCGGAGGTCGGCGATCTTGAACAGCGGATTCAGCTCGGCGCGGATCCGCTGCTGGAGCCTGGCCTTCAACTCGGCCGCATCGGCGTCCGCGTCCGCGACGGCGTAGACCACCAGCTTGGCGGGGCCGCCCCCGGCGGGCGAGACCGCGATGGCCGCGGTTTCCAGGACGCCGTCGTCGCGGTTCATCACGCGCTCCAGCTCCGCGGAGGCCACCTTGATGCCGCCCAGGTTCATCGTGTCGTCGGCGCGGCCCTCGGCCCGGTAGAACCCGCCGCCCAGGTCGCGGACCGCATCGCCGTGGCGGCGGAGGATCTGACCGCGCGGGCCGGGCGGGCAGCCGTCGAAGTAGACCGCGTGATGGTCCGCGTTCAGCAGGCGCGTCGACAGACCGATCGCGGGGGGAACCAGGTACGCCTCTCCCTGGCTGGACTCCCGGCCCTCCTCGTCGAGGACGACGAAGTCGGAGGCGATGGCCTTGGCCGAAAAGCACCCCGGGCGGTTCGGCCGAACGACGGTCGAAGTGACGTAGGCGCCGCCGATCTCCGTGCCGCCGCAGTACTCGATCACCGGCTTGTGGCCGGCCATGGCTGACAGCCACCGCATGTCGTCGGCGTTCGACGCCTCGCCGGAGGAGCTGAACGCGCGGACGCCGCTCCAATCCAGATCGGTCATTCCGTCCATGGCTTTCCACGATCGAACCAGGCTGGGGACGACGCCCAGCATCGTCACGCCCGCGTCCTGGACGAAACGGCCGAAACCGAGCGAGTTGGGCGCGCCCTCGTAGAGCGCGATGGCGGCCCGGTTGACGAGGGCCGCGAAAATCAACCACGGCCCCATCATCCAGCCCACGTTCGTCGGCCATGCGACGACGTCGCCCGCCCGGATGTCCTGGTGGACGTAGCCGTCCAGCGCGCACCGCACGGGCGTCGCGTGGGTCCAGGGAATCGCTTTCGGCGCGCCCGTGGTCCCGGACGAGAACAGCACGTTGATGGTGTCGGACGGGTCGGCGGCCGCGTTGTCGTATTCCGCGTTGTCGGAGAGGAACTCATCGAATGGCGTATCGCCGTTGCGCAACCCCGCGCCCGCGCCGGCGGCGCCCACGACGACAGCCCTCGGCGCGCCGGCCGCGGCCACCTTCTCGTAGAGCGGGATGGTCTTGCCTCCACGTTGGATGGCAAATTGCGTGAACACCGCGCGGGCGCCGGCGATGGACAGGCGCGCCGCGATCTCTTCCGGGGCGAAGCTGTCGGCGATGGAAACCACGGCCATGCCCGCGCGGACGATACCCAGGTAGGCCGCGACGCATTCGGGCGTCATCGGCATGTCGACGGCGACGGCGTCGCCGCGCGCGAGCCCCATGGTCCTCAGCCCGTTGGCCACGCGCGCCGACAGGGCCTCCAGCTCGGCGACGGAGACGACGCGGAGCCCGTGTTGGCCTTCCCGCCGGGAGACGATGGCCGGCGAGGCGGCATCGGCATGGAAAACGCTGTCGGCGATGTTCATGTGGGCGCCGGCGAACCACACCGGGCGCTCCACGCCGCCGGAGACGTCCAGGACGCGTTCCCATGGCGTGCGGAAACGGATCCCCAGTTTCGCGACGGCGCTCTCGATGAACGCTTCCATGTGGGTGACGCTGTAGCGGTGCAGCGCCTCGTAGGTCTCCAGGCCGAGCTCGCGCATCCAGCGGCCGGTGTTCGAGGCGGTCCGGACGCCCTCGGGCGGCGGCACGGCGTCGCGGGTCGAAAGTTCGCTCATCGTGACTTCGATATAATGCCCGGCGCCGGCCGGCCGCGAGGCACAAAATGTCCACACCGGAGTTGCGCTACCAGACCGGGTTCGCCAACGAGCTCGAGACCGAGGCGATTCCCGGCGTGCTGCCGGAGGGACAGAATTTTCCCCAGCGCGTGGCGCGGGGCCTCTACGCCGAGCTTCTGACCGGAACGCCGTTCACGTCGCCGCGGGAATCGAACCTCCGCGCCTGGACATACCGCATCCGGCCCTCGGCGCTCCACGGCCGTTTCGAGGAAATCGACGCGGGGCGGATCCGGAGCGGACCCTTCGACGAGGTTCCGCCCTCGCCGGAACAGATGCGTTGGGACCCGGTCGAGATCCCGTCCGTTCCGGCCGACTTCATGGAGGGTCTGGCGACGATCGGCGGCAACGGCGACCCCGCGCTGCAGGCCGGCGTGGCCATCCACGTCTACGCCGCGAATCGCGACATGTCGGAACGGTTCTTCTACGACGCCGACGGCGAGCTGCTGATCGTGCCGGAGCGCGGCGGCCTGCGCCTGGCCACCGAAATGGGCGTGATCGAGCTGGTTCCGAACGAGTTCTGCGTCGTGAGGCGCGGGGTCAAGTTCCGCGTCGAGTTGCCGGACGGAGAGGGGCGCGGCTTCGTCTGCGAGAACTACGGGGCGCCGTTCCGCCTGCCCGAGCTCGGCCCGATCGGTTCCAGCGGTCTGGCCAATGCCCGCGATTTCATGACGCCCATCGCCGCGTTCGAGGACCGGGAAGGCGATTTCGAGCTTGTCGCCAAGTTCCAGGGGCGGCTCTGGTCGGCGCCCGTCGGCCACTCCCCGCTCGACGTCGTGGCCTGGCGCGGGAACTACGCGCCGTACAAGTACGACCTGATGCGGTTCAATTCGATCCAGACGGTGTCCTACGATCACCCCGATCCGTCGATCTTCACGGTGCTGACCTCGCCCAGCCCCGTGGCCGGGACCGCGAACGTCGACTTCGTCGTCTTCGCTCCGCGCTGGATCGTGGCGAACCACACGTTCCGGCCGCCGCCGTTCCACCGGAACGTCGCCAGCGAGTACCTGTTCCTGATCCGCGGCGCCTACCACGGCAAGGGCGGGGGCTTCGCGCCCGGCGGGGCCAGCCTCCACAACTCGATGTCCGGCCACGGTCCGGACACCGAGACGTTCGAGCGCGAGGCGTCGGCCGCCCTCGAGCCGGAATACCTGGACGGCACGCTGGCGGCCATGTTCGAAACCCGGTTCGCGATCCGTCCGACCCGCTTCGCCGTGGAGGGCGAATTCCGGCAACGGAACTACACGGACGTCTGGAAGGGACTGGGGAAGCGGTTCGAATAGACGCGGCCGCCCTCCGGCGTTACACGCCTCAGAGCGTCGGCGTTACACGCCGCAAAGCGCCGGCGTTACACGCCGCAAAGCGTCGGCGTCATACGCCGCAGAGCGCCGCGGATATGGGTCCCCGGTCGACGAGTTCCTTCGCGACCGGATCGACCATCAGGTTCAGCCCCTCCATGGTCCGCGCGCCCAGAAGCGGAAGATCGCCTTCGTCGGCAAAAACGACCTCATCGATGGTCTGCCGCTCCCCGATGCGGATGATCGCGAAACCGATGGAACGGGAGACCGGCTGGCCGTTGGCCAGGATCATGTTCAGCCGTTTCGACTCCGGAAAAATCCCGATCGCTTCCAACAGGTGCGACGGTATCCACGTGCGCTCGCTTCCGGTATCGACGAGGATTTCGGAAACCTCGACCGTGCGCTCGCGGTGCGTGTGGTTCTGGACGATACAATGCGTGCGAAAGGAACCCATGGTGTCTCCGTTTCGTTACGGAAGGGCCGGTCCATTCTACAGGATCGCTTCGAGAAAGGGGTGACAGTCAGTGTCGGAACAGGGGGCGTCGTCGACCGGCCGGTTTGCGGCCGTTCCGGAGTGGGTCCATGTGTCCTATCCCGAAACCGGTGCGTTCCGCGAAGTGTACGGCTTCGCGGGCGGGCAGGGACACGTCCACCTGGAAGGTATCCGCTATCGCCCCGTGGGACGCGCCGCTTCGACGCTCGTCATTTTCATGCACCCGGCGTCCACGCTCCAGTTGATGCCCATGCCCAACGCGATGGCCCGGGCCGGCGCCCACGTCCTGTGCGCCGGCAGCCGGTACGCGCGCAACGACACGCCGCTGATCATGGAGAAGGCCTTGCTGGACCTGGGCGCCTACGTGCGGCACGCCCGCGAAGCGTGGGGTTACGAGAAGGTCGTCCTGGCGGGATGGTCCGGGGGCGGGTCGCTGGCGCTGTTCTACCAGGCGCAGGCCGAGAACCCGACGATCAGGGAGACCCCGGCGGGCGACCCGGTCGACATCGCGGGCGCGGGGCTGATTCCGGCCGACGCCGTCGTATTCCATGCGGCGCACGCGTCGCGCGCGCGAATCCTGAGCGAGTGGATCGACCCCTCGGTGCGTGACGAGGACGACCCCGAGGACCGCGACCCGGAGCTGGACCTCTACGACCCGCAAAACCCCAACCGGCCGCCCTACTCACGGGATTTCATCGAACACTTCCGGGCGGCCCAGCGTGGTCGCGTGCGCAGGCGCACGGCCTGGGTGCGCGAGACGCTCGACCGTTTGCGGAAACGGGGCGGCCTCGAAACGGAACGTGGGTTCGTCACGCACCGGACCCTGGCCGATCCGCGCTTCCTGGACCCCGCCATCGAGCCCAACGACCGCCGGACGGGCCACACCTACCTCGGGCATCCCGAGACCGTGAACAACGGTCCGGTGGGCCTGGCGCGTTTCTCGACGTTGCGCGCGTGGCTGTCCCAATGGTCGCTCGACGACTCCAACGCCGACGGGGAGCGCTCGGCCCGGGGGATTTCCGTGCCGTTGCTGGTGATCGAGAACACGGCCGACGACGCGATTCCCGCCGCGCATCTCCGGCGGGTCTACGAGGCGGCCGCCGCCCGTGACAAGACGTTCGCGTCGATCGAAAAGGCCACCCACTACTACGTGGACCAGCCGGAGCTTCTCGAACGCGCCGTGCGGACAACGCTGTCCTGGATGGCGGAACGGAGGCTGGCTTGAGTCGCGACGGAACGATTCGCCGAGCCGGCGCGGGCTGTTAGACTCACCCACGGGAGCGCTGAAAATGCGAAGGACGCTGATCACACTCGCGATCGCCATTGCACCGGCCCTTCCCGGCTCGGCGCAGTTGGCGTTCGATCCACCCGTCGATTCGCCGGCCTACGCGGCGGGGCGGGGCCCCGTGGTGGGGATCGACGGCAGCCATGGCAACCTGCATACGGTTGACGGGACATATGCGCCGTTCGCCTCGCTCCTGCGGAAAGACGGTTATCGGGTCGACGGGTTCGCGGGGGCGTTTACCGATGACAGCCTGCGGGGCCTGGACATCCTGGTGATCGCGAATGCCCTGGCGGAGGACCGCGCCGGCCCGGCGTTGAACGATGCCGAGGTCGACGCGGTGGAGCGTTGGGTGCGGGCGGGCGGTGCGTTGATCCTGGTCGCCGACCACGCGCCGTGGCCCGCCGCGATCCAGCCGCTGGCCGGGCGTTTCGGCGTGGAGTTCAGCAACGCCTACGCCTACGACGGTCCGCCCGACGCGCGCCAGGGAAGTCTCACCTACGGCAAGGCCGCCGGATCGCTCCTCGAGCACGCGGTCACGGACGGCGTCGAGGCCGTGGCCACTTTCCTGGGATCCGCTTTCCGCGTCGAGGGTCCGCACGCCGCGTTGATGCGGATGGGTCCCGGCGCCGTCGCGCAGCCCGGCATGGGACAGGCGTTCGCCGCCGATGCCGAACCGATCGGGGGTTGGTTGCAGGGGGCCCTGCTCCAGCGGGGGGACGGCCGGGTGGCCGTGTTCGGCGAAGCGGCGATGTTGAGCGCGCAGGAGCGGGGTCCGGACCGCCGTCCGATGGGCATGAACGCGCCGGGCGCCGAGGACAACGCGCGATTCGTCCTGAACGTCCTCCATTGGCTTTCGTCCGCCCCCTGATTCGACGCGAACCCGGCGCCGGGGACGGAACGTCGCCATGAGCGATCTCCAGGATTCTCCCGGCCGCGCGAACCCTCGCGCAGGCCCGTTGCCTCTCGAACCCTGAATGCGTTAACGTTTTTTCGCGGGTTCCGTCCAAATCTCCCCGTCGGGTCGCCCGACGCGCCGTTCGGCGGCGCCGAGGCGATCCTGCCGGGCCGGGCTCTCGATGCCCTTGCGCGGAGGTTTTTGGCGGATTCCATCGACACGGACTGAACTTCGGCGGAGAGGCGAACACCCATGGAAGTTGCTCGAAACGGCGCGCCCATGATCGAGGCCCGGGGCCTGACCAAGTACTTCGGCCCGTTCGTGGCCATCGAGGACATCTCGTTCACGATCCCGCGCGGACAGATCGTCGCGTTTCTCGGGCCGAACGGCGCCGGCAAGTCGACGGCCATGAAGATCCTGACCGGGTACATGGCCCCCAGCGCCGGCAGCGCGCGCATCGCCGGCCACGATGTTCACGCCGATCGGATCGAGGCGGCCCGGCGTTTGGGCTACCTCCCCGAGAACGGTCCGCTCTACCTGGACATGACGCCTCTGGAACTGCTGCGGTTCTTCGGCGAGGCGCGCGGGCTGGAGCCGGCCGTGCTGGATGAGCGGCTCGACTTCGTCACCCGCGGGTATTCGCTCGAGACGGTGCTGGAAAAGCCCATCGGCAAGCTGTCGAAGGGTTACCGGCAGCGGGTGGGGTTGGCGCAGGCGTTGATCCACGACCCGGACGTCCTGGTCCTGGACGAGCCGACGGTGGGCCTCGACCCGAACCAACTGCGCCTCTTCCGCGAGAACGTCCTGCGGTTGGGCCGGACCAAGACGATCCTGATTTCGACGCACATCCTTCAGGAAGTCGACGCCGTCGCCCACCGTGTCCTGTTCGTTCACGACGGCCGCCTGATCTTCGACGGGACGCCCGGCGAGCTCAAGCGGGACGGGTCGCTCGAGACGCCGTTCCACGAGATGACGATGGCGGAAGCTCCGTCCGGCGCGGCGGGAGGGGAAGCATGACGTCCGTTCGAACGCTCAATCGCGATTTCATTCGCGCGTTGGTCCGGCGCGACCTGTGGAAGTACTTCACCAACCCGACGGGTTACGTCTTCATCACGCTGTTCATCTTCCTGAGCGCCGCCGGGGCCTTCTGGCAGGATCGCTTCTTCCTGGAGAACCTGGCCAACCTGGACCAACTCAACGCCGTATTCCCCTACCTGCTGGTCTTCTTCATCCCGGCCCTCACCATGGCCGTGTGGTCGGAGGAGAGGAAGCAAGCGACCGACGAGCTGCTGTTGACCCTTCCGGCTTCCAGCCTCGACGTCGTCGCCGGGAAGTACCTGGCCGTTCTGGCGATCTACACCGTGTCGCTCGTCCTTTCGTTCAGCCACGTGCTGGTGCTCTTCTGGCTGGGCGCGCCCGACCTTGGCCTCCTCGTCGGAAACTACATCGGCTACTGGCTGATCGGCGCGGCCATGATCGGCGTCGGGATGCTCGCCTCGTTGTTGACGGCGAACGTCACCGTGGCGTTCGTCGCCGGCGCCGCGTTCTCCGGCGTCCTGGCCTTCGGGCCGCTGGCGTTCGCCTTCAGCGAATCCCTCGGCGGATGGTTCGCGCCGTTGACCGTCGCAGGATATTTCGAGGACTTCGCGCGCGGCGTCGTCAGCCTTTCCGGGATTCTGTACTTCGTCTCGCTGGCGGGAGTGAGCCTGTATCTGAACGTGCTCGTCGTCGACAGCCGCCACTGGCCGCATCGTCAGGAGGGCATCTCCGCCCGGGCGCACCACACCGTGCGCGCCGCGGCCGTGATCGTGGCGGTCATCGCCCTCAACGTCCTCGTCGGCCGGGCCGCCTTCCGGATCGACGTGACGGCCGAGCGGCTCCACTCGCTCAGCGGCGAAACGCGGGAACTGATCGCCGAAATCCCCGAGGACCGGCCGGTCTTCATTCAGGCGTACATCAGTCCGGAAGTACCGGAACAGTATGTCCAGACCCGCGAGAACCTGTTGAGCGTGCTGCGCGAGATCGATTCGATCGCGGGGCCCCGCGTCCAGGTGCGCATCGAGGACGCGGAGCCGTTTACGCAACAGGCACGGGACGCGCGCGAGACCTTCGGCATCACGCCGCGGCAGATACCCGTCCTGGCCGGCGCCCGGGCCAGCGTGGTCGACGTGTTCCTGGGCGTGGCGGCCACCTCCGGCGCGCGGGAACAGGTGATTCCGTTCCTCGACCGCGGGCTGTCGCCGGAGTACGAGCTGACGCGCAGCATTCGCGTCGTGGCCCAGACGGACCGCAAGCGCGTGGGCATCGTCGACCACGACCTGCGCATCATGGGCGGGGTCGACTTCCAGACCATGCAGAGCTCGCCGGAATGGTCCGTGGTCGCGGAGCTCCGAAAGCAGTACGAGGTGGTCACGGTCTCCCCCGAGGGTGAAATCGGCCAGGACCTGGACGCGCTGCTCGTCATCCTGCCCTCGGCGCTGCCGCAGCCGGCGATGGACCGGCTCCAGGCGTACATCCAGACCGGGAAGCCCGCGATCCTGCTCGTCGATCCGCTGCCGGTGGTCAACGTGTCGATGGCGCCTTCCGAGCAGGGCGGCAACACGAACCCGTTCGCCCCGCAGCAGCCGCCCCCCGTGCCCAAGGGGGATATCGCCGGGTTCATGGCCAACCTCGGCATCGACTGGAATCCGTCCGAGATCGTGTGGGACGCCTACAACCCGCATCCGGACCTGGCGCACCTGGCGCCCGAGATCGTTTTCGTCGGCCCGGGCAACCAGAACGAGGCGGCGTTCAACGCCGAGCATGCGTCGTCGGCCGCGCTGCAGGAGCTGGTCCTGCTGTATCCGGGTCACGTGAATCCCGTGGCGAACCCGGCGCTGGAGTTCCAGCCGCTGGTGCGGACGGGTGTGCAGTCGGGTCCGCTCTCGTATTTCCAACTGGTGCAGCGCACGCTGTTCGGCGTCCAGCTCAACCCGAACCTCCCGCATCAGCCGGACGCACGGGACTTCGTCGTGGCCGCCCATGTTCGAAGCCGTGCCCCGGACGCCGTCGAACCGGAGGTTTCCGATACCGAAGACGCCCCGACGGAATCGCCGGACGCGGAACCGACCGGCGAATCCGGGGACATCGACGTCATCGTGGTGGCCGACGTCGACTTCATCTCGGAGCAGTTCTTCCAGGTGCGCGCCCAGGCGCCGGCCGACCTGAACTTCGACAACGTGTCGTTCTTCCTGAACGCCATGGACGTGTTGACCGGGGATACGGAGTTCGTCTCGCTGCGCGGCAAGCGGGCGCGCCACCGGACGCTCGAGCGCGTCGAAGCGCAGGTCCAGGAGTTCATCGAGGCGAGGATCGCCGAGGAGGCGCAGGCCGAACAGGATGCCGAAACGGCCCTGGACGAGGCGCAGCGGCGTCTGGACGAGCGCGTCGCGGCGGTGGAACAGCGGACGGATCTGGACATCCAGACCAAGCAGATCATGGCGCGAAACCTCGAGGAGGCGGAGAACCGCCGCCTGGACGTGTTGCGGGCCAATATCGAGGCCGAGACGGACGCCCGAATCAACGCCAGCGAAGAGGAGATGGAAGCCCAGATCCGGCGGATCCAGAACAACATCAAGACGTTCGCTGTATTGTTACCGCCGCTGCCGGTGTTCGCGGCCGGAGTGCTGATCTTTCTCCGGCGCCGCGAAAAGGAACGCGAGGGCGCGGAGGCGGCGCGCCGTCAAAGAAGTGAATGACGGCGCGGGGGCCGCGCGCCGCCAGAGGAGCGATTCATGAGCGAGGCACGAAAGACCGCGGCTTACGGGGGCGTGGCCGTGGCGTTGCTGTTGACGGCGGTTGCGACGGCGCCGGAGCGGGTCACGCCCGACGCGTTTCTGGACCAGGGCGAGACGTTCTTCCCGGACTTTGCCGATCCCAACGCGGCCACGACGCTGGAAGTCATCGACTTCGACGAGGAAACCGCCACGGCGCGGCCGTTCCAGGTCATGTTCCGCGATGGCCGGTGGACGATTCCATCGCATCACGACTATCCGGCCGACGGCGAGGACCGCCTGGCACGAACCGCGGCCGGCCTGATCGGCACGGTCAGGGACGACGTCCGCTCCGACAACGTCGCCGACCACGAGGAACTGGGCGTGATCGATCCGCTGGACGAAACCGTGAGCACGCTGACCGGACGCGGACAGCGCATCACGCTGCGCGACGCCGGCGGCAACGTCCTGGCCGACATGATCGTGGGCCACGCGGTGGAGGGCCGCGACAACCTGCGTTTCGTCCGCCTTCCCGATCAGAATCGCGTCTACGTTTCCCGCATGGACCTGGACCTGTCGACCCGGTTCGCCGACTGGATCGAGCCGGATCTTCTGGAAGTGACGCGCGACGAGGTTCGCCAACTCACCGTGCGGGACTATTCCATCGACGAGCGGACGGGGATACTCGACAACCGGGACACGCTGATCCTCGATCGCGGGGACGACCCGAACGCCTGGTCCGCCAACCGGATGGCGGCCGGCGAGGAGGTGGACTCCACGGCGATGAGCAACCTGCTGGGCGCGATCGACACGCTGTCGATCGTCGGCGTGCGGCCCAAGCCGGAAGGGCTCTCCGACAGCTTGACGCGTCTGGACGCCGGCCTCAGCATCACACAGGCCGATCTGTTGTCGCTCCGAAGCCGCGGGTACTTCTTCACCGGCGGCGGGGAGCTGGTTTCCAACGAGGGCGAGCTGGAGGTGCGGACCGATGACGGCGTCGTCTACGTGCTCCGGTTCGGCGAGGTCCTCTTCGGCGACGGAGAGGCGGTCAGCGCCGGGACCGAGGCCAGCGACGACGCCGACAGCGGCCCCGGCGAGAACCGTTACCTGTTCCTGACCGCGTCCTTCGACGATGCCGGGTTGCCGCCGGCGCCGCAGCGCCCGTCCAACACGGAATTCATGGACAAGGACGAGGCGGACTGGTCCGACGAAGACCGTAGCAACAAGGAGTTGCAGGACGCGTGGGATGCTTGGGAGGTTGACGTCGAGGCGGGCCGACAACGCGCCGAGGCGCTGAACGGCCGTTTCGCGGATTGGTACTATGTGATTTCATCCGACAGCTACGAACGTATCCGGTTGACCCGATCCGATCTGGTCCAGCCGGAAGAATCGTAACGGAGGGCTTGCATGATCGATCGACTTTTGCCAGCCTTGGCTCTCTCGCTGGCCGTGGGCGCCGCGCCGGCGCTGGCCCAGACCGACGACCTCAGGGGTACGTGGTCGGGAAGCTGGACCCCCGAGGGTGGGATTCGGGACGCCGTCACCGTGCGCTTCGAGGTCATCGACGACGCGCTCGCGGGCGAGATCGTGAATCCCGAGAACGTGGAGTTCGACAGCGTCGCATTCGATCCCGCCGACCGCAGCGTCGTGGCGGAGGGCGGCGATTTCCGCATCGAGGCGCGGATCGAAGAGGAGACGCGCCTGAACGGAACGCTCAGCCAGGGCGGGACCACGGGTGAGCTGCGGCTCACGAAGTGGACCTTCGTTCCGCGGATCCGATGACCGCGAGACGGCGAAAGGAGTGTGGACGATGCCGCGTGAACGCAGTCGTATACGGTGGTGGGGTCTGGCCATGGGGGCCGGCCTGTTGTCCGGGGCGGCCGTCGCGCAGCAATGGGTGGACGAGGCCGCTGTCCTGCAATCTCCCAACGCGGAGTGGTTGACCTACGGCGGGGACTACGCCGAGCGCCACTACAGCCCGCTGAACCAGATCGACGCGTCGAACGTCCACCGGTTGGGGTTGGCCTGGCAGTGGGAGGTGACCGGAACCGCCGGCGCGCTGGAAGCCACCCCTCTGGTCGCCGACGGCGTCCTCTACGGGACCGGCACCTGGAGCGACGTCTTCGCGCTCGACGCGGCGACCGGAGAGTTGATCTGGCGATGGAACGCCGGCATCGTCCGCGGCGGCGTCGAGAACGGCGGGCCCAGCATCTGCTGCGGTCCGGTCAACCGGGGCGTGGCGCTGTGGGGCGACAAGGTCTTCGTGGGGCTGCTCGACGGGCGCCTCGTCGCGTTGAACAGGGACACCGGCTACGTCGAATGGGCCGTCCAGACGACGCCGATCGGCGCGGACTACAGCATCACCGGCGCACCCCGCGTCGTGAAGGACAAGGTCGTCATCGGCAACAGCGGCGCCGAGTTCGGCGTGCGCGGGTTCGTCACCGCATACGACGCCGAGACCGGGGAACAGGCCTGGCGGTTCTACACCGTGCCCGGGAATCCCGCCGACGGGTTCGAGAACGAGGCCATGCGCGAAGCGGCGCGCACCTGGAGCGGCGAATGGTGGACCATGGGCGGAGGCGGGACCGTCTGGGACGGCTTCGCCTACGACCCCAAGCTGAACCTGCTGTACGTGGGCACCGGCAACGGCTCGCCGTGGAGCCGCGACCTGCGCAGCCCGCTGGGCGGCGACAACCTGTACCTGGCTTCGATCCTGGCCATCGATCCCGACGACGGCGAGCTGGAGTGGTACTACCAGACCACGCCGGGCGACGACTGGGACTACACGGCCGTCCAGCCCATGATGCTGCTCGATCTCGAGATCGACGGCCGGCAGCGGCGCGTCATCGTCCAGGCCCCGAAGAACGGCTTCTTCTATGTCCTGGACCGCGCCACCGGGGCGCTGATCTCGGCCGAGCAGTTCGTCGACACGGTGACCTGGGCGACGGGAATCGACCAGGAAACCGGACGGCCGATCGAGAACCCCGCGGCCCGGTACACGCGCGAATCGGGCGGGGGCGTGTGGGTGTCGCCCGGTCCCGGGGGCGGCCACAACTGGCATCCGATGGCGTACAACCCGGATACCGGCTGGGTGTATTTCTCCGCCGAGAACTCGCAGTCGTTCTACTCGGTGAACACGGAGTTCGAATACCGGCCCGGCCGGACCAACACCGGCACGGCCGGCCGGGGCGCCGAGCGGCCCGAACCGCCGGAGCTGGGCGGCCCGGTGGGCATGTTCCTGGCGTGGGACCCGGTCTCCAACAGCGAGGTCTGGCGCGTCGAGCGCCAGGGCGCGGGCCGCGGGGGCACGTTGTCGACAGGCGGCGACCTGGTGTTCCGAAGCGACAGCAGCACGATCTTCGCCCACGACGCCGCGACGGGGGAGCAGCTCTGGTCGGCGTACCTGGACGGACCGCTGGCGTCTCCGATCAGCTACATGATCGACGGGCGCCAGTACATCGCCATCCTGGCCGGGGGCAGCGCCGGGCGCGGCGTGCCTACGGCGCCTGGCCGGGTATGGGCGTTCACGCTGGACGGCGAGCCGGTGGCCGCAGCAGCGCCGCCGGAAGAACCGGAAGAAGACGAGGACGACTAGCCCCCGTGCGGCGGGGCATCGGGGCTCACTCGGGCAGGGCCCACGCCGTCAGGTTCGTGCCGGCCGGGACGAGCACGTGCTGGCGTCCGTCCAGCATGTAGGTGATGGCCGAGGTGCCGTGCAGCGGCGAGCCCATCTGGTAGCGCCACAGCAGCTCGCCGCTCCGGGAGTCCAAGGCCAGGAAGTTGCCCTCGATATCGCCGGTGAAGACGAGCCCGGACGCCGTGGTCAGCAGCCCCGACGTGGACGGGTTCATGTAGCGGAACTCCCACAAGCGCTCGCCGGTGGCGGGGTCCAGCGCCCGAAGGGCGCCGTATAGGGGCATCGTCGGGTCGTCCCGGATCCGCTCGCCGGCGCCGCCGGTGAAGCGTTCTCCCTCGATGTATTCCTGGTCCCAAGCGTAGTAGATCATGCACGACTCGCGCGCGTTGACGAAGTACACGCCCTGGGCCGGGTCGTAACTCGGCGGCCAGAAATTCGTCCCGCCGGCCAGGTCCGGACACGTGAGGCTGCCTTCCTCGTTGGGCTCGTGACCCGGCAGGAGGACGGGCCGGCCGTCGGCGCCGATTTCGGTGGCCCAGTTGGTGAACACGAACGGAGTGGCGAGGAGCACCTCGCCCGTCACCCGGTCCAGGGTGTAGTAGAAGCCGTTGCGGTTGGCGAACATCACCACCTGACGCGTCCGCCCGCCGATCTCGATGTCGGCCAGAATGGGCACCTGGGTGGCGTCCCAGTCGTGGACGTCGTGCGGCGTGAACTGGTAGTGCCAGACCAGCTCGCCGTTCGCCGCGTCCAGGGCCACGATCGACGCGCTGTACAGGTTGTCGCCCAGCCGGCTGTCGCCGTAGTAGTCGGGCCCCGGGTTGCCGATCCCGTAGAACACCACGTTCTGCTCGGGATCGTAGGCGCCGGTGACCCAGACGCTCGCGCCTCCGGTCATCCAGGAGTCGCCGGACCAGGTGTCGTTGCCGGGCTCGCCCGGCCCCGGAATCGTGTAGAAACGCCAGGCGCGCTCACCGGTCTCCGCGTCATAAGCGTCGATGAAGCCGCGGATGCCGAACTCGCCGCCGGCGACGCCGACGACGATCTTGCCGTCCACGGCCAGCGGCGCAATGGTCGACGCGTAACCGGATTGGTACTCCGCGAGCGTCGCATCCCAGACCACTTCGCCCGTCGGCATGTCCAGCGCGACGAGGTGCGCGTCGAGCGTGGCCATGTAGAGCTTGTCGCCGAGCATGGCGAATCCCTTGTTGACCAGGCCGCAGCAGGCTCTCAGATCCGTGGGCAGCTCGCGGGCGTAGGACCAGATCTCGCGTCCGCTGCGCGCGTCGATGGCCCAGGCCGTGTTCGACGGTCCGGTGACGTACAGGATGTTGTCGCGATAGAGCGTGGTCGTTTCGAAGTCGTCGAGCGTGTTCGTCTGAAACGTCCACTGCGGCGCGAGCCGGGCGACGTTGTCCGGCGTGATCTGGGTCAGCGGGCTGTGCCGCTGGTTGCCGTAGTCTCCGCCGAACGTCAGCCACCGCGATCCGTCCGGAGTGAGGCCTTCCTCGATCTCCGCCTGGGTGACCCTGCCCGGGCCGCCCTGCGCGGCCCGCGCGTCGGCCGGGGTTCCGATCGCGAGAAACAGGCATGTCGCGGCCGTCATCCATCGCATCGGCGCGTCCCCTATGGAACCGCGGGATCGAACCCGCGGAGCGTTTCCAGGTAGGCCAGCAGGTCTTCCAGGTCGGCGTCGCTCAGTTGGTCCGGACCGAACACGGGCATCAGCGAGCCGTCCGGCTTTTCCAGCGCCTCGAGCCCGTCCTTGGCGTAGCCCTGAATACGGCCTTCCACTTCCATGACCTGAATCGAGAACATGTCCTCGTTCTTGGTCACGCCGCGAACGGCCCGGCCTTCATCGGTCGTCAGCGCGACGGGCGCGTAGCCGGAATTCGAGCGGGGCCGGGATCCCTCTCGAACGTGCGATATCAGGGTCGCGCGCGACCGCGCGGACCCGATGCGGGAGAGATCCGGACCCAGCCGGCCCCCGGCGGCGTTGACACGGTGGCACCCGGAACAGTTCTGCCCGAAGATCTCGGCGCCGTTGGCCGCGTCGCCGGTCGAGGCCGCCGCCGGCGTGGGCGTCGCCAGCGTCCGCAGGTAGGCCAGGATCTTCCAGATCTCATCGTCGCGCGCGCGCCGCGGGGGGATCATCTCCGTCCCGGCCACGCCGTTCCGAACCGTCTGGAAAAGCCCCGCGTCGGTTCGGCCGGCGGCCCAGACCCCGGTGATGTCGGGACCTCGAACGCCGGTGGCGTCCACCCCGTGGCAGTCCGCGCAGTTCAGGCGGTACAACCCCATCCCGGTCCGGATGGCTTCGGCGTCGCCGGTGTAGGGGTTCCCGTCCGGGAGATCCTGCGCGGCCAGCCAACCGGTGCCCGCGCAGGCCAGACAGGCCAGGGTCAGCAGCGCCCGTGTCCGGTTGGCCATTGCCTTCTCCTAGAAATCGAAGCGCACCGACAGCGTCATGCGCCGCGGTTGCCGGGCGCGCGTGGGCAAACCGAAGAGCCTGGAGGTCTGGACGCCGCTGATGGTCTGGTAGTTGGCGCCGTTCAGCAGGTTGGTGACGTTGGCCGAAACCGTCATCCGCAGGCCCGTGCGCTGCCCGTAGTACCCGCCCGAAGCCACCGGGCCGCCCGCGCCCGGCGCGGGCTCCACGGTGTCGGAGCGCAACTGGATCGCCTTGGAGAGATTCAGTCCCAGCTCCCTGAACCCGGGGCCGGTCAGCGAGTTGCGGGGCACGCCCGGCGGGCGGTCGTTGGTGCTGGTGTCCTGGTTGTCGTCCCGCCCCGTGGTCAGCGTATAGGGTTCCCCGGAACTCCAGTTGAGGATCGTGTTCGCGTTCAGGTCCCAGGGGAACCGGACGTTGAACGCCATGTTGAAGACGTGGCGCGCCCCGGAACGGCCCCATTCCGACGCCAGGTCGAAGTTGTCGGCGGGCAGCGAGAACGCCTGGATGCCGCTGAAGCCTTCGTCGCCCGCCGGGAGGTCGTCGTAGTTGGAGTTGAAGTTGTAGCTGCCGTTCAGGTTCAGGACGCGCAGCCGCTGCCGGAAACCGATCCGGAAATTGTGGTTGGCCGAGTTGCCCGTCGATTCCAGTTGGTTGACGTTCCCGCGCGTCGGATCGGGGCGGACGCAGGTGAGGGGACTCTGCCCCGGGCGGCACGCCTGCGGAAACGGCGCCGTGACGTCGTAGGGCGAATTGACGTTCCGGCTGCGGAACAGGTGGACGCCGCGGACCAGTCGATACGCGCCGGTCAGGACCAGCCCGCCGGAGAACGTCGTTTCGATCGACAACTCCGAATTCCACGTGTACGGCGCCGCCAGGTCGTCGGCGCGGGACAGTACCCGGGAGTTGCGGGGGTCCCCCTCGGCGCCTCCGGCGAACGGATCCGGATAGGACGGGTTCCGAACGATGAACGTCTGCTGGCGGGTTCCGTCGAACCGACCGAGGTAATAGACCGCGCGGGCGTCCAGGCGCTGGTGGAATATCCCCGAGCCGCCGCGCAGCACCGTCGTCGGCCCGAGCGAGTAGGCGAAGCCCAATCGCGGATCGACGTTGTTGGAGTCGTCCAGGCTGCCTTGCCATTCGTAGCGGACGCCGAAGTAGAGCGTCAGGTCGGGGCGCGCGCGCCAGTCGCTCTGAATGAACACGGCCGAATGGAGCTCGAAGAGATCGCTCTTCGATTCCCCCTGGTTGATGCTGTACTGAACCGGGCGGCCCGCCACGAAGTCGTCGAGGCTCGAGAAGATGAACGTCCCGTTGAAGTTGGACTGCGCGTCGGCCACGATACGCCGCAGGTTGCCGTCGTAGCCCATGCGCAACGCCACGCGGTTGCCCGTGTACATCAGCAGGTTGCCGAACTCGTAGGTGCGCGAGATGTAGTCGACGTTTTCGATCGAGCCGCCGGCCCGGAACGCGCCGAGCACGTTGATATGGGGCTCGAAGCTGACCGGCTCGCGTTCCTGGACCGTCTCGTTGACCCGGAATCGGACCTCGTTGTTCAATCGCGTGGACAGGACCGCCGTTTCCTTGATCTGGAAGTTGGAGTTCGTGCCCGTCCGCGTGAAGAACTGTTCTGGGAGGCCGAAGTCCGGGTCGCTCGTCTGGTTCACGGCGCGCACGTTGCCCCAGGTGTAGCTCACGTTCAGCACGTTGTTCTCCGACAACTGGGCCGTCGCGCGCGTGGTGTACTCCCGCGTCCAGTTGGGACGGACGACGGCGTCGTTGACCAGGCCGGAGGGCGTGATGGCCTGCAGCGTGTCGCCGTCCTCGAACGTGTCCCTCCGGACGGTGAACGTCGCGGTCACCCGGTTGCGGATGACCGGGCCGCTCAGGTTGGCCGTCAGGTTGCGCTGCTGGTATTGGGGACGGAACTTGGCGATGGCGTTGCGCGCGTCCATGCGGTGG
Source organism: Acidobacteriota bacterium (assembly GCA_022821145.1). Taxonomy (GTDB): domain Bacteria; phylum Acidobacteriota; class Terriglobia; order 20CM-2-55-15; family 20CM-2-55-15; genus JAJEDW01. The sequence goes on from JAJEEE010000042.1 coordinate 23,929, forward strand.
TCGGCGAAGCTGAACGTGGCGTCGCCGTTGAAACGGCCGGCGCCGCCCCGGGTGATGATCTCGGTGCGGCCGCGCGTCTGGGCGCTCTGCTCGGCGGTGAACGAGTTCTCGTTGATCCGGATTTCCTGGATCTCGTCGCGGTTGGGCATGCGGCCGCCGGTGAACCCGTCGATGACGATGCCCGCGGCGGCGCTTTGCGAACTCGCGTCGGCCGTCGTGTTGCCCGAGCCCGACTGGTTGCCGTCGCCGCCGGTGGACGCCGCCGGGTCCTGTTCGCCTTCGGTTCCCGCGGGGCTGCGCAAATCGCCCAGGTACTCGATCAACTCGGCTTCGTCTTGGGGCAGGTCGCTGTTCAGGTCGGCGAAGCTGTCGGCGGCCACCGAACCGGTCAACGCGGTCCGCTGGGCCGGGTTCAGGAACTTGAGCGCGGCCAGCAGGAGCTGCTCTTCGATTCCGCGCACCTCGGAGTCCGAGACGTCCCCGGCGTTGCGCAACTCGTCGAGCACCCGGACGTGGTCTTCGTAAACGACCCGCACCTGCGTTTCCTGGTTGAAGGTCAGCGGGGGGGAGCTGGCCGCGGCCAGGACGTCCTGCAGCCCCTCGACGCCGGAAGTCAGCAACAGCCGTCCCGCCTCGGCCTGACGGATCAGGCTCATCTGTTCCGGGCTGAGGACGTCCTCGGCGCCCTGACCGAGCCGCTCCGTGATGACCGGCCCGCCGTCGGCGGTTGCGTTCAGCAGACCGTCGAGCACCGCGGCCTGGTCGTCCGCCAACGCCAACCCGCCTGCGTCCAGGATCTGGCGGATTTCGTCCAGAACGGCCTCGCTCCCGTCCTGGGGCGGCGGCGAACCGGCCGACAGCGCCGGAATCGCGAAGAGAAGGACCCAGGAAACGGCCCAACGCGCTCCGGAAACGTCAAGGAACGGGGCCGCCGCAGTCGTGTTTTCATGGGCCGATGTGCGCATGGTTCCGACAGAGGCGTATCGACGAGTGTAACGGCTTCCGGATTCGGTTCAAAGCCTATAAACCGGAACCGGGGCCGAGCCGGTGCGCGCCGGCCGCAATTCGTGACGCCGCCATCGTGGGGCCGATGTAAACTCTATCGCCTATCGGGAGGTGTTCCATGATTCGATCGGGCCTGGTATGGACGGCCGCCCTGGCCGTCTCCGGCGCGGCCGCTCACCACAGCACCGTTGCGATCTACGATCAGAATCGCACGATCGAGGTGACGGGCGTCGTCAACGAGATCCATTGGCGGAACCCGCACGGACGGATCCTCCTCGACGTGGAGGACGCCCCGGGGGAGACGGTGCAATGGGAGGTCGAGACCCCGGCCGTCGTCATACTGCGAATCCTCGGCATCGGCCAGGGATTCATCGCGCCCGGCGACCGCATCACGATCGCCGGCCCGCCGGCCCGCCGCGACCCGCACGGGATGAACGCGCGCAACATCCTGCTCGCAAGCGGTTACGAACTGGCCTTCGGACAGAACGTTCCCTACTTCGACGCCGGCAGGAACGGCAACCTGATCGGGCGCGCCTTCGACGATTCCAACGTCGAAGCCGCCATCGCCGCCGCCGACGGCATATTCCGCGTCTGGGCGACCAACATGGGCGACCCGGACGCGTTTCCGATGTTCAAGGGCGGCTACCCGCTGACGCCGGCGGCCGAAGAGGTGGTTGCGGAATGGGATCCGCTCGACAACGACCTGCTTCGCTGCGGCACGAAGGGCGCGCCCCTGATCATGATCACCCCGGCGCCGATCGAGCTCGTGCGCGAGGGCGACCGCATCCTCATGCGCATCGAGGAATACGATGCGCGCCGCGTCATCCACATGAACCCGGACGCCGCGCCGCCGGATGAGCACACGCAGATGGGGTTTTCCCGCGGGCGGTTCGAGGGCGACACGCTCGTCGTGGAGACCGACCGCATCCAGGCGCAGTACTTCGATCCCGACGGCGTGCCGCAGAGCGAGAAGATGTCGCTAGTCGAACGCTTCATGCCGAACGCCGATCACAGCCGCCTCGACTACCGGATCACCGTCACCGACCCGGTGTATTTCACGGAGCCGTTCGAGCTGACCCGCTACTTCGTCTGGAAGCCCGAAATGACCGTCGCGCCGTACGACTGCCTCGAACGTGACTGGAGGGTCGACTAGGAGCCTGTGGTGAAACCCCTGCTGCATTCGACCGGCGATGCATCCCGTCCGGACTGCGTTGCTCGTCGGTCACATATCGGGAATATGCTCCCTCCTCGCGCCTTGCCGGACGGGCGCCTCACCGGTCTCGGTGCGACGCGGGGTCTCACCACGGGCTCCTAGGACCGGACCCGTCCGGCGCTCGAAATGGAGACGCGGTGACGACGGAAACCCTCGCCCGGTACCGGTCCGTGCCGGGCCACTACGACGAGTTGACCGGCCCGGACGGGACGACGCGTCCGCACTGGCGTCCGCTTCTCGACGTGATGGAGCGGTTGGGCCCCATCGAGCTGGAAAAGCGGGTCGAGGAAAGCCACCGGATCCTCAAGGACAACGGCGCCACGTACCATATCCAGCGCGAGTCGGGACCGCAGCGCGTGCGCCCGTGGCCCCTGGATCTGGTTCCCGTGGTCCTGGACGGCGCCGAATGGGACCGTTTGGCCCAGGGGGTCGCCCAGCGGGCGACGCTGCTCAACACGATCCTGGCCGACCTCTACGGTCCCCGAAACCTGATTCGCGACCGGAAGCTGCCCGCCGATCTCTTGTACATCCACCCCGGTTTTCTCCGGCCTGTTTCCGGCATCGAACCCGTGGACGGGAACTGGCTGATGGTCTACGGCGTGGACCTGGCCCGCTCGGAAGACGGCGGATGGTGGGTCATCGGCGACCGGACCGACGCGCCGGCGGGCATGGGATTCGCGCTGGAAAACCGCCTGGTTTCCAGCCGTACGCTGCCCGAGGCGTTCCATGCAGGGGTTCGCCGGCTATCGGGGTTCTTTCGCACACAGAAGGACACGTTCACCCGGCTGGCGCGCCATCATCGCGACAATCCGCGCGTCGTGCTGCTGTCGGGTGGGCCGGACACGGCGACCCACTTCGAGCACGCGTTCATGGCGCGGTACCTTGGCTGCACGCTGGTCGAGGGGGCCGACCTGGCGGTGAAGGACCGGCGCGTGTTTCTCAAGACGCTCGGCGGCGCCTTGCCGGTCGACGTCGTTTGGCGCTGCCTGGACTCGGAATCCTGCGACCCACTGGAATTGGGGTCCGATTCGCTGGACGGCGCGCCCGGCCTGCTCGACAGCATGCGCGCCGGCAACGTCGTCATCGCGAACGCCCCGGGCGCCGGGTTCGCGGAGTCGCCGGCGCTGATGGCGTTCCTGCCGAACCTGGCGCGCCATTGCCTGGGCGAGGACCTCGGGATTCCGTCCGTCGCCACGTGGTGGTGCGGCCAGCCGCAGGCGCTGTCGGAAGCGTCCGAGCGCCTTTCCAGCCTGGTGGTCAAGCCCGCGTTCCCCGGCGCCGGCCGGGAACCCGCGTTCGGAAGCGCGCTGGCCGAGGCCGAACGCGCGGCCCTGCGCGACCGCATGTTCGCCGATCCCCGCGCCTTCGTCGCGCAGGAACAGGTGTCGCTGTCCACGGTGCCCGTCCGCGAGGACGGCGACCTGGCGCCCCGGTATCTCGTGATCCGCGCCCTGGCGGTTTTCGACGGACAGGGTTACACGGTGATGCCGGGAGGGTTGGCGCGCGTTTCGCCCGACGCGACGTCGCTGGACGTCTCCGTGGCCGCCGGCGGCAGCAGCAAGGACCTCTGGGTCATGGGCGAGAGCGACGATCCGCCCGGAACGCTCCTGCCGGCCGTGCAGAAGCCCATTACCGTCAGCCGCGCGACGTTCGACCTGTCCAGCCGCGTCGCCGGCAACCTGTACTGGCTCGGGCGCTACACGGAGCGCCTCGACGCGGCGGCGCGGCTCATCCGGGCGGCGTTGCCACTGTTGTCCCGTGAGTCGTCGACGACCGACGCGGCGTTGGCCGGGGCTCTGGGGTTCGTCCGCGCGCTGGGTTACGCGCGCACCGGCGCGGGCGCGGATCCCGGCGCCGACCTTCGGCGGACGCTGGCCGACGAAGTCCGGTTCGCCGTATCGGATGCGGACCGGAGGGGCGGGCTCGGGTGGCAGATCCGGCAGATCCACCGGATGGCGTGGCTGCTCCGCGACCGTCTGTCGGCGGATGCCTGGATGATCGTCAGCGAGCTGCTCGCCGACTACGAGGATCCGGCGGCGGGGCCGCGGGAGCGGAATCTGGGCGCGGTGCTCGATCGGATCGTCATCGATCTGACCAGCTTCGGCGGCGCGGTGTCCGACACGATGACGCGCGGCCACGGATGGCGAATTCTGGAGATCGGGCGCCGGCTCGAGAGAGGCCTGCAACTCGGCGAGCTTCTGCGGCACGGGCTGGTCCGCGTGACCGACGACGAGCGCGCCCGGATCGAGCTGCTGCTGGTAGCCGCCGACAGCGGCATGACCTACCGCTCGCGGTACCTCACGTCGCTCCAGGCCGACCTGGTCATCGACCTGCTCCTCTTCGACGACGCGAACCCGCGCGCCGTCGTGTTCCAGCTCGAGCGGCTGCGCGACCACGTGCAGTCCCTGCCCGCGGCCTCCCCGGCCGAGCGCCGCTCCCCGGAGGCGCGCCGGCTGACCGACGCCCTGGCCGCCGTCGAGCTCGCCGACCTGGACGCGCTGTCGGCCGCCGCCGACGGCGTTCGGACCGGGTTGGAACGGCTTCTCGACCGGCTGAACGCGAACCTGACCGGCCTGTCGGAAGACCTCACCCGGGACTATCTGGCCCACGCCGCGCTGTCGAAGCAGTAGTCGAATCGTGGACGACACCTCGGCGCGCGCCCTTCGTATCCGTCACAGAACGCGTTACCTCTATGCCGAACGCGTTTCGCAATCGCGGCACCGCAGTTTTCTGACGCCACGGACGACACCGCGCCAGCGGCTCGCGTCCAGCGCGGTCGCGATCGAACCGCCGCCGGACGGGTCGACGTCCTTCCTGGACTACTTCGGCAACCCGGTGACGCTCTTCGCCGTCGACTCCCCCCACCAGACGCTGGTGATCGAAGCCCGCAGCGCCGTGACCCTCGGCGCCGAGCCGCCGGGCGGCGCGCCGGCGTCCGACGGCGCCGATGCCGTGCGGAGCGCGCTCACAGGAGCGGAATCGCCGGACGACCTGCAGGCGCTGGAATTCTGCTTTCGTTCCCCGCACATCCCGCTCGAAGATCGGCTCGGAGCCTACGCCCGGGAGGCGTTCGGCGCCGGGAGCTTCCGGTCCGGCGTGGCCCGGCTGATGCGCCGGATTCACGACGAGTTCGAATACGACCCCGCCGTCACGACGGTCTCGACGCCGGTTTCGACCGTATTCGAGCACAAGCGTGGCGTGTGCCAGGACTTCGCCCACGTCATGATCGCGTGTTTGCGTTCCGCGGGCCTGGCCGCGCGCTACGTCAGCGGATACCTCGTGCCCGCGCCGGGCGTCGTCGGTGCGCAGGCGTCCCATGCGTGGGTGTCGGTGTACGAGCCGGGAGCGGGTTGGATCGACTTCGATCCGACCAACGACGTGACGCCGTCCACCGGACACGTGACGCTGGCCTGGGGCCGGGACTATTCCGACGTCACCCCGTTCAGCGGCGTGGTGACGGGCGGCGGCGAGCACGACGTGTCGGTCGATGTGGAGATCGAGCTCGAGCGCGAATAGCGCCGCGGCGTCAGGTTCCGCCGCGCGGAGGTGCGGCCCCCGGCGCGGGGCAGAACGTCTCGAGAATCGCCGCGCTTGCCTCGTTGAGCTTGAGTTGCAGGGCGTCGATGAACTCGTGGACACCCTTCTCGATGATCTCGTCCTCGTGCGTGTAGTCCAGGTCGGCGCGCAGCCTTCCGAGCAACTGCTCCGCCCGGTTCCGAAACGTCGAGTTGGGCGTGCCCGACACGGCTCGCACGGCCTCCTCGGCGACGGCCACGCAATGCCGGATCGATCGTGGAAACGCCATGTCCAGGACCAGGAACGAAACCAGGCGTTCCGGCGTGATCTGGCGGTGCCGCTGCCGGAACATCTGGAGGCCGCTGGTGGACCGCAGCAGGGCCGCCCACAGGAGGCCCTCGTACGGTCGGACGCGGCGCGCGTCCTCGGGCAGGCGGAACAGGTAGCGCGCGTCGAGCATGCGGGACGTCTTGTCGGCGCGCTCGATCATCCGCCCCATGCGGACGAAATGCCATCCCTCGTCGTGCGACATCGTGCTGTCGGTGATGCCGTCGATCAACTGGCACGACCGGACCACGTTCGTGTAGAAGTCGGCCGAGGTGTCGCCGGCGTCACGGGCCCGTCCGAGGTCCAGGTAGAGCCGGTTCACCTGCTCCCACATCTCGAGAGTGATGAACTCGCGGACCGATTGCGCGTTCGAACGCGCCCGGTGGACGCTGGCCGCCAGCGAATCCGGGTTCTCCGTGTCGTAGGTCAGGAAGCCGACGACGTTGTCGGCCGTGGGAGCTCCGTGGGCGGCGTCGAACGACGCCCGGCAGCCCATGGCCTCCACCAGGGGCGCCCAGTGATCCTCCTCGGACGGCAGGTCGAGCGTGAGCGAGGCGTTCACCGCGATCATCCGCGCAGTGTTCTTCGTCCGCTCGAGGTATCGGCTCGTCCAGTACAACGACTCTGCGACGCGGCTCAGCATGACGCGGCTATTGATCCTGCACCGACGGGTCCGACGGTTCGTCGGACAGGACCCAGGTGTCCTTGCTGCCGCCGCCCTGGGACGAGTTGACGACGAGGGAGCCTTTCCTCAACGCGACGCGCGTCAGCCCGCCGGGCAGAACGAAGATTTCCTTGCCGTACAGGACATAGGGCCGGAGGTCGACGTGACGCCCCTCGAAGCCGTCGCCCGCGATGACGGGCACGCGCGAGAGCGCAAGCGTCGGCTGCGCGACGTAGTTTCGGGGATTCGCCTCGATGGCCCGGCCGAACTCTTCCCGTTCTTCGCGGGTCGAATGCGGGCCGACCAGCATTCCGTATCCGCCGGCTTCGTTGGCGCTCTTGACCACGAGCGTGTCCAGGTTGTCCAGCACGTGCCGGCGTTCCGTGTCGTCGTGGCACACGAGCGTGGGCACGTTCGGAATGATCGCGTCCTCGCCGAGGTAGTAACGGATGATCTTCGGCACGTACGCGTAGATCACCTTGTCGTCGGCGACGCCGCACCCCGGGGCGTTGGCCAGCGCGACGCGTCCGTTCCGGAACGCCTCGAAGATGCCGGGGACCCCGAGCATCGAATCCTCCCGGAACGCGAGAGGATCGAGAAAATCGTCGTCGATCCGGCGGTAGACCACGTCGACGCGTTCCGGTCCCTGGGTGGTCCGCATCACGACGACGCCTCCGTCGACCGCAAGGTCGCTTCCCTCGACCAACTCGGCGCCCATCTCCCGGGCCAGGAACGCGTGCTCGAAGTAGGCCGAGTTGAAGCGGCCGGGAGTCAGGACGACGACGTTGGGATTCTCGCGTCCCGGCGCCAGGGACTGCAGCGTCGACCACAGGTGGCTGGAGTAGTCGCTCACCGGGCGCACGCGGGAGGTATTGAAGACCACTGGAAACGTCTGCTTGAGGACCCTCCGGTTCTCCAGGACGTAGGACACGCCCGACGGGCATCGCAGGTTGTCCTCCAGCACGAAGTAGCGCCCGTCGCCGTCCCGCACCAAGTCGGTCCCGGTGACGTGGCACCAGACGCCCTCGGGCGGGTTGGCCCCGATGCAGGCCGTCCGGAACGAGCGCGCCGACCGGATCAGCTCCCGCGGAACGACGTTGTCCCGTAGGATCTTCTGGTCGTGGTAGACGTCGTCGATGAAGAGGTTGAGCGCCCGGACCCGCTGCCGCAGGCCATTCTCGATCTGCCGCCACTCTTGCGCCTCGACGATCCGGGGGATGATGTCGAACGGGAAGATGCGTTCGGTTCCCGACCGGTCTCCGTACACCGTGAAGGTTACGCCGGATCCGTAGAAGGCCTGTTCCGCCGCCCGCTGCCGGGCATGGATTTCCTCCAGAGGGAGCGACTCGAGCCGTTCGGCCAACTTCCGGGCGCCGCGCCGGGGCCGGGCCGGCGCCTCGAACATCTCGTCGTAGAAGCCGTCCGGATCGTATTTCTCGAAGTGCATGTGCGTTTTCGCGAGCCGCGGCCATTCTAGCAGGTAGCCGTCGGGCGGATCGGGCCGCGGGGCGCACCGACGTACCGGTGGCGGACACGTGTTTTCCGTCATCCCGCCGCATGGTGTCTGACCGACGCGCTGCGAGAGTGTATACTTGTCAGCAATGAATGCGCTTTTTTGAAGGCAGATCTCATGGCTCAACTCACTGTCCGGAACTTGGACCCGCAATTGGTTCGCTCGCTGAAACGGAGGGCGGCCGCCCATGGCCGCTCCGCCGAGGCCGAACACAGGGAAATACTCCGCAACGCGCTTCTTGAAAGCGGCGGGGACTTCGCCTCGCGCGCCGCGGAGTTGCGGGCGCGCCTTCGATCCTCGATCGACAGCAGCGTCGTCATACGGGCTGATCGGGATCGGGACAACGCCGGATGACGGGCTACGTCGTCGACGCCAGCGTCGTCGTGAAGTGGATCGTGACGGAGGAATGGTCCGACGAGGCGTCGACCCTGCTGGAGGCGAACGCGATTCTGATCGCCCCGGAGCTGCTCTTCGCCGAAGTGTCGAACGCGCTATGGACCATGCGCCACCGCGGCGACATCGAACCCGAAGATCTCGCCGAGGCGACGGACGCGCTGAGAGCCGCTCCCGTGGTGGTTCCCGTATCCATGCGCCAACTGGCTTCCTCGGCCGTGCGGCTGGCCGTGGATCTGGGTCACCCCGCCTATGACTGTTTCTACCTCGCTCTGGCCATCCAGGAACAACACCGGGTGGTCACCGCCGATACGCGGTTTCATGACAAGGTACGCGGTCATCCCTACCTGTCGGACCGCGTGATCCACGTTTCGTCGTTGCGATGACCGAGAAGACGCCGGTGGCGGCGCGGTCGCTTCCGGCAGAGCACCCGGACGTGATCTTCGCGAAGGTTTCGCACGGCGCTCGGAGTGGGTGCGCTTCTCGCGGATCAAGCGGTTCGAAATCGAAAAATGCTGGAGCCGCGACGGAAAAAACTGGACAATCACTCCATGTGTTGGACGCCCGAGGCGCCCTCCGAAAGGCGTGATCCGTTTCCGCGAATATCGCTGCACGGCCGGGTCTCATGAGAACCGCCATCGCGATCGGTTCGACGTGGATCGGCCTCGCGGCCGTGTCGTTGTCCGCGCAGACCGGACCGTCCACCGCCGCCGAGCACGCACGCGTCGTCCTGGACACCTACTGCGTCGGTTGCCACAATTCCACTGCGCTGGCCGGCGGCGTGGACTTCGAGGCGATGCGTTTGGACGCCGTCCACGACAACGCCGCGGTCTGGGAAGCGGCGGTGCGGAAACTGCGCGGACGCCTGATGCCCCCTCCCGGCAGCCGGCAGCCCACCGAGGGAGACATCGACGCGTTCGTCGCGTGGATGGAGAGCGCGCTCGACGCGGCCGCCGCCGAGGGTCCCATCTCGGGTCACGTGCCCATCCAGCGGATGACGCGGACCGAGTACGGGATCGCCGTCAACGACCTGTTGGGAATCGAGATCGACGCCGAGGAGCTGTTGCCGAGCGAGATCGAGGTCGACGGCTTCGACAACGTCGCCGCGGCTCTCAGCGTGTCGCCCGCGTTTCTCGACCAGTACGTCGCCGCGGCGCGCCGGGCGGCCCGGCTGGCCGTCGGCGAGCCGGCGCCCAAGCTGGCCAGCGCGCACTATGCGCAACCCGAAGGCAGCCAGGCCGTCTACATCGACGGCCTGCCGCTCGGCACGCGCGGGGGCATGAAGTTCCGCCACAATTTCCCCGCCGACGGCGAGTACCGTTTCACCGTTCCCGACCTGGACGTGGGCCTCTACACGCGGACGGTCGAGACGCGCCACACGCTGATCATCCTGGTCGACGGGCGGGAAGTCTTCCGCGGGCAGCTGGGCGGCCTGGAAGACCTGAGCATCGTCGACCGCGGCGGGGCGCCGGGCCGGGCCGAGATCATGGAGCGGTTCGCGAACATTCCGGTCCAGGTCCAGGCCGGGATGCGCGACGTGGTCGTGACGTTCATCGAACGGTCCCGGGCCGAGTCGGACGAATTCGTGGGAGGCGCGCGCGGCGAATCGTTCGGCCGCGGCACGCGCGCCCCGCGCCTGCTGGACGGCGTTCAGGTCGTCGGCCCGTTCGACTCGCCCGGCGTGTCGTTGACGCCGAGCCGCGAACGCATTTTCGTGTGCGAGCCGCAACCGGACGAGGAGCGCCCCTGCGCGCGGCGCATCGCGGAGAATCTGGCCCGCCGCGCGTTTCGGCGTCCCGTCACGGACGCGGAAGTCGACTCGCTCATGCCGTATTTCGACGCCGGAAGCCGGGGGCCCGGCGGCTTCGACGCGGGTGTGGAGCAGATGGTGGCCGCCGTGCTGGTCAGCCCGGAGTTCCTGTACCGGGCGATTCGAACGCCTGAACGCGCCGGCGATCCGGCCGGCGATCCGGCCGGCGATCCGGCCGTGTTCCCGCTCAGCGACCTGGAATTGGCGTCGCGCCTCTCCTTCTTCCTCTGGGGGCAAGGTCCCGACGACGCGTTGCTGGAGCGAGCGGGGGCGTTCGATCTCGGCCGGCCGGAAGTTCTCGAGGTCGAGGCGCGGCGGATGTTGGCCGATCGGCGCGCCGTGCATCTCGTGCGCAACTTTGCACTCAAGTGGCTGAACCTGGACAACCTCGACGAAGTCGATCCCGATCCCGAACTGTTCCCGGAGTTCAGCGAACCGTTGCGCCGGGACATGGCCGTCGAGATCGAATCGTTCGTGGCGAGCGTGCTTCTCGAGGATCGGAACGTGACGGACCTGCTGACGGCGGACCACACGTTCGTGAACGAGCGGCTCGCGCGGCACTACGGGATGAGCACGGTCCTGGGCCCGCAGTTCCGCCGGGTCGTCATGGACGATGCGGCGCGCTGGGGCCTTCTCGGGAAGGGCGCGGCGTTGATGCGGACCTCCTACGGCGATCGCACCTCGCCCGTGCTGCGCGGCGCGTGGGTGATGGAAAAGCTGATGGGGACGCCGCCGACGCCGCCACCGCCCGACGTCGAGACCGACTTGTCCAGCCCCGAGGGCGCGGAACCCACGACGTTGCGCGCGCGTCTGGAGAGCCATCGCGCGAATCCCGGCTGCAACCAATGCCACGGCGTCATCGATCCGATCGGCCTCGCGCTGGAGAACTTCGACGCCATCGGCCGCTGGCGCGACGTCGAACGGGATAGCCGGGAACGCATCGACGCCGCGACGGTGCTGCCGAGCGGACGGGCCGTGGACGGTCCGGCCGAATTGCGGCGGGCGTTGCTGGAGGGTACGGATCTGTTCGTCCGCTCGCTGACCGAGAAGCTGATGATGTTCGCGATCGGCCGCGAGCTGGAGTACTTCGACATGCCGCAAGCGCGCGGCGTGGTCCGGGACGCCGCGGCGGAGGACTACCGGTTGTCGGCCATCGTCGCCGGGATCGTGAAGACCGACGCGTTCCGGATGCAGGCGCGGCCGGAGGCCGTCGCGCGGAACGATTGACACGGAGAATCACTCATGTTTCTGACCAGAAAGCACCTGTCACGCCGCACGCTGCTCCGGGGCGCCGGCGCCGCGGTGGCGCTGCCGCTCCTGGACGCGATGATCCCGGCCGCCACGGCGTGGTCCCAGACGGCCGCCGCGCCGCGGATGCGGATGGGTTTCTTCTACATTCCACACGGCGCGATCATGGGGAATACGTCGCACGGCGAGGCGATGGACCGGTGGACGCCGAGCGGCTCGGGACAGGATTTCACGCTCAGCCCCATCATGGCGTCGCTGGAGCCGTACAAGCACTACGTCACCTCGTTCGGCCACCTGGAGAATCGGGCGATGGTGGGCGGCGTTCACAGCCTGGCGCCCGCGACCTGGCTGAGCGGCACGCGGCCCGACGACAACGCGGCGGGTGCGGCCATGTCCGCCACCCTCGACCAGGTGGTAGCCGGGCACATCGGCCAGGACACGACGCTGCCCTCGCTGGAGTTGGCGTCCGAAACGACGAGCCAGGTAGCCGCCTGCGGCGGTTCCGGGTGCTATTACAGCTCCACGCTCTCGTTCCGCGACGCCCATTCTCCCTTGCCCATGGAGTACAACCCGCGGAAGGTCTTCATCCAGCTCTTCGGCGAGGGGGACACGCCCGAGGAACGCGAGGCGATCTCGAACCAGACCGTCAGCCTTCTGGACCGCATCACCGACCGCACGCGCGCGTTGCAACGCGAGCTCGACCCGGGCGACCGCGTCGTCCTGGACAACTACCTGGACACGGTGCGGGAAATCGAGCGGCGGGTCGAGATGGCGTCGGCGCGCGACCTGTCGGGCATCGATCTGCCCGAGGCGCCGATCGGAGAGCTGGACGCGTTCGACGAGCAGGTGCCCCTGCTGTTCGACCTGATCGCGCTGGCCTACCAGGCCGACCTGACGCGCGTGGTTTCGTACATGATGGTGTCGGAGGGCACGAACCGCACCTACAACCACATCGGCGTCTCGGATTCCTTTCATCCCGTGTCGCACCATGCGAACGATCTCGGCCGGCTGGAGAAGCTGGTCGCGATCCAGACGTGGCACATGGAACGATTCGCCGATTTCCTGGGCAAGATGGCGGCGATTCCCGACGGCGACGGAACGCTGCTGGACCACGCGGTCTTCATGTACGGGTCGAACATGTCCAACAGCGACCGTCACAACGGATACCCGTTGCCGAACATCCTGGTCGGCGGCGGGGCCGGCTTGAGGGGCGGACGGCTCATCGACCTGCCCGAGCGGACGCCGATCGCGAACCTGCACCTGAGCATCCTCGGGAAGCTGGGCGTGGAGCGGGAGAGTTTCGGAGACAGCACGGGCACGATCGCCGAGCTTTGATGATCGATCGACGACAGCTTCTGTTGGCCGCCCTGGGCGGCGCGGCCGCGGGTCTGATTCGCCCCCGCCGGAGCGCGGCCCGGCAGGCGGACATCCTCGGTCTGACCGACCGGCTCTCGCTCGCATCGGCCGGGACGAACGTCCTCGCGCTGTCCACGCCGGACGGCTGGATCCTGGTGGACAGCGGCGAGCCGAATCACGGCGAGTTCCTGATGGACTCGCTGGAACGGCTGCCGGGCGACGTGCGCACGGTCTTCAACACGCACTGGCACCTGGAGAACACCGGTGCGAACCGGGCCCTCGCCGAAACCGGCGCGAGGATCGTGGCGCACGAGAACACGCGGCTCTGGATGGCGACGCCCCACTGGGCGCCGGCCGAGGACCGTTACCGGGAGCCGCGGCACGCGTCGGCGCATCCGACGGAGACGTTCTACATCGACGGCTCGATCGACGCCGGCGTCGAACGCATCGACTACGGTTACCTCATCGAAGCCCACACGAGCGCAGACATCTATGTCTTCTTCCGGGACTCGAACGTCCTGGCCGTCGGCGACGTCGCGTCTCCGGCGCGCGACCCGGAGCTCGACTACTTCACCGGCGCCTGGCTCGGGGGACGCGTCGACGCGATGAGCCGGCTGCTGGAGCTTGGCGATCCGGAGACGCGCTTCGTCCCGGGGTACGGTCCGGTGATGAGCCGCGCCGAGCTCGAGGCCGAGCGCGACATGATGGCGACGATTTACGATCGCGCCGTCGACCGGGTGCGCCAGGGAGACAGCGTCGACGACATGCTCGAGGCGGGCGTGATGGAGGGGCTGGTTCGGACTTGGAACGACCCTCGCAAGTTTCTGTACGACGTCCACAAGGGCTTGTGGGCGCATCACAACAAGTTGGCGCCGAATGTCGTATAGGGTTTTCTTCACGGTCGCGTGGATCGCGGCGTCGGCGGGCGCCGCCACCGGTTACGCGCAGGCCGACGCCGTTCTGGCCGGATTGATCCAGTCCGGGGACCGCGGCGCCGCGCTGGATGCGGTCGCCGCCGGCGCCGACGTGAACCGGGCGCAGCCCGACGGGACGACCCCGCTGCACTGGGCCGCCTACCGCGTGGATCGGGAGCTGGTGGCGGCGCTGCTCGACGGCGGCGCCCGCGCCGACGTCGTCAACGACTATGGCGCCAGCCCCTTGGCCGAGGCCGTCAAGGTGGCCCAACGTGACATCGTCGAGATGTTGCTTCGGGCCGGCGCCGATGCGAATGCCGCCAACCAGGACCAGCAGACGCCGCTGATGCTGGCGGCGCGCACGGGCAGCGTCGAGGTCGTCGAGCTCCTGGTCCGCCACGGGGCCGATGTCAACAGGCGCGAGCGGTTCCGCGACCAGTCGGCCGTGATGTGGGCCGCGGCCCAGGGTCATTCCGGCGTCGTCGACTTCCTGATCGGACACGGGGCGGACCTGGACGTGCGCGCCCGGGCCAACGACTGGCCGAACCAGATGACGAACGAGCCGCGCGTGCAATACCGCCCGACCGGCGGCCTGACCCCCCTGCTCTACGCGGCGCGCGCCGGGTGCCTCGGCTGCGTCCGGGCGATGATCGACGCGGGGGCGGACATGGACCGCCCCAACCCGGACGGGATGACGCCCATGATCATGGCCCTGGACAACGGCCATCACGATGTCGCGCGGTTGCTGCTCGAGCGGGGCGCGAACCCCCATACGTGGGACTGGTGGGGGCGGACCCCGTTGTACGTGGCCGTCACCACGCGCGGCGGGCCCGACAGCCACCCCGGCCCGCGTCCGCCGGAGTCTCTGGAACTCATTCATGCGCTGTTGGATGCGGGCGTCAACCCGAACACGCAACTCGCGTTCAAGGAGCCCAGCCGCGGCGGCAACAGCAACCGGTTCAAGGACGACCTGCTGACCACGGGCGCCACGCCGTTGCTGCGGGCCGCGCAGTCCTTCGACAACGACGTGGTCCTCGCCTTGCTGGAACACGGGGCCCTCGTGGACCTGCCCACGGCATCCGGCGTCACGCCCTTCATGGCGGCCGCCGGCATCGGCACTCGGACCGGACTCAGCGTCCTGGGCCCCGGACCGCCCGACAACGTCGTCGAGCTTTCGCTCGAGACCCTGGGCATCCTGCTCGAGGCGGGCGCCGACATCAACGCCCGGATCGCGGACACGACGAGCCTCACGGCGCGCATCGCGCGCGGCAACACACTGAGGGGCCGGCAGGGGCAGACCACGATTTTCTTCGCCGCGCAGGTGGGACGGTTGCCGGTCGTCGAGTACCTGCTCCAGAACGGCGCCCGCGTGGACGTGGTCGACGAGATGGGGCGGACGCCCGTCGACGCGGCCCGCGGCGACGGCGGCGGGCGGGACGAAACGGGCTCCGAGGCGATCGTCGCTCTGCTGGAGAGCGTGCTTCGGGACGACGGCTGAGCCGGCGGCGGGCGTCAGTCGGCGGGCTCGATGCGCAGGACCGTTCCCGAGTTCGGCGTCCGATCCGCGTCCTGGCGCGTCACCAGGTAGATCGACCCGTCGGGCCCCTGCTGGATGTCGCGCACCTGCTGCCGCAACGGCGTCAGCATCGTTTCGCGTTCGCTCGGGCCGATCCGGATACCCGGGCCTCCGAGCCGCACGCTCTGGATCATCATGCCGCTCATCCCGGTGACGAAGAGGCGCCCCGTCCATTCCGGAAAACGGTCGCCCGTGTAGAAGAGCATCCCCGAGATCCCGATCGACGGCACCCAGAAGTAGCGCGGCGGCTCCATGTCCTCGCGCCACGGCTGCTCGCTGATGGTCTCGCCGCCGTAAGTGCGGCCGAACGACACCTCGGGCCACCCGTAGTTGGCGCCCGCGCGGATGACGTTGACCTCGTCCCCGCCCATCGGGCCGTGCTCGCTCGCCCAGATCTCTCCGGTGTCGGGATGGCGCGCCATCCCCTGCGGGTTGCGGTGCCCGTAGGAATAGATCTCGGGTTTCGCACCGGGCCGGTCGAGGAAGGGGTTGTCGTCGGGAACGCGCCCGTCGTCGTGGAGCCGCACGATCGTTCCGTTGTGGTTGGACAGGTCCTGGGCCAGCGGCTCGGTGTTCGGACCGCGGTCGCCCACCGACACGTAGAGCATGCCCGCGTCGTCGAACGCCGCGCGGGAGCCGAAGTTGAGGCCGGCCTCCTGCCAGGCGTCGGCGACGAACACGTCCTCGGCGTCGACGAGCCGGGCGCCGTCGAAGCGCGCGCGCATGACGGCGGTGGTCCCGCCCCGCTCGCCCGTCTTCGAATAGGTCAGGTAGACCCAGCCGTTGGCTTCGTAGTCCGGATGCAGCGCGACGTGCATCAGTCCGCCGTGGTTCCGGTCCTGGACCTCGGGCGCCCCCGCGATCGGCGTCGCTTGGAGGATCCCGCCGCGGATCGACCTCAGGCGTCCGGGCCGTTCGGTGACCAGGATGCCGCCGTCGGGCAGGATCGCCATGCTCCACGGGCTGTCCAGGCCCTCCGCGACGGTCACGATTCGAATCCTGTGGCTGCCGGTGTCCAGTTCCAGACCCTGTCCCAGGATTGCCGAAGGACCGACCAGGGCCGGCCCGACGCACAGGGAAGCCGCCAGGGCCGGCCGCAAGAGGCGCGATGCGATGTGTTGCATGACGGAAGCGATACCAGAGCCCGCCGGGGCCGTCAACAGAATAGGGCGCAAAGCGATCGGTGTTACACGGCCCGTCGAGTTCTGCAGTATCGATTCAGGGCAGCAGGAGCAGCAGCAGCGACAGCGACACCACCGACACGCCGGTCGATGCGACCACCGACGCCGCCATCGTCGGCGCCAGGACCTCCGAGTCCGAAGCGAAGAGATAGGCGTTGATTCCCATCGGCATCGCCGCCATCGCCACGGTGACGGCGGACCATACGGGGTCGAGCGCGAAGACGTGGAACGCCAGGGCGTAGACGACGAGCGGGTGGAGCAGGTTCTTCAGGCCGATCAGCACCGCGGCCTGATCGAGCTCACCGGCAATGCGGTATCCGGCCAGCGATGCGCCCAGGGTGAACAGCGTCGCCGGGATGGCGGCCGCCCCCAGCATGGACGCCACCGTGTCCACGGGGCCCATCAGGCGAATCCCCGTCAGGTTCAGCGCGAAGCCGATGGCCAGCGCGACGAATATCGGGTTCCTCACCTGCGACCGCAGGACCGCCGTGGGCAGGCTGGCGGGCTCCGATTCCGCCGCGCCGCGCGCGGCGCGGAGCAGCGACGTCCCCACCATGTAGAGGACAGGCCCGTGAATCGACAGGATGATGTAGAGGGGCAACAGCGCCGCGTCGCCGAACGCGGCCTGGACGAACGGGATGCCCACCATCAGGTTGTTGGAGAACGCCGATCCGAAGCCGAAGACGACACGGCGATCCGGGGCGTGGCGGAACAGCAGCCGCCCCGCCAGGATCCCGGCGCCGAACACCAGGAACGTCCCGCCGAAGTAGACGGTCAGCAATTCCCATTCGAAGCTCAGTTCGAGTTCCGAGACGGCGCGGATCAACATGGCCGGTATCGCGATTCGGAAGGCGAATCGGGACAGCCCGCGGATGCCGTGCTCGTCGATCACGCCGGCCCGGCCCGCCACGTAGCCGATCAGGGCGACGCCGAATATCGGGGAGATCAGTTGGAGCGTCTGCAACATGGAAACGGTACGCGTCGCGTTCCGGGACGCCGGTGCCGCTATTGTCGCCGACACCGCCGCCGCCGGGCGGTGAAAACCGGTCGAGACCGCTGCGCCTCCTCCGTGCCGGCGGCTTTGGTAGAATGGCGCCCGAACGGCCAGCCGTCCGTTTCGAGGGAGTTCGAATGCCGCGCATCCTGCTCGCCGCCGCCGCGTGCGGCCTCCTCTGCCCCTGGGCCGCGGCCCAGGATGCGGCGCGGCTCGACGCCATGCTGGCCGACGTCCGCCGAATGGAGGTCGACTCCAACGACGGCCGCGGCGACGCGCTGATGCGCATCCTCGAAGAGCGCGGCGTCCCGTACGCGGTCGAGTCGTTCGAGATCGAGCCGCGCGCCGACTATCCGCGCACCGTGGGGCGCAACATCGTCGTGACGCTGGGCGCGGACGCGGGCGACATCGTCGTGGGCGCGCACTACGACGCGGTGTGGTTGGGCGACGGCGCGTTGAGCCGCGGCGCCGTCGACAACGCGGCGTCGTCCGTGATCCTGGTGTGGCTGGCGGAGACGCTGTCGATGGAACCGCTCGAGCATCGCGTCCGGATCGTCTTCTTCGACATGGAAGAGATCGGCCTGGTGGGTTCCCGTGAATTCGTTCGAAGACACGCGGACGCGCCGATCGCCGCCGCCGTCAACCTCGACGTGAACGGATACGGGGATACGGTCTTCTTCGGTCCCACGGCGTCCGGCGGCAACGGCGGCGTGCATGCCGCGATGCGGCAGGCGTGCACCGAGGTGGAACTCGAGTGCGTGGAATTCCCGCGGTATCCCGCCAGCGACTACCTCAGCTTCCAGCGGGCCGGCGTCCCGAACGTTTCCGTCAGCGTGCTGCCTTCGAACGAGGCCCAGGAGATGTACGCCGCCTATAACGGCGCGGCGGGGCAGGGCGGGGGCGTGCCCGCGTTGTTTCGGCTGATCCATACGGCCCGCGACACGTCGGAATCGGTCGACCCCGCCGCCATGGACACGGTCTACCGCACCGTCCTGGCTCTCCTGCGCCAGCTCGACGCCGGTCTGGAGTCCGCACCGTGACAGGCGCCGGACGCCTCGCCGCGGGCGCCGCCATCGCGACGGCGCTCTTCTGTCTCCTCGTCCCCTTGGCGAGCGCCCACGACATCCCCAACGACGTCACGGTCCAGGGTTGGCTGCGGCCCGAAGGCCGGACCCTGAGCGCGCTCCTGCGGGTGCCGCTCGAGGCGATGCGCGACATCAACTGGCCCGTGGGCGGACCGGGTTACCTGGACATCGAGGCCGCCGAGCCGTTGCTCCGGGACGCCGTCACCGTCTGGCTCGCCAACGACGTCGCGGTGTACGAAGAGGGCCAGCGGCTCCCGGCGCCCACGATCGCCGCCGCGCGGTTGTCGCTGCCGTCCGATCCGTCCTTCCGGACCTACGAGGAAGCCCTCGCCCACGTGACGGACGGGCGGCTCGATCCATCGACGCAGATCGTCTGGCAGCAACTGATGCTCGACACGGTGCTGGAGTATCCGATCGCGTCGGAGACGTCGGAGTTCGCGTTGCGCCCGGGGACCGAGCGCCTCGGCCTCCGGGTGTTGACGGTGATCCGCTTCATGCTTCCCGACGGCGCCGTACGGCCGTTCGAGTTCCTGGGCGACCCCGGCGTCGTGCCGTTGGACCCGCGCTGGCATCAGGCCGCGTTACGCTTCGTGAGCCTGGGATTCTTCCACATCCTCGACGGCCTGGATCACCTGCTGTTTCTGCTCTGCCTGATCATTCCGATCCGCCGCGTGCGGCCGCTGGTGCTGGTCGTCTCGGCGTTCACGGTCGGCCATTCCATCACGCTGATCGGGTCGGCGCTGGAGTGGGCGCCCAACGCGCTATGGTTTCCGCCCATGGTCGAGACCCTGATCGCGGTTTCGATCGTCTACATGGCGCTGGAGAACATCGTCGGCGGCGGCGCCGAGCGCCGGTGGCTGATCACGCTGGGTTTCGGCCTGGTTCACGGATTCGGCTTCTCGTTCGCGCTGGGCGAGACCATGCAGTTCGCCGGGGCGCATCTGCTGACGTCGCTGCTCGCCTTCAACGTCGGCGTCGAGCTCGGGCAGCTCCTGGTGCTGGCGATCCTGTTGCCCGCCATCGTCCTGCTGTTCCGCCACGTCGTGCCCGAGCGCATCGGCGTGATCGTGCTGTCGGTGATCATCGCCCACACGGCCTGGCACTGGATGACGGACCGTTTCGAGATTCTCCGGCAGTACACGTTTCCCGCCGTCGACGCGCCCTCGTTCGCGACGTTGCTGCGCTGGCTGACGGCCATCGTGTTCGCCGCCGGCGTCATCTGGCTGGTCAAGGTTCTTCGGAAGCCGCGTTCCACGGAAACCGCCGACTGACGGGTCGTCTACGTCGAACGGCACGATCGTCGGTTCGCGATCCTCGCCGGGTCCGACCTCATCGGTCCGAAACAGACCTCGCTTGCAGATATGTACCTTATATGGTTCAATGCACATCGAAAGGTGCATGATGGTCGACGAGTCGAAGCCACGGAAGATTCCGATGCGCTTCTACCGCACGCGATCCGGTAGGGAACCCGTGAGGGAGTGGCCGAAGGCGCTGGACGAGGCCGAGCGTCAGGCGATCGGGAAGGACTTGCTGCGGGCGCAATGGCGATGGCCGGTCGGCATGCCTCTGTGCCGTCCGATGGGAGACGGCCTTTGGGAAATCCGGACGGATCTACCCATGAAACGGACGGCGCGCGTGCTGTTGTGCTCGTATCGAAACCATCTGGTCGTGCTGCATGGGTTCGTCAAGAAAACGCGGACGACACCGGATTCGGACATGGCGACGGCGCGAAAGCGTCAGAAGGAGTTGGAACGATGAGTGAGAAGCGTATGGGATCCAGCATCGACGCCTTTCTCAAGGAGGAAGGCATCTTCGAAGAAACCCAGGCGCAGGCAATCAAGGAAGTCGTGGCGTGGCAACTCGCGGAAGCCATGAAGAAGGAAAGGATCTCCAAGAACAAGATGGCGAAGCTGCTGAAGACGAGCCGCACACAGGTGGACCGGTTGCTCGATCCGAAAAACGATATCACGCTCGGCAGCCTTCAGCGGGCGGCCGCCATGGTCGGGCGCCGCGTGAACATCGAGTTGGTGTAACGCGGGATCCTTATGATGGCTGCTTACAGGCGCGACGTCTGCGACGTCACGTGTCCGCCGGGACAACCGGGTGCGTGCGGCCGTCCCGATGCTCGGCGAGCGCTTCGTCAGCAAGGGACTTGAGGGTGTCTGGGGACGAGGTGAGAAACTCGCCCCACCTCCGTTCGGAGGCCAGTTCATCGAGCAGCCATTGCGCCAGCCGGTTCAGGCTCCCGCTTCGCCGCGGAGGTACGGGATCGTCTGGGGGCCGCGGGGAAGAACGCACAGTGTGGCGTCGGGGCCGGCGCGCTCCAGGGCGCCAACAGTGGTTCCGGCGACGTCTCCGGCCGGTTCGAAATGCGCGGCCCGCAACGCGTGGTCCGAGAGTCCGCCGGCGTGCACGAACACTTCGGCCTTCAGTTGAATCTGCGCCTGGATCTGGACCTGCCACTGGTCCGGCCGCGAATATCCCGGCGCCTGGATCATGTCCAGCAGCGACTGCGCGGACGGCCGGGACCGTAGAATTTCGCCGTAGGCGCCGTGGTCGGGCAGGCCGTCGCGGCATTCCGCCGCGCATACGATCGTCCCGCCCGGCTTGACGACCTTGGCCGCGGCCGACATGCCCTTGACGGCCTGGTAGAGGTTCTGGTCCAACGGATACCCCGAGTTGGTGGTCAGGACGACGTCGAACGGCGCCTCGACCGCGCGCATGGCGTCGGCCCGGGCCGCGCGGCACGCGGCGGCGTGCTCCACGGATAGCTCTCCGGCGAAGACCGCGGTGATCGCCTGCCGGCGGTTGAGCGTGACGTCCACGGCGAAGTCGACCCCCGTCATCCGGGCGATCTCGCGCACGTCGTCGTGGACGGGGTTCCCCTCGGTCACGCCCCACGTGGCGCTGGGGTGGCCGATGCGCCGCGCGTCATGCAGGTGCATGACGGTTTCCAGGCCCGCCAGTCCGGGCGCAACCATCTTCGGACCGCCGCTGAACCCCGCGAAGAAGTGCGGCTCTACGAACCCGGTCGTTAAACGTACTTCGGAGTTAACCCACTCCCGGTTCAGAAGTACCTGAACCCCCGTCTACGTCTCGCCGACTTCTACGAGCGACGAC
>JAJEEE010000016.1 GCA_022821145.1 Acidobacteriota bacterium
CAGCCACGGCGAGGAACGCCGCGGGTCCAATGGGGCATACGGTAATGTCTTGCTGATCGACTCCGTCTAGGCCTCCCCGCCCATCCGCCGATGCCCTAACCATCCCCAAGGTCCGCCACAAACTCGCGGGACCCTACAGTAGTAGCCGCGGCGTTCCTCGCCGCGGCTGGACAACGAGCGAAGCGAGGCGTCAGTCCAAGAAAACGATCTCGTCGTTCACGGTGTGGGCCCCTTGCGAGATCTCGGCTTGCTGACGCGGCGGCTCGGAGGCCGCCTTGTCCATCCGCGGCGCGGGACGCCGCGGATCCAATTGGGCGTACGGCGATGTTTCGCGTCTCCCACAAGTCACGGCATGGCCCTCGATCCTACGCCGCCAACCTGCGGAACTCTCCTATAGTAGTCGCGGCGTTCCTCGCCGCGGCTGGACAACGAGCGCAGCGAGCCGTCAGTGCAAGAAAACGATCTCTTCGTTCACGGTGTGGGCCCATTGCGAGATCTCGGCTCGCTGACGCGGCGGCCCGGAGGCCGCCTTGTCCATCCGCGGCGGGGGACGCCGCGGATCCAATTGGGCGTACGGCGATGTTTCGCGTCTCCCACACGTCACGGCATGGCCCTCGATCCTACCCCGCCAACCTGCGGAACTCTCCTATAGTAGTCGCGGCGTTCCTCGCCGCGGCTGGACAACGAGCGCAGCGAGGCGTCAGTCCAAGAAAATGATCACTTCAACGCCGACGCCCGGTCCCGCCCCGACGCTCTTACGCGACCGTCTTGAACTCGCCGCCGGCGAGCGACCGCTCGATGTCGGGGACTTGCGCATCGGCCGGATCGGCCACGCCCACCAGAACCCGGTCCTGGGAAGCCGACCGGTCATAGAAGGCGGGAAGCCGCCGTCCCAGGCCGGCCGACCGGATCAACGCGATGACGGTGGCGACGATGGCCCCCAGCATCGTCAACTCGAACGCGACGATCAGGTTCGGCCAGACCGACACGATCGGCATGCCTCCTGTCCTCAACGGCCAGAGCAGTTGCGTCATCGAGGTCATCGACGCGCCGACGACGCATCCGATCACGCCTCCCAGCACGGCGAACCAGCCCATGCGCGCCGGTCTGTCCTGCGGGTCGTATCCGTGCGGCTCGAGCGGCTCGGGGGACATGACGACGATCGCCTCCCGCGGAATGCCCGCACCCGTCAGGGACGCGACCGCGCGCTGCGCCTCGACCGGGTCCGAATACAGCGCGTAGGCCGCCTTCACGACGCTTCTCCCCTCGCCGGCACGGGACCCGCGGCGGCATCCCGGGCCTCCGCCTCGACAATGTGCGGCGCGTCGTCCATGTCGTTTCCGGACTTCAGCTCCCAGATCGAAATGATCGGCACGAACTTGACGAACACGCAGTAGAGCAGCGCCATCGCCGCGAACGAGGCGACCATGACGACGATCTCGGTCCATCCCGGCGCGTACGAGCCCCAGGTATAGGGCAACTGCCGGTAGGACAGCGACGGGATCACGATGAGGAAACGCTCCAGCCACATGCCGACAACGACCCCCACAGAGGCGACGACGCACCCGGCGACCGTCCGCGTCCTCTTCGTCGACAGCAGCACCGCGGGGAGGACGAAGTTGCCGGCGACCATGATCCAGAACGCCGGCGCGTATTCGCCGGTGAACGTGGCCCAGAAGACGGGCATTTCGGTGATCTCGTTGCCGTACCAGACGGTCAGGCGTTCGGCGAACACGAAGTAGGCCCACAACAAGCTCATGGTCAGGAGCAGCTTTCCGAGCTTGTCGAAGTGGAGCGGCTGCAGGTACGCCTCCAGGCGCAGCAACCGGCGCAACAGGGCCATGGCGATGATCAGGGCGGCGATGCCGCTGAAGATCGCGCCGACGACGAAGTAGGGTCCGAAGATCGTCGAGTGCCACATCGGAACCACGGCCATCGCGAAGTCGAACGAGACGATCGTGTGCACGGACACGGCGATGGGAATGATCGCGATCGCCATGATGTGCATGGCCGACTCGAGCCGGTTCCATTGGCGGGGCGTGCCCTGCCATCCCATGGCGAGCCAGCCGTAGATCGTTCTACGGATCCCGGAGGCGCGGTCCCGCACCAGCGCGAAGTCGGGGATCATCGGCAGGAACAGGAACAGCGTGCTGGCCAGCAGGTACGTGTTGATCGCGAAGAAGTCCCACATGAGCGGCGAGCGGAAGTTGGGCCAGAGTCCGCGCCCGTCGGGAAACGGAATCAGGTGGTAGAAGAGCCACGGGCGGCCCAGGTGAATCAGGGGCAACACGCCGCCGATCAGCAGCGCGAACGCCGTGATGGCCTCGGCGCATCGCGTGACGGGCCGCCGCCATCCGGCGTCGACGATGCGCAGAATGGCCGAGATCAGCGTGCCGGCGTGGCTGATGCCGATCCAGAAGACGAAGTTGACCAGGTAGAAACCCCAGAAGACCGGCGAGTTGAGGCCCGTCAGGCCGATGCCGGAGTACATCTGGACGGCCCAGGCCGCCACGCCCGCCGAGACGACGAGCATGAGCGCCGCGACCGTCAGGCGGTACCGCCTCGATGAGCCCTGCAGCGGCTTCAGCAACTCGTCGGTGATGCGCTTATCCGCCGCCAGATTCATCCCAGTCGCCTTTCTGGAGGTAGGTCACCGAGGGCTCGGCGCCCAACTCTTCCAGCAGCTTGCTTCCGCGGGGAGAGCGCGAGAGGCGCGACACGCGGCTGTCCGCATCGTCCAGGTCGCCGAAGACCAGGGCGTTCGCCGTGCACGACTGTGCGCACGCCGGCTGGAGCGTTCCGTCCTCGATGCGGCCTTCTTCGGTTTCGGCCCGGGCGTCGATGCGCGCGGCGTTGATCCGCTGGATGCAGAACGTGCACTTCTCCATCACGCCGACCTCGCGGACCGACACGTCCGGGTTCAACTGGAGGTCGAGCGGCCGGTCCCATTCCGGGTTGTGGAAGTTGAAGAACCGCACGTTGTAGGAACACGCGTTGGCGCAGTAGCGGGTTCCGATGCACCGGTTGTAGACCTGGGCGTTCAGGCCCTCGTCGGTGTGATAGCTGGCGTAGGTCGGACACACCGGCTCGCACGGCGCGTTGTCGCACTGCTGGCAGAAGACGGGCCGGAACGTCAGCCGGACGTCGGGGAACTCGCCCTCCCAGTAGCGTTCGACGCGGATCCAGTGCATCGCCCGACCCCGGGCGGCCTCCTCGGGTCCGACGGTCGGGATGTTGTTCTCGGCGTGGCACGCGGTCACGCAGGCTTCGCAGCCGGTGCACCGGTCCAGATCGACGGCCATTCCCCATCTCGGCATGACGACTCCTATCGCTCCAGGTCCGGGTGCTCCCGCAACGCGCCGCCGAACCGGACCAGATCTCCGGCGCCCTCGAGGCGCGCGATCGTCACCCGCGTGGCCGCCCAGGCCCAGCCGCCCGTTTCGGGTTCGACCGTCGGCGCCAGAACCCGAACAGGGTTCGCGCCCCGCCCCGTCGCGTACCGGGTGAAGTTCTCGTGGCCCTGCCCCATGGGCATTGCGACGGCGTCGGGCGCAATCCCCGGGAAGATCAGCGCCGGCGCCTGGAGGGCGCCGTGCGCGGAGCGGACCTCCACCAGGTCGCCCGCCTCGACGCCCAGCTCGGCCGCCGTGCGCGGGTTCAACTCCACCCAACTGCTCCACATCGCCGTCGTCACAACGTCCGGAAGCTCCTGCAGCCACGGCAGATGCGCCAGCGAACCGTCCAGGAACGCCTGCGATACATACGGCAGGAAGTGGAACGGGTAGGCGTCGGCGCCGCCGTCGAACTCAGGCGCGGCATACGCCCTGGGCCGAACGTCCGGGAACGACGCCGGCTCCGGGACCGGAGCTTCGGGCCCGATCCAGACGCCGTTGGCCTGGGCGGCGATCCAGGCGCTGTCGAAGCCTTCGGGCGGAGGCAGCGCCTCGAACCGCTCGCGCGCCACGTCTTCGTAGGTCTCCCACTCCGTGGGCAGGTCGAGCGCGAGACGCCGTCCGACGTCGAGCATAACGTCGGCCATGTCTCGCGTGTCGTGCAGTGGACGCATGGCCGGACGCGCGGCGCTGGCGGCGGCGCGCGCCGTGCCGGCCTCGGGAACGTGGTCGACGAGAGCTTCCAGGAAGGAATGGTCGGGAAGGATCAGGTCGGCCATGGCGCTGGTCTCGTCCTGGAATGAGCCGAACGACGCGATGAATCCGACACGAGCCAGCGCTTCGCCGACCCCCCACGCGGGGGGCGCGCCGAAGACGGGATTCGCGTCGTGAACCAGGAGCACGTCGACGGGAGGCGCGCCCCCGGCCGGCGTCTCCAGTATCGATCGGGCCAGGGTCTCGATCGTCTCGCCCGCCGCGTCGAGCCCCCGCAACCCCTCGAGAACGGGCGTGAACCGCACGCCCCCGGGGACGCCCACGCTCCCGGCCAGCGCGTTCAGCGCGTTCACGGCCAGGGCGTTGAACAGGCCGTTGGTCTGGGCGAGCGGGACGCCGGCGATCACGGCGATGGCGGGCCCGTTGTCGGCGAACTCCCGTCCGAGCTGTTCGACCGTAGCGGCGGGCACGCCGGTCACCTGTTCCACAGCCTCGGCGGCATAAGCCTGAAGGCCGTCGGACCACCCTTCGATCAACTCTCCGGCGCGGCCGCCGTCGGACGGGGACCGCCGGCCCGACGCCAGGATCGCCCGGGCCATGCCCAGGGCCAGGAACCCTTCGGTCCCGGGCCGGGCCGCCACCCACTGGTCTGAGTTCGCGCCGGTCTGGGACATGCGGAACTCGACCTGGACGAACTTCCCGCGGATGCCCGGACGCCCCTGCCGCAACTCGCCGTAACCGACGCTCTGGGCGACGGGCGAGTTCCATGTCCCCAGGATGTCGGCGCCGAACGAAACGACGTAGCGCGATTGGGCGATGTCCAGCGTCGGGAGCTGGTGGAACCCGAAGCTCTCCAGGTTGGCCTGACGCAGCACCGCATCGCCGAACAGGTCGACCACGACAGGCGCCGGCGCCCCGAATCGCTCGAGGAACTCGGAAATCACGACGCCGCGCCGGCTTCGCAACGGACGCGTCAGGAACCGGAGTCCGCGCGGGTCTCCGTCCTGAAGCAAGGCCTCGAGCCGCGCGGCCAACTCGGCGAGGGCCTCGTCCCACGAGACCGGCGCGAACGCCCCCGAGCCGCGATCGCCCGTCCGGCGCAACGGCTGGCGAACGCGGTCGGGATGATACGTCACCTGAATGGCCGCCTGCCCGCGAGCGCAGAGCCGCCCCCGGTTGACCGGATGCCCCGGCAGGCCCTCGAGCTTCTTGGCCAAGCCCTTCTTGACGATGCCCCGCACGCCGTCTCGAACCACCTCGACGTCGCCTTCCATCACGCGCACTTCCACGCCGCAGCCGGCCGGACACAGCGGGCAGACGCTGCGGCGCGTGACGGCCAGCCCTGGCGGCAGCGGCTCGTCGGAAATGAATCGTACGAGCTGCTCTTCCGGGTTTCCGCAAGCGGCGAGCGACGCCGACGCGCCGCTGATCGCGGTGGCCTTGACGAATTGTCGGCGGTCCATGACGGTCTTCGATCTCAGTAGTGGCAGGTCACGCAATCGATCGACGCCTGGCTCTGTTCATGGCACCCGACGCAGAAGCTCATGGTGTGGTCCACGGCCGGCTCGGCGACGATCATCTGCGTCACGTCTCCATGACACACCGTGCACTCGATCTCCCGGCGAACGTGCGGCGCATGGTTGAAACGGACGTGAGCCTCGGGGAGCCAACCGTAGACGCGCTCCCAGGGCGGTTCCTGCCCGCTCTCGTAGAACGACGTCAGCAACTGGATCGGCTCGCGGTCCGTCGCCACGTCGAAGTGGCAGTCCATGCAGACCACGACGCTCGGAATTCGCGCGACGGGACCGCGCGCCGCACCGTCGTGGCAGTACGTGCATTCCAGGAAGGCTTCCTCGAAGTGGGTCCGGTGCGGAAACGGGATCGGCTGCACGGGTTCCCGACGCCAGCCGAGGAAGTGGGCCAACGCGTCGCGGAACGTGGCGTGGGCCGGCGAGAACACGGATCCCGATTGCGGCTCGACGAGCCGGTCCTGGGCGCTGATCAGGCGGACGCCCGCCAGGACGCCGATCAGGACCACGGACGCGGCCAGACCGCCCATCGACAACGCGAACCAACGTGGACGTTCCATATTCGACGCGAACCGCCCGCGCCCTATTGATTCTCGGGATCGTTGGGGCTCGAACCGCCCGCGAAGAGCATCGACCCATCCGGCAGCGTGATCTCGCCGCCGTTGGCGCGCAAGGCGCCGTCGATGGCCTGGTGGCCGTTGACGCGCACCTGTATTCCCGGAGGCACCGAGTCGCGCGTCCACCCGCGCTTGATCAGCGAGTTGGGCGGACCCAGCTCGATCATCCATGCCTCGACGGTGCCGTCGGATCTTGCAACGTCCAGGTGAATCCAGGCGTGCGGGTTGATCCAGTCCATCCGGGTGATCGTGCCCTCCAGGCTCACGGGCTTCTCGATGTCGAACTCCGCGGAGAAGGCATGGTGGGCCCCGACCGGCGCCGCAACGGCGAGCAGGACGAACAGAACCGGAATCGTCAGGTGGCGTCGCATCGAATCCCCCCTAGTCGTCCGCGGCGGCTTCGGCCGCTTCCCGCGCGCGGGCGGCGCTCAGGATATTCATCAACCCGTAGTTGCCCTCGTGGCAGGAATACTCCGGGGTCGGATGCGTCGTGTCGGTCGTCAGCGGCATGGTGAACGTCCAGGGTTGTCCCCATGTCTCCGGGTCGTCCATCGTCACGACCCACTGGATCCGGTCCGGGGCGATGCGCGTGAACCGCTCCGTAATCGTGAGCGTTTCGGCGTTCGTGTTCCGGTAGGTGGCGCCGTCCCTGAAATTCCTCGTCTCCACGACCAGCGTGTCGCCCTCCCACCGGCCGATGGCGTCGCCCATGTACGCGGTGATGTCCGAACCCACGTGGCCGGATCCGTCCAGCGGAATGATGCGCGCTTCGTGCACCATCTCGTACGTGATCCCCACGTAGCCCGGCGCCTGGAAGATCTGGTACGAGTTCCCGTAGATGGCGGGCATCATCGAACCGGGCAGGCCGCGCGTGATGCACCGGTCGTAGAGGCTGCGGTCCGTCCAGGAGTCGGCCGGACCGCGTCCGCTCAGCCGCCGGGCCTCGGCGCGCGCCTCGATCCGGTCTTCCGCCGCCGGCGTCAACGGGGGTATCCGGCCGTCGGGCGGGTCGACGACCAGCCACGCCTGGCTGCCGTTCACCGTGTCGAGACCCGGCTGCCACCACCCGCTGGGCGCGTGGAGGGGGCCCGCGAAACGCTCGATCGTCCGGTCCTGGGCCGCCTGCTTGATCGCGGACAGTTCCTCTTCGGGTACGTCCTCGAGGCTGAGGCCGTCGAACTGGTCGGGGCGTTCCATCGGCGTCCCGTTCTCGCTCTGGTTCGTGAAGCGGCCGGAAATGTCGGGATCGCCCCACGGCGTCCGCGGCGGCGTCCAGTCCGCGTCCGCGATCGTCTGGGCCGCAACGGAAGCGGTCCACGCGAAGCTGAAACACGCGGCGGCCGCGATCATCGACATCGGAAACCGTCGGCGCATCGAAACCTCCTCCCACACATGAAGCGAATCGTGTTCGCGTAACTTCAGGATCGTATATACCGGCCCGATCGAAGTCAATTTCGTACCGGACGCGGACCGTATCGCGGAACAGGGCGGCCGCGTTCGTAGGCGCCCAGATCGGGCCCCTGCCCGGGGGCGTCGTCGTTGATCCCGGGCAGGCGGACGCCCGCGTCCACCGCGGCCGAGCCCTCGCGCAGCCGGAAATCGAAGTCCGCCGCGTCGTACACGGTACGCGGGTCCTCGCCTGGCGGCGCGACGTCCTGGAAGACGTCGTAGTCGACGATCACGCTGTTGCCGTCCTGTCCGGTGGCGGCGCTGTAGGCCTCCAGCGTCGGAAACCGCCGGACGTCGCGCGCGGCCGCCTCCAACTGCGCCTGCGCCCGCGTGGACAGCGGCGCGCGCTCGGTGGCCGATCCCGCCTCTCCCGGGAACCGCGACGTCAGCGAAAACGGCGGGGTGCTCCACTCGAAAGCGAACTCCCCGCCCGGGTTCGGCCGGAAGCCGTTGTAGTCGGAGCTCGAGTAGTTGGTGTTGGTCTCGACGGCGAAGATCTCCGGAGAACCGCTCCGCCCGAGGATCAGGTTGTTCCGGTAGTGCACGTTCGACGCGGCGAGCAGCATCGGCTTGACGGGCGCGATGAACGTGTTGTGGTAGACGACGATGCCGGACGAGGACGCGGTGAACTTGACGGCGCCGCCCTCGGGAGCGTGATAGACGACGTTGCGCATGAAGTAGACGGGACCGCCGAACATCGGCTGCACGCTCAAGGCGCGGTGACCGTGGTTGAAGCAGCGGTTCCTGAAGATCCGGATGTTGTGGGCGCCGCCGTCCGACTCGATGCAGTTGTCCTCCACCAGCGTGATGTCGTTCCCGTAGAAATCGATCGAGACCGGCATCCGGTCCCGGATCGGGTCCGGCGTCCCGTCGGGGTTGCCGTAGGTCGCCACGTCGATGCCGTCGTGGAAGCGCGTCACGTAGTTGTGCGCCACCACGTGGCCGGAGCCGTAGACCTTGACGGCGTACTCGGAAACCAGTTCCGGCGGACCCGACTCGGCGTTGAACGGTTGCCACGCCGCCCCGGTGAAACCCATGAGCCGGTCCGCGGCGAAACGTCCGATGAACACGTTGTCGGCGATGTAGTAGTCCCTGGAGCCCGACCAGTCGGTGTAGACGCCGCGTCCAACGTCCTCGAAGCGGTTGTTCTTGAGCGTCAGGCCGACCGATCCGGCGATGTTCTTGAGGCCCGCCTGGAACGCCAGCTCCGTGTTCCGGATCGTCAACCCCTCGAAGTAGTTGTAGTCGGCGGCCATGACGTTGAAAAGGTTGTAGGCGCCGTCGCCGTCGAAGACGACGTCCCCGTCGCCCGCGGCCCGGATCGCGATCGGCCGGTCCGCGGTTCCGCGCGCGGTCAGGAAGTAGGTGCCGCTGGAAATCGTGCCGAGGCCGCCGCCGTAGCTGTACCGGTCGTCGCGGTAAACGCCGGCGTGCACCAGGATCGTGTCTCCCGGCCGCACCCTGGGCGGGTACGTGTTGAAGTTGTCCGAGCCCGACGACCCCGTGTAGTAGGCGGCGAGCAGACCGGTGAAGGCCGGCTCCTCGCGCGGACCCTCGTATCCCGGCGGATAGACATGGTAGACGTTGCCGCCCTCGAACGGGACCGGCTCCGGGCGCGTGCGCGCGGTGACGATCCGTTCCGCGTCGCCGTCCACGCCGTCGGGATCGGTCATGACGAACCGGCACTCGTATTCCGTGTCCGGCTCCAGCTCGAAAACGCTGCCGGCGAACATGTGCGGCGTGACGTATTGCAGGGCGTTCTCGTTGATGCGCTCACCACCGATGCGCAGCAGCGGGAGTCCCTCCATCCATTCGGCGTCGCCGGCTTTCCGATACTCGACGGTGACGACGGCGTCGCGGTCATCGTCGCCCGCGATCGACCACTCGAACCCCAGCGAGATCAGCGTCGGCGGCTCGACGAAGAATTCGCCGGGAACGACGTTGTCGTCGGCGCGCGCGGTGCACACGGCCAGCGCGGCGAGAATCGAAACGAAACAGGCAGGGACGAGTCGGCGCATCGTATCGGCCTCCGGGTTGCGTGGAGCGTTCGTAGGATTGTAGCCCACGCGCGGTTGCGATCCGGCCGCACCCGCGTCCCGGCCGGCAGGGTCGTGGCGGAACTACCGAACGGGAAGAAACCGGCTATGGCTGGACGGCCTCGATGATGCGGGTCTCCACGCGCGTCAGGCGCTCGTTCAACTCGTAGACACGCCCGTTCAATTCGTAGATTCGTTCATCGAGCGTCTCGATTCGCGTGGCCAGGCGAACGTCGAGTCGTTCGATCTGCGACCGCGTCTGCGTGTGCAAGGCGAGGATCAGGCCGGCCAGACCCAGGCCGACCGTGACGACAGGGATCCGATCCTTCATCTTGGGTGTTCCCACCGATCCGAAGGGCCTTCGGAAACGAGCGTCGACATTCCATCATCGCCGCACGGCATCCACACGCAGGTATCGGCACGCGGGCGGAACCATGGCGCGCGGTCGGCGCAAGGAGAGTGCGGTTACGGCTGAACGGCCTCGAGCACGCGTGTTTCGACGCGCGTCAGGCGTTCGTTCAACTCGTAGACCCGTTGGTCCAACGACTCGATCCTCGCGGTCAAGCGTTCGTCGAGTTGTGCGATGTCCGATCGAACATCGGCGAACTGGCCTTGCGTCTGCGCGTGCAAGGCCAGCATCAGTCCGGCCAGACCCAGGCCGACCGTTGCGACGGGGATCCAGTCCTTCATTGTGGGTGCTCCCAGCAACCGAAGGGCCTTCGGAAACGAGCGGCCGCATTCTAACACGCCTGCCGAACCCCGTTAGGAGCCGTACGTGCGCGTGTCGACGGCGGCGACTAGGGGTTGTCGGACGCCGCCTCGTCGGCCCGGGCGCCGCTCAGCATGTTGAACATGGCGTTGTTGCCCTCGTGGCACGCGTACTCGAAGACGTCGTACGTGGGCTTCTCGACGATGGGGAACCCGACGGTCCAGGGCGCGGTCCACGTGTTCGGGTCGTTGAAGGTGGCCTCGTAGTAGAGCCGGTCGGGACCGATGCGCGTGAAACGCTCGGTCAGGACCATGTCTTCGGTGTGGCGGTTGCCGCCGCCGTTGACCTGGACGCCGGTTCGATCCGTCAGGTTCCGGGTCTCCACGACCAGCGTGTCGCCGTCCCAGCGCCCGCGCGAATCGCCCATGTACATGCGGATGTCCTCGCCGACGTGGGGCGTGTCGTCCAGCGGAATCACCCGGGCTTCGTGCACCATCTCGTTCTGGATGCCCACGAAGCCGGGTCCCTGGATGATGCGCGTGCCGTTGCCGTAGATCACGGGCCAGATGGAACCGGTCACGCCCCGCGTGATGCAGCGGATGTAGAGCGTGAACTCCTCCCAGGAGCCCACCGAATCGACGTTGAAGGCGCCCAGCGCGCGCCGTTCGCGGCCCTCGGGCGTCATCTCGGGAATGCGTCCGTCGGGGGGATCGATGACGAGCGAGGTCTGACGCGAGAACTCGTCGCCCAGCTCGAGCCAGTGTCCCGGAGGATTGATGCCGATCCGGGCGTCCTCGGGCTGGAATTCCTCGCCGAAGAGGCTCTCGGCCCGGGCCGTCTGCTGGGCGACGCGCTCGCCGTACTCTTCCGCGGTCAGGAACAATCGTTCTCCGAATTCCTCGGGCCGCTGGGTCGGCACGTTGAGCGAATCGTCGCTGGTGAAGGTCCCCTGCAGGTCGGGGTCGCCCCACGGCGTCCTGGGCGCGGTGTAGTTGCTCTCCCCGGCCAACCGCGCTCCCAGCGAGCCGCCGATAGGGGTCTGCGCTGCAGCGCCCGTGGAAACGGAAACCGCTGCGACAAGGGTCAGCGTCACATGAAATGCCCGGCTCATCGTTGCCTCCCGTTCAGGCTGTAGTTACTAGAACCCGCGACGGGAGTCAACGTTGACGTCCCGCGGGCGTACCGCGTCAGATTCCCAGCGTCTCGAGAATCCGGTCGTCGTCGCGCCACTTGCGGCGCACCTTGACGTGAAGCTCCAGGTGCGCACGCCGGTCGAGCAGGGCCTCGATGTCCCGGCGCGCGGCGGTGCCCGCCCGCTTCAGGAGCGCGCCGCCCCGTCCGATGACGATGGCCTTCTGCGAATCCCGCTCGACGTAGATCGACGCGTGGATCCGGACCGGGTCCTCGCCCTCCTCGAACCGGTCGATCACGACGGCCGTCGCGTGGGGCAGCTCCTGCCGCGTTTCCAGAATCAGCTTCTCGCGGACGATCTCCGCGGCCAGGAACCGCTCGGGCCGGTCGCTGATCTGGTCGGGCGGATAGTACATGGGACCGTCGGGCAGATACCGGTAGATCAGACGCCGCAACTCGTCCACGCCGTCGCCCTTCAGCGCGGAGACCGGAACGATCTCGTCGAACTCGCAGGCGGTCCGGTACCGCTCGATCATCGGCAGCAGCGCCGGCTTCGCGATCCGGTCGATCTTGTTGAGCAACAGGAACCGACGGGACCGGACGCCGGCGATCATCTCCAGCGCGAACCTCTCGCCGCTCCCGCCCGGCGCCGAGGCGTCGACCATGAGCATCGCCACGTCGACGCGTTCCAGCGACTCGCGCACGGTGCGCATCATGCGCTCGTTCATCTTGTGGAGCGGCCGGTGGATGCCCGGCGTGTCCAGGAAGACGATCTGGCCACGGTCGTCGGAGGCGATGCCGTGCAGGGCCGTCCGCGTCGTCTGGGCACGGGGCGCGACGATCGAGACCTTGCGTCCGACCATCCGGTTCAACAACGTGGACTTGCCCGCGTTGGGGCGCCCGGCGATGGTCACGAAACCGGATTTTCGGCTCGCCGCCGGATTCGCGGCCGCGTCCGCGGACATCAGCGCGCCCCGGCCTTCCGAGCCAGCGTTCGGATCCTCACGCTCCGGACCCGTTTGCGGTCCGCCTCGATCACCTCGATCGCGAACCCTTTATTCCGGATCCGCTCGCCCGGCGAGGGCAGGCGGCCGAACAGCTCGACGACCGCGCCGCCGACCGTCGTGCACTCGGTCGACGGGAACACGTCGACGCCCAACTTGGCCTCCATCGCATCGAGCTCGAGGCCGCCGGGAACGACGTAACGCCCCGAGCCCTCGTCGCGCAGCGTCTCCGCGGTGGACTCGGGACCGTCGTCGATCTCCCCGACGATCTCCTCGACGAGATCCTCGATGGTGATCAGCCCCGAGATGCCTCCGTATTCGTCGACCACCAGGACGAGTTGCCGGGCCTGCCCTCTCATCTCCTCGAGCAGATCGTCGACGGGCTTGGTCTCGGGCACGAAGTGGGCCGGGCTCAGGAGCGGCCGCAGGTTCCCGGGCGGCTCGCCGGCCTGCGTGGCCGCCAGAAGATCGCGTTCATGGATGACGCCCTCGACGTTGTCGAGCTGGTCGCGATAGACCGGAATCCGCGAGTGGCGACGCGCCACCACCAGGTTCACCGCGCGCTCCACGCTCCAGGAGACGTCGGCCGCCACGATCTGCGTGCGCGGCGTCATGACCTCCAGCGCACGCTTGTCGCCGAACTCCACCACGGACTGGATCATCTCGCCTTCGTCCTGTTCGAGAATGCCCTCCTCCTGGCCCACGTCGATGAAGGCCCGGATCTCCTCCTCCGACGCCTCCTCTTCCTCGTCCTCCTCGACCGTCTCCCAGTGACGGAACCGGTTCAGGGTGGCGGTCATCACCCGGACCAGTGGCCGAAACACGTAGTAGGACAGGGCGAGCAGAGGCGCCAACCGGGTGACGATGGCTTCCGGACCCCGGTGGGCGATTGCGCGCGGGATGAACTGACGGAAGGCCAGGACCAGGATCAAGGTCACGCCCGCCGCGGCCGGCAGCGCCGCGACATAGGGAAGACCCAGCGCAATCGCCGTGCCGCTGAGCAGAACGGCCAACGCGATCAGCAGCGTCTGGATGGCGATGTGGACCGCCATCAGCGCTCCGGCCGGGTCTTCGAGCGCGGACAGGACGAACGCGCGGCGGCCCGGCCCGGGATTCTCGACGATGCGTCGCAGGGCGATCTTGCCCACGTTGGCGAGGGCGAAGTCCAGGACGGACATCACCACGAGTCCCCCGACCAGGACCAGGGTGAGAACGACGGGAAGCTCGATCAGCATCGGAGCTTGCGGCGCAGGCGAATCTCCAGGGCCCGCATCTCGCCGTCGTCGGTTTCGTGATCGTAGCCCATCAGGTGCAACAGACCATGCAACGCGAGCCGTTCCACGTTGGTGTCCAGACTCAGCGCCGCCGACCGACGGGCCTGATTATATGCCGTTTCCGTGGAGATGAGAATATCGCCGAGATAGTCGTCCCCGCCCGTGAACGACAGCACGTCGGTCGGCGCCCGGACCCCCCGGTATCGCCGGTTGTAACGTTCGATGACGGAGTCGCTGACCAGCACGACCGTGAACGGACGGTCGGTCTCCAGGTGCGAGGTCAGACGGTCCAGGAAGCCGAGAATGCGGCCGCGATCGACACGGTGCATGCGTTGGCGGTTGAGCAGCGCGTACGGCGCGGACGCCGGGGACCCGTCGTGCGGCCCGGCGCGATTTCGAGAGCCGGCGGCCATTCAGCGCGCTTCGAGCGCGCCCGGCGGCGTGCGACCGGCCTCCGGCGCGGGGAAGCCCAGGGAACCCTGCTCCGGTTTCTCCGCCGAATACGCCCCGTAGGCGCGCACGATTCGGGAGACCAGCGGATGCCGGACGACGTCGCGTTCGTCGAGGGCGACGAAGCCGATCCCGTCAACGCCCGAAAGGACCTCGTGCGCTTCGACCAGTCCCGACCGCTTCCCGAACGGCAGGTCGACCTGGGTGACGTCGCCGTTGATCACGGTCCTCGACGAGTAGCCGATCCGGGTCAGGAACATTTTCATCTGCTCGGACGTCGTGTTCTGGGCCTCGTCCAGGATGACGAACGCGTCGTTCAGGGTCCGGCCGCGCATGAACGCGATCGGCGCGATTTCGATCACCCGCCGTTCGAGGAACCGCTCGACGCGATCCTGGTCCAGCATGTCGTGCAGCGCGTCGTAGAGCGGCCTCAGGTAGGGATCGACCTTCTCCTCGAGCGTGCCGGGCAAGAACCCCAGTCGCTCGCCGGCTTCGACCGCCGGCCGCGTAAGCACGATCCGCCGCACGCGCTTGTCCAGCAGGTCGCGAACGGCCATCGCGACGGCGAGGTAGGTCTTGCCCGTGCCCGCAGGACCGATTCCGAAGACCATGTCGTAGCGGTCGATCGCGTCCATGTACAGCTTCTGGCCCAGCGTCTTCGGAGACACGGTGCGCTTGCCCACCGGGACCTTGCGCGGATGTTCGACGACCTCACGCAGGGTGAGTGAATTGTCCTCGGAAACGATCCGTATGACCGACTTCAGATCCTGGTCCGAGAGCCGGACGCCTTCGGTGCGCAGCGCCGCGTAGTCGGCGATCAGGCGCTCGGCGAGCGCAACGCGCGCGTCCTCGCCCTCGACGGTCAGATCCTGCTCGCCGAGGCCCACCTCGACGCCGAGCAGGGACTCCATGTACTTGACGTTGCCGTCGTGCGTTCCGAAGAGGTCGGCGACGCCGTCGCCGATGGGGATGGTCTTCTTCATTCTCCGGCTGCCGGCATTATACCAGCCGGTCTGCACGTCGGGACTTTCCGACGCTGTACCGGGGTCGCGGCGAGGAACGTCGAGACTACGGCCGGGGAGTTCCGGAAGTTCGCGGCCAAACACTCGGCGCCGGTCTTGGCGTCGGAAGGTCCAGGGCGATGCCACGACGCGGTGGGCACGCGAAACGTTCCCTCAATCCCCATCGGACCCGCGGCGTCCCTCGCCGCGGGTGGTCAACGCGCCCATGGCATAGCCATGGACGTGGTGGAGCGAGGCCTCAGTCCTGGAATATATCTCTTCAACGCGCGACCTGCCTGTCGAACGCCCCGCACACCGCGGTTGCGGTTGCCCGACCCGCGGCATACAATCGTGGCGGAGCCCGCCGAACGAGCTCCCGCCTTGCGTTTGCGGCGATCCGGAGAGATGTCCGAGAGGCCGAAGGAGCACGCTTGGAAAGCGTGTGTGGGGGTAACTCCACCGTGGGTTCGAATCCCACTCTCTCCGTTCTATGTCGGATGTAACTCTATTATTTACAATATTTTGTGAATAACAGATGAGTAGATAGCCCACATTTTAACCCCTATTGTTTGCATCCCGTTCGCACCCGTTGGCGGCAACCACCTCCGCGGAAAAACGGGTACTGTCCCGGTACCGTTTGGACGGGATGATCATGCAGGTGGCAACCGTCCCCGGACAATTTATGGGCCACTGCTCGCCGATGCTCCTCGTTCCCCGGCTTTCCGCAACGCGCCGAGGTCTACGATTCGGTGTCCCTCTTCACCTTGACTGCCCTGCAGATAGGCTGCGAGCCGCACTATGTCGTATCCGTGCTCCTGGGCCATGGCGTCCTTGATACGCCACAGTTCCTCGATCACTTCATCCGCCATCTTCCGTTCCTCCCATCAGTTCCTGAGGCGTGCAGATCTCCGGACTCGCGTGCCCGTGGCGGGCGCAGGTGTCTCGGATGGCCGGCTTCGTTTCGGCGTTGTCAAGATGCCGGTAGTTCCAGGTCAGCAAGTAGTCTACTCCGTGCACCGCTGCAACGGCGACGTGAAGCGCGTCGTTCACGGCCCGCTGTGGAAGCGCCCCACCTCCCACAAGAGCGGTAGCCAACGGTCCGACTGCATCCGTGATCGGCAAGAGTGGAATACCGGCCAAAGCCGCCAAGCGCCTCGCCCGCGCCTCCGCATCCCCCCTGCCGGCCTCCTGCATCGTGATCTCGGACGTAAAGAGATCGAATCCGATCCTCCGCGTCTCCCACCAGTCGAGAGTGATTTTCTGGCAAGCGGCGGCCAGCAGGTCGGCCGTCGGCCGGGCCGTGAGGTAGGACACGACCGACGTTTCGATGTAGACAGTCTTCTTGGCCACGCGCGTCTCCCGTCCAAATAAAAAGAGCCTCCAAATAGTTGATAACAATAAGCCTCTCGATCGCAAGTCCCCCGCACCGAGGTTGCGGTTCCCCGACCCGCGGCATAAAATCGTCGTGGAGTTCCCTTGGGGATCTTCCCCATGCGTTCCCGGCGATCCGGAGCGATGTCCGAGAGGCCGAAGGAGCACACTTGGAAAGCGTGTGTGGGGGTAACTCCACCGTGGGTTCGAATCCCACTCTCTCCGTCTGTGACGGGTTCGCGATGCTCGGCAGCGTGAGTCTGCCGAGACAGAGACGCCGTAATTCGCCTTGAGGCTCCTTTCCACCGAACGACCCGCTTCCTCCAGCCGCTACGCGAAAGTGTTCCTGATCCACAACCCGACGGCGGGTTGGTGGCGCGGGCGCGGCCCGAGGCAGGTCGCCCGCTCGACGCGCGAGTTGGAGCGTTGCGGCATGGCGGTGACCCTCTTGCCCACGACCGGCCCCGGCACGGCGACCGAACTGGCACGACACGCCGTCCGGCAAGGAGCGGACCTGATCGTGGTCTGCGGGGGGGACGGCACCGTCAACGAGGTGGTCTGCGGCATGGCGCGATCGCGCGTCCCGATGGCCGTGCTCCCAGCCGGTACGGCCAACGTTCTGGCCCGCGAGTTGAGGCTCCCGAGAAGGATCGGGGCGGCCGCGCGCGCCATTCCCTCGTCCACGCCCCGGCGTCTGGCGTTGGGGCTGGCCGGAAACCGTTACTTCCTGCTGATGGCCGGCGTCGGGCTCGACGCGCAGGTGATTCGGAAACTGGAACCGGGATGGAAGCACCGGCTGGGGATCGCAAGTTATGTGCTCGAAGCGATCCGGCAGGCCATGTTCGAGACGCCGGCGGCGTTCATGGTCTCGACCGCCGACCGGCGGATCGAGGCAACGTTCGCGTGCATCAGCAAGTCGACCTATTACGGGACGCTCCGCATGGTCCGCGAAGCGGACATGTTCTCGGAGAACTTCGTCGTGTATTGCTTTCGCCCGCGAAATCGCTTGCGTTACTTTCTTTATGCATCGGCGCTGCTGATCGGATGCTTGCAACGGTTGGAGGACGTCATCTGCTTCCCGGCCCGCGAAGTTCACTGCGAACGGATCGAGCACGCGACCGGAGACGTGATGTTCCAGGTGGATGGCGAGCTTGCCGGCCGGCTGCCCTGCACCGTCGAGATCGTCCCGGACGCGCTGACCCTGCTCGTGCCCGGGTCGGCCGCAAGCCGTGACGAAGGCTCCGTGACATGATCCGCCAATTGATCTTGGGATCGTCGATGACGATGTTGAGCATCGCGATCCATGCCGGGTTCATAGCGGTCGCGGTGTGGGAAGTCCGCCGACGCGAAACGTGGCTCCGGCGTCCGCCGCTCATTCCGAAACTGGCCGGATCGCTCTGCGTCCTGTCGCTCTGGTTGATCGCGAGCATGACGCTGTCGGTCTGGTGCTGGACCCTCTACTTCTGGTGGCACGGCGCGGTCGGCGACCTGGAAACCGCGTTCTACTTCTCGCTGGTTTCGTTCACGACGCTGGGTTTCGGCGACGTCGTGCTGGACGAGCCGTTTCGTCTGGCGTCCGCGCTGCTGGCGGCCAACGGCCTCATCCTTTTCGGTCTGACCATGGCCGTACTCATCGACTTGATCCGAAGCCTGCACCCCATCGAGCCGGGGGAGGCTCCCGGGGAGTGACGCCCGCCCGACCTCCGGTCGCCGGGACGTGTGCTATGATCACGCCGGGGCTGGGGAACGGCCACGGTCCGCAACGAGCCGGGCGCTCCGCGCATCGCTGATCCCTACAGAACCGAAAGATCCCGACGGACGGCTGCGGGCCCGTGATCGGCGCCCGCCCGGTCCGCTTGTCAGGCTCCGGGGGGCTGCGCAATCGGCGCCCGCGAACCCCGCCAGGTCCGGAAGGAAGCAACGGTAGCGGGTTCCCCGATGTGATGCAGTGTCCCCCGCGAGCCTGGCCCTCGGTCCGGGCCCCGTCCGCATGAAATACCAGGTCATCGCACGCAAGTTCCGGCCGCAGGCGTTTCAGGAGGTCGTCGGCCAGGATCCCATCGTCCAGACCCTGCAAAACGCCATCCGGATGGACCGGATCGGCCACGCGTACCTGTTCAGCGGACCGCGCGGCGTGGGCAAGACCACGACCGCGCGGCTGCTGGCCAAGGCCCTGAACTGCGAGTCGGGCCCCACGCCGGAGCCGTGCAACGGCTGCCCCTCGTGCACGGAGATCGCCGGCGGCGGCTCGATCGACGTCCTGGAAATCGACGCGGCGTCCAACACGGGCGTCGACAGCATCCGCGAACTCAGGGAGAGCGCCCGGTACGCGCCGTCCCGCGACCGGTTCAAGATCTTCATCATCGACGAAGTCCACATGCTGTCGACGTCCGCCTTCAACGCGCTACTGAAGACGCTGGAGGAGCCCCCGCCGCACATCGCGTTCATCATGGCGACGACGGAGCGTCACAAGCTGCCGGCGACGATCCTGTCCCGCTGCCAGCAGTTCGCCTTCCGCACGATCCCGCCGGCCGAGATCCGCGACCACCTCCGGAGCGTGGCCGGACGCGAGGGCGTGACGATCGGGGACGGCGCGCTGTCCTACGTGGTCCGGGCGGCGGAAGGCAGCATGCGCGACGCGCAGTCGCTGCTCGACCAGGTCATCGCTTTCGGAGGCCAGGAAATCGAAGACCGCGACGTTCGCGAGGTCCTGGGTTTCGTACCGGCCGAGTTCCTGGACCGGGCGGTGGACGCCTTGATCCAAAGGGACTCCCGGACGCTGGTCGAGCTGGTCGGCGACGTGGTCGAGCAGGGCCTCCACCTCCAGCAGTTCGTGCGGGAGCTGCTCGCGCGAGTCCGCGACCTCCTGCTGGCCAGGGTTGGAATCGGGGACGCGATCCTCGGCAGCGCGGGGGAGCGCGACGCGATCGCGAGGCAGTCGGAAGCGTTCTCGGAACAGGACCTGGTGCGTTTCTTCGACGTCCTGCTCAAGCTCGAGAACGACCTGCGGTGGACCGCCGAGCCCCGATTCCACCTCGAGGTGGGTTGCGTCAAGCTCGCGAAAGTCGCACAGCTTCGCGACATCGAGGACCTGATTCGAGAAATGAAAGGCGGCTCAGCCTCCCGGCCGCAACTCGAAGAGCGGCCCGGGAGGCCGGCGGCGCCGGCCCTTCGCGCGCCGGGGGCCGGCCCCGATCCCGTAGCGGTGGCGGCGGAACCCGAGGCGACGCCCCCCGCCCGTTCCGAACCGCCGGAAACCGGCCCGGACGGCCCGCCCGATCCAACGCGGGACTCCGTGGCCGCGCAACCGCTGGTCCAGGGTTTCCTGGACGTGTTCCGCGGCGAAATCATTCGCGTTGAAAGCGCCGACGCGGACGTCGAAAGCGCCGACGCGCGCGTCGAAAGCGCCGACGGGTCTTCCGACGCAGCGGAGGCGAGCGGCGGGTCCGACGAATCCTCCAGCCAGGGAGCGTCCCGATGAAGAACATGCAACAGATGATGCAGCAGGCCCAGAAGATGCAGGAAGAACTGCAGAAACAGATGGAGCAGACCGTGGTCGAAGCCAGTGCAGGCGGCGGCATGGTCGCGGTCCGCATGAACGGCGCCAAGCGGCTTCTGACAATCGAGATCGATCCGGAGATCCTCGCCGCCGACGACCGGGACATGCTTCAGGACCTGATCGTGGCCGCGGTCAACGAGGCCGCGCGTCGCGCCGACGAAACGGTTCAGGGGCAGCTCGGAAGCCTGACGGCGGGACTCAAGTTCCCCGGACTTTAGGCCGATCCATGAGCGAGATCGCGGAACCGGTCGCCCGGCTCATCGAGAGCTTCAAGAAGCTGCCTGGGATCGGCGCCAAGTCGGCGCAGCGGATGGCGTTCCACATCCTGAAGATGGAGCGGGAAGAGGCCGAGGAGATGGCCGGCGCGATCGTGGACATGAAGACGCGCATCCGGCACTGTTCGGTCTGCGGCAATCTCACCGACGTCGATCCGTGCCGGTTCTGCGTCCACCCGGCCCGCGACGAGCGGCTGCTCTGCATCGTCGAGGAATCGCACAACATCCTTCCGATCGAGAACACCCACGCGTTCAAGGGCCGGTATCACGTGCTGATGGGGGCGATCTCTCCCCTGAAGGGGATCGGGCCGGAGCAGTTGAACGTTAAACCCCTGATCGACAGGCTCCAGGCAGGAGCCGTGGAGGAAGTCATCGTGGCGACCAACCCGAACGTCGAAGGCGAGACCACGGCCCTCTACCTGTCGAAAGTGCTCAAGCCTCTGGGGGTGCGGGTGACGCGGCTGGCCATGGGCCTTCCCGTCGGCGGCGACCTCGACTACGCCGACGCGGTCACGATGAGCAAGGCCCTGGAAGGGCGCCGCGAGTTCTGACGCCCGGAAGCCGCGAGCCGCTATTCCGGAATCAACGCCTCGAACCCGGGGACGGCGTCCTTCAGCTTCTTCTCGATTCCGAAGCGCAGCGTCAGGGCCGCGCTGGGGCAGCCGACGCACGCGCCGACGAGCCGCACGCGGACGGAACGGCCGGCGAACGCGACGATCTCGATGTCGCCGCCGTCCGCCTGCAGCGCGGGGCGCACGGCGTCCAGGACGGCCTCGACCCGGGCTTCGAACCCGCCGCCGTCGACGTGAATCTCCCGACCCGTCGTCGGCGCGGGCGGGGGATCGAGTCGGACACCGAGCACACGGGCCAGGAAGCCCATCGGCCTCAGGCCCCCGCGCCGGTCCTCACCATGTCGTCGAACACGTCTTCGGCATGGTAGGAGCTGCGCACCAGGGGTCCGGAAAAGACCCAGCGAATGCCGGCGGCGCGGCCGATCCCGGCCAGTTCGTCGAACTCCTCCGGGGTGTAGTAGCGCCGGATGGCCGCGTGCCGGGGGGTGGGCTGGAGGTATTGGCCGACGGTCAGGATGTCGACGCCGGCGTCGGCAACGTCACGGATCAGGTCCGCGATCTCGTCCGGGTCCTCACCGAGCCCGATCATGACGCCCGTCTTCGTGAACGGGACCGCGCCCGAGCGCCGGGCCGCGCTCAGGAGATCGAGGGCGACGCGATAGTCCGACTTGAAACGGACGTCCGGATACAACCGTTCCACCGTCTCCACGTTGTGAGAGAAGATGTCGGGACCGGAATCCAGGACCATTCGGAGCGCCGCGCGGGAACCCTGGAAGTCGGGTGTCAGCAACTCGATCTTGACCCCGGGATCGAGGCGGCGAATGTGGCGGACCGTCTCCGCGAATACGCCGGCGCCGCCGTCGGCCAGGTCGTCGCGGTCCACCGAGGTCACGACGGCGTGCTTCAGCCCCAGCCTCGTGACGGCGCGGGCCACGCGGAGCGGCTCGTCCGTGTCCACGGATCCCGGCCGCCCTGAGCGGACGGCGCAGTAGGCGCAGGCTCGGGTGCAGACGTCGCCGAGGATCATGAACGTGGCGGTCCGGAGCCGGCCCCAGCACTCGGCGATATTGGGGCAACGGGCGTCCTCGCAGACCGTGTTCAGGCCCTCGGACCGCACCGTCCGGCGAACGGACAGGAAGTTCTCGCCGCCCGGCAACCGCACCTTCAGCCACGGCGGATGACGCCCCATCACTCGTAGACGTCGAAGCGTTCGGCCGGCAGCGTCGGATCGCTCTGGATGCGGATGTCCTTCCGCGATTCCTCCTCGATCTCGGTCAGGTCCACGAACTCGGCGGCCTTCAACGCCTTGGCCACGTCCGGACCCACGCGAACCGTCACTTCCTCGCCTTCGACCTGCCCCAGCATCTTTCGGAGCTCCTGGCGGATCTCGTAACAGACCGTCTCGATCGCCTTGACGTAACCGGAACCGGAGCAGCGCGGACACGGCGTTCCCAGCACGCGTTCCAACGACGCGTGCGTGCGTTTCCGCGTTATCGCGACCAGACCGAAATCGTTGAACTGGAGAATTTTCGATGGGAACCGGTCCTTC
The DNA here is from genome assembly GCA_022821145.1 of Acidobacteriota bacterium. Lineage (GTDB taxonomy): Bacteria > Acidobacteriota > Terriglobia > 20CM-2-55-15 > 20CM-2-55-15 > JAJEDW01. The sequence continues at coordinate 22,633 of JAJEEE010000016.1, forward strand.
TGGAGCGCCTCCTCCAGCGCCTGCATCACGCGCTGGCGGTTCTTGCGCTCCTCCATGTCGATGAAGTCGACCACGATGATCCCGCCCAGGTTCCGCAAGCGGAGCTGTCGGACGATCTCTTGCACCGCGTCGAGGTTGGTCCGGACGATCGTGTCTTCGAGGCGATTGGACTTGCCGACGAACTTGCCGGTGTTGACGTCGATCGCGACGAGCGCTTCCGTCTGGTTGACGACGATGTAACCGCCCGACTTCAGCCATACCTTCGAACGCATGGCCTTGTCGATTTCCTGTTGCAGTCCGTATTCCTCGAAGATGGGCGTGTTCTTCAAGTGCAACTTGACGCGATTGACCAGAGACGGCTGGAACTTGCTGACGAAGTCCAGGACCTTCGCGTACTCAATCTCGCTGTCGAGCCGGATCGCCTTGAAGTCATCCGAAAGCTGGTCGCGAAGCACGCGCTCGACCAGGCCGAGATCGCTGTGAATGGCCGCCGGCGCCGACGCGCGCTCGCTCCGTTCGCGGATCTCCTTCCACAACTCGGACAGAAAACGCAGGTCTCGAACGAACTCCGCCTCGTCGCGCCCCTCGGCCGCCGTACGCACGATGAAACCGCCCTGCAGGTCCTGCCGGTTCTCGGCGATCACGCGGCGCAACCGCGCGCGCTCCTCGCCGGACGCGATCTTCCGCGATACGCCGACGTGATCGACGGTCGGCATGTACACCAGGTACCGCCCGGGAAGCGCGACGTGGGACGTGATTCTCGCCCCCTTCTTGCCCAGCGGCTCCTTGGAGACCTGGACCAGAATCTCCTGACCTTCCTTGAGCAGATCGGAAATGGTCGGGGTCGGGGCTGCGCCGGCCGCGTCGTCCGAATCGGAGGATCCGCCCGCCCGCCGCCGTGTGCGCGAAGGCGCCTTTCGAGTCAACGCCCCGCTGGAGCCGCGATCGATGATTCGCGCCCGCCGGACTTCTCCATCCGGCGGGTCATCGCCGGCCGCGTCCTCGCCGGCGGGTGACGCCGCCTCCGTGGCGTCGTCAACCGGTTCGGCTTCGACCGGGGCCGGCGGAGGCCCCTCGTCCGGTCCGGGATTCTCGACGACGGGCTGTGGCGGGTCCGACGAACCCGCGGGGCGTTCCACCAAAGCGTCAACGCCGCCGGACGGTTCGTCGTCGGAAGCCGCAGCGGGCGCGGCTTCCGCCGGCGCAGCCGGCGCGGCTTCCGCCCGTCCCTCGGGCGCGGCCTCCGCCCGTCCGTCGGGCGCGGCGTCCGACACTGGCGCTGTCGATTCGGAACCCTTCCCGGAGACGTCATCGAGCGGGGACGCCCCGGCCCGGTACTTCTTCAGAGACTCGCCCGGCAGAACCGGAATCTCACCGGCTTCGCCGGATACCTGGGGCTCGGCACGGGATTCGGATCGGGTTTCGAATGAAGGAATCCGGGTGCGGCTCTTCGGCCGGTCGCCGCGGCGACTGCTGCGCCGTTCCCCATCCAGGTCCGGGCTGCGATCCGAGTGCCCGCCCGGGGCGCGCGGCGGCCGGGACGGACTCTCGACGCGCCCCCCCCGATCGGGCGCTTCCGGAAGGTCCGTCGCATCCGGTCGTCGGGCCTCGTCCGGTTTTCCCGGCGCGTCGTCCGCGCGTCCGGACGCGGCGTCAGGCCCGGACACCGTCGCTTGCGCGGAAGGCTCGACGGGTTCGCGCGGCTTGCGATCCCGGCCGCGCGCGCGGGATCGTCCGTTCGCGCGGCGCGCGTCCCCGGACAGGGCCGCGTCCTCGGCGCCCGATACCATCCGCTCGTACTCGTCGGTGTCATCGATGAAATCCGAGACGTACAGGAAGGCGTCGCGTTCGAGCCCGATATCGACGAACGCGGACTGCATGCCCGGCAGCACCTTCGTCACGCGGCCCTTGTAGATGTTGCCGGCGATCCCCTGGGAGCGCCGGCGTTCGATCAGGAACTCGACCAGGTCGCCGTCCTCGATGACGGCGACGCGTGTCTCTTGGGGTATGGAAGAGATGACCAGTTCTTTGCGCATCAACAGTCCTGCGCCCGCCGCCGACACGGCACAGGAATGCTTCGCGGCGCGAACGCGCGAACGCGCACTGCCGATGTCATGGAACCACTCCCGGCCCGGAGGAGCCGACTTGCGGGCTCTTTCGTCGAACCTGTCCGGCCGCGCCGGTCACTTCACGTGGAACCGGCCAACACTCATGGGGCCGGACGCTTGAACCGCTCCCCGGGAACCAGCGCCGGGGATTCGTTCGAGGCCGCGCGCAAGTCGCTCGACTCTAACGCCGTGGCGTACGGGCAAAATACTTGGAACAATCCGTGAGCGTACGCCGGAAATTCCCGACCGGCGCACGCGGCCGCCGGAACCGCTTCGTCCCGGCGTTTCCACAAGCCGCATAACCCACTGCCACATCGTGGGTTAGCCGAATCACCTCAGATTGACTGTGTCTATGGTGCGGCTGGAACTATAACACGAATCGCGGGGTGCTAGTTCACGTAACGGCACCGCCGGACGCTGACCACCAGACCCAATGCCAGGTACGCGGTCACCGTCGACGATCCGCCGTAGCTCAGGAACGGCAGCGGGATCCCCGTGCTCGGCAGCAAATCGATCACCATGCCCACGTTGATCACGATGTGCCCCACGAACATTCCGGTGAGACAGACGACCAGGAACAGGCCCAGCGTGTCGCGCGGCTGGGCGGCCAGCGTCAAGGATCGCAACACCAGGGCGAAGAGCAGCGTCAGCGTGACGACCACGCCCGCGAAGCCGAGTTCCTCGGCCACGACGGAGAAGATGAAATCCGTATGGCGCGTCGGGAGGAACCCCAACTGGTTCTGACTTCCCTGGAACAACCCGCTGCCCCACAGGCCGCCCGAACCGATGGCGATCATGGACTGACGGATCTGGTATCCGCTGCCGAGAGGATCCGCATCGCGCTGGACGAAGGTCATCAACCGATCCTTCTGGTAGTCCTCGAGGGCGTACCAACCCAGGGGAAGGAGCATGATGAGCACGAGCCCTCCGAACAACAGGACCCGCGGGCTCACGCCCCGTACGAACAGTCCGAACGCCAGGATCGGCACGTAGGTGAGCGCGGTTCCCAGGTCGGGTTGCAACGCGATCAACACCATCGGCAGGACCACGATCCCGACCGCCGTGAGCACCTGCTTCAGCGTCAGGTAACGCCGCGGCAATCCGGAAAAATATCGGGCCAGCGCGATCGCCACCGCCAGCTTCGCGAACTCGGACGGTTGAATGCTGATCCCGCCCGCCTGGAACCAGCTCCGGGAACCCGACACCTCGACGCCGAACAACCCCACGGCCAGGAGCGCGGCCATGGACACGCCGTAGATCGCGTACGCGTGACCGCACACGCCCCGATAGTCGACGGCCGCGACCGCGAGAAGAAGGCCGGCGCCGATACCGACCCAGACCATCTGCCGCGTGGCGAACCCGCTGGATTCCAGGCTGAGCGTGGAGCTGTAGATCTCGAGCACCCCGATGGTGCTCAACAGGAGGGCGGCCGACGGGAGGAACCACTCGAAGTCTCGCCAGAATCGCCGGCTGGTCAGGACGTCGATCACGGCGGCTCGATCATTCGAGGTCGGCTTCGGCGGCGCCGATCGCCTCGTTCTTCTTGTCGAAATACGCCTGGAAAATCTGCCGCGCCGCCGGCAACGCGGCGCTGCTGCCGCCGCCGTTCTCGACGAACACGGACAACGCGATCTCCGGCGCGTCGAAGGGGGCGAACCCGACGAACCAGCCGTGAGGCTGGAGATCCGGATTGTCCCCGGCGTTGCCGGCCGCCACGACCTGAGCGGTCCCGGTCTTGCCCGCGATGTCGACGCCGTCGATGCGTACGGCGGCCCCCGTGCCGCCGGCATTCACGACGCCCCACAGCGCGTCGCGTATGGCGCGGGTCGTCTCCTCTCCCAGGGGATAGTTCTCGCGAGCCCGGGTCTCGCCGCCGCTCACCGGGTCATCCGACACTGCCACCAGCCGCGGTGGGACCAGCTCGCCGCCGATGGCCACACCGCCCACGGACCATGCCAGTTGAAGCGGTGTGACGCTCACCGCGCCCTGACCGATGCTCACCGAGGGCGTCTCGCCCGCGTACCACGGAGCGCTCTGGACGTCCATCTTCCACTGCCGCGAGGGAATCAGGCCCGGGTTCTCGTTCGGAAGGTCGATTCCGGTTCGACGTCCCAACCCCATCCGTACGGCGTGCTCCGAGATCCGATCGATTCCCAGGCGGTCGCCCACCAGGTAGAAGAACACGTTGCAGGAGTGAATCAGCGCGTCGCGGATAGTCAACGGACCGTGGCCCGCGGTATTCCAGCAGGCGAACGATTCCCCGTAGAGGGTGGCGTGCCCATGGCAGGCGATATGCTCGTCGAGGTCGACGACCTCCTCCACGAGGCCCGCCGCGGTCATGAAGATCTTGAAGATCGAGCCCGGCGAAAAGCGGCTCTGGACCGCCCGGTTCTGAAACGGTTTCCCGGGATCGGCGGTCAGGGCGTTCCATTCGTCCTCGGCGATTCCCCTCGAGAATGCCGTCGGGTCGAAAGCCGGACGGCTGACCAGGGCCCGCACTTCGCCGGTTCTCGGCGCCAGCGCGACCACGGCGCCCCTGGACGCGCCCAACGCCGCCTCGGCGGCGCGTTGCAGATCCAGGTCGATCGTCGTCTTCAGGTCGCGACCGGCCCGCGGCGGCGCCTCGCCGATCTGACCCATCTCGCGCTGGAACGTGTCGACCAGGACGCGGCGGAAGCCATGGGCGCCCTGGAGCAACGCGTCGTACTGGCGTTCCAGCCCGACCTGCCCCACGACATCCCCGGGCCGGCGTCCGTCGAACTCGCCGCCGTCCAACTGTTCGGGCGTGATCTCGCCGACATAACCCAGGGCGTGCGCCGCGACCTCCCCGTTGGCGTACCGGCGCCGCGGCGTGTAGTCGAGACTCACCTCGGGAATCTCGTACTTGCGCGCCCGCACGTAGCTGATCTCGGACAAGGAAAGGTCTTCGTGGAGCAGGACGGCGCGATGCGCCGGCTGGGCGGCGGCCGCCCGGACGCGGGCGAGCAACTCGCTTTCAGCAACCTCCAGGCCGGGCGCCAGTAGCGCAACGGTCTCCTCGGGACTCCTGAGGCTGTTCTCGGGAATCAGCGACAGGCTCCAGGCGGGCACGTTGTCGGCCAGAACGCGGTTTTCGCGATCGTAGATGCGTCCGCGCTCCGCGGTGAGAGGGATATCGCGGATCCGGTTGTCCTCGGCGAGCTGGCGGAAGTACACGGCGTTTCCGATCTGCGTCCGCCAGAACCCGACCACCAGGATTCCGAAGACGAGGAGCACGCCTCCGAGGATTACCGTGATCCGGGAACTCAGCAGATCGAACTCGTCACGCCGCATCATCAGCCGATCGCTCCAGGTATCCGAACAGGATCATGCCCGCCACCACGTTGCACGCCGCCGAGAGGATCCATGCTCCGGGCGTCACGGGATACGACGTGACGTCTTCGGGTCTCGTCGCCAGGCCGAGGAGGAACTTGAGCAACACGTCCGAGAACGTCGCCAGCCAGAGGGCGAGAACGCGCGTGACCCATTGATCCACATCCAGCCTGGATCCCGTCGAGGCCGCCATGAAACAGACCACCGTCTTGGCGAAACCGTTCGTCCCGAGCGCCGTACCGTACAAGGAGTCCTGGAGTACCCCCAGTACGCTGCCGACGGCGATGGCGGCCCCGCGATTGGCCCGTGTGAACCCATGATACACACAATAGACCAGGGGCAAATCGAAATACGCGAACACCTGGAAGTACCGGGTCAGTATCCCCTGCGCCAGCACTATCCCGACCAGTGTCCACGCGAGCTTGAGGACCCGCCAGACGTCGGCGTTCGGAGGAACCGGTCGATTCATCGCGGTACGGATCCCGGGTATACGGCGGCTAGTGTTGCGTCACACGTGTTCGTGCGCATGATTCAGCGGTCTTTTTTTCCTGGACTTTCGCCTCGGCTACCGCGTCGTTGCCCGCCCGCGGCGAGGAACGCCGCGGGTCCGATGGGGCTCACGCATCGTGGATTCCATGACTTGTAGGTCTGGGGGCCACCGGTGTTTTCCGAGTCACGTCCGAACTCGCCCTCGTTTCTGGGACCCGTTTGCCGTCCTCATCTCCTGTCGTGAGCCTGGGTGACACGACACTAGTCCGGCGAAGGATCCGCGACGACGCCCGTCGCCGCGGCATCGACCAGGCCCAAGACCTCTTCGAGCCGTCCGAGGTCGGCCGCCGGGCGGACGCGGGCGGTCTGCATCATGTTCTCGATCGGACCGAGCTCGGAAACCGCGCCCACCGGCAAGCCTCGCGGATAGACGCCGTCCGTCCCCGACGTCACGAGCCGGTCTCCGACACGGAACTCCCCGGTCGCGTCGACGTGTTCGAGGCGCAGGGCCCGATCGCTCCGCCCGGCGACGATTCCGGGAACACGGCTCTCGTCCACGACCACGGCGACGGCGCTGTCGGGATCCGAGATCAGTTGGACCGTGGACGACCAGTGGGCCGCATGGATCACGCGCCCGACGAGGCCCGCCGGCGTCACCACCGACGCGTTCACCTCCAGGCCGTGCATCGTCCCCTTGTCGATGGTCAGCGTTTCGCGAGACGTCGTCGCGTCGCGCCCGATCACGCGCGCCGCCACGCGGCCTCCGGCGATCGGGTCGGGCAGGTCGTAGAACTCGCGGAGTCGGCGAGCCTCGAGCACGGCGGACCTGTCGCGGGCCATTTGAATCTCCAACTCGGCGAGCCTGTCGCGCAGGACCTCGTTCTCCCGCCGCGCGTCGAGCAGAGCGACGTAGCCGCTCCAAACGCCGCCGACGCCATGGACGGCCGCGTCGACCCCGCGCTCGATCGGCGTCAGCACGTCAAGCAGGAACGTCCGCACCCAGCCGGCCCGGCCCGGGCCCACGGTGGGAACGGCCGCCAGCATGCCGTGACCGAGAAGCACCGCGAACAGAATCAGCCATGTCGCCCTGTTGGACTCCATCGGCAACTCCCGGGGCCGGCCACGCGATCAGCGGATGGCTATCTTCCGGAGCAACACGAAATCGCTCAGCATCTTCGATGTGCCCATGACGACAGCCGAGAGCGGGTTCTCCGCCAGCGTGACCGGCAACCCCGTCTCCTTCCGTATCCGCTCATCCAGATTGCGGATCAACGCCCCGCCGCCCGCCAGCACGATGCCCCGGTCGGCGATGTCCGACGACAGTTCCGGCGGGGTGCGCTCCAGGACGTTGCGGATCGAATCGACCAGCGTGCGGACGCATTCGTCGAGCGCCTCGCGGATCTCGGCGTCCGAGATCGAAACGCTCTTGGGCACGCCTTCCATCAGATCGCGGCCCTTGATCTCCATCTTGAGCTTCTCGTCGAGCGGGTACGCCGAACCGATCTCGATCTTGACGCGTTCCGCGGTCCGTTCGCCGATCAGCAGGTTGTATTTCCGTTTGACATACTGGATGATCGCCTCGTCCAACTCGTTCCCCGCCACCTTCACCGACAGGCTGTAAACGACCCCCGACAGCGAGATCACGGCGATCTCCGTCGTTCCGCCGCCGATGTCCACGACCATGTTGCCCGCCGGCTCCGTGACCGGAAGACCGGCGCCGATCGCGGCCGACATCGCCTGCTCCACCAGGTGGACCTCGCTCGCCTTGGCCCGCAGCGCCGAATCCTGAACCGCGCGTTTCTCGACCTGCGTGATGCCGGCGGGCACGCCGATCACGACGCGGGGGTGAACCAGCGCCTTTCGCCCGTGCGCTTTCTGGATGAAGTAGGTCAGCATGCGCTCGGTGATCGTGAAGTCGGCGATGACGCCGTCCTTCATCGGCCGGATCGCCGTGATGTTGCCGGGCGTGCGCCCCAGCATTTCCTTGGCTTCCTTGCCGACGGCTTCGACGCCATCCGTCAACTTGTTGATGGCCACGATCGAGGGCTCGTTGACGACGATGCCGCGTCCCTTCGCGAAGACCAACGTGTTGGCCGTTCCAAGATCGACGGCCAGATCGTTCGAGAAGGTGCTGATGAGAGAGCGCAGATAATTCATTTTCGGTTCTTCGTTGCCTCAATCGCGGAAAGTTGCACTGGCATTCTTGCGTGACGCCGGAACGACACGGCGCCCTTCCGGCTGGAACGCGGGTCCGACGCTAAAGAAGATAACTGATCGGGTCGCAAAAAGATAAACGGTTACTCGGTGAATAGCCGTTCTGTTAGCATGTTTCGCGGTGGACGGCCGCGTCCGGCCGTCCGTTTCTGGAGGGTCTATGCTCGCCTTTTTCAGGCGCCGGAAATGGATTTGGGTGGTTCTGATCGCGGTATTCAGCGTAGCCCTGGTGGTAACGCTGATCCCCGCGCAACTGGGAACCGGAGGCTTGGCCTGGGGCGACGTGGCCAGGGTCGGCGGACAGGACATCACGGCCGCCGAGTTCCAGGAGTCGTTCCACGCCTATGTCGATCAGATGGGATCCGGGCTGACGCTGGACGTCCTGTTGCAGCTCGGACTGGACGCGCAAGTCGTGGAATCGCTGATCGACCAGTACGTGATGATCGCCGAGGCCGAACGTTACGGTCTGGACGCCACGCCCGGCGAGGTCGAGGCCGCCATTCTCGGGATCCCGGAACTGCAGGAAAACGGGGTCTTCATCGGCCTGGACCGTTACCGGGAGCTGTTGGCGGCCAACGGCCTCACCGTGGCCGATTTCGAACGAGGCATTCGCGACGACGTGCGTGTCCAGAAACTCTACGCCCTCCTGACCGATCCCATGACGGTGTCGCTCGAAGACGCGGAATCCGAGTACCGGTACGCCAACGAGCAGGTCGCCATCGACTACTTCGTCGTCGACGGTCCGGCCCTCGAATCGCGGGTGGAAACGACCGAGGAGGAGCAGCGCGCATACTACGAGGAGAACTCCGCGCGCTACACGGTCCCGGAAATGCGGCGGGCGGAGTACGTCTTCGTCGACACGATACGTATTCGCGCCGAGGCCGAGGTTACTGAAGACGAAATCCTCGCCTACTACAACGAGCGCATCGACGACTACCGGATCCAGCCGCGTGTCGCGGCGCAGCACGTCCTGTTCCGTACTCAGGGTCGGTCGCCCGAAGAAATCGCGGAAATACGGAACCGTGCGGCCGAAGTCGCCGAGCGCGCCCGCTCCGGAGAGGACTTCGCGGAGTTGGCGCGCGAGTACTCGGAGGACACCGGGTCCGCACCGTTCGGAGGCGAGTTGCCGGCGTTCGGTCCGGGGGAAATGGTGCCCGCGTTCGAACGCGCGGCCTTCGAGCTGGACAGCGGCGCCGTCAGCGATCCCGTCGAAACCGACTTCGGGATACACGTCATCCGCGTCAATGACAACCAGCGGGAGCGCGTCCAGTCCGTGGACGAGGTCCGGATCGGCGTCGAATCGATCATCCGGTTCGAAAAGGGCGCCGACATCGCCGCCGCCCAGGCGCAGGCCGTCGCGGTGGCGCTCGTAGGCAACCCCGATGTCGCCGCCGTCGCCGAGGAGTACGGCGCGGACGTGCGCGAGACGGATCTGCTGGCGCGGGGAGACGTCTACAACGGGTTGTCGGACACCGCCGCGCTGGAGAACCAGATCTTCTCCCTCGAGGTCGACGAAGTCGGGCGGTCCGTCGAGGTGGCCAACGGACACGTGATCCCGATCCTCCGGGAGGTTCAGGAAACGCGGCCGGCGACATACGAGGAAGCGGTCGACGACGTATCCGAGGATCTGCGCGTTCAGTTGGCGGACGATCTGGCCACCGCGGCCCGGGGCGACGTCGAGCGGCTCGTGGCCGACGGCGCGTCACTCGAGGAAGCGGCGGCGGCCGTCGGGCTCGACGTCGTGGCCAGCGGTCCGCTCGCGCGGGAGGGCTCGCTTCCCGAGTTCGGATCGACCGCGGAGCTGGACAACACGCTCTTCTCGATCGCGGCCGGAACGACGGCCGCTCCGGTCACGGTGGCCGGGCGGACCATCGTGTTCGCGGTCCGGGAACGCCCCCCGCTCGACGAGGAAGCCATGCGGCAGTCTCTGCCGGATCTGCAGACCCAGCTCCTCGCCGACAAGAAGTTGGGGTTCGTCGCGGCCTACGCTATCGACGTCAAGGCCCGGATGGAACGCGACGGCGACATCTGGAAGGCCGACCCGGGCCGACTCGCCGACGTCGCGGAGATGGCCCTGATCGGGCACGCCCACTGACGGCGGGCCCGACACGGGCTCGTCCCGCGAGTGTCGTGTCTTGCAATCAGGTGCATTCGATTCCGGACTGACGCCTCGCCGCGATTGGAATTGCCACAGTCCTTTTCATGGACTTGACTGCGCCGGGCCACGCATCCGCGAGACCGGACACTAGGAGCCTGTGGTGAAACCCCGCGTCGCACCGAGACCGGTGAGACGCCCGTCTGGCAAGGCGCGAGGAGGGAGCATATTCCCGATATGTGACCGACGAGCAACGCAGTCCAGACGGGATGCGTCGCCGGTCGAATGCAGCAGGGGTTTCACCACAGGCTCCTAGACCCCGATGATGTCGACGAGTTCGCGGACGGCCGCGGCGGACCGGTGGAGCGCCGCGCGTTCGTCCAGCGTGAGCGCCACCTGGACGATTTCCTCAACGCCGTCCCGGCCCAGTTTGGCCGGCACCCCGACGTACAGGCCGCTGATGCCGTATTCTCCCTCCAGGTAGGCGGCGCACGGCAGGATCTGGCGCTTGTCCAGAAGAATCGCTCGCACCATTTCGGCAATCGCGGCGCCCGGGGCGTACCAGGCGCTGGTGCCGAGCAGATCGACGATCTCGGCGCCGCCGGCCCGTGTTCGCTTCACGAGCCGGTCGATGGCGTCGGCGGTCAGCAGCTCCGTGATCGGGACGCCGGCCACCGTGGAGTACCGCGGGACGGGCACCATGGTGTCGCCGTGGCCACCCATCACGAACGCGTGCACGTTCTCGACCGAGACGTCCAGTTCCATCGCGATGAAGGCGCGAAACCGGGCCGAGTCCAGCACGCCGGCCATCCCGACGACCCGGCTCTTCGGGAAGCCGCTGGCCCGAAACGCCGTCTGGACCATCGCGTCCAACGGATTGCTCACCACGATCAGGACGCTGTCGGGGGAATGCCGCGCCACCTGCTCGGTCACGCTTCGGACGATGGCGTGGTTGGTCCGGAGCAGGTCGTCCCGGCTCATTCCGGGCTTGCGGGGAACGCCGGCCGTGATCACGACGATGTCGGATGCGGCCGTCGCGTCGTACCCGCGGGCGCCCGTGAGCCTGGAGTCGTGGCCCCGGATCGGCGCGGCCTCGGTCAGGTCCAGCGCCTTTCCCCGCCCGACGCCCTCGACGACATCGAGGAGAACCACGTCTCCCAGCTCGTTCTCGGCGCAATACTGGGCGGCCGCGGCGCCGACGTTGCCCGCCCCGACGACGGTGATCTTGTGCCGTCCCAATCCGCGTTCTCCTCGACGCGGCGCGACGTTAACACGCGGCGAAATCGCCGTCAAATTGACAGCGGTCTCCGGATTCTGCTAGCGTCGGTCGGTTTCTTCGCCGGCCGCGGGCCGCGTGGAGGTGCATCGAAAGTGTTCGTCGCCAGGAAGATATTCCTCACCCGGGGAGCGGGAAGGCACCGGGAGAAGTTGGCCAGCTTCGAGATGGCGCTGCGGGACGCGGGGCTGGCGCCCTTCAACCTCGTTCACGTCTCCAGCATCTTCCCTCCGCACTGCAAGCTCGTGTCCCGAGCCGAAGGTCTCCGTTACCTGCACGCGGGGCAGATCGTCTTCTCCGTGGTCAGCACGAACGCCACGAACGAGCCGCACCGGCAGATCGCCGCTTCGATCGGCGTGGCGATACCCACCGACCGCGACGCCTACGGGTATCTTTCCGAGCATCACTCGTTCGGAGAGAAGGCGGACGTGGCCGGCGACTACGCCGAGGACCTCGCCGCCGAGATGCTGGCCACCACGCAGGGCGTGGAGTTCGATCCCGACAAGAGCTGGGACGAGAAACGGGAAATATGGCGCATCTCCAACAAGATCGTGCGCAGCACGAGCATCACGCGGGCGGCCGTCGGCGACAGGAAGGGCCTCTGGACAACCGTGGTCGCCGGAGCGATCTTCATCCCCGAACCGGTCTACACGCCCAGCGCGTGAGCGCCGCCGGCGTCCGGAACGCTCCCGTCAGCGGCGCTCGCCCAGGGCCATCTCCCGCAGCGTCCGCGTGTCCTTGCTGAACCGGATGACGGCCTCGATCACCAGCCAGATGCTCAGGAGGAAGATGCACCCGCCGACGACGGTGAGTATCACCTGGCCTTCGGTGACGTAGAGCCTCAGGTTGTACGCCATCGCGGCGATCGTCACCACGAGCATGAAGACCATCGGCACGAACGTGTACCAGTAGTTCCAGCCCTTCTGGCGGAGGTACACGCTGACGGTCAGGAGCGTCAAGCCCGCCAGCACCTGGTTCGTGCTTCCGAACAGCGCCCACAGGATGGCGCCGGCGGACTGCCCGTTGACCTCGAAGAACGCGAAGAAGGCGATGAAGCCGACCGCCAGGAGCGAAGCCACGTAGCGATTCCCCACCGCGGGCAGGCCCAGCGAGTCGCCGATCTCGCCGATGTTGTACCGCAGGAGCCGTGTTCCCGAGTCCACGGTCGTGAGCGCGAACGAAACGGCCACGAGCGCAATGAACGCCTGGGCTATTTCCATCGGAACGCCCAGTTGGTTCACGAACATCGCCGCGCCGTCGATGAACGCCTGCATGGTGGCCGCCAGGGGGCTGGCCGCCTCCCAGGTCGCGTAATGGGACCGCCAGGATTCGACCGTCGCGAACCCGGCGGTGGTGGCCAGCACGGCCAGCAGCCCCAGCGTCGACTCGCCGATCATGGCGCCGTAACCCACCGGGACGGCGTCGGTTTCCTTGCTGATCTGCTTGGACGTGGTTCCCGACGAGACCAGGCCGTGGAATCCGGACACGGCGCCGCAGGCGATGATGATGAACACGAACGGGAAGATCGGCGGGGCCCCGGCCGGGCTGACCTCCACGGCGGGGGCGACGAACGACGGCCGCAGCAGGAAGAACCCGATGTAGGCGGAACCCAGCCCCAGGTAGAGGAGGAGCGAATTCAGGTAGTCCCGCGGCTGCAGCAGCAGCCAGACCGGCAGGACCGATGCGGCGAAGGCGTAAACCAGCAGGATCAGGATCCACGAGTTCCGTCCGACGTCGGGTTGGACGATGTTCAGCGCGACGTAGATCGAGGTCAACTGCAGAACGAACCCCACCAGAGTGGCCCGGCCGATGCTCGCCGACCGTTTGTAGACGAGCCAGCCGATGACCATGGCCACGGCCATCAGGAAGAACGTCGGGAAGACGGCTTCCGGGTAGTAGACCTCGGTGAACAGATCCGCCACGGTGCCGATGAAGACGCCCATGACGAGGCATATCAGGAACAGGATGATCAGCAGGAAGAGCGCCTTGGCCCGCTTCCCGATGAGGTTCTCCGCGATCTTCCCGACGCTGAGCCCCCGGTTGCGCATCGAGACGACGAGCGCGCTGAAGTCGTGCACCGCGCCGATCAGGACCGACCCGAAGACCACCCAGATCATGGCGGGGAGCCAGCCCCAGATCACGGCCAGCGCCGGGCCCAGCATCGGCGCCAGGCCGGCGATCGACGCGAAGTGGTGACCGAAGAGCACGCCCTTCCGGCTGGGCACGTAGTCGACGCCGTCTTTCATCGCGTGCGCGGGCGTGACGGCCTCGGGGTCGAGGCGGAAAATCCTGTGTCCCAGAAAACGCGCGTAGAACCGAAGGAAGATGAAGTAGAGGACAAAGGCTGCGATCGCAGCCACCACAGGCGGCATGACGGTCTCCTCCTCGAGGTCGGGTTGACGCGGCCGAATCGGTCCCCTTTCTACACTTCGCCGAAATCGGTGTCAACCGGGCCCCGGACGGGCATCCCGCCCCAAGAGGGAACGTCTCTCGCTGTCGTCGGTGACGGCGCAACGTCACAGGGCGCGGGAAACCTCCCCAAGTGTTCCTCGGTACCCGCGGCGTTCCTCGCCGCGGGTGAACAACGAGGCGGTCGCCGAGGCGTCAGTCCAAGAAAATGACCCGTTCAGTCGACCTCGGCGTTGACGAAGCCGGACGAAAAACACCTCAACCCAGGAACGACGAAACAGCCCCGAAGTACAGCAGCACCACCGCCGGCACGACGACGATCGCCACCAGGTCCATCACGATCCCGTAACGAATCATCTTCGTGAGGGGCACTTTCCCGCTCGAGTACACGATGGCGTTGGGCGGCGTCGAGACCGGCAGGGTCACCGACACGCATGCCGCCAGGCTGGCCGCCACCGCCGGTGCGATGGGATTGACGCCGGCGGCCTGCGCGATCGAGATCACGACGGGAATCGCGATGTTGGCCGCCGCCGTGTTCGACATGGTCTCGGACATGGTCGTCGCGAACACCGCCGAGGTCAGCGTGAGCGCCACCAACGAGGACACGCCGAGCGTGCTCGTGATGCCGGTCCCCAGCGCCTCGGCCAGTCCCGTCCGGAAGGCCATCTGACCCAGGGCCAGCCCCCCGCCGAACAGGAGCACCGTTCCCCAATCGATCCGGGCCGCTTCCGACCAGGTGATCGTCGACCGTCGGCGCCGATCGATCGGCATCACGAACAGGAGCGCCGCGCCTGCGATCGCCGCGACCGAGATGGGGACGGCCGCCGAAACCGTCGAGGCCACGGGATGCCCGGCGCCGAGAACGAGCGACAGGAGGCCGGGCACGATCCACAGCGTCACCGTGATCAGGAACGCCGCCAGCACGTTCTTCTCGCCCCTCTTCCAGTCCCCGAGGGCCGCCTTGCGTTCCGCGATGATGCGCTCGGCGCCGGGCACCTCGCCCACGCCCCGAGCGCCGATCCGGTTCATGTAGACGACGAGAAAAACCATCAGGAGCAACGAGATCGGCACGCCGAACGTCATCCACTCGACGAACGTGATCTGGACACCGACAAACTCGTTCACCATGCCGACGGCGATCACGTTCGGCGGCGTCCCCACGATGGTAGCCATCCCGCCCACGGAGCACCCGTAAGCCATGGCCAGCATGAGCGCCATTCCGTAACGCGGGGACACGCCGCCCTCGGACTCCATGAACGCCACCAGCGACAGGCCGACGGGCAGCAGCATGGCGGCGGTCGCCGTGTTGCTCATCCAGGCGGAGATGAACGCCGCGATGCCGGCGTACGCGGCCAGAATCCGCCCCGGGCGGGCGCCGATCAGGCGCCACGACATGACGCCGTAGGCGATCCTCTCGTTCAACCTGTGGACGAAGATGGCCTGGGCGATGATGAAGCTGCCGATGAACAGGAAGATGAGCGGATCGGCGAACGGGGCGAACGCCTCGCGCGCCGGCGCCACGCCGAGCACGACCGCCAGCGCGGGGCCCAGCAGCGCGGTCACCGGCAACGGCACGACCTCGGTGACCCACAGCGTGATCACCACGGCCATCACGGCGGCCAGACGTTGCGCCTCCGGGTCCAGCGAGCCGAGCGGAGCCGACAGGATCAACACGAAGAGCGCGGGCGCCAGAACGATGCCGGCGCGGCGCCGAAGCCTGTCGAATCGCGTGGCCTCCGCCGCTTGCCCGGGCGACGTCACGAACCGACCATCCGGGAGTAGACGGCCCGGGCCACCGACGGTTCCTCCGTTCCCCGGACGATCGCCCGCCCGTCGCGAAACAGCGTCAGCTCGAAACCCTCCGCCGCGCACCGCAAAAGGAACTCGTTGGATTCCACGGGGCCGAACACCTCCAGAGACCGGCCCAGTGTATCCAGGTCCAACTCCGAACGCGACCCGGGAATCAACTGAACCGCGTTCCGGCCGCACATCGTGATCGCGCGCACCGGCTCGGTGTGGAGGTAGTCGAAGCGCCCGCCCTCGCAGAGCGGGCACGCCCGGCGCAATTCCGCCTCCGGACGGAGCGTCTGGAACCGGAGCGACCAGACATCGATCGAAGCGAGGCGGACATCTCCGCCCGCCAGCCGGCCCGTCAGGCGCCGCAGCGCCGCGGCCACGGCCACGGACGCGAGGGCCGCCGTGGCCGGTGCGATGACGCCCGCCGTGTCGCACGTCGGCGATGAGCCGGCCGCCGGCATGTTTCCGACGACGCAACGCAGGCAGGGACCGTCGGGCACGACGGGCATGACCAACCCGTAACTCCCGACGGCGGCGGTATAGATCCAGGGAATCCGCGCCTTCCGGCACGCGTCGTTCAGAACGAAACGGGTCTCGAAGTTGTCGAGGCCGTCCATGACCAGGTCCAGGCCTTCCAGCCACCCCTCGACGTTCGAGCCGTTGAGGTCGTCGACGGTCGCCTGGATCGCGGTCCGCGAATTGATCCGTTTCAACCGCCGCTCGGCCGCCACGGCCTTGGGCAGGCGCCGCCGTGCGTCGCTCTCGTCGTACAGGGTCTGCCGATGAAGGTTCGAAAACTCCACCAGGTCGCGGTCGATCAGACGCAGCGCGCCGACGCCGGCGCGCGCAAGCTGCTCGGCCATGACGCCGCCGAGGGCGCCGAGGCCGACGACGCCGACCGACGCGCGGTCGATGGCTTCCTGTCCGGCGGCGCCGATCGGGGCGAAACGGACTTGCCGGGAATAGCGCTCCGCTTCAGCTCCGGACACGGTCCAGCTCCCTCACCATGCACCGGTAGATCGCACGCACCAGCGGCTCGGTCTGCATCGCGATCGCCCGGGACAGAATCTCGTCGAACTCCTCGAGTTGTTCCGGGAGGACGAAGAAGGGCGGATATCCGGCCTTCAGGAGATACGCGTTGGCGAAGACGACGGACGCGGTCCGGTTGCCGAAGTCGAACGGCCAGATATCGATCAGACGGGTCAACGCCAGGGCCGCGCGTTCGATGGGATGGAGTTCGGCCACGCTCTCCACGCCCAGCCATTTCTCGAAGTTGTCCAGCGCCGGCTCCACGAACCGGGGTTCCGGGCAATCCTGTCCCGGAAAAACGGCGGGATGGGTCGCCGTCCGCAGCCGCCCGGCTCCCGGGCGCCCTTCGAACAGAACGCCGTGAAGCCCGACGAGACCCTTCTTGGAGAATTCCCTGACGCCGCGGAGCGCCGCCGCCGCGTTCCGGGCGTCCTCGCCGTGGTCCAGCAACCGGTCGAATCGGTCGAGGCAGCCTTCCACGTCTCCCGGACCGATCGCGTCGAGCGCGGGAAACGGGCGCCCGCTCCGAAACGTCGAGTCCGAATGGATCGGGAGATCCCGCATCATCGCTCCCGGACGGCCTGGCGCGCTTCGCGGTCGATCGTGCGCCGCCGCTCCCGCTCGCGCTTGTCATAGGTCTTCCGGCCCCTGGCCAGCGCCAGCTCGCACTTGATGCGGCCGTTCTTCAGGTACATGCGCGTCGGAACCAGCGTCTGCCCCTTTTCGGTCGTGCGGCCGATCAGGCGGCGGATCTCGGAGCGATGGAGCAGGAGCTTGCGCACGCGCAGCGGCTCGTGATTGGTCCAGTTCCCGTGCGAAAACGGGCTGATGTGGCAGTTGAGAAGCCAGACCTCGCCGCCCTTCACCAGGCCGTAGGCGTCCTTCAGGTTGACGCGGCCGGCCTTGGCCGACTTCACCTCGGTGCCGGTCAGTGCGACGCCGGCCTCCACCTTCTCCAGGAACTCGTATTCGCGCGACGCCTGGCGGTTCACCGCAAGGACCGAATCGCTCACCGGGGCGGCGCCGGCGACGGGTTCGGCGGCGGGAACGGAAGGCCCGGAGCGCCGGGGGGCGGCGCCGGAGCCTGCTTGTTCAGGTCCATGATGGGCGGCGAGGTGTTGCCGAAGATGCTCGGCTGGTCGCCCGTGGCCGGCGCGACGGCGCCCGGGAACGCGCCCTGCCCCGGAACGGGCGGCGCGGCCGGGGGCGGCTCGCCGTCTCGGGCCGAAGCTCCGATGATGGCGCCTAACGGCGTCTGTATGACCGATGGCGCCGCGACGGCCGCGCCCGGA
>JAJEEE010000041.1 GCA_022821145.1 Acidobacteriota bacterium
CAGGAATCCCCTACGGCGCCCGTATGTCCAATGGATTCAACGCCGAACCCGTCCAACATCGGCTAATTTGGACAGCAATGGGACCGAATAGCTGATCCCGCACACGAAAACTCACGCCCGAAAAAGAATCCAGGCTGATGACGGATTTTTCAGCAGCCTGCTAGGGGTGGTTGGGAGGTTTGGCTGACATGTCACGGTGATACGTCGATACAGGCCTCAATACCTCATATAGGGCTCGCAGTCGGCAAACGAAAACGAAGCACAATGAGCTGCCCGGCGCTATTCGCGCAAATCATCCAACGGATCTCCAAAGGAAAAGCGAAAAACAAGACCAACTGACAGTGCAGCGCCGGACGCCAAGCACATGCCGGCGAAAGCGAGTATCGCAACCCAACTGGGCACGGCGACGCCGCCAACGAACGATGCTCCCAGCGATTCGACTGCAACAACCGAGACTAGAATTCCGAGCAAGGCGCCGGCCAACAACAGTGGCGAAACATCCTTAATTACTTGCAGCAACAAGTCCATGCGTCGCGCTCCAAGCGCCGCCCGAACGGCCATTTCGGTTTTGCGGCGCGCCAGGTAGTGACCCGCGTGGCCGACGATTCCCACCAGGGTCAAGACGAGTGCGATAATCGCCATGAACGACCCCGCGAGGGCGGCCAGACGAAGATCTGAAAGTCCTTCATCGACAACGTTAGCCATCGTCTGAACGGACACGACTCCAACGCCAGCGACGGTCCTCTCCAAGACACTCCCGAGATACAGCGGGATATTGTGGTCTCCCGTCGTTCGGACGAGAACCGCGCCGCCGAATCCCGGAGCTGTATCGTGCATCACGTACAGCTCAGGAGAAATCGCGGCTCGAGGCCCTTCACTTCGCACATCGGGAACGACACCGATAATCTCCCTCTCGATGCCGTCGAAGTCGGCGATCAACGTGCGTCCGACCGCATTCTCGTCGAAGAACAAGGCTCGGGACAAAGTCCGGTTTACGACGGCGCTGGGTCGAGATCGCGTCGTACCATCGGCAAGATCGGACCAACCGAAGAGACGCCCACTCAGGATCCTTAGCCCCAGCGCCTCAACGTAACCGGGCGTGACGACATGCAGCAACGTTGACTGGCCAGGATCTTCCGGGTCATCCGAATACGCGCCGTGTTTTACATTGACACGCGTCCGCGATCGCGACGGAACATCGGTAATCGCGACGCCACCAGCGTCCGACCACGGAGCCAACGCAACCGCCTGAGCGATACGTCGATGCTCCGTGCTCCAACGTGGAAGCTGTTCCGCAGGAACGAGTTCTGGAGCGAAGGGCAAGCGGTATCGTGCGACCAGCAGGTTGTTGGCCTCGAACCCCATCGACGATGAGCCCTCGGACGCATAAAGGCCACCGACCAGAGCGAATGCCGTGCACACTAGTGCGGTAGTACTCAATGCTTCCACCGCCAGCAGTAGGTTTCCCGCGCGGCTTCCTCCCGCTATTCGGTTCGCCCCCACTAAGCTTCCCGGCTTTGTTCGCATAGCCACGATCGCCGGCAAGGCCATCGTGATTCCGATGATCACGATGGACACGATCGCGACGAACATGGTTTGTTCAAGCGTTCCGCCACTCAAATTCAAATAGGGCAACTCGGAATACTCCACACGCAAGATCAACGCCTTCACCAAAAGAAGTCCCAAGACGCTGGCCGAGCAGGCCACGAGCGCCGATTCCAAGATGATCGCGCGAACAATCGCGGCTCTCGACGATCCCAACGCGAATCTCAGTGCAATGTGACGCCGGTTCATCAGCACTCGCGCTACGCCGAGTCGGGCGATGTCCGCCGACGCGAACAATAGGAGCACCATGGATGTCGCCACGAAAAGCAGCAGCCCACCCGGAATGCCAGCCAGGGCCTCGTCCGACAAGCGTCTGACCACAAAGTGTTGTGGCTCGCCGTTCGCTTCCAACGCAGTTAGCGCGGGGCCCACAAGTCCCGGCTCCACGCCTTGAGCCAGTCGAACGAGAGGTATCCCGGTGAATCCGCGCTCAGCCCCAGACGCCCACCATACGTCGGATTCGTTCGGGAAACGGAATCCTGCCGGCATGACGCCGACGATGTTGAATTCACCGGACATGTTGAGCCGTACCGCTTCACCGACGACATCCTCCGCCCCACCGAATTGGCTGCGCCACAACCGGAAGCTGATCGCGACCTCACCTCCTCGACCGCTCGCATCCGATGGACGCGGTAGTCGTCCCTTTTGCGGCCGGACACCGAGGACATCGAAGAACCTCTCGGATACGGTCGCGCCGCGGAGGGGGATGTGCGTCGAACCTCGCGATAGAAGCCACTGCGTCGATGCGTAGACTGCAGACGCATCAATCGCACCCAATCGCTCTTCCCACAGCTCAACCTCAACGGAATGCATGGACAGTACGCCTGGAGCGGACGTGGTTCCCCCGCGGACGTGTGCAAGATCCGCGTGCGGGCCGGGCGTTGCGGCGGCTAGAAACGCGGAAAGAACCACGTAAACGACGACCGTTGAAGCCACGGCCAAGGTCAGGGACAATACGCCAGCCACCGTGCTTGCACGATCACGAATCAGATTCTTGGCGGCTGTTCGCAGTTCCCGCATGGATCATCCAGCTGTAGCCGTTTAGTAATTATCCGACAGTCCGCCCCAAAAGTGAGGAGGGGGCACCGGGGTCTCCGGTAGATTGGCAAATGCCGCGAAAACCAACTACGAGGAGACGATCCATGTCTTCGCCATTTCGGGAATCAACGAACCACCCGTACATCAACGTGTTCGCGCCCGTTCTCGCCCACGCGTACGATCTGGCCTCGACCCTCGATACTGGCGATATATTCCGGATCCAGCCACGCGTTGACCGCGATGCGCTCCCAAGCGAACACACGGTACTCGCCGGGTGCGATCGCATCGAACGTCAGAAAACCACGCTCGTCTGTCCATCCGGTCCGGTGGAGATCGGGTTGATGGCGGCGTGCCACATCGGGAACGGCAGCCACAAAGACGGTGCCCTCTGACTGGCCAAGCGCCTCGACGGCGACTGAGAGGCTGCCGGAGGATCGGCGGAGCACGATCGTGAGCGGTTGCGCGGCCCAACTCCGGTCGACGCGGAACTCGGCAGCCGACGCGTCGATCGCACCAAGGCGCGCCGAGTCCACGTACCATCCTGCCGGAAGTCCATCCGGCATCCCTCGACTACTCAAGCCGGTCACGATGAGCCGATAGTCGCCTTCCGGTACATGAGTGATGGTGAAGGCGCCATCTTCGTCCAGTTCAACCGGATGCGGTTGGTTCGTCGACAGGCCAGGTCCCCTAATGGCCACGAACAGTCCCTCGGGCAGCATACCTCCGTCGGCTGCCTCCACCGTGCCTGACACGGCGACAACCTCGGGCACGATCTCGACCCCCTCCACGTCGTCGTTGATGATGGTGACTTGCACGTGGTCGACCAACCGGTCTGGATCGAGATTGGGCTGCACTGGCACCGGCATAGGCGGGCGACCGGAAATGTGTGACGGCACTGTGCCCGCCTGCTCGCTTGCCGTCAGGATCACATTGATGTCATAGGTTCCAGGTGCGAGATTGCGGATCTCGAACGAGCCGTCGTCCTCGATTCGTCGGAAAGGCTGGAGGCGGATCGCCCTCGACGACAGCGCGAAGTATGACGGACGCCGGCCCAGCGACATCGGGTCGACGACCGCGCCACGAATGCTGAAACCCGGTTCCAGCGGCATGACGATCTGAACAAAGTTCTCGCGTCCGTAGTCAACGTCGATCCGGACGGCTTGCAGCAGATCAGACGTGTTCGGATAGTAGATGGGCAACAGTCCGTCGCCGCCGGAATTCCCTGGCACCTGCCCGGTCGTGATCGCCGCCCGCACTGCTTCCGGCAATGTTTCGAAGGCGTCGCTGTCTTGAATGCGCGCCAAGGAGTCGTCAAGCTTGACATTGGACGGCGGCGTTGCCCGAACGACATATCGACCGGGATGAAGGCCCTCGAAACGGAAATTGCCGCCGTCGCTCGTAGTGACTAGTTCGATCGGCATCCACATCCACCGGTACCGGATCTCGTCGTACACGTGGCGGAATGCCCGCACCGGCGCGTCCGCAACGCCCTGTCGCTCGATGTTGAGCACCGTGCCGGAGATCACGCCGGCCGGGCCCATCAGCAGCGTCACGCCTTCGACACTTTGACCCGACCTCACGAGAACGCTTCGCGTTACCGTGCTGACGAAACCTTCCGTCGCGTCCACGTAACCGTCCCGTCGCGGAACCAACTGGTACTCGCCGGCTTCGAGGCGTGAGAATACGAAGTTCCCCGTCCTTGCCGTTGAGGCTTCGATCGTCCTTGCCGCACCACCTCCCGTGCGGGGTGTCAGGCTCACCTGCGCGTTGACCAACGGGGCATTGTTCCTGACGTCACGCACGGTGCCTCGAATCGACCCGAACTCCGATCCCGACTGTGCCAGGGCGCCTACGGAAGATGACACAATGAACGTCAGAACAATCACCGAACGCGACATCCATAACCTCCGGCTAGGGTCTTTCCGAAAGGTCAGTCGGCGACAGTGCGAACCTATCTTCCGCCCGCGCACGCGTCGGAAACGAATGCAACACGACGTGTTGCTCACTCATGATACGATTTGCCCCATAATTGTTGCGAAGGAACCGGTCGAAGTGTCAGGTTGGCCGACGTGCCGGCGGCGTTGGCGTGAGTCGATGGGCACACACGCACCCGCATCGCAACCCGGCGCGCTGGCCAACCTGAATGTGGCATCGGTGTAACCCCAAATTCGCTTGTCTACGGTGAATGTTCGCCGCTGAGTCCGGAAAGTCAACGAATAAAGAGTCAACAAGCAGTATCGTTCGCCCTTAACGGTCGGAACGCCGACGTGTCGGCAGCTTGCCAGACGAGCGCTTTTGCGTCGGTCTCCTCGCCCGTCTTGAGCCGATCCAGGAAATCCGCCCATTCCTGCATCATCCGCCGCCGCTCCGGCAGAAACGCCGTCCGGTTGTAGGCCCGTCCGTTGGGATCCCTGACGGCGTGGGCCAACTGATGCTCGATGAAGTCCGATCCGGACGCCGCCCGGCGCAAAGGCCAGGAGCATAGGGCATCACCTCGAAACAATCGGGATATGCCCCGGAATGTCGCCCCCAGAATGCCCCGGCTGTCAACGGCTTTCGTGCGAGCGTGTCAGCGCAAGATATAGCCTATATCACACATATAAGACAGTTAATGGGACACATCGGGACAGCTTCGCACGTCGATGGATACGCCTCTAATCCACATCGATCCCTGCGGGAACACTCGGACCGGCGCCCGGCGCCGGAGACCCCTTCGCCGCCTCGACGGCCGTCCCGGCCCGCGCGCCGCCCGTCTCGACGTCGCCGCCCTCCACGGCCGCCAACCCCATGACGGCCGCGGCGAGGCCCTCGGAGTCGATTCCCTCCTGGCCCAAGCCCCTTTCGCCGTTGATAATCGCCACCGGGGCCGGTGGACGCTGTGGGTCAGGCCGTCTTCGGGCTGTCCAAGCCGAGGTGGGCGCGCCGGGGCGTCCTCGGCGGCGGCGGCGTCCATGGGCCTCTTCCAGACGGCCGTCCCGGCCGATCCGGCCAGCCGCCTCCCCAAGCCGTTCGACGGCTTCCGATTCCAGGCCGGTGTAAGATGGATCCCGGATGGAGGTCCTCGGTCTCGCCGACTACGGAGTCCAGGTGCGGGAAGACGTTCCCGGAGATGCCTCGAACGACACGAAAGACGTTCAGAAACAGCCCGGACAGTGTGCCGCCGTACTATGCCGAATGGTGGGTGAAGCGAGGGAACGCGACACCGCGTGTAAATATAAGTGACTCTCTGTCAATCACTTATGAGGACTCCTTGCCGGACAAGGCGGCCTCCGGGCCGCCGCGTCAGCACGACGAGATCTCGCAAACGGCCGACACCGTGGACGAAGAGATCATTTTCTTGGACTGACGCCTCGGCTCCGCCTCGTTGTCCAGTCGCGGCGAGGAACGCCGCGCCTACTATTGGAGCGTCCCGCCAGGTGGCGGCGAAACACCGAGCGCCATGCCAACCCACGGAAGACATGCGAAACATCGTCCCATTCCCCATGGTACCGGCGGCGTCCGTCGCCGCGTCAGCAAGACGAGATCTTGCCAGGGGCCGACACCGTGAACGAAGAGATCATTTTCTTGGACTGACGCCTCGCTGCGCTCGTTGTCCAGTCGCGGCGAGGAACGCCGCGCCTACTATCGGAGCGTCCCGCAAGGTGGCGGCGAAACACCGAGCGCCATGCCAAGCCACGGAAGACATGCGAAACATCGTCCCATTCCCCATGGTACCCGCGGCCTCCGGGCCGCCGCGTCAGCAAGACGAGATCTTGCCAGGGGCCGACACCGTGAACGAAGAGATCATTTTCTTGGACTGACGCCTCGGCGTCCGCCTCGTTGTCCAGTCGCGGCGAGGAACGCCGCGCCTACTATTGGAGCGTCCCGCAAGGTGGCGGCGAAACACCGAGCGCCATGCCAACCCACGGACGGCATGCGAAACATCGTCCCATTCCCCATGGTACCCGCGGCGTCCGTCGCCGCGGGTGGACAAGGCGGCCTCCGGGCCTCCGCGTCAGCAAGACGAGATCTTGCAGGGGCCGACACCGTGAACGAAGCGATCATTTTCTTGGACTGACGCCACGCTGCGCTCGTTGTCCAGTCGCGGCGCTTCACGGCCTCAGTCGATAGAGCATCCGCGGGAACGGGATCGTCTCCCGTACGTGGTCGAGGCCGCAGATCCAGGCGACCACGCGCTCGACGCCCATGCCGAAGCCGCCGTGCGGCACCGAACCGAACTTCCGCAGATCGAGGTACCAGTCGAAGACCTCCCGGTCGAGGCCGTGTTCGTCCAGCCGTTGGGCGAGAAGCGCGTAGCTGGATGTCCGCTGCCCGCCACCGATGATCTCGCCGTATCCCTCCGGCGCCAGCACGTCCAGGCACAGCGCGACCTCCGGCCGCTCCGGATCGGGTTCCATGTAGAAAGCCTTGATCGAGGAGGGGTAGCGGTGGACGATGACCGGCCGGTCGAACGCCTCGGACAGCAGGGTCTCGTCCCCGCCGCCGAAGTCGCCGCCCCACTCGATATCGGACCCCTTTGTCCGCAGGATGTCGAGCGCCTCGTCGTAGGCGATTCTCGGGAATGGCGGCGCCACGGCTTCCAGCGGCGCCGGGTCGCGTTCCAGCGTCTTCAACTCGTCGAGCCGCCGTTCCAGGACGCGGCCGACGATGTGCGTCACGAAACGCTCGGCGAGGTCCATCACGTCGTCGACGGTCGCGTACGCCACCTCGGGCTCCACCATCCAGAATTCCGTCAGGTGGCGGCGGGTCTTGGATTTTTCGGCGCGGAACGTCGGACCGAAGTTGTAGACCCTGCCCAGCGCCATGGCCGTTGCCTCGCTGTATAACTGGCCGGACTGGGTAAGGAACGCCTCTTCCTCGAAGTAGTCGACCGGGAACAGCGTCGTGGTGCCCTCGCACGCGGCGGGCGTCAGGATCGGCGTGTCGCACAACGTGAACCCGTCGTCGTCGAGGAACTCGCGCGCGGCGCGAACCACTTCGTGCCGTATTCTCAGGATCGCCCGTTGGCGCGTCGAGCGCAGCCACAGGTGCCGCTTGTCCATCAGGAACTCGACGCCGTGCCCCTTCGGCGTGATCGGGAACGCGTCCTCGGGCGGAATGATCTGCAGGGGCTCGATCGCGGTCACGCTCATCTCGTAACCGCCCGGGGCGCGCTCGTCGGCGCGGACGGTTCCCGTGATCGTCAGCGACGATTCGTGGGTCAACTCGCCGGCCGCCGCGAACGTCGCCTCCGGCACGGACTTCTTGAATACCACGGCCTGAAGGTATCCCGTTCCGTCGCGCACGATCAGGAAGCGCAGCTTGCCGCTCGACCGCTTGTTGTGCAGCCAGCACCGGACGGTGACCTCGCCGCCGACGTGGCTTCCGATGTCTTCGATGTAGGGGGTTGTCATTCGCGCTCCCAACCCGAGCCATGCACAATTCCGACACGGGCTGATATGATCCTGTTCATGATGCGTCCTCGCATCGCGGCGCTGTGGGCCGCGGCGGCTCTTGCGGTTCCGGGGCCGTCCGCCGTTGGGCAGTTGAACTCCGGCGTCGGGTCCAGCGCCGTCGTCGACCGCGACATCCGCGTGTTCACGGTCACGGCCGCGCTGAACGCCGCGGGCTTCGACGTCGATTTCGCTCCACAGTATCACCCGGTCCGGCAGGCCGTCCGACAACAACTCGAAGATCTCGACGCCGGCCTGCGGGACCGGCTGGCGGCATTCTACTCGGAACACCGTGGCGACACGCCCGACGAGGACGAACTGGCGCGCTACGTGTCCCTGGCGCTGAGCCTGACTTTCCCGCCGGCCATGGATCTGGCGGTCGAAGGCATGTTCGTGCCGCCCGACGCCCGGGACCTGACCGGCTTCGTCCCGCTGCTCAACGAATTCTACGACGCGGCCGGGATCAGCCGGCTCTGGGTTCAGTTGGCGCCGGCCTACGACGCGGTCCTGGATTCGATGGGCGGCCGATTGCGCCAGGCCGTCGTGCAGTCGGAGGCCTACCTGCGCGTTCCGGCCGGTTCGACCGGGGGACGCCGGCTGGTCGCCTACCTGGAGCTGTCCGCCCCGATCAACAGCGTGCACGTCCGCAACTATCCCGAGAGCCTCTACATGGTCTTCGGCTACACGGCGGACATCCCGATCGAGGAGGTGCGGCACGCCTATCTCCACCTGGTCCTGGATCCGGTCATCGACGCCAACCGCGAGGAGCTGGAAGCCGTGGAGGGCATGTCCGACTGGCTCGCCGGAATCGAAGGCGTCCGGGCCGAGTACGCGGACGACTTCGGCATCATGGTGCGCGAGTCCCTGATCCGCGCGGTCGAGTTGCGCCTCGACCGGGATCCCGACGGGGTCGTGGCGCGCCTGGACGCGGCCTATCGATCCGGACTGCTTCTGGCCCCGTATTTCATGGATCGCTTGTCCGAATTCGAGCAGACGCCGGTCGGAATCCGGGAGTACTTCGTCGACATGGCGCTGGAGCTGGACGACGGGGCGGAACGGGCGCGCTTCGACGACCGATTCCACGCGATCGAGGCCGCCGCCGCCGCGCCGCCGCGGGCCGAGGTCCCGGCGCCGCCTCCGTCCGATCCCGTGCGGGACCTGTTGCTGGCCGGGCAGGACGCTTTCAACTCGGGGGACGACCCCGCCGCCCGGACCGCGTTCGAGACCGTGTTGGAGGAGTTCGATCCGTTGAACGGACCCGCCCTGTACGGCATGGCGCTTCTGGCGAGCCGCGAGGGCGATCCCGCTTCGGCGCGGACCTATTTCGGACAGACCGTCCGGAGCGATTCGGCCGAGCCGGCGATGCGCGCCTGGTCCCATGTGTTCCTCGGCCGCATCCTGGACATCGAGTGCGACCGGGAGGCGGCGCTGGACGAGTACCGGGCGGCCGTGGCCGTCGGGGACGACACCAACGGGGCCGATGACGCGGCGCGGAACGCCATCGAGGAGCCGTTTGGCGGCGGTTGCGGGATCTGAGCCCGCGCGGCTCGCCGCGGTCGTTCTCGCGGCGATGTCCGCCGCGGCCGCTCCCCTGCAGCCGGACCCGCTGGCGCCGGCGGTCCGATCGGAGTTCGAGCTCAACGCGTTCGAAGCCATCCAGTCCGAGAACGATCTCGAAACCCGGCTCCAGGCGGCCGAGTCCTTCCTGGTGCGTTACCCCGACTCCGAGCTGCGCCACCTGGTCCTGCGCCTTCGGTGGAACGCGTTCGCGCGGATGGGCGATCTCGCGTCGGTCGCGGGAACGGCCGAAGCGGCGCTGGCCGCCGAGACCGCGTTCTTCGAGGGGCGCCTGGCGTCGGTCGAGGAACCCCGATCGCTTCCCGGCTACGACGCGGCCCTGGCCCGGCACCTCGAGCTTCGCGTCGCCTACTACGAATCGTTGGTGGAGGCCCATAACGGGTTGGCCAACTGGCGCGATGCGATCCTGTTCGGCGAGCAGGGACTGGCCGCCGAAGCCGAGTGGTGGGAGAGCGCCCGCCAGGCCGATCCGGACTCGGCGGCGTATGCCGACGCGCGCGCGCGTCACCTCGGGGTGGAGGCGTTCTTCTTCCGCAACCTGATGACGGCCCACCGCGCGCTGGGCGACGACGCGGGTACGATCGAGCATGCCCGGCAAACCCTGGAGCGGGTTCCCGGAGATCTGGCGGTCCTGGTGACGCTGGCCGCGACAATGGCCGACGGAGGCGGTGAAGCCGGCGAGGAACGGTGGAGCGACGCCGAGGGATACGCGCTCCAGGCGTTGGAGGTCCTGGATTCGCTGGCCGCGGGTCCGGAGCCGGAGATCGCGGCCGACGCGGCGGCGCGGCTACGATCCGAGATTCACAACGCGCTGGGACTGTCCCATTTCCGCCGCGGGCGGGCCGTGGCGGCCCAGGACGCGTTTCTCCTCGCGGTGGAGTCCGTGCCCTCGGATCCGGTGACGCACTACCGGTTGGGGGTCGCCTACGCCAACGACGGGAAGAACGGCGAGGCGATCGACGCCCTGGCTCGCGCCGTCCGCTACGGCTATCCCGGCGCCGAGGCGCGCGACGCGCTGATTCGCGTGTACGAGGCCGTCCACGGCAACCTGGACGGCGTGGACTCCGTGATCGAGAACGTCGGACCACCGACCGACTGACGCGGACGCCTGCGCATGCGGACGCAATCCCTGGACGCGCTGGAACGCGGACTGGGCTACCGTTTCCGGAACCGCGGGCGGCTGGAGCGCGCGCTGACCCACAGCTCGTTCGCGCACGAGCTGCGGGCGGAGGTTCGCGACGACAACGAGCGCCTGGAGTTCCTGGGAGACGCCCTGCTCGGGTTTCTCGTCAGCGACTGGCTGTTCCAGGTCCGCCCCGACTTCAGCGAGGGCGAGCTGTCCACGCTCAAGTCCGTCCTGGTCAGCGCGGCCAATCTCCGGCGCTACGGAGACGCGCTCTCGCTGGGGGATCACCTGCGGCTCGGAAAGGGCGAGGAAAAGACCGGCGGGCGGGAAAAACCGGCGCTCGTCGTGAACGCGTTCGAGGCCGTCCTGGCGGCCGTTTACCTGGACGGAGGTCTTGACGCGGCGTCCGGCGTCGCGCGCCGGCTCTTCGGCGACCAGGTCCGGGAGATCGCATCGGGACGCTGGCGGGTGTCCAACTTCAAGTCGGCCCTCCAGGAGCTGCTGCAATCCACGGGACGCGGCGCGGCGCGCTACCGCCTTGTGGAGAAGTCGGGGCCCGGCCACGAGCCGCGATTCACGGTCGAGGTGTCGATCGACGGCGAGCCGGGGGCCCTCGGGACGGGCGCGACGAAGAAGCAGGCCGAACAGTCCGCGGCGCGCGTCGCGCTGGAGAACCTGCGCGCGAAAGGTCCCTGCAGTGCGTGATCCCATGCGTTCGGGCTGCGTGAACGATTCGTTTTCGTTGGACGGACGGACTGGCGAGGCGCGACACGGGCGCCGCGTGGGGATGTGCGGGTCCCGCAGCCGTGACACTGGCGCAAATACGGCATCCGAGCTATAGTTTCTGGCCAACATGTCCGATGCGCCGCAATTCCGGAAGTCCACCGCGCGCGAGTACTTCGAATCGCTGGTGATCACGGTGATCCTGGCGCTGTTCGGCACCACGTTCATCGTCCAGGCGTTCAAGATCCCGACGCCGTCGATGGAGAACA
Source organism: Acidobacteriota bacterium (assembly GCA_022821145.1). Taxonomy (GTDB): domain Bacteria; phylum Acidobacteriota; class Terriglobia; order 20CM-2-55-15; family 20CM-2-55-15; genus JAJEDW01. The sequence goes on from JAJEEE010000041.1 coordinate 11,772, forward strand.
ACCTTCTTGTCGGCGACCACCTTCTCGTCAACAAGTTCGCGTTCGGAACGTCCGGCTCCCCGATCGACGCCGTGCTTCCGCTCCGGACCGTCGAGCGCGGGGACGTCATCGTGTTCCGCTACCCGGAAGACCTGACGAAACACTACGTCAAGCGGGTCATCGCCCTGCCCGGGGAGCGCTTCCGGCTCGTCGACCAGCAGGTGTTCGTCGACGGCGAGGCCATCGACGAGCCCTACAAGATGCACATCGGCCCGCCCGGCGGCGGCGATCCCTTCCGGGATCATTTTCCGCCGCAGCCGCACCCGGGCCGCATCTACAGCGGCGCCGACGGAGGCCGGTTCTGGCCGTACCAGGACCACGTGGCCGGCGGCGAGCTGGTCGTTCCCGAAGGCCACTACTTCGCCATGGGCGACAACCGCGACAACAGCTCCGACAGCCGGTACTGGGGTTTCGTGCCCGCCGACGACGTCGTCGGAAAGGCGCTCGTCATCTACTGGTCCTACGACGCGGACGCGGCCGCCTACGCCCAGACGAGTTTCCTGGCGCGGATCCGCCAGATCGGGGACATGGTCGTCAACTTCTTCGGCAAGACGCGCTGGAGCCGGACTTTTCAGGTCGTTCGATAGACAACCCGCATGCTCCGGTTAGCGGATCGGTTCCGGCGCCCCGCACTGGTGTTGGCGGTGGCTCTGACATCGGGCGGCGCCCGGGCGCAGGCCCCCGCCGCGCCGTCGCCGGAGGCGGCGGATGCGCTCGGCGTCAAGATCGCGTTGATCCGCCAGGCCGCCTCCGACGCCGCCCGCCCCGCCGCCGCCGATTCGGTGCAGGTCCGCGAGGTCGAGATGGAGTCGTTCGTCCTCTATCGCATGGGCGAGGAGATCCCGCCGCGCGTCGACGCCATCGACGTCAACGTTCGGGACGCGGTGATCTCGGCCGAGGCGGAGCTGACGTTCGACGCGGAGAACCGCACGGGCAACGTCATCGTCGACACGCTGCTGGCCGGAACCCACACGGTGTTCGTCGAGGGGCGCCTCCAGGGGCGCCAGGGGCGTGGAGAGTTCGAGTTGCGCGAAGTGCGCATCGACGACTTCACGGTGCCGTTGACCGTGATCCAGGTCCTGGTCTCCCGCTTCGTGACCCCGCGCTATCCCGCGGTCGATCTCGACGAACCGTTCGACATCCCGTGGGGGATCGAAGAGATCCGCCTTCTGCCGGGACGGGCCGAGTTCGACTACTGAGAGAGGGCTCAGCCGGCGGCGGGCGCGCTCTCGGGGCCGCGCTTGGCCGCCACGAAGATGTAGCTCAGGCGGGAGGACTCCTCGTCGCGGATTTCCATGCCGAGGCCGTCGAGCTGGCTCCGCAGGTCGTCCCGGCGGAAGTAGCCGAAACGGAGCAGACGGTCGGCCATGCGCAGCCACAGGGGCGTCCGGCCGGGCGTGATGACGGTCTGGCAGATGAATTCGCCGCCGGGTTTCAGTACGCGGGCGATTTCCGACAACGCCCGGTCGCGGTCGGTGAATAGCTGCAACGCCGCGCAGCAGACGACGGCGTCGAACGCGCCGGCGTCGAACGGCAGGTCCAGGGCGCTCCCGCGCAGGTAGCGGACGTTGTCGTACTCGGGCGCACGCGAGAGGCCGACGGCGCGGGACAGCATCTCGGCGGCCAGGTCGAAACCCACGACGATCGTGTCGGGTCCCTGCCGCGCGATGCTGCGGGTGAAGTTGCCCGGCCCGCAGGCCAGATCCAGCACCCGGTCGTGCCTCGCCGGGGCCATCATGGCCGTGATCCGCTCCATGTCCTTGGGGAACGACCGCGAGCTGGTCAGGAAATAGCCGAACGGGCGCCAGACGCTGTCGTAGACCGCGATCATCGGCGGGAACTGGCAGAGTTTCTGGATCGGCGTCAACGTTCCGGTCAGGTCCGGGCAGAGATCGAGATACCCCCGGTCCACGGGGTACTCGGCCGCGCAGTCCGGACACTTCAGGCGGCGGCCGCCGTTGGGAACCAGCCGACCGCGGTGCCGGCACGCGGGACAACGGACCATGTCCAGGACATCCGGGGGCGCGGTGTGTCTGGACAAGTCCATGGATTCGTGCGCGGCCTGGCGAACGACGCGGCGGCCGGACCGGAACGGATTGCCCTGAGCCTAGGCAATGTGCGAGTTCGTGTCAAGCCGGGCCGAATCCCGCGGGGGTTCCACGTCGGGCTGCTAGAATGCGGGTTTCGGATGCCGTTCGAACTCGCATCGAGCTACGAGCCCCGCGGCGACCAGGCCGCGGCCATCGAGCAACTCGTGCGCGGCGTGCGGGACGGGGACCCCCACCAGGTGCTGCTCGGGGTCACCGGTTCGGGCAAGACGTTCACGATGGCCAAGGTCGTCGAGGCCGTCGACCGCCCCACGCTGGTCCTGGCGCACAACAAGACGCTGGCGGCGCAACTGTACCAGGAGTTCCGGGCGTTCTTTCCCGGCAACGCGGTCGAGTACTTCGTCAGCTACTACGACTACTACCAGCCCGAGGCCTACGTTGCGTCGACGGACACGTACATCGAGAAGGAATCGACGATCAACGACGAGATCGACCGGCTCCGCCTGTCGGCGACGCGCTCGCTGTTCGAGCGCCGCGACGTGTTGATCGTCGCGTCGGTGTCCTGCATCTACGGCCTGGGATCGCCGGAAGCCTATTACGGGATGCTGCTCATGCTCGAAAACGGCCAGCACGTGACCCGGGCGGCCATACTGTCCAAGCTGGTCGAGGTGCTCTACGAACGCGACGACGCGGATTTCAGGCGGGGGACGTTCCGCGTCCGCGGGGACACGGTCGAGGTCTTCCCGACCTACGAGAACATCGGGTACCGCATCGAGTTGTGGGGCGACGACATCGACCGTCTCAGCACCTTCGACCCGCTGACCGGCGACGTCATCCGGCCCCTGGACCGCCTCACCGTCTACCCCAAGAGTCACTTCGTCATGCCCCGACCCCGCCTGGAGCACGCGATCGAGACGATCCGCGCCGAGTTGAAGGACTGGGAGGCGCTGCTGGAGCGGCAGCGTAAGCTGCTGGAGGCCCAGCGCATCCATCAACGGACCCTGTTCGACCTGGAAATGATGAAGGAGGTCGGCTATTGCCACGGGATCGAGAACTATTCCCGGCACCTGACCGGACGCGTCCCCGGCCAACCGCCGCCGACGCTGCTCGACTACCTGCCGCACGATTCCCTGATGTTCATCGACGAGAGTCACCAGACGGTCCCGCAGTTGCGGGGCATGTACGCCGGGGACCGGTCCCGCAAGGCCAATCTCGTCGACTACGGCTTCCGCCTCCCTTCGGCGCTCGACAACCGTCCCCTGACGTTCGCCGAGTTCCGGAAACGGTCGAACCAGTTGGTGTACGTCTCGGCCACTCCCGGACCCTACGAGTTGACCCAGTCGTCCGGCGTCGTGGTGGAGCAGGTGATCCGCCCGACCGGGTTGACCGATCCGAAGGTCGAGGTGCGGTCCGTCGCCGGGCAGATCGACGATCTCCTCCACGAGATCCGCGAACGGGTGGCCGTCCGGGAGCGTGTCCTGGTGACGACGCTCACCAAGAGAATGGCCGAGGACCTGGCCGAGTACTACACCGAGGTCGGCGTCCGCTGCCGCTATCTCCACTCCGAGGTCGAGACGCTGGAGCGCATCAAGATTCTTCGTGGGCTTCGGGTCGGAGAGTTCGACGTATTGATCGGCATCAACCTGCTGCGGGAAGGACTGGATCTCCCGGAGGTGTCTCTCGTAGCCATCCTGGACGCCGACAAGGAAGGCTTCCTGCGATCGGCGGGGTCGCTGATCCAGACCGTGGGGCGCGCGGCGCGGAACGTCCACGGCATGGCCATCCTGTATGCCGAGACCGTGACCGACTCGATGCGGCAGGCGATCGACGAGACCGACCGGCGGCGATCCATCCAGTTGACCTACAACGAAGAGCACGGGATCACGCCGGAGAGCATCGTCAAGCCCGTCGACATGACGCTGGTGGCCGTTTCGAAAGCGGACTATGTCGACACGCCGGTCGAAGGCCCCGCCGACGACGACATCGCGGGCGACGCCGAGTCGATGGACGCGCGCATCGAGCGGATCGAGTCCGAGATGCGGGAGGCCGCGCGCCGGTTCGAATTCGAGCGCGCGGCCGAGCTGCGCGACCGCGCGAAAGCGTTGCGTGCGAAGCGCCTGGAGATCGCGTGAAGCGGGCCGCGTGCTACACTTTTACGTACCGGGAGGGAACGATGAGAGCGGGCGTGGCGTGGTGGTTTCCGGCGCTGCTGGCGGCCGCCTGCATACCCGGCGCCTGGGCCGCGCCCCAGGCCTTGCCGGAGGCCGCGCCCGGCGCGGGACCCGATCCGGGGCCCGACTACCTCGCCATCGGGGACGCCGCCTTCGGCGCCGCCGACTTCCAGGGCGCCGCCGACGCCTACGCGCGGTTCTCGCCCATCGAGATCGAGCCCCGGGCCCAGAACCGGCTGGCCGTTTCCTATTTCATGCTCGGCCGCGAGCGCGATGCCGAGGGCACTTTCCGGCTGGCCACGAGTCGCGGTCCGGACCTGGCGGCGGCGTTCAACAACCTCGGCGCGCTCTACTACTCGCGCGAGGACTTCGGGGACGCCGAGGACCGGTTCCGGGACGCCGCCGAACGCGATCCGGCGAATCCCAATATCCAGGACAACCTCCATGCCGCCCGGTACGCGCGCGAGAACCGCTCCCGGTCCACCGCCGTGGCCGCCGCGCTCCGGGGGGCCAACCCGCGGCTCGTCCAGAGGATCGTCGGCGATTTCCTGCGGGTAGAGTTCCTGATCACTCCGGAGATGCAGGCCGAGATCGACGACTTCGAGCTTCGGGGCGACGTGTTCCTGGCGCGGAAGATGTTCGAGGACGCGGTGATCGAGTACGAGCGCGCGCTCGGGATCGACGAATACAACCCGTTCATCATGAACAAGCTGGGTCTGGCCTACCTGCAGTTGCAGGAGTTCGACGAAGCGGAGGACTGGTACCGCGACGTGTTGCGCGTGAACCCGCACTACGTTCCGGCGCTCAACAACCTGGGCTCGGTCGAGCAGGCCCGGAACCGTTTCGACCGCGCGATGCGCTACTACAGCGACGCCCTGGAAATCCAGCCCGACTACAGCGTCGTGCTGCAGAACGTCGGCGCGTTGCTCTTCGCGATGGAACGGTACGAGGAGGGATTGCAGTTCTACATCCAGGCGATTCGGGCCGACCCCACGATCCTCGACGCCGACGACGAGGGCGGCCTCCCGACGCTGGCCCAGGCCGCGCGCGCCAACGAGGCCATGACCAACTTCTACATGGCGAAGGTGTTCGCGAATATCGGCGACGCGGACCGGACGATGTCCTCCCTCTACCGCGCCGTCGAGGAGGGCTTCGACGACGCGGAGTTGCTGTCCGACGCCGTCTTCGGATTGCTTGTTGAGGATCCGCGGTTCCAGCAGTTGTTGATGACCCTCCAGTCGGAATAGCGGCCCCCGCCCCATCCATGGAACACCTGGACTTCGCGATGGAGTTGGCGCGCGCCGCCGGGGATGTGCTGCGGCACTACGCGTCGCGGGACAAGCGCGTGGAGCTGAAGGGGCGGGGCAACCTGGTGACGATCGCCGACACGGAGAGCGAACGGCTGATGGTCCGTACGATCCGCTCCCGGTATCCGGAGCACGGCGTGCTGGCCGAAGAGTCCGGGTCGCTGGAAACGCCCGGCTCGCGGCCGGCGGGCCGCTGGATCATCGATCCGCTCGACGGGACGACGAACTACGCCCACCAGTACCCGATGTACTCGGTGTCGATCGCGCTGGAGCTGGACGGCCGTATCGAGTGCGGCGCCGTGTTCGATCCCGTGCGCGACGAAATGTTCGCGGCGGCCCGGGGCGCGGGCGCGACGCTCAACGCCGAGCCGGTCCGCGTTTCCGAGGTGCCGCGACTGGACGGCGCGCTCCTGTTGACCGGCTTCCCCTACGGCATCGAGGACCGCGTGGCGTGGGCGTTGGGGATGTTCCGGACGTTCCTGCTGAAGGCGCAGGCCGTCCGGCGCGGCGGCTCGGCGGCGTTGGACCTGTGCCACCTGGCCATGGGACGCTCGGACGGCTTCTGGGAGCTGGACCTGCATCCCTGGGACACGGCGGCCGGCGCGCTGATTCTCGACGAAGCCGGCGGCCGGGTCAGCCGATTCGACGGGTCTCCGTTTCGCATCGAGGACCGGGAGATCCTGGCTTCGAACGGCCGCATCCACGGCGAAATGGCGGCCGCGATCGCGTCCGCCCGTCCGATCGAAGCCTGATCCGGAGCGCCGCCCCGGCCGCCGGGCGCTATCCGGCCGTCATCTTCAGAGCGAACAACGTCTGGTCGTCATTGGCCGCCCGTCCGTGGCTGTAACGGTCCAGTTCGCCCAGGATCGACTCGATGACTTCCGAAGGTTGCCGGTCGCGGCAATCCACGACGGCCTGAGCGAGCCGGCGGAGTCCGAATTCCTCGCCGGCGGCGTTGCGCCGCTCGATGATGCCGTCGGTGTAGATGACGACCAGATCGCCGTCCTCCAGGTCCAGCGCCCGTTCCTGGTAGGTCGAGTTCGGGAACAGCCCGAGCGGTATGCCCGCCACGTCCAGGAAGCTGAAGTCGCCGCCGCGCACCAGGATCGGATACGGCAAGCCCGAGTTGGCGAGCGTCAGCCGCCGGTTCCCGGGATCGTAGACGGCGTAGGTCAGCGCGATGTATTGGCCGGCGATGGGTCGCTGCTGGAGCGTCTTGTTCACCAGCTCCAGCATCTTGGCCGGGAGATACTTGCGCGCGGCGCGCGTCCGGATGATGCCGCTGGAGAGCGCGGCATAGAGCGCCGCCGGCGCGCCCTTGCCCGCCACGTCTCCGACCGAGATGGCGAACCGGCCGTCGTCGAAACGGATCACGTCGTAGTGGTCCCCGCCGAGATGGGCCACCGGGGTGAACGCCACGGCCAGTTGGAGCGGGCCGATCGGGCGGATCTCCCGCGGGAGAAGCTGGCGCTGGATCTCGCGCGCGATGTCCAGCTCCCGCTGGTAGCGCTGCTCGTTCTCCGCGACGCGTTCGTAGAGTTCCGCGTTGACCAGGGCCGAGGCGATGCGGGTGGCCAGCGTCATCAGGAGGCGCTCGTCGTACTCGGTGAAGTGATCTTCCTTGCGGCTCTCCAGGTCGAGGACCCCGATCATGCGTCCCTTGAACGCCAGCGGGATCACCATCTCCGAAACCGTCTCGCTGTGCATGTCGATGTATCGCGGATCGTCGTGGACGTTGCCCACCCTCAGGGGCCGGTTCTCCAGCGCCGCCGTGCCGACCAGCCCCTCGCCGAGCCGAATGTCGAACTTCTCGGTCTTCTGCACGTCGTGCCGGAAGATCATGCGCGGGGTCAGCGTGCGGGTCTCCTCGTCCAGCAGGAAGATCGAGAGGATGTGGTGCTCGATCGTGCCGCGCACGGCCGTGGCGATCTTCCGGATCAGCTCCTCCCCATCGAGCGTGGACGCGACGTCGAGGCTGATGTCGTAGAGCAGCGTGAGGATTTCCCGGTTTCGCCGCTCGCTCTCGTAGACGTTCGCGTTCTCGATCGCGATCGCGATCTGGCTCGCCAGCATGTCGAGCATCCGGACCTGGTCCTCGGTGAAGTCGGCTCGTTCCGGGCTCTCGATGTCGAGGACCCCCAGGACGCGCCCCTGGCTGATCAGCGGGACGGCCATCTCGGAACGCGTCGCCGACACCACGTTGATGTACCGCGCGTCCTTCGAGACGTCGTCCACGACGATGGTCCGCCGTTCCTTGGCGGCCGCCCCGATGATCCCCTGACCGACGGGGACCCGCATCGTCTCCACGACGTCGGCGGGGTGTCCGATCGAGAACCTGTAATGGAGATCGTTCCGGGACTCGTCGACCAGGAGGATCGCGAACACCTTGAACGGCACGAACCGCCGCGTGTGCTCGGCGATCTTGTCGAGCAGGCGGTCGAGATCGAGAATCGACGTCAACTCGCGGTTGATCGCGATCAGCTCGGTCAGGAACGACGCGGCGCCGCCGGTGTCCCCGCTTCCGGGACTCTTCATGGCGATTCCTCCGGGCGCGGCTCGTGGTTCAGGACGTGGATGTCGGGGAGGTGCCGGTACATCTGGGCGTAGTCCAGCCCGTAGCCGACGACGAACAGGTCCGGGATCCGGAAACCGACGTAGTCCAGCGTGCAGCGCCGATCGGGCCGGCCCTCCTTGTCGAGCAGCGTGACGGTGCGCAGCGAACGCGCGCCCCGATCGCGGATGCGCTCCTGCAGGCTCTCGAGCGTCCGGCCGGTGTCGACGATGTCCTCGACGATCAGGACGTCGCGGCCGTCGACCGGAGGTGGGTGCTCGACGTCGACGCGGCCCGAGGACGTCGTCCCATCGCCGTAGCTGCCGGCCCGCAGGAAATCGACCTGTACGGCGATTGCCGGGTCCATCCGCCGGATCAGGTCCGCGCCGAAGACGAAGCCGCCGCGAAGCACTGTCAGGGCCAGCAGGCCGACGCCGGCGTAGTCGTCCGAGATCCGGCGCGCGAGCCCGGAGATGCGGGTGTGAATCTCGGCGGCCGGAATCAACATGCGGCCGATCGCGGCGTCATTGGCATTCATGGTACAAATTCCAGGGGACGGGCCGCCTGTCGGCGCGCGGCTCGCCCCGTGAACATCATGCCTCCGTACCGCCCCACCCTGAAACGCCCCTGGCGGCTCGCGACGGCGGCGCTGGCCGGCGCTCTCGCCGCGTGGATCATCTTCGGCGGCGGGGACGTCGGAACCCGTACCGTGACGGGTCCCGCCCATCGTCCAGCCTACGTCGAGGACGCCGCGTGCGGCGCCTGCCATGTCCAACAATACAACGACTGGCTCGCATCGCACCACGACCGGGCCATGCAGGTCGCCGGCGCGGAGACCGTGCTGGGCGACTTCGACAATGCGGCGTTCGACCATTTCGGCGTCGAGTCGCGTTTTTTCCGCCGGGACGGCGGCTTCTTCGTCCGCACCGACGGCCCCGACGGCGGGCTCGAGGATTTCGAGGTCCGGTACACGTTCGGCGTCGAACCGCTGCAACAGTACCTGATCCCGCTTCCCGGCGGCCGGTTCCAGGCGTTGGGCGTCGCCTGGGACACGGTTCGGGGCGAGTGGTTTCACCTGTATCCGGACGAGGCGATTCACGCCGGCGACCCGTTGCACTGGACCGGCCGGTTGCAGAACTGGAACTCCGGCTGCGCCGAGTGCCATTCCACGGACGTCGACGTCGATTACGATGCGTCCGGCCGGACGTACGGCACGACGTGGAGCGCGATCGACGTCGGCTGCCAGGCGTGCCACGGCCCCGGGGCGCGCCACGTCGAGTGGGCCGACGGACGGCGGCCCGCGCTGGTCGAGGCGGCCGGAGACGTCGGCCTGGACATTCGCTACGGCGACGGCGCCGCGGAGATCGAGGCCTGCTCGACGTGCCACGCGCTCCGTTCGCCGATCCGAAGCGACCGCTCCGTGGGCGGCGCCTTCCTCGACGGCTTCACTCCCGCGCTGCTGGAGCCCGGGCTCTACCACGCGGACGGCCAGATTCTCGGCGAAGTGTTCGAGTACGGTTCGTTCCTCCAGAGCCGCATGTTCGCCGAGGGCGTTCGATGCACCGACTGCCACAACCCGCACAGCGTCCGGCCGCGCGTTGTCGGCAACGCGCTCTGCGAGCAGTGCCACCACCCGGACGCGCCCCGGAACCGGTTCCCGACGTTGACGGCCCGGAACTACGATACCCCGGACCACCACTTCCACCCGGAAGGCAGCGCCGGGTCCCTGTGCGTCAACTGTCACATGGCCGAGCGCACCTACATGGAGGTGGACCCGCGCCGGGACCACAGCTTCCGCGTTCCGCGCCCGGACGTGGCGGCCGAGGTCGGGAGCGCCGACGCGTGCACGCTGTGCCACACCGGTCAAAGCCACGACTGGGCGGCCGGCGCGATCGCGGAATGGTACGGACCCGGCCGGCGCACGGAGGGTCATTACGGCGAGGTCCTGGCCGCCGGAAGGGAGGGAGGACCGGAGGCCGCGGACGCCCTCGCCGCGCTCGTCCGGGACCCGGAGCAGCCGGCCATCGTCCGCGCCACCGCGCTCGGACTGCTCGTCCCCTACGGACCCGAAGGCGTCGGCAACGTCACGGCGGTCTTCGACGATCCGGAACCGCTCGTCCGAATGGCCGCCGCTTCCGGTCTCGGAGCGCTCGAGCTTTCGGAACGGTTGCGGCTGGGAGGCCGTCTGCTCCGGGATTCGGTCCGTTCGGTCCGGATCGAGGCGGCGCGGGAAATGGCGCCGGACGCCGCCAACCTGGCCGCCGGCGACCTTGCGGCTTTCGGCGCCGCGCGGGCGGAGTACGAGGCCGCCCAGTCCGTGCGTCTCGATATGCCGGAGTCGCATGTCAACCTGGGCAACTTCCACACGGCGACGGGAGACCACGCGCGGGCGGTCGACGACTACCGGACGGCGCTGTCGCTGGATCCGTCCTTCGCTCCGGCGAGCATGAACCTGAGCGTCCTCCTGAGCCGGCTCGGGCGGAACGACGAAGCCGAGAACGCGCTTCGCGACGCGCTGGACGTCACCCCCGATTTCGGCGATGCGTACTACTCGCTCGGCCTGCTGCTGGCCGAGGACGGCCGGCTCGACGAGGCCGCCGGGGCGCTGGAACGCGCCGCCGGTCTGCTGCCCGGGAACGCGCGCGTCCACTACAACCGGGGACTGGCGCTGCAGCGCCTCGATCGGAGAGGCGAGGCCGAGGCCGCTTTCCTGCGGGCGGACGCGCTGGCGCCGGGTACGCCGGAGTACCTGACCGCGCTGGCCATCCTCCATGCGCAGGAAGGTCGCTGGGCCGAGGCGCTGCCGTGGGCCGAGCGCGCGGCGCAGTCGGGCGGCGATGCGGGCGCGCGCGACCTGCTGGACCGGATCCGGTCCGAGTTGCCATGACCATCACGGAGCTTCGCGCCTCGGCCCGGGCGATCTGGGAGGCGGCCCTGGAGGCGGCCCGCCCGGAGACCTGCGTTTCCGAGGCCCTGCAAGCGGCCGGCGACGGGTTCACCGTGGACGGCGCGCGCTACGCGACGCCGGGCCGGCTGATCGTCGTGGGCGCGGGCAAGGCCGGCGCGGCTATGGCCCAAACGGTCGAGCGCATTCTCGGGGACCGGATTTCCACCGGCCGGGTCGTCACCAAGCACGGGCACCGGCTACCGACCCGGCGCATCGAAATCCTCGAGGCCGGCCACCCGGTGCCCGACGCGGCGGGCGTCGCGGCCGCCATGAAAGTGCGCGAAATGGTCCGCGGCCTCTCGTCCGACGACGTCGTGCTGTGCCTGATCTCCGGCGGCGGGTCGGCCCTGCTTCCGGCCCCGGCCGACGGCGTCACGCTCGACGACAAGCAGGCCGTCACGTCCCGCCTGTTGCGGGCGGGCGCGGACATCCGGGAGCTGAACGCGGTGCGCAAGCACCTGTCCGCGGTGAAGGGCGGCCGGCTGATGGAGTGGGCCGCGCCCGCGCGCGTGGTGTCGCTCGTCATGTCCGACGTCATAGGCGACCCGATGGACTTCATCGCGTCGGGACCCACCGCGCCCGACTCCACGACGTTCGCCGACGCCCTGGAGATCGTCCGAAACTACGGAATCGAGGTCCCCGCCTCGGTCCGAGAACGGTTCGAGCGCGGAGCGCGCGGAGCGATACCCGACACGCCCAAGCCGGGGGATGCGATGTTCGAACGCGCGCACAATCACATCGTGGCCAATAACCGCAGGCTTGTCGCCGCCGCCCGGGCGAAGGCCGAGCGGCTGGGTTTCCGGACCCTGATCCTGAGCACCGAAGTCGAAGGGGAAGCGCGCGACGTGGGCGCCTTCTTCGCCTCGGTCGCACGCGAGATCGGCGTCGGCGGCAACCCCGCGGCGGCGCCGGCGTGCATTCTGGCGGCCGGCGAGACGACGGTCACGGTCCGCGGTTCGGGTCGTGGAGGACGCAACCAGGAGATGGCCCTGGCGTGGGCCCTGCGGATGCGGGGATGGACGCGTCCCGTATGTTTCGCCAGCGTTGCGACCGACGGTACCGACGGCCCGACCGATGCGGCCGGCGGGCTCGTCGATCCGGACACCTGCACCCGGCGCGGCGGCGGGGACCGCGCGGCGGAAACGTCGCTCCGGTCGAACGACTCCTACACGTTCCTCGAAGCGGCCGGGGACCTGATCCGGACCGGCCCGACGCGGACCAACCTGATGGACCTGCAGATCCTGCTGGCGGGATAGAAGAATGACCAATCCGGTGCTCGGACTGTCGATCTTCTTTGGGGTGATCTTCGGTGCGTGCCTTGCCGGCGTGCACGTTGGTTTCTTTCTCGTGCGCAGAGGGACTCGCTTCGAGCTCGTATTCGGCGCCGTCAACTACGTGACCGCAATCGTGCTGTTCCTCGTGCCCATGGCGTTCGGATTCCCGCCGGTGTTCGTCCTGGGCGTAACTGGCCTGGGTCCGTTCATCGTGTTGGCCGTCTTCGCGACAGTCAACGCCCTGGTCGCGCGTCGGATACGGGCCGGGCGCTGGGGCGCCGGGCGTTCGTGACCGACCCCGGGGCCGTTCCGGCGGCCTCGGCAAACCATGTAGAATAGCCGCTGGATGTCCCAGCCCGTTCCTCGAGACCGCGTTCTATTCCGCCTGCCTGGATACGTCGCGCGATACAAGACCCGGATGATCCTGGGCACGGGCGCCGTCGTGGCGACGACGGCGCTGGCCGTCGCCCGGCCTCTGGTCGTCCGGCAGGGGATCGACAGCCTGGGCGAGGCCGTCACCCGGGACGTTCTCGTCCAGCTCGCGGCCCTCATCGTGGGCTTGGCCGCCATGGAGGGCGTGTTCCGCTTCTCGCAGCGATGGCTGATGATCGGCGTGTCGCGGCGCATCGAGTACGACCTCCGATCCGACGTGCTGGACCACCTGATGCGGCTGCCGCAGGCGTTCTACCACAGGAACTTCACGGGCGACCTGATGTCGCGCGCCACCAACGACCTCTCCAACGTTCGAATGCTGCTGGGGCCGGGCATGATGTACCCGACCGAGACGATCCTGCGAGTCGTGTTCTCCACGTCCGTGATGCTCTGGATCGACTGGCGGCTGACGCTGGTGGCCCTGTTGCCGCTGCCGCTGATCTCGCTCGGCGTGTACCAGTTCGGCCGCCGGATCCACCGGTTGAGCGAGCGGTCGCAGCGGAAGCTGGCCGAGCTGAGCGCGCGCGTCCAGGAGAGCCTGTCGGGCATCCGCGTCGTCAAGGCCTTCCGGCAGGAAGCCTTCGAGATGGCGGAGTTCGACGAGCGCAACCGGGCCCTCCAGCAGCGGAACATGGACCTGATCCGCGTCCAGAGCGTGTTCTTCCCCACGATGCAGCTCACCATCGGCTTCGCGACCGTCGTCGTCCTCTGGTTCGGGGGCCGCCGCGTCATCGCCGGCGACATCACCCCGGGCGACTTCGTCAGCTTCATGATGTACCTGAGCATGCTGGCGTTCCCGATGATCGCCGTGGGTTGGGTGATGAACCTGTACCAGCGGGGGCGGGCGTCGATGGAGCGGCTCAACTTCATTCTCGACGCGCGGCCGGAGACCCTGGACGCAGGGGGCGTCGCCGACCGGGACGTGGACGGGGAGATCGAATTCCGGAACCTGAGCTTCGCCTACAACGGCGTCCCGGTGTTGCGGGACATATCGCTCCGTGTCCCCAGGGGCGGCACGCTGGCGATCGTGGGGCCGACCGGTTCGGGCAAGTCGACGCTGGTCCAGTTGATCCCGCGCCTCTACGAAGCGCCGCCCGGGACGCTGTTCATCGACGGCGTTCCGATCGAGCAGTGGCCTCTCGACCGGCTGCGCCGGGCGATCGGGTTCATTCCCCAGGACACGTTCCTCTTCGGCGAGACCATCGCCGGGAACATCGCGTTCGGGACCGACGGCGCATCTCGCGAAGAAGTTGAGGAATCGGCACGCATTTCAAACATATATCAAGACATAGAAGAGTTTCCCGACCGGTTCGAAACGGTCGTCGGCGAGCGCGGCATCACGTTGTCCGGTGGGCAGAAGCAACGCACGGCGATCTCCCGCGCGGTGGTCCGGGACCCCAGGATCCTGATCCTGGACGACGCCCTGTCCAGCGTCGACACCTACACCGAGGAGCAGATCCTGGGCCGGCTCCGCGGCGTCATGCGGGAGCGCACGGCCATCCTGATCAGCCATCGGGTGTCGACGGTCAAGGACGCCGACCAGATCGTCGTGCTCGACGGGGGCCGCATCCGGGAACGGGGGACCCACGCCGAGTTGCTGGCGCTGGACGGCGAGTACGCGGCGCTCTACCGGCGGCAGCTTCTCGAGGACGAGATCGAGGCCAGCGAGTAGTGACGGCTCGCGTGAGTTTGCGGCAGGACTGGGGAACGGTTTCGTCGGGCCTGTGGAGCGAGGGTGAAGCCGGGAGTTGGAAGGCAGTGAAGAGATCATTTTCCTGGGCTGACGCCGCGGCTACCGCCGCGTTGTCCAGCCGCGGCGAGGAACGCCGCGGCTACTCATGAAGAGAGCGCCCGGTTCGTGTCACGAGTCGGGAACGGTTCCGTCGTGCCGGGAGATCGAGGGTGAAGCCGGGAGTCGGAAGACATGGAAGACGTCGCCGCAAGCCCACTTGGACCCGCGGCGTTCCTCGCCGCGGGTGGACAACGAGCGGAGCGAGACGTCAGTCCAAGAAAACAATCTCTTCACTCTGCCCGAACGTCACCCCCGGCCATCGGCCCCGCGGCTACTTGCGAAGAGTCCGCCAGAAAAAATGACACCACGGTACGTCCATCAACGAACTGACAGGACGCCACACTAGCAGCGATGCACGAAGAGGAAGTACTCGGCAAGGCCTACGACGCCCGGTTGATGAGGCGCCTGCTGACCTACCTGGCGCCGTACCGGGCGACGGTCGCGTTCGCGTTCCTGCTGATCGTTCTCGGCTCCGCGATCGACGTCAGCTTCCCGGCCCTGACCATGTTGGCCGTCGACGACTACATGACCGTCGGCGACGCGAACGGGCTGCTGATGGTGGCGGTGCTCTACTTCGCGCTGCTGCTGGTCAAGTTCGGCGTCGCCTACCTGGAGACCTACCTGCTGCAGGCCACGGGCCAGAAGATCATGTTCGACATGCGCCGGCAGATCTTCAACCACATCCAGTCGCTGTCGAACGACTTCTTCGACAAGAACCCGGTCGGACGGCTGATCACGCGCGTCACCGGCGACGTCGAGGTGCTCAACGAGATGTTCTCCTCGGGCATCGTCACCGTGTTCGGCGACGTCCTCACCCTGACCGGCATCATGATCGCGATGCTGATCATCGACTGGCGCCTGGCCCTGATCGTGATGGCCGTCGTGCCGCTGATCATGGCGGTGACCGCCGTGTTCCGGCGCAAGGCGCGCGACGGGTACCGCCGCGTCCGCATCGCCGTGGCGAAGATCAGCGCGTTCCTCCAGGAGCACATCACCGGCATGACGGTCGTGCAGCTCTACAACCGCGAGCGCGCCAGCGCCGCCCGCTTCGCGCGGATCAACGGGGAGAACCTGCGGGCGAACCTCGATTCGATCCTGGCCTACGCGGTCTTCTATCCGGCCGTCGAGCTGCTCAGCGCCGCCGCCATCGCCATGATCGTCTGGTACGGCGGCGCCCGCGTCCTGTCCGACACGCTGTCGCTCGGGGTGCTGTTCGCCTTCTTCCAGTACTCGGAGCGTTTCTTCCGTCCGATCCGGGACCTCAGCGAGAAATACAACATCCTGCAGTCGGCCATGGCCAGCTCGGAGCGCATCTTCACGTTGCTGGACACGCCGCCGACCATCGTCGGGCCGGAGCGTCCAGTGCGGCTGGGCGCGTCGTCGAACGGGCGGCGCGGATCCGTCGAGTTCCGAAACGTGTGGTTCGCCTACGACGCCGACAACTGGGTGCTCCGGGACGTGTCTTTCCAGGTGCGTCCGGGCGAGTCCGTGGCCATCGTGGGCCACACCGGGGCGGGGAAGACGACGATCACCCACCTGATGACGCGCCTCTACGACATCGGGAAGGGCCGGATCCTGATCGACGGCGTCGACGTCTCCCGGGCCGATCTCGACGACCTGCGGCGCCGGTTCGCCGTCGTCCTCCAGGACGTCTTCATGTTCTCGGGAACGCTGGATTCCAACATCCGTCTGGGCTCGGACATTCCCCCCGAACGCGTGCTCGCTTCCGTGGAGGAGGTGGGACTGGGGCCGTACCTGGAGAGCCTGGACGGCGGTCTCCAGCACCGCGTCAACGAGCGCGGCGCCACGATGTCGGTGGGACAGCGGCAGTTGATCGCGTTCGCGCGCGCGCTGGCCCACGACGCGGACATTCTCATCCTGGACGAGGCGACGTCGAGCGTCGACACCGAGACCGAGCAGCAGATCCGCCGAGCAATCGACCGGTTGATGTACGGGCGCACTTCGATCATCATCGCGCATCGCCTGTCGACGATTCAGCGCGCCGACAGGATCATCGTCATGCACAAGGGACGGATTCGGGAAACGGGCACGCACCAGGAACTGCTGGCGGCGCGCGGGCTGTACTACAAGCTGTACCAGTTGCAATACAAGGAACAGGGCCTGGTGACGGTCCACGGGGGTTCCACGCCGTGAGCGGGCCGGAGAACGGCGCGGCGCTGGTGATGGGCGCCGGGCGCGGCATCGGCCGCGCCGTGGACGTCGAGCTGGGCCGGCTCGGAATGCGCGTGGCCCTCGCCTCGAGGACGCCGTCCGAGCTGGAGGCGGCCGCATCGGAGATACCCGGCGCGATCGCGCTCCCCGTCGATGTCCGCGTCCGGTCCGAGGTCGACGCGGCCGCCGCGGAAGCCGCTCGCCGCCTGGGTCCGCTCCACGTCCTGGTGAACTCGGCCGGCGTCTACCACTACGGCCCCGTCGCCGAGACCGGCGACGACGACTTCGACGCCGTCCTCGACACGAACCTGCGGGGCGTCTTCCTGGCGTGCCGGGCCGTCCTCCCCCCGATGATCGCGGCCGGCGGCGGCCACATCGTGAACATCGCCTCGATCGCGGGCAAGGTCGGAACGGCGGGACGCGCCGTGTACTGCGCGTCCAAGTTCGGCGTCGTCGGTTTCTCCCAGGCGCTGGCCGAGGAGGTGCGCGAGCACGGCGTCCGCGTGTCCGCCGTCTGTCCCGGGTCCACCGACACCCGGTTCTCTCCCAAGGAAACGGCGGGCAAGTCGCGCGACAAGATGCTCGCCCCGGCCGACGTCGCGCACGCGGTGGCGATGCTGGTCCGCCAGGCGCCGAACAGCTTCATCAGCGAGGTCGTGATGCGGCCCACGCGGAAGCCGTGAGTTTCTGCGGTAAGATATTCGTTTCGGATCGGGTGGATCCATCAACGTGAGATACCGACTGAATTCCCGGGCGGCGGCCCTGGCCGTCGCGTCCGCGTGGGCCATGACCGGCTGGGCGCAGGAGGGGGACGGCGTCCAGCCGTTCGCGTTCCCCGACGGCGGAGGCGTGCATCTCGAGACGGGCGGCGGGGGTCCGGTGTCGGTGTCCCACGGGGTCGTCGAGCCGACGGGCGGGAGCGTATCCCCGCCCGGGTTCGCCATCCTGGGCTGGCGCAACGCCGAGGGCGTCCTGGTCACGGAGACGACGGTCCAGGCGGCGCCCGCCATCCGGAACGGGCGCGTCTACGCCGCCTACAGCGAGGCCGTCGCGGACACGGGCATCGCCATCGCCAACCCCCACGACCAGGAGGTCACCGTCGAGTACTTCTTCACCGTGCCGGCGGAGAACGCCGAGGATTCGGACTTCGGGCACGGCGCGTTGACGATCGGACCCCGTCAGCAGACGGCGCGCACACTGTCGGGCGATCCGTTCAACCTGCCGACCGGTTCGCGCGGCACGTTCTCGTTCTCGGCTTCGCTTCCCGTCGCCGCGACCGCCCAGGCATGGCGCGGCAACGAGCGGGGGGAAGGGATCTTCCACGCCTTGCCGGTCATCGACCTGGACGCGGCGCACGAGGCGAGGGATGTCTATATCCCCCACCTGGCGACGGGCGGGACGTGGCTGACGGACTTCATCCTGGTCAACCCGACCGACGAGACGATGTCCGGACAGTTGATCTTCGTCAGCCCGGGGGCCTTGAACGCGGAGAACCCGGCCTGGGACTCTCCGGGGTTGAGCGCGTCCGTGTCCTTGAACAACCTGTTCGTGCCGGCCTATACCTACTCGGTCGGCGCCCGCGGCACGTTCTTCTACCGCACCACGCTGCCCCGCGCGTTCGTCGAGACGTTCTCGGCGCGCGCCCGGCCGGCGGCCGATAGCGGGGCGACGCCAACCCTCCACGTGACGTTGACGACCCTGCGTATCATCGAGGAAGAGGGCCAGTTCCGATCCGACCTGATTTCGACGGCGGGGTTCACCGCGGGGCGGCCCGACACGGCGTTCCGCGCGTACGTGGAGACGCGCGGCGAGCTGGAGGAGCCCGGCGCCATCCGGTCCCTCGTCGCCTTGAACAACATCGAGTTCGAGCGCGCGACGATTGCCGCCGAGCTGCGCGACCTGGACGGCAACCTGCGCGCGACGGCCGATTTCCCGGTCCCGCCGTCCGGGACGCGCTTCGTCTACGTGAACGATCTGTTTCCGGACTTCGACTTCGGGGACGCGTTCCGGGGCGTCCTGCGCGTTTCGATGGCGGAGCCGGAGCCCCGCAACGGCGGTCTCACGACGCTGGTCCTGCGGAGCCGCTGGAACGAACGCGGCGAGCTCCTGATCACGACGACGCCGGCCTTCGCGGAATCCGAACCGTCCACGGCCGACATGCGCGTCCTTCCGCACTTGCTGGACGGGGGCGGCTGGACGACGGAGATCGTCTTCTTCAGCGGCGCCGCCGGTCAGGCCGCCGCCGGCCGGATCGATCTCAGGGACCCGGCCGGCGCGCCCGCCGACATCATCGACTGACCCGCCATGCTGGCGTGCCCCGGGTGCCGTCGCCCGCTCGATCCGGACCGCGCCTGCGCCTGCGGATTCGAACCGAAACGCCGCGACGGCGTCCTCGACCTGATGACCCCCGAACAGACGGCCGCGTACGCGGCGTTCTGCGACGGATACGAGACGCTTCGGCGGCGCGAGGGCTGGGGCGGGGACGACCTGGAGCTGCCGTTCGAGCCCCGGGCACACCACGACGTCTGGGCGGTGCGGCAGTGGACGTTCAAGCGCCTCGAACGCCTGCTCGGCCAGCGGCTGCCGGAAGGCGGCGCCGCGCTTGACGCCGGGGCGGGCAACTGCTGGCTGACCCGTCACCTGGACCACTGGGGGTTCGAGGCCGTGGCCGTCGACGTGAACGACGGGGGGTGGGACGGCCTCCGCGCCGGGGGCGCCTATATCGGCGTCGGCGACCATTTCGAGCGGGTCCGCGCCCCGATGGAGCGCCTGCCTTTTCAGGACGGCGTGTTCCGCCTGGTCATCGCCGCCGACGCGCTTCACTACTGTCCCGACATGGCCGCCGCTCTGGGCGAGTTCAAGAGGGTTCTCGCCGAAGACGGACTGATCGTCGTGATGGACTCGCCGTGGTACGAGCGCGAGAGGTACGGTGTCCGGGCCTGGGAATCCGCCGTCCGGGCCCGCGTCGACCGTCACGGCGCCGCCGGAGAGGTGGCGCGCCGTCCGAGGTTTCTTCACCGGGAGGCGTTCGCCGCCGACGCGGACCGGAACGGACTGCGGTTCGAGCTCATCCGCGCGTGGCCGGGGTGGCGGCGGGCGCTGGAAACGGCCTCGGCCCGCTTCTACGAGCGGCGGCTCGCCGCCTTTCCCATTGCGGTCCTTCGGGATGCGGCGTGAACCGTGGCCGGGACCCGCGCGGGGCCCCGGCCCTCGGGGAACGTTCTACGCGTCGTAGTACATGGAGAACTCGTAGGGGTGGGGCCGCAGGCGCAGCACGTCCAC
This sequence comes from Acidobacteriota bacterium, assembly GCA_022821145.1. Classification (GTDB taxonomy): domain Bacteria; phylum Acidobacteriota; class Terriglobia; order 20CM-2-55-15; family 20CM-2-55-15; genus JAJEDW01. The sequence goes on from JAJEEE010000041.1 coordinate 31,787, forward strand.
CTCGTTCTCCCGCTTGTAATCGATGAAGGTCTCGACGACGTCCGGCGTGAACACGCCGCCGTCGAGCAGGAACTCGTGGTCGGCCTCCAGCGCCGCGAGCGCCTCTTCCAGCGAGCCCGGCGTCGAGGCGATGCCCGCTTTCTCTTCCGCGGACAGGTCGTAGATGTCCTTGTCCAACGGCGCCGGCGGCTCGATCCGGTTCTTGATCCCGTCCAGGCCGGCCATCATCATCGCCGCGAAGGCCATGTAGCCGTTGCATGTGGGATCGGGGGCGCGGAACTCGATGCGCTTGGCCCCTTCGCTCTTCGAGTACAACGGAATGCGGACGCAGGCGCTGCGGTTGCGCTGCGAGTACACCAGGTTGACGGGCGCCTCGAAGCCGGGGACCAGCCGCCGGTAGGAGTTGGCCGTCGGGGCCGCGAACGCCAGGACGGCGGACGCGTGCTTGAGCAGGCCGCCGATATAGTACCGGCAGGCGTCGCTGATGTCGGCGTAGCCGCCGGGGCCGTAGAAGACGTTCTTGCCGTCCTTCCAGATGCTCTGGTGGACGTGCATACCCGAGCCGTTGTCGCTGAAGATCGGTTTCGGCATGAACGTCGCGGTCTTTCCATGTTTGCGGGCGACGTTCTTGACGACGTACTTGTACATCTGGAGCTGGTCGCCCATCCGGGTCAACGTGTCGAACCGCATGTCGATCTCGTTCTGGCCGGCGGTGGCCACTTCGTGGTGGTGAACCTCGACCCGAACGCCGATCTGTTCGAGCGCCAGAACCATCTCGCTGCGGATGTCCTGCAGCGTGTCCACCGGCGGGCAGGGGAAGTAGCCCTCCTTGTATCGCGGCTTGTGACCGAGATTGGGGTTCTCCTCGCGTCCCGTGTTCCATGCGGCCTCGACGGAGTCGACGTGGTAGTACGCGAACCCGGGGCCGGAATCGTATCGGACGTCGTCGAGCACGAAGAACTCCGGCTCGGGTCCGAAATAGATCGTGTCGCCGACGCCGGTCGAGCGCAGGTGCGCCTCGGCCTTCCGGGCGATGTGGCGCGGGTCGCGCGAATACGGCTCCTCCGTCACCGGGTCCTTCACGTTGCAGATCATGACCAGCGTCGTGACCCCCGCGAACGGATCGATGAAGGCGCTGTCGGCGTCCGGGATCAGGAGCATGTCGCTCTCCTGGATCTTCTGGAAACCCCGGATGCTGGACCCGTCGAATCCCAGCCCGTCCTCGAAAATGTCCTCGTTCAACTCCGTCGTCGAGATCGAGAAGTGCTGCCACGTTCCGGGAAGGTCGGCAAAGCGCAGGTCGACCATCCGGACGCCCTTCTCCCTGGCGAGTTCCAATACCTCTTTCGGTGTCATTGTGAACGAACCTCCGTTAACGAATCGCCGTTGTCTCTCACTGCAGGCCGGGTGTTTGCGGGGGCGTCCCGCAAACCCACCAGTTTACATCAGGTCGAACGACGGCGCAAAACAATCGCGCGGACTCGGACGCGGCGCGGATCGCGGCACGAATCAGCGGAGTCGTCCCGGCCGCAAAGTGTTAAAATGTACGGTTTCTGCGTTCCGATCGCGCTCGTGCATCGGCGCGGATACGCAGTCGAACCGGGTTCGGACAGTGACGACACACGGATATGGAACTGCTCGACGGAGTCGCCGGATGGCTGGAAGCGACGCTCCTGCCCTACGGCGGGGTCGGGTTGATGTTGCTGGCCGTCTGCGACTCCTCGTTCCTGTCCTTGCCCGAGGTCAACGACGTCCTGCTGATGACGTTCTCGATTCGCGACCCGGACCGGATGGCGGGCCTGGCGGCCATGACCACGCTGGGATCCGTCGCCGGATCCTCGGCGCTGTACGCTGTGGGACGCGGCGGCGGCGGGGCGTTCCTCCAGCGGCGCGCCCGGTGGGGCCGATCCACGGACCGGCTGGAGAGGATCGGCGGATGGTACCGGCGGTACGGCATGCTGGCGGTGGTCGTTCCGTCGTTGCTGCCGCCGCCGACGCCCTTCAAGATCTTCGTACTTTCGGCCGGGACGTTCGGGATTTCCTGGCCGCGTTTCATAGCGGCCGTCACCGTCGGACGCAGTATCCGGTACTTTTCGGCCGGCGTGCTGGCGGTGCTCTACGGGAACGCGGCCATCGAGTTCGTGGAAGCGAACTATCGCGTCGTCGGATGGGTCGTGGCGGCGGCGGTGGTCGCCGTGATCCTCGTTCTCGCCCTCAACGCGGTCCGGAGGCGCGCGTGAGGCCCGGGCCCGACGCAACGGGGGGAACGCCGTGACGCGCGGAACGCGCCATGGTTGGAAGGCGGCCGCGGGCGCCGCCGCGTGGCTCGCCCTCATGGCCGGGTGCAGCGCCTCGCAGACCCGCATCGTGTTGCCTGAGGAATTGCCTTTCGCGGCGCTCGAGGCGTCGCGCGAAGAACTGCTCGCGAAGCTGCAAGCCGGAGGCGGCCGCTTCGACACCATCCGCGCCACCGTCAACTACCTGGCGTCCGGCGACCTGCGGGGCGAATCCGGCGACGTGCGGCAGCGCACCTACGACCCGGTTCGGGGAGGGTTGATCGTGGAACGGCCGTCGCGCATCCGCATGAACGGGAACACGACGCTCGGCCTGATCTCGGCGTTCGACATGTCCTCCGACGGCGTCGAGTTCCGGTTGTCGGTTCCAGCGCAGGGGAAGTTCTACCACGGGCCCAACGAGGGCCGGATCGAGGGCGCCGAGGACAACCCGTTGCTTCAGCTTCGGCCGCATCACGTGTTGCAGGCCCTGTTCGTGGACGTGCGCGAGTACCTGGCCGATTCCCGCGTCGTCCGGTCGTTCGCGGAGGTGTCGGAGGGCCGCCGGCGCTTCTACGTGTTCAGCTTCATCGATGCGGCGGGCCCCGACGGCCGGCTCCGGGAACGCATCTGGATCGACCGCCGGAACCTGGAGGTGGCCCGCAAGCAGCTTTTCACGGACGACGGCGTCCTGGAGCTGCAGGTCGACTACGACGACCATGGGACGATCGACGATTTGGCGTTTCCGCGCCGCGTGGCGATCGAACGGCCCATCGAGGGCGCGTCGCTGGAGATCGAATTCCTGGAGGCGTCGCTGGACGAGGACATCGCCCAGGCGCTCTTCGTGCTCCCCTATCCATCGGGCGCGGAATCGATTCGCGTCGGAGACACCGATGTCCGTCCGACCGGCTCCGGCGATTCCGTAGTCGGCGTCGCGCCCGGGGCGCCGCCCAACGCGGCGCGCTGACGACGCCCCGGGACCTTCGATCGCATCTGCCGTGAACCGGGAAATCATCGTTTCGAACTTCGCCAGGCGCCCCGTGCGCACCGGCGTGAGCATCGTGGCCGTGGCCACGGAAGTGGCGCTGATCCTCCTGATCGTGGGCCTCGTGGTGGGCATCAACACGGAGACCGGGGAGCGGACGGCGGGCGTCGGGGCCGACATCATGTTCCAGCCTCCGGGCGCGTCGGTCTTCCTGGGCCTCAACAGCGCGGTCATGCCGGTCGAGGTCGGCGATCTCCTCGCCGGCGTCGACGGCGTGGAAGCCGTGGCTCCCATCGTGACGCAGTTCAACACGCAGGGCGGTTTCGACGTCGTGTACGGGATCGAGCCCCAGAGCTTCGACGCGGTCAGCGGCGGTTTCCGCTTCATCGAGGGACGGATGTTCCAGTCGCCGGAAGAGATCGTGATCGACGATCTGTACGCCGAGGCCAAGGGACTGGGCGTCGGCGACGGCCTGGTCCTGCTCAACCACAGCTTCACGGTGGCGGGTGTGGTGGACAACGGAAAGGGGGCCCGGTTGTACCTGGACCTGGCCGCCGCGCAGGAGATGTCGGGCAATCCCGGCAACGTGTCGCTGTTCTTCGTCCGGCTGGACGATGCGGACGCGGTCTACGCGATGCAGGAAACCCTGGAAGAGCGGTTTCTCACATACCATGCCGTTCCGATGCGGGACCTGGTCTCGATCATGGCCAATACGAGCCTGCCGGCCCTGGACGCGTTCCTGACCCTGGTGGTCGCCGTGGCGGTCACGATCGGAGCGTTGGTGATCTTCCTGTCGATGTATACGACGATCAGCGAGCGGACGCGCGAAATCGGCATCCTGCGGTCCATGGGGGCCTCCAAGGGCTTCGTCGTCGCCCTGGTGCTCCAGGAGACGGTCTGGCTGTGCCTTGCCGGGGTCGTTCTCGGACTGGCCGCCAGCTTCGCCATCGTCGCGGCCGTGCCGTCCTTCTTCCCGACACTGCAACTCATGATCACCGGCGAATGGATCGTGCGGGCCGGGCTCCTCGCCGTCGCCAGCGGACTCGTCGGCGCCGTCTACCCGTCGATCCGGGCGGCCGGGCAAGATCCGGTCGAAGCGCTGGCCTATGAGTGAGACCGCGAGAACGGTGTGATGTCGGTCCTGCTCGAGGTGGTCGACGTCGTCAAGACCTACACGGTCGGAACCGTCGCCGTCGAGGCGCTCCGTGGGGTCAACCTTTCGGTCGAGCCCGGCGAGATGGTGGCCGTGATGGGCCCGTCCGGTTGCGGCAAGTCGTCGCTGATGCACGTGCTCGGCGCGATGACGCGGCCCACGTCCGGCCGGGTCCTGATCGACGGCGTGAACGTCGCCGAGATGGGCGACGGCGCGCGGACGGCGTTCCGGCGGGACAAGGTCGGCTTCGTGTTCCAGAAGTTCAACCTGCTGCCCACGTTGACCGCGCGCGCCAACGTGGAGCTCGCGCGCCGGATCCACGGGAGTCATCGCGACCCGGAAGCCGATGAGCGCGTCGAGCAGGTGCTGGACCTGCTCCGGATCCGGGACCTGATGGACCGGCGGCCCGTCGAGCTGTCGGGCGGAGAGCAGCAGCGCGTGGCCATCGCGCGGGCGGTGGTCAAGCACCCGTCGCTCATCCTGGCCGACGAACCCACCGGCAATCTGGATTCGAAGAACTCGGAAATCGTGCTAAACATGTTCCGGGAGCTCAATCGCCGGATGGCGCAGACGATCATCATCGTGACCCACAACCCGGACCTGGCGTCCCGCGTCGACCGGGTGATCGAGATGATGGACGGCCGGATCGTGCGAGACGGCCGGCGCGCGCCGGCGGAGATCGCGGAAAGCGCGCGGCGGGCGGGACAATGAAGAAGTGGATCTTCTGGTCGTTCGATCGCGGGTCGCTCCAGTACGACATCCTGTGCGTCCTGATCCTGGTGGTGGTGTTCGCCGCCCCGCGCGAGGCGTTCAACGACCGTCCCGACTACAAGCGGATTCCGGAATCCGGCGTCCGGCAGGTCCAGGACCGCGACGGCAACGACGTCTACACGGTCCGCGTGGACGCGTCCGGCGACGCGCCGGCGGCCCAGGCGGCCGCGCGGTCGCAGTTGCGGACGCACCTGGCCTCGGAGGAGCCCCTGAACGTGTTCCGCGCCGAGGCGGTCGTCGACACGCGGGGACGCATCCAGGCATACGCCTTCTGGCTGCGATGACGGCGCGGTGGCCGGTTCGGGCGTGGATGGCCGCGGCGGCGGCGCTCACCGCCTGGCCCGCGGCGGCCCAGACGCCCGTCGCCCTTGAAGACGTCCTGGCCCGGATGGCCGAAGCGGGCGGCCGGCTGACGACCCTGGAGGCCCGCGTGGACCGCGACACGGTCAACGCGCTGGTCGACGACCACAGCCTGGATTCCGGCCGCGTGTATTTCGAAGCCGGAGCGGGGAACAGCCGGATACGCGTCGAGATCACCGAACCCGACTACGCGCGCCAGTCCGTGCTGGTGGCCGATGGGCGCATCGACGTCTACAACCCCCGCACCCGCCAGGTGTCGCGAGGCACGCTGGAGGGCCCCACCGACATGGCGCAGTTCCTGGTGGTGGGCTTCGGCCCCGGGAACGCGGCTCTGGAGACCAACTTCGAGATCACGCTCGTCGGGGACGAGAGCCTGGACGGCGTCCCGACCACGGTGCTCGACCTGGTCCCCCGGTCGGACCAGGTGCGGGGCAACGTGTCGAAGATCCGCCTGTGGGTGGACCACGACCGATGGGCGCCCGTCCGGCAGCGCCTGGAGCAGCCCAGCCTCAACTACCAGGTCGTCGACTACTCGGACATCGAGATCAACGGCGGCCTCGGGGGCGACGTGTTCGACCTGGGCCTGCCCGACGACGTGGAAGTGCTTCGTTTGAACTAACGCCCGGCGGTCGGGCGCCTCTACGGTTCGCTGTTCTCACTCTGGATCCGCGCCAGCTCCCGCGACGTGAACCAGATGCGGTGGACGGCCGTCCAGTTGGTCAGGATGGCCAGGATCCAGAGGACGATGGCCATCCGGTCCGTCAACGCGCCCAGTATCAACAGGACGACGCGCTCGGCGCGTTCCAGGAACCCCACCTTGCAGCGGGGGATCAGCGACTCGGCGCGCGCCCGGGTGTAGCTGATCATCACCGACCCGATGATGGCCATTCCGGTCAGGCCGACGTACCAGAGCCGGTCGTCGCGCGCGTACCAGATCAGCAACCCGAACAGCATCAGCATGTCCGAGTACCGGTCGATGACGGAGTCCAGGAACCCGCCGAACCGCGTGACCCGGCCGCTGACGCGCGCGACCGCGCCGTCGAGCATGTCGAAGGCGCCGCCGAACACCATGACCAGCCCGGCCCAGAAGAACAATCCCTGGGCGAACAGCGTGGTGGCGAAGATGTTGATGCCGAGGCCGACGTAGGTGAGCACGTTCGGGTCGACGCGAAGGCGGGACAATCGGGCGACCAGAAACTCCAGGACGCGCCGGCCGGCGTCCCCGATCCGCCCGCTGACGGTGTGCGTGGGCACGGACCGTCGCTCGGGCGTTCCGATCATGGACTCGTCTCGGCGGGCCACGCCTCTCACCCCGAATCGTCGTGGATCGTCGTGAAACGGACCACCTCGAAGACGCGGGCGCCGGCCGGGATCCGGATCCGGACCTCGTCGCCCTCCTGCTTGTTGAGCAGACCGCGCCCGATCGGCGACGTCGTCGATATCGCGCCCCGTTCCGCGTCGGCGTCCTCGCTGGTCACCAGCCGGTAGGTCACCTCTTCCTCCCGGTCGATGTCGAACAGGACGACCGTGGAGCCCAGGGAGATCCGGTCCCGCGGGATCTTGTCGACGTTGATCATCGCCAGGTCCGAGAGGCGTTGCCGGAGCTGTCCGATCCGGGCCAGGACGTAGTCGCGGCGTTCCTTGGCCGCGTGGTATTCGGCGTTCTCGCGGAGATCGCCCATGGCGAGGGCCGCCTTCAACGCCCGCGGCAGTTCCGTGGTCAACTCCTTCTCGAGGATCTTGATCTCGTCTTCCAGCTTCCGTTGGGCATCCAGCGCCATGTGGGGGGTCTCCGTCCAGGTCCGGTCAGAACAGCCTGAAGTTGATCGTCAGGAACCGCTCGGGGTTCTCCCGGAAATCGTACATCAGCTTGAGGAACTCCGCGATCGTCTGGTTCATGTTGTCGTACATCGCCGGATCTTCGATCAGGCGTCCGAACGTGCCCTCGCTTTCCGCGATGCGGGTGACGGTCTGGTCGACGTTCACGACGGCCGCGTTCAGGTTGGTGTAGAGAGTGTCGTCGGTCATCAGCCGCCCCAACGTGCCCTGTCCCCCTCGAACGTCCGCGAGGAGTTCCTCGGCCGAGGCCACGACGCCGACCATGCGGTCGTAGAGAACGCGTTCGCTGGCCAGGAGGCCGATCGTCCCCTCGCCGTTCTCGATCCCGTCCACGACGGCCTCCAGGTCCGTGACCACCGCCGTCATGCGGTCGTAGAGCTCCGCGTCGGACATCAACCGCCCGATGGTGCCGTCGCCGGTCCGGGCGTTCTCCACCAGCAGGCGCGTTTCCTCCATGATCGCGTCCACGTTCTGGTAGATGGAGTCGTTGGTGAGAATCTGGCCCAGCGAGCCCTCCCCCTGCTCGATGCGGCTCATGATCAGCAGGATCTGATCGCTCAGGAGGTCGAAGTTGGCCACGATGTCGTTGGCGCCCTGGACGATGGCGCGGATGTCGCCGCCGCTCTGCCCCTGGATCTCGTCGCCGTCCCCCAATGGGGCGCCGGCGGCGCCGGCCCGCTCGATCTCGACGATCGCGTCTCCCAGCAGCCCGATCGAGCCGATCGTCAACAGGGAGTCCGACGGGATCGTGTAGCTTTCGTCGATGGCCATCTCGATGGCGACGAACCGTTCCGGATCCGGATCGTTGGTCACCCGGACGCTCCGGACGTTGCCGGCCGTCACCCCCTCCACCCGGACTTCCGCGCCGGTCTTCATGCCCCCGGCGGATGCGAAGTAGGCGGTCACCGCGTACCGGGCGCGAAAGAACCCGCCCTCCCCCCCGATGTAGAAGATCCCCACGGCCAGCAATGCGAAGCCGCCGAGAACGAGGAGTCCCACCCGAAGCTCGGCCCACGAGATCGATTGACGTCTTGCCATGTTCTTCTCCTTATGCGATGAACTGCCGGATGTAGGCGTCGTCGGAACGGCGCAGGATCTCGTCGGGGCCCTCGAAGATCGTTCGACCGTCCCGGAGCATGACGAAGCGCGTATGCGGCAGGCAGAACGTGCCGTCCTCCCGGATGAAGCGGACGCGCCCGCCGGATTCGACGGCGATCTCGCTCGCCAGCGTGAAGGCGTCGCGCAGCCGGTGCGTGACGAATACGCCGGAGACCCCGCGAACGTCGCGCAGCCGGATGATCAACTCGTTGATTCGCCGGGACGTGATCGGATCCAGCCCGGCGGTCGGTTCGTCGTACAACATGACGGCCGGCCGCGAGACCAGGGCCCGGGCCAGGGCCACGCGGCGTTTCATGCCCCCGGACAGCTCCGCGGGCATCTTGTCGATCGCGTCCTCGAGGCCGACGAATCCCAGGACCTCCCGGACCCGGTCCGTGATCGTGTCCTCGTCCGTCCCCACTTCGGACAGGCGGAACGCCACGTTCTCGAATACGCTGAGCGAGTCGAACAGCGCGGATTCCTGGAACACCATCCCGATGCGCGGGCGGAGCCGCATCAGTTGGCGCTCGCCGGCGCGCCCGAGATCGACGCCCTCGATCAGGACCTGTCCCGAGTCGGGAGTTTCCAGGCCCATCATGAGCTTGAGCATCGTGGATTTCCCCGATCCGCTGCCGCCGAGAACGATCTTGGTCTGGCCCTCGTGGAGCGCGAACGAGACGCCGTCCAGGACGCGGACGTCGCCGTAGTACTTCGTCACGTTCCGGAGCTCGATCAGAGGCGCCTGCGCCACCCGGACGCGGGACCCGTCTCCCTCGGCCCGGCTCATGGCGAGTATTCCAGGATCAACTGGGTCAGGAAGTAGTCGGATACGAGGATGAGCAGGGACGACACGACGACGGCCTGGGTCGTGGAGCGTCCCACGCCGCGCGTGCCCCCTTCGGTCCGCATGCCGCAGCGGCAGCTCACGACGGCGACGACCGCGCCGAAGAACACGGGCTTGACCAGCAGGCCGCCGGCGATGTCGTAGTAGTCCAGGCCGTTCCACGCCGAGTTCAGGTACAGGTCGGGGCTGGTCCTGAGGATCCCGACCGCGTCCGCAAGCCCACGGTGGATTCCCATGCTGCAGGCGACGACGGTCAACAGCGGCTGCATCGACACGGTCGCCAGCAACCGCGGCACGACCAGCTTCTTGATCGGGTCCGTACCCAGGGCGCGCATGGCGTTGACCTGCTCGGTCACGATCATGGATCCCAGTTCCGAGGCCATTCCCGAACCCACGCGTCCCGCGACCATCAGGGCGCCGAGCACCGGGCCGAGCTCCCGCACCAGCGACACCGCGACCAGCGTGCCGGTCAGTCCCACGGCCCCGAACCGGGACATCTCGGACGCGCTCTGCAGCGTCAGCACGGCGCCGGTGAAGAACCCGGTCAGCATGATGATCGTCAGAGAACCGACGCCGACATGGTCCATCTGGGTCAGGATGTCCCGAACGTAGAACGGCTTGCGGAACGCACGCCGGAAGGCGCGGAACGCGAGGAGCGCGGTTTCCTGCACCTCCAGGACCGCGGCCTTCGGGCTCGGCAGCATGCCCGCCATCGTATCGGAATCGTTCCGGCCCGGTCAACGCCGCCGCCGGGCGCCTGAACGGCCCGTTTTCTTTCCTGTTTACAGTCACTTGTCGCCGGTTGGGGGTATTGGAGTTCGGCTATACTGAAGCCATGCTCACCTTCAGGACGGCGGGCGAATCGCACGGTCCGGCCCTGGTTGCGATCGTCGACGGATTGCCGTCCAACCTGGGTTTTGACGTGGATTTCGTCAACCGCGAGCTGGGCCGTCGGCAGGGCGGTTTCGGCCGGGGCGGCCGGATGAAGATCGAAACGGACCGGGTGCGGGTGTTGTCCGGCGTCCGGCACGGCAAGACGCTCGGCAGTCCGGTCTCGATGTTGATCGAGAACCGGGACTGGGAAAACTGGGGCGACGTCATGTCGGCCGAGCCGGCGCCGGAAGCGGTCCGGGCCAAGCGTCGCGTGACGCGTCCCCGGCCGGGGCACGCCGACCTGGTCGGCTCGCAGAAGTTCGACCAGACCGACGCGCGCAACATCCTGGAACGGTCCAGCGCGCGGGAGACGACGGCCCGCGTGGCCGCCGGGGCCGTGGCCAAGCTGTTCCTGAAGCCCTTCGGCGTGAACATCCTGAGCCACACCACGTCGATCGGGTCCGTGCGCGTTCCGGAGGGCTTCCGCGTGTCCTGGGAGCAGTTGGAATCCGTCCGCGACGACAAGATCGTCCGGTGCGTTCTCGACGACTGCGCCGAGCGGATGGTCGACGAGATCCGGAATGCCCAGAAGGACGGCGACACGGTGGGCGGGACGTTCGAGGTGGTCGTGCGCGATCCGCCGGTCGGGCTGGGGTCCCACACGAGTTGGGACCGGAAGCTGGACGGGCGCCTGGCGCAGGCCATGATGTCGATCAACGCCGTCAAGGCGGTCGAGATCGGCGAGGGCGTGCGGACGGCGGCGCGCCGGGGCTCGCTGGCGCACGACGAGATCGGGTTCGATGCCGCGACCGGGCGCTTCGACCGGCTCTCGAATCGCGCCGGCGGCATCGAAGGCGGGATGTCCAACGGCGAGGAGATCCGCGTGGTGGGTTACCTGAAGCCGATCCCGACGCTCAAGAAGGCGCTGCGGTCCGTCGACATGATTTCCAAGGAGCCGTTCCTGGCGCAGCATGAGCGTTCCGACACCTGCGTCGTCCCGGCGGCGGGCGTGATCGGAGAAGCCATGGTTGCGCTGGTGCTGGCCCAGGCCGTGCGGGAGAAGTGCGGCGGCGACTCGATCGGCGAGGCCCTGGCCCACTACGAGAGCTACCGCGCGCAGTTGCGGCGGTTCGCGGCCGTGCCCGAGCCGGCGGCCGAAGGCTGATGGTACGATAGGACCCCATGGAGCGAACCATCGTCCGGTACGGTGCGGACGTCCTGGCGCGGGTGGCCGCGCCCGTCACGGACATCACCGGCGCGGAGGCCCGACTGGTCGAGGACATGGTCCGGGCCATGTACCGGGCGCCGGGCGTGGGGCTGGCGGCCCCGCAGGTCGGGGTGTCCCAGCGCATCATGGTGACCGACACCAGCGCGGGCGAGAAGCCGGACCACCTGCTGGTTCTGGTGAACCCCGAGATCGTCGATTCCGAGGGCGAGCAGTACGAGGAAGAAGGCTGTCTGAGCATTCCGGGATTCAGCGAGCGCGTCCGCCGTCCCCGCACGGTCGTCGTCCGGGGGCTCGACATGGACGGCCGGGAGCAGGTTCTGGAGGGCTCGGGCCTGCTGGCGCGGGCCTTCTGCCACGAGCTCGACCACCTGAACGGCGTGCTCTTCCTCGACCACGTCAGCTTCATCAAGCGCGACCGGATCCGTCGCCGCATCCGCAAGCTCGTCAAGCAGAATGAATGGTAGCTGATGCGCGCGGTCTTCATGGGGACCGCCGAGTTCGCCGTCCCGTCGCTGGAGGCCATGGTCGAGAGCGGACACGCGGTCCGGAGCGTCTGGACCCAACCCGACCGCCCGGCCGGCCGCGGGCGCAGTCTCCGCGAGTCACACGTCAAGCGGGCGGCCCGCCGCCTCGGCATCGAGATCCATCAGCCCGAATCGCTCGCCGATGACGGAGTCCGCGAAGTCGTGGAAAGCGCCAGTCCGGAGATCCTCGTCGTCGTCGCCTATGGCCGGATCGTCCCGGAATGGCTGCGCACGGCGCCCCGGTACGGCGCCGTCAACGTCCACGGCTCGTTGTTGCCGCTGTTTCGGGGCGCCGCGCCCGTGAACTGGGCCATCGCGCGCGGGGAGTCCGTCACCGGCGTCTCGACCATGGCGATCGACGACGGGCTCGACACCGGGCCCGTCTACGACCGCGAATCGACGTCGATCGGCGAGAACGAGACGGCCCCCGAGCTTTCGGAACGCCTGTCCAGGATCGGAGCGTCGCTGCTGGCCCGAACGGTCGCGGCCATCGCGCGCGGCGAGGCGCGGGCCGTTCCGCAAGACGGCGCCCGGGCCACGCGGGCGCCCCGGCTGCGGAAAGAGGACGGGAGGATCCGCTGGGACGCGCCGGCGCGAACGATTCATAATCAGGTCCGGGCGTTCCTGCCGTGGCCTTCCGTGGTGGTTTCGTTCCGGGGAACGCCCTGCCGGATTCTGGAGACCCGGACCACCGGTGAATCCGCCGGCGGCGCCCCGGGAACGATCCTGTCCGGCGCCGGCCGCCTGGCGGTCGGCTGCGGCGACGGGCGCGCGCTGGAGATCGTCCGTCTGCAGCTGGAGAACCGGCGGGCGGTCCGAGGCGTCGATTTCGTTCACGGCAAGCGCCTCGAGGCGGGTGAACGTTTCGGGGTTTTCGGAGAGTCGTGACGCCGGACGGGTCCAGATCCGGCCCCTCGGGACGTAAACTGTGGTGAAGGGATCTGTGGCGGGGCACATGCGAGAACGGTTCGACGAGAGCGGCTCGAATTCCCGGCACCACGGTTTCTGGTCCCGCGTGCCCATGGTTCTGCTGATGGCGATGGTCCTCGTCGTCGCCGGGTTGCTGAGCGCGATGACGGCGATGCGTTTCGCCATCCGCGGCCGCGAGGTGGTCGTTCCCGAGGTGGTGGACATGACCCGGGACGAGGCCGCGGCTCGTCTCTTCGACCGTGGCCTGGGGCTGGACGTGACGAGCCGCCGGTTCCACGACACCGTGCCCGCCGGCCGGGTCGTGGACCAGAGCCCTCCGCCGGGCGTTTCGGTGAAGAGCGCCCGCTCGGTCCGTGTCCTGATCAGCCTGGGCGAGCGCCGGTTTCCGGTACCGGAGATCGAGGGCGTCAGCGTGCGCGGCGCCCGGATGCTGCTGGGGCAGCACGGCCGGGTTCTCGGCCACACGCTTTACGCCCACACGGACCGGGGCGAGCCCTCGATGGTGGTCCATCAGGTCCCGCCGGCGGGCGACGTCGGCAGCACCGACCCGCGCGTCAGCGTTCTGGTCTCGATGGGGAACCTGGCGGATTACTTCATCATGCCGGACGTCGTCGGCCAGGACGCGGCCTCGGTTGCGTCGCGCATGCGAAGCGAGGGGTTCCGCGTGGGCGACGTCGCCCGCGTGCCGCGCACGGACGCGGCGAGCGGGCGCATCGTCGGGCAGTCGCCCGCGGCCGGGTACAAGGTGTCGAAGAGCGACATCGTCCGTCTGGAAGTGAGCGAGTGAAGCCGCGGATCGCACCCTCGATCCTGGCCGCGGACTTCGCCCGTCTCGGCGAGCAGGTCCGGGCGGTCGAGGCGGCCGGGGCCGAATGGCTCCACGTCGACGTCATGGACGGTCATTTCGTGCCGAACATCACGATCGGCCCGCCCGTCGTCGAGAGTCTGCGCCGGGTGACCGCGGCGCATCTGGACGTCCACCTGATGGTGAGCGAGCCCGACCGCTTTGTTGACGAATTCGTCCGGGCGGGGTCCAACAGCTTGACGGTCCACGTGGAAGCCTCGCGGCACCTGGATCGCACGATCGAGGCGATCCGCGCCAGCGGCGCGGGCGCCGGCGTCGCCCTGAACCCGGGCACGCCCGTCGGCGCCGTCGAGCAGGTGCTGGGCCTGGTGGACACGGTTTTGGTCATGAGCGTGAATCCGGGCTTCGGGGGGCAGCGTTTCATCCCCTACGCGGTCGACAAGATCCGCCGGTTGCGGGGGATGATCGACGGCGCGGGGTTGGGGACGGCGATCCAGGTCGACGGGGGAATCAACGACCGGACCCTGGAGGATGTCGTCGGAGCCGGCGCCGATATTCTGGTGGCCGGTTCGGCCATATTCGGGTCGTCCGACCCGGGACGGAAGGTGAAGGAAATGATGGAAAAGGCGGCCGGGTGACGTTATCATTCGTGATTGCCGTCGAACCAAGGATTGGCTCTCTAGTGGAGACTGCCGGACGAAATCTCTCGGCGCTGTTCCTGGTGTGCTGCCTCGCCGGTTGCGGGGGCTATCCGGACGACATCGACCTGGGAGGACTGGACGAGCCCGACCGGACCCTGTACGACCGGGCGGTCCATGACCTGGATCGCGGCCAGTTGACGCGTTCCCGCCTGTTGTTCCAGAACCTGATCAACACCTATCCGGACAGCGAGTACCTTCCCCTGGCCAAGTACGGGCTCGCCGAGACCTTCTACCACGGCGGCAGCCGGGCCGACATGGTCCAGGCGCAGGCGGAATTCAAGGACTTCATCACGTTCTTCCCGACCAGCGGCATGGCCGACGACGCCCAGATGCACGTGGCGATGGCCCACGTTCGGCAGATGGAGAAGTCCGACCGCGATCCCACGCAGGGGCAACTCGCCGAGATCGAACTCCAGAACATGATCGCGAGTTACCCGGACAGCGACCTGGCCGTCGAGGCGCGCGAGGTGCTTCGCGCCGTGCAGGACGTGATGGCCGAGCATCACCGGAGAGTCGCCGACTTCTACGCCACGACCGGCAACTACGCCGGCGCCGTCGACCGTTACCGCGAGGTTCTCGATCGCTACCCGGACTACAGCGACCTTGCGGAGTCCGTCTACAGGTTGGGTGAAACGATGCGCCGCGGACAGAACGACGGGGAGGCGATCGTCTATTACAACCGGGTGATCCGGAATCACCCGATGACGGACGCGGCCGAGCAGGCTCGCGAGCGACTCGAGGAGATGGGACAGCCCGTCCCGACGAGCAACCCGGCCGCTTTGGCGCGGGCCGAATCCGTGGAACCGCCCGAAGGCAAGGGCATCTTCGCCAAGATGTTCGGTCTGTGGAGCCGGCGGCCGGACGTTCCGACCGACACGGCCGCGGCTTCGATCATTCCGCGCGGCGAGGACGGGGAAGGCGCTGGAACGGGCCTGGGGACGTTCGAGGTCGAAGGCGCCGTACTGGGGACCGAGGGTCCTCCCGAGCGGTAATCCCACGACACGGAGACGACTCGTACGGGCGGCCCGGGGGGCCGCCCGCTTTTGCGAATGGGCGAAACCCGCAACTCTCCCGCCAACGAGACACCATGAAAAGGACCCTTCTGCTGGCCGACGACAGTCCGACGATCCAGCGGCTGGTGACCCAGACCTTCGATGGCGAGGACTTCGACGTCGTGCCCGTCAACGACGGGGAGTCCGCGTTGCGGTCGCTGGAAGAACTGCGTCCGGACCTCGTCCTCGCCGAGGTGGCCCTGCCCGGCATGACCGGGTACCAGGTGTGCGCTTCGGTCAAGCGGCACCCGTTCCTGGAGGGGACTCCCGTCATCCTGTTGTCCGGGGCCCGCGAGACGTTGGACGAGGACGAGGCGTCCCGTGTCGGCGCGGACGGTTGGATCGACAAGCCCTTCGAGCCCGCGGAGTTGTCCGGGCGTGTCCGGGAGGCCGTCGAGGCGCGGTCCCGTCCGGAACCGGATCCGGACGACGACATCCTGGGCCTGTCCAGGGTTTTCGTTCCCCCGGACGGGGAACGGCCGGCCGCCTCGTTATCGGCCGACGACGTCGAGACGATCGCCGACCGCGTCGTCGCCCGCCTGTCGTCGGAGGCCGTCGAGGGCGTCGCCTGGCGCGTGGTGCCCGGCATTGCCGAGAAGGCGGTGCGCGAAGCGATCCGGAAGCACGATGAGCATTGATATCCCCAAGACCTACGACTTCTCGGCGGTCGAGACCCGGTGGTACGCCGCCTGGGAGTCCCGGGGCTACTTCCGGGCGGACCCGGCGTCCGGGAAACCGCCGTTCGTCATCGTCATCCCGCCGCCCAACGTGACGGGCTCGCTGCACATGGGGCACATGCTGAACCAGACGATCCAGGATGTCGTCATCCGAAGGAAGCGCATGCAGGGGTTCAACGCGCTCTGGATCCCGGGCACGGACCATGCCGGGATCGCCACGCAGAACGTGGTGGAAAGGCAGTTGCGGGACGAAGGCCTCAGCCGGCACGATCTCGGCCGGGACCGGTTCCTCGAGCGCGTGTGGGCCTGGAAGGAAGAGTCCGGACAGATCATCACCCGGCAGTTGCGGCGTCTGGGCGTGTCCTGCGACTGGTCGCGCGAGCGCTTTACCTTCGACGACGGCTTGTCCCGGGCGGTTCGCGAAGTCTTCGTCCGTCTGTACGAAGAGGGATTGATCTACCGGGGCGAGCGGTTGATCCACTGGTGTCCGCGCTGCCGGACGGCGCTTTCCGATCTCGAGGTGGAGCACGTGGAGATCGTCGGAAGCCTCTACCGCGTCCGCTATCCGGTCGACGGCGTCTCGGCCGATTTCATCGAGGTCGCGACGACGCGGCCCGAAACGATGCTGGGCGATACCGGTCTGGCCGTGCATCCGGACGACGCCCGCTACGCCGGTTTCCGGAAAGCCCGGGGGCGGTTGCCGCTCCTGGGGCGGGCGCTTCCGTTCGTCGCCGACGCCATCGTCGATCCGGAGTTCGGAACCGGGGTCGTCAAGGTCACGCCGGCGCACGATCCCAATGACTTCGAGATCGGCGAACGGCACGGACTGGAGCGGATCCGGGTCATCGACGAGGACGGCCGGATCACCGCCGACGGCGGCGCCTACGCCGGCATGGATCGTTTCGAAGCCCGGACGCGCGTCGTCCAGGACCTGGAGGCGCAGGGCTGCCTCGCTGCGGTGGAGGATCATCGGCACAACGTCGGCCACTGCTCGCGGTGCCGCACGGTCGTGGAGCCGTTGCTCTCCACCCAGTGGTTCGTTCGGACCGCGCCGCTCGCCGAGGCGGCCGTCGAGGCCGTTCGGAGCGGGGAAACGCGGTTCGTCCCGGAGAACTGGGCCAAGACCTATTTCGAATGGATGCGGAACATTCGGGACTGGTGCGTGTCGCGGCAGCTCTGGTGGGGGCACCGGATCCCCGCCTGGTACTGCGACGACTGCGGCGAGGTCATCGTCTCGCGAACCGACCCGGACCGATGCGCGCGCTGCGGTACGGAGGCGCTGCGCCGCGACGAGGACGTCCTGGACACCTGGTTCAGCTCGCAGCTCTGGCCCTTCTCGACCATGGGTTGGCCGGACGACACGGCGGAGCTCGAGGCCTTCTATCCCACCAGCCTGCTGGTGACGGCCTACGACATCATTTTCTTCTGGGTCGCGCGCATGGTCATGGCCGGGAAGCATTTCACCGGGCGGGCGCCGTTCCGGGAAGTCTACATCCACGGGCTCGTGCGGGACGCGGAGCGCCGGAAGCTGTCCAAGTCCAAGGGGAACGTGGGCGACCCCCTCCTGGCCTGCGACCACTACGGCACCGACGCTGTCCGTTTCGCGATGGCGAGCCTCGGTGCGCCGGGTTCGGACCTGGTCCTGGAAGCGCCCCAGATCGAGAGCCAGCGGTCGTTCGCGACCAAGATCTGGAACGCGGCCCGCTACATTCTGGGCCACGTGGACGCTTCGGCGCGCGTGCCCTCCGGCGACGAGGTTCGCGCCATGGACCACCCGCTCGCCGACCGGTGGATCCTGTCCCGGCACGCGCGGGCCGTCGAATCGGTCAACGCCGCCCTGGACCGCTATTTCCTGCACGAGGCGTCGAAAGGCGTCCGCCAGTTCTTCTGGCGCGACTTCTGCGACTGGTACCTGGAGATGACCAAGCTCCACCCGGCCGAGTCGCGTCCGGTGCTGCTGTACGTCCTGGAAAGCTCTCTCCGGCTGCTGCATCCGTTCATGCCGTTCCTGACCGAGGAACTGTGGCAGCGGATGCCGCATCGGGGAGAATCCATCGTGATCGCGGACTACCCGGTTCCGCGCGGCGACCTGGTCGATGCGACCGCGGAGCGGATGGCGGAGTTGATTCGTGAAATCATCGTCCGGGTCCGCAACGTCCGCGCGGAGATGAACGTGGAGGCGAAGGCGCGCCTCCCGTTGCGCATCGCGGGCGCGGATCCCGACACCGCGGCCGTGCTGTCGGCGAACGCGGCGTACCTCCATCGGCTCGCGCGCGTGGACGCGATCGAGTGGATCGCGGCGCCCTCGGACGAGCGGGCCTCGGCGCGGGCCGTCGCGGGGCCGTTGTCGCTCGAGATCCCGCTGTCCGGCGTCCTGGACGTCGAGGCCGAGCGGGCGCGGTTGCGGAAGGAACTCGAGAAGGTCCGGAAGGAGATCGCCGGTCTCGATCGAAAGCTCGGCAACGCGAAGTTCGTCGAGCGCGCGCCGCGGGAGGTCGTCGAGGAGAACAGGCGGCGCCTGGCCGGCTATCGGGACCAGGAAGCCCGCCTGGCCGACAGTCTGGACCGCCTCGCGTGAGACCGCCGGGACGGACGCCGATGAACCCGCCTCCGCTCGAGCCGCTTCGATGGCTGCTCGAGGCGTCGCTCGGCGAGGATGTCGGCGAGGGGGACGTCACTTCCGCCGCTCTGGTTCCGGCCGACGCGGTCGCCCGGGGGGCTTACGTCGCCAAGGAACCGCTCGTGCTGGCCGGACTCGCGGTCGCGCGGGAACTGGCCCGACTCCACGATTCCCGCCTCGAGTTCCGCGCCTTGGCCGCAGACGGCGATCGCGTTCGCGCCGGCGCCGTCCTGGCGCGCATCGACGGGAACGCGCGCGCGATCCTGGCCGTCGAGCGGGCGTCGCTGAACTTCTTGCAGCGCCTGTCGGGGATCGCGACGCTGACCGGCCGTTACGTGGAGGCGGTCGAAGGGACGAACGCCGTCATCGTCGACACGCGAAAGACGACGCCGGGCCATCGTGTCCTGGACAAGTACGCCGTCGTTTGCGGCGGGGGACGCAACCACCGGATGGGTTTGTTCGACGCCGTCCTGATCAAGAATAGCCACTCAGTGTTTCATGGCGCGCCCGGGCGGGCCGTCGAGCGGGCGCGGCGGCATTCCCCGGCGTCGCCGTTGGAGGTCGAGGTGCGGGACCTGGCGGAACTGGAAAGTGCGCTCGACGCCGGGGCGGATGTCGTGATGCTGGACAACTTCACGCCCGAGGGCGCCGCCGAGGCCGTGCGGCGCTCGGGCGGGCGCGCCGTTCTGGAGTCGTCCGGCGGGATCACCCTCGAGAACGTTCGCGCCTACGCCGAAGCCGGCGTCGACCGGATCGCCGTCGGCGCTGTGACGCACTCGGCGCCGGCGTCGGACATTCACTTGCAGGTTTCCCCCGCATAGCGGCCTGTGGTGGAATTCACTGCATGGTGAGCGCCGCCGCCCGCCAAACCGATCGTCATCTGGACCAGGTCCTCCTGTTTCTGACCCGCAACCGGACGGTGCCGGTTTCGGGCGAGAAGCTGGCCCGCGATCTCGGCGTCTCGCACTCGCGGATGTTTCGCATGATCGACCGGTTGCGGGGCATGGGCGTCGAGATACAGGGCGAGCCGTTCACCGGGTTCCGGTTGATGCGGTTGCCGGACGTCATCGTGCCCGACCTGCTGCGGGAGCGGCTCCGAACGCGCGAGTTCGGCCGCGAGATCCACCATCTCTACACGGTCGACTCGACCAACGCATTCGCCGAGCGGCTCGTTTCGGGCCAGGATCCACCGCACGGGACGCTCGTGGTGGCGGAGGAGCAGACCGCCGGACGCGGCCGTCTCGGGCGCCGCTGGATCTCGCATCCCGGCGCCGGCCTCTACATGACGCTGGTCCTGCGTCCCGAGATTCCCATCTCGATGGCGCCGCTGATGACGCTGGGCGCGGCGGTCGCGGCCCACGAGTCGATCGAGCGCGTGACGGGTCTGGACGTCGACGTCAAGTGGCCCAACGACCTGCTGGTCGGGGGCCGGAAGGTCTCGGGCATTCTCTGCGAGTTGCAGGCCGAGCTGGATCGCGTATCATCGATTACGATCGGCATCGGGATCAACGTCAACCACACGGAGTTCCCCGACGAGATCGCGCCGATCGCCACCTCCCTGTCGATCGAGACCGGTCGCCGTCATTCGCGAATCGAGGTTCTGCTGGACTTTCTCGCGACATTCGAACGCCTCTACGGAGAGTTCCTGGCCGGCGGCCCGGGCGTGGTTATGAACGCGTGGACCCGGGCGTCGAGCTTCGCGTCCGGCCGCCGCCTGGAGGTCCACGACGGTTTCCGGACGATCCGGGGCGCGACCGACGGCCTCGAAGCCCCGGGGGGGTTGCGCATTCGCCAGGCCGACGGCAGCGTCGAAGTCGTGTACAGTGGCGATGTGATCTCCTGGGAATGAGAGGCGAAATGCTGCTGGCGGTCGATGTCGGGAACACCAATTCCGTTTTCGGCGTGTATCGGGACGGCGCGTTGGTTCGAAGCTGGAGGCTGTCCACCCGGAGGGAGCGGACCGTCGACGAGTTCGGCGTTCTGCTCCGGAACCTGTTCCTGCTCGAGAACCTGAGTGTCGCGGACGTGGGCGCCGTCATCGTCGCGTCCGTCGTGCCGCCCCTGGACTGGAAGATCGCGGAGATGACCGCGCGCTACTTCTCGCTCGAGGCCGTCTTCGTCACACCCGAGAACGCCGGCATACCGATCCTGTACGACGATCCGTGGGAGGTGGGCGCGGACCGCATCGTGGACGCGGTCGCCGCCCTGGACCGGTACGGCGCCCCGTCGATCGTGGTCGATCTCGGCACCGCGACCACGTTCAACGCCGTGACGCGGAACGGGGAATACCAGGGCGGCCTGATCGCCCCCGGCCTCGAGTTGTCGTTGTCGACGCTCATCGAGCGCGCCGCCAAGCTGCCGCGTATCGACATCCGCAAGCCGCGGACGCTGATCGGACGGACGACGGCCGAAAGCATGCAGAGCGGGTTCTTCTGGGGTTACGTGTCCATGGTCGACGGGATCGTCCGGAAGATGCTCGAGGAGATCGGTTCGGATACCGCCGTGGTCGCGACCGGCGGCATGGCCCGCTTCATCGAGGGCGCGTCGACGCGCATCACGCGGTTCGATCCCGACCTGACGCTGCACGGTCTGTCGCTCGTTGCGAAACGACTGGGCGGTGCCTGAGGCCGCGGAGCGCGCCGCATGGCCTACGACTGGAACCGCTTCCGCGGCGACGTGTTCGGCGGCGCGACCTCCACCGTCGTGGCGTTGCCGGTGGCCCTGGGCTTCGGCGTCGCGTCGGGGCTCGGGGCGGCCGCCGGCCTGTACGGCGCGATCGCGCTCGGCTTCTTCGCGGCCGTGTTCGGCGGCACGCGTTCCCAGATATCCGGACCTACCGGGCCCATGACGGTCGCGATGGTCGTGATTCTCACGAGCCACGCCGACACGCTGGCCGAGGCCATGACCGTGGTCGTTCTCGCCGGCCTGCTGCAGGTGCTGCTGGGCCTGTCGCGGATCGGCCGGTTCGTCGTCTACACGCCCTACGTCGTCGTCTCGGGGTTCATGTCCGGCATCGGTCTCATCATCATCCTGATACAGACGGCGCCCTTCCTGGGGGCGCCGGGCGTATCCGGCGGGCCGATCGACGCGATCCGGGCGCTGCCGGACACCCTGGCCAACGCCAACCTCCAGGCCTTGGCGGTCGCCGCCGCCACGCTCGCCGTCGGCGTCTGGTGGCCCCGCAGGTTCGCCCGGTTCCTGCCGGCCCCGCTGGTGGCCCTGGCGACGGGCACCGGGCTCAGCGTGACCTGGCTGACGGCTGTGCCGGTCATCGGAGACGTCCCGACCGGGCTACCGGCGTTGCAGTTCCAATGGCCCACCGCCGGTTTCCTGGCCGCGGCGTTCCAACCGGCGCTCATTCTGGCCCTCCTGGGCTCGGTCGACAGCCTTCTCACCTCGCTGGTCGCCGATTCGCTGACCGGGACCCGGCACGATCCCGACCGCGAGCTCGTGGGGCAGGGGATCGGGAACATGGCCACCGGCCTCGTCGGGGGGCTGCCCGGGGCCGGCGCGACCATGGGCACGGTGACCAACATACGCGCCGGCGGATCGACGCGGGTGTCGGGCGCCTTGCGCGCCGTGCTGCTGCTGGGCCTTGTGCTGGGCCTGGGCCGGTTCGTCGAGCCCGTCCCCCTGGCCGCCCTGGCGGGCGTTCTGATCAAGGTGGGCTGGGACATCATCGACTGGTCGATGATGTCGCGCATACGCCGCATCCGGCCCGAGCATCTCGGCGTGATGCTGATGACGCTCGGGCTCACGGTGTTCGTCGACCTGGTCACCGCCGTCGCGATCGGCCTGATCGCGGCGGGCATGACGCACGCCCGGCAACTCGAGAACCTGGAGCTGGACAGCGTGGTGTCGGTACCGCTACTGGACAGGACGTTCTTTGCCGGGCGCGACGACGTGGCGCCGGCCGGCTCCTACGCGGCCCGGGTCGGCCTGGTCGCGCTCCGGGGTCGTTTCACGGTGGCCTCATCGCACAAGCTCGTCACCGTGATCGGCGCCGACATCAAGGAACACGAGATCGTGATCTTCGACTTCACCGAGGCCACCTACCTGGACGACAGCGCGTCGATGGTCGTTCGACAGCTCGTCGAGGTCGCCCGGGGGGCCGGCACCTGTTGCATCGTCATGGGGCTGGGCGGCGCCGTGGCCGACGCCCTTCGGACGATGGACGTCCTGGAGGGCGTGCCCGAGCACCACGTCGTCGAAACCGTGGACAAGGCGCGGGAGATAGCCGTCCGGTTCCTCGCCGCGAAGGAATCGCCGTGAAACCCCTGGGGCCGATGTAACATGTGGGGCAGTCGCCGCGGCGGCGCGATAATCGGGGCGTTCCATGGCCGAGTTACGCACGTTCTACGATGAGCTGGGCGTCGCCTACGACGCCGACCATGCCGAGATCAAGCGTGCGTTCAAGGAACTGGCCAAGGACTACCATCCCGACCACAACCCGCCCGACAAGCAGGAGTGGGCTCACGAACAGATGAGCCGGCTCAACTTCATCGTCGAGACGCTCCTGGACCGGAAGGCGCGTCTGGAATACCACGAGATTCTCGACAAGTACCGGAGAGGCCTGGAACGTCCGCGCCGGACGGCCCGGCAGGAATACGCGCTGCAACGGGAGTACGCCCGCGTGTCGGTGGAGATCATCAACCTGGGCGAGAAGTACTCGAATTGCCGGCTCAAGATGCTGATCGGGGGTACGGTCTGCATCCTCGCCCTGCTGGCGCTGATCGCGTTCCGGCTGTTCGAGATCGAGTCGACGCTGGCTGTCGCCACCGGCCAGTTCCTGTCGCTGGTCGGCCTGATCATGGCCGGGCTGGGGGTGTCGGACTTCCTGGGGCGCGGACACTATCGGACGCGCATCGACGAGTTGGAATCGCGGCGCTCGGACCTTCGGAGGCGCATGTTCGAGGTTTGGTCGTCCTATTGACGGCCGGCGCCTAGTCCGCCAGGAAGACGCTTTCGGCGAACGGCCACTCCGGGTCCGTCCACTGCGCGACGCAACTGAAACCGGCCCGCCGCCCCATGTCGGCCACTTCCTCGCGGTCGAACTTGTGGGAGCTCTCGGTCCATATCGTCTCCCCGCGCTCGAAATCGACGACGCGATCGGCCCGGCCGATCCGGACCGACTGATGCTCCAGGGATTCCAGGTGCATTTCGATTCGGCGCTCCGACGCGTTCCAGCGGGCCGCGTGGGCGAACCGCGAGAGGTCGAACTCGCCGTCGAGCTCGCGATTGATCCGGCAAAGCAGGTTGAGGTTGAACGCCGCCGTCACGCCGGCCGCATCGTCGTAGGCGCGCAGCAGGTCCGCGACGGGTTTCTCGAGATCCGTTCCCAGGATGAGCACATCCCGCGCACGGAGGGTTTCCCGAATCCGGGAAAGGAACTCGCCGGCGTGGGGCCGGTCGAAGTTGCCGATCGTGCTGCCGAGAAACAGCACGAGCAAGGGCTGGCCGTCGGCCGTTCGGTCCACGACCCTGCGGAGTCCGTCCAGGTAGGAGCAGGCCAGCGGCTCGACGATCAGTCCTTCGGTCGCGCCCAGCTCCGACGTGCACCGTTCCAGCGCGGTGACCGAGATGTCGATCGGGTAGTACAGGCCGGGACCCGCGCCGCCGAACGCCGAGAGAACGCGGCGCGTCTTGGTCCCGCTGCCGCTTCCGAGCTCGGCCACCACGGGCGTCGTGTCGAAGTAGTCCGGTACGGTGTCGGCCGACGCCTCGAGCAGGCGTTCGTCGGCCCGGGTCAGTCCGTATTCCGGAAGCAGCGTGATGACCTCGAACAGGGCCGACCCCACGGCGTCGTACAGGTACTGGGACGGCACGTACTTCTGGCTCGGACAGGTCAGGCCGTGCTCGACGTCGCGCAGGAACTCGTCGGTCGCGATCGCGGTTTCCGGCTGGGCCGGTGCGGACCGCGTCATGGGCTCACCAGCCGGAACGTCGAGTAGATGTGCGGGTAGTGCGGCTGGAACCAGTTGCGGAACGAGCGCCGCAGCAGAGGCGCGGCCGTTCGCTGCGAACCGCCCTTCATGACGTAGTGCCGGCCGTCGAAGAAGTCGGCCGAGTAGCCCGGATAGACATGAAAACTCCGGACGCCCGGAAGCGGCTCGAAGAGGGTCGACGTCCATTCCCACCCGTTCCCCAGAAGGTCGGCGACGCCGAAAGCGCTGTCGCCGGCCGGGAAGGAGCCGACCGGCGCCGGGTCCCACGACTGGAAATCGAAGTTGCCGTGCGCCGGTCCGGGGGGCGCGCCGCCCCAGGGGTAGGCCCGTTCCTCGCCGCCGGGCGAGCCGTAGGCCGCCCGGTGGAACTGGTCTTCGGTCGGCAGCGACCGTCCCTTCCACCGCGCGTACGCCGACGCCTCGGCGTGGCTGACGTACACCGGCCAGGACGGCGGCAGCGGCCGCGTGTCGAACATGGTCCGGATGTTCCAGGCCTCCGAGCCGTTTCCGGCCGGTTCCCAGAAACGCGGGTGCCGGATGCCGGCCGCTTCGCGCCATGCGCGGTCCGGGTCCGTCCACAACGACGGGTCCGAGTAGCCGCCCTCGCGGACGAAGTCGAGGAACTGGCCGTTGGTCACGTTGTGGCGGTCGATGGCGAACGCGGCCACGTCGCGCCGGACCGTGCCGAACTCGTTGTCCCAGCCGAACGCCGCGCGCGGCGGTTGGCCGAGCGTGGCCGCGCCCGCCGGGATCGGAACCTGTCCGGACGAAGGCCGCCGGGGCCCGGTTTCGCGCGCGCCGCCGCGGGGCGGGGCCTTGCACCGGGCGGGAAGCCAGTGCAGCATGTAGGCCAGAGTTTCGACGTGCATCAGGCGGTGTTCGACGGCGACCTCGAACACCAGGCCGCGGTCCAGGTCGTCCGACTCCGTGAAATCGGTTCGGGCCAGCGCGTCGTCCACTGCCGATCGCACGCGCTGCTTGTAGGCGTGGACGGCGTCCACGCGCGGCCAGTCGCCCGGGGCGTCGTCGGGCAATCCTCCGCCGACGGGATCGATGCCGAAGGCGAACAGCCGATCCAGCGTCGCATCGAAGGCCGGGATTCCGAACGTCGACCGGCACAGCAGGTTCCAGTCGAAAGCTTCCATGTGCCCCAGGTAGAAGAGGATTCGGTGGCGTTCCGGGATCGGACGTGCGGCCATTGCCTCCGGCGCCAGCATTCCGAACAGGGCGTCGCTGGACTCCCGGGCCGTCCGGAGCCGGTGGGTCAGGGAAGCGCGAAGGGCTGCGGCGTCGAACGTCATTCGTGCGGCATCGAAACACCCGAGTGTTTCAGGTTGTCCGATCGAAAGTCAACCGGACGGTCCGATCCGCGTGGTTCGCACGCGGCGGCGCGGGGGCGTATGATGCCAGGTATGAGCCGAGTTGCCGCAACCCTCCTCATCGCGTCGATGTGGATTACTTCCGCCGGCCCCGCCGCAGGTCAGGACGCCGGCTTGGGCGCGGACGTGTTCCTCCGGGCCGTCCAGCCCGACGAAGCCGCCGCGGCGCGCGCCCTGGACCGCATAGCCGCGGATTGGAACGACGGCCATGTGCCCATGCTCCTGGACCTGGCCGGATTCGTCTCGCCCGCCGTCGGCGGACGCATTCTCGAATTCCTCGAGGCCCGGACCGGTGAGCGCTTCGGCGCCGACATGAACCGGTGGCGCCGCTGGATGTGGAACCGCCCGTACGCGGCGCACCCCGAGTACCTGGAACTCAAGAGCCGCCTGTTCTCGCTGATCGACCCGTTGATGGGGGAGTTCCTGCAGCCTGGTCCGCCGCCGCTGATCCGGCTGGACGAGGTGCAATGGGGCGGCGTGCGCGTCAACGGCATCCCGCCGCTGGACCATCCCGCGCACGTGCCCGCTTCGGAAGCCGGCTACCTGGGCGGCGGCGACGTCGTGTTCGGCGTCGTCGTGAACGGCGAGGCCCGCGCCTATCCCAAGCGTATCCTGGGATGGCACGAAATGGCGTTGGACGAAGTGGGCGGCGTCGAGTTGACGATCATCTACTGCACGCTGTGCGGCACGGTGCTGCCCTACGAGAGCGAGGTCGCCGGCCGGACGCTGCGGTTCGGCACCAGCGGCCTGCTCTACCGTTCGAACAAGCTCTTCTTCGACCACAACACGGCCAGCCTCTGGTCGACGCTGACCGGAAGTCCCGTCATCGGGCCGCTGGCCGGCGCGGAAGGCGTCGCGCTCCGGCTGCGCCCCTCGGTGACCACGACGTGGCGGGAATGGGTGGCGGTCCATCCGGACACGCGCGTGCTGTCGCTGGACACCGGCTACAGCCGGGACTACGCCGAGGGCGCGGCCTATCGAGACTACTTCGCGACGGACGCGCTGATGTTCGAAGTACCCGAGACCGACGACCGCCTGCGGAACAAGGACGAGGTGCTCGTCATGCGGATTGCCCCGGCGTCCGGGGGCGGACCCGCCCGGCCGTGGGCCATCGCCGTGGACTTCCTGGACCGGAACCGCGTCTACGCCTTCACGGCCCAGGGGCGGTCGTTCCTGGTCGTCACGACCGACGGCGGCGCGAACCGCGTATACGAGACCGGCGCCGTGGTCTTCGAGCCGTCCGGCGATCCTGAGACGCTGGTCGATGGGGCCGGGCGGCTGTGGCGGCTGGAACCGGAGGCCCTGGCGGCCGTCGACGATCCGGCGGCGACCCTGCCGCGGGTGACCGCCAACCGGGCCTTCTGGTTCGGCTGGCACGCGCAGTTTCCGGAGACCGAGCTGATCTACGAATGAGGGCGCCGAGAACGGCCCATGATCTCTGATCGGCTCGTGCCGCTCCCTTGGCGGCGGTTCGGTCGTGAACGGATGGGTTGCTGAGCTGTGATGCGAAGACGGTTCCTGCTTGCAGCCGCCGGGTTGGCGTTGCTGGACTGGCCGTTGGTGGTCCATGCGTCGCAGCGCCGCGCGGACGAGGCAGCCATCCGGCTTCGCTTTCCGGACGGCGTGGATCTGACCGGCCTGTCGATCGAGTATTACCTTTCAGGGCCGTTCGGCGGGTACGGAAGCTTCATTCGTACGGATCGCGACCGTCGAGAATACACGATAGACATCTCGCGCAACGGCGAGACAGCCACGACGCTGAAAGCCATCATTTATTGTCCGGGGTATCGGATCGTATTGTTGAACGACCCGATGGTGGCGACTCGCGCCGATTCGGCGGTGTCGATCGAATTGGAGCCGCTCGGTTCGATCCCATTGTCCGGACGACTTGTCTCCGCGCCTGCCAGGCTGCCGGCATGGCGGAGTCTCAGGGTCGAAGTTCAATACATTGCATACTGGGCGCACGCGTTCTACGGGATCCCGGATGGCATCGTGACGCAGTTCAAGGTGGCCGAGGCGGAACTCGACGCAGACGGCAGGTTCATGCTGAGTGTTCCCGACTTCGCTTCAGATCCGGTGGAAACGGCCTTTGGCGGCCACGTTCTCGAAAGCGTTTTTCAGTTGGCGCTCCGCGAGGTCGATACCGGAAATTTCCCTTACAGGATTCGGAACGTCGACGCGCCTGATGAGCCGTGGGGGGTCGACTTGCCGATAGCAGGGGACTACCCGCAAGAACTGCTCATCACGGGTGTTCCGGAGTAGAAGCCACGTAACAGTTGGCTGCGGTCGTTGGCCACCGAGACTATCCGACGATCTCGCCGAGTCCTTCCAGCACGTCCCCGAGTTCCTCGGCCGACGCGCCGCCGAGACGCCGACCGATGCGCTCCACCGAGAGAGTCCGGATCTGGCTGATTTTGACCCAAGATCGTCTCGGCGACTTCGAGGAAGTCAACTCGAGTGTCAGTGGGAACTGAGCTCTTGGCTCCCGGCTCGTCAGAGCCATGGCGATCACGGTGCCCGACCGATCGTTGAAGACGTCATGGCTGAGTATCAGGACGGGTCGCCGCCCAGCTTGCTCGTGGCCGCGAACCGGATCCAGACTCGCCCACCGAATCTCGCCTCTCAATATTCTGGCCATGTTTTCGCGTCGAGTCCTTCGTCGGCCAGTCTCTGCTCTTCGGCACGGTCCAACTTGGCGCACTCTCGCGCCAGCCGAGCGCGGTCCAGCCGCTCGATTTTCTCGCTCAGCGCCGTTTCCATCGCTTGGCTGCGATTCTTGAATCGGTCCCGCGAAACGAGATCGTCGACCCGGCTCACCAGTTGGGCGTCGAGCGTGAGAGCCACCTTTCTCTTCGGCATGAGCGCCTCCCAGAAAGTATGGTATTTGATCATACTTCTGAAAACAATAGTCCGAACGTCGGGCCTCGATGGATGCGGCGGGAAGAGCGGTACCCGGGATGAAGAGCGAAGGGAAATGCCGAGGGACGGAATTGAACCGCCGACGCCGGCCTTTTCAGGGCCGCGCTCTACCGACTGAGCTACCTCGGCTGGGGCAACCTTTCTAATCTAACGGTTTTGCGGCGCGGCGTAAAGCCCGCGCCGCAGGCGTCTACGCCCGCTTCGAGAGGCCGATCTCGCAGTCCTCGCCGTCGATCCGGACACGGCTCCGGTGTTCCAGACCGTCGATCTCCATCCGGACGTCGATGGCCAGCGTCTCCGACTGGACATAGTCGCGCATGCTCTCGACCGCCTGGACGAGACGCTCGCCGGCGGCGAGGCCCAGGCGGATCCGGTCGGTCACGTCCAGCCCCGCCTCCCTCCGCATGTTCTGCACCCGGTTGACGAACTCGCGCGCGATTCCCTCCCGCACCAGCTCCGGCGTCAACGACACGTCGAGCGCGACGGTCAGGCCGCCGCCGGATTCGACCGTCCATCCCTCGATGTCCCCGGTCCGCGTCGTCAGATCGCCCGTCTCGAGCACGACGTCCAGGTCGCCGACGCGGGCGGCGAAACGGCCGGTCGTCTCGTAGGCGGCGATCTCCTCGCCCGACATTCGCCGGACGCGTTCGGCGACGCGGTTGACGTCCTTCCCGAACCGCGGTCCCAGCTTCCGGAAGTTCGGCACGGCGTGCTTGTCGATCAGGGGCGAGTCCGCGTCGACGAACTCGATGGCCTTGACGTTGATCTCGTCGAGGATGATGTCCCGTGCGCCTTCGACGAGGCGGCGGACGGCGTCGCCGGCCGGCAGGGCGATTCGCGGCAGGGGCTGGCGGACCTTCAGGTTGTTCCGTGCGCGCATGGAGCGGACCAGCGACACGATGGTCTGCGCCAGCGCCATCCGCCGTTCCAGGTCCGGGTCGATCAGCGCGTCCCGCGGCTCGACCATCGGCGCGACGTGCACGGAGGCGTGCGGCTCCGCGCGCGTGGGCTCCATGAGCCGCGCGTAAATCCGGTCGGACAGGAACGGTGCGATCGGCGCCATCATCTTGACCGCGCCGACGAGGCATTCGAACAACGTCTGGTAGGCGGCCGTCTTGTCGGCGTTCGGCTCGCCCTTCCAGAAGCGCCGGCGGTTGCGCCGGACGTACCAGTTCGACACCTGCTCGACGACGAAGTCATCGACGAGCCGGGCCGCGCGCGTGGGATCGTAGGCGTCCATGGCCTGGATGTACGCCGTCGACGTGGAGTGCAGCAGCGACAGGATCCAGCGGTCGATGTCGGGGCGTTCGGCCACGGGAACCTCGGCCTCGGAGTGGTCGAACCCGTCGATGTTGGCGTAGAGCGCGAAGAACGCGTAGGTGTTCAGCAGCGTGTTGAACAGCTTGCGTTGGACGTCGGCCACGGCGTCGGTGTCGAAAAGCGTCGGTTTCCAGGGCGGGCTCGACGCGATGAAGAACCAGCGGACCGCGTCGGCGCCGTAGTCGTCGATCACGCGGATGGGGTCGACGGTGTTGCCGCGCGACTTGGCCATCTTCTGGCCGTTCTTGTCGAGCACCATGTCGTTGACGATGACGTTCCGGAACGCGGGTTCATCGAACAGGTGCGTGCCGATGGCGTGCAGCGTGTAGAACCATCCCCGGGTCTGGTCCACGCCCTCGGCGATGAAGTCGGCCGGGAACGCGCGCCGGAACGCGTCGCGATTCTCGAACGGGTAGTGGAGCTGGGCGAAGGGCATGGCGCCGGAATCGAACCAGACGTCGACCACCTCCGGAATCCGCTTCATCGCGCTCCCGCACTCGCACCGGATCGCGATCGCGTCGACGTGCGGCTTGTGGAGGTCCAGCGCCTCGGGGACATCCTCGCCCTCGCGACGCAGCTCGGCGATGCTGCCGATCGATCGCCGCCGGTCGCAGTCGGCGCACACCCAGATCGGTATCGGCGTGCCCCAGTACCGGTCCCGGGAGATGGCCCAGTCCTTGTTCTCCTCCAGCCAGTTTCCGAAGCGCCCCCGGCCCACCTCGGGGGGGCGCCAGCCGATGCGGCCGTTGAACTCGATCATCTTCGACGCGTATGCGGTGGTCCGGATGTACCAGGAGCGCCGCGCGTAGAAAAGCAGGGGCGTTTCGCAGCGCCAGCAATGCGGGTAGCTGTGGCGGACGGTGTCGCGCGCGTGCAGCAGGCCGCGTTCGTCGAGGTCGGCCGCGATATCGGCGTCGGCGTCCTTGAAGAACCGTCCCGCCAGGGGCCCGGCCGCGTCCCTGAAGCGCCCCTGCGCGTCGACGGCGTGGATGACGGGCAGGTCGGCGTCTCGGGCGGCGTTGTAGTCGTCTTCACCGTAGGCCGGCGCGAGGTGCACGATTCCGGAGCCGTCCGTAGTGGTCACGAAGTCGGCGGCGATCACTCTCCACGCCGGTTTGTCGACGGGAAAGAAGTCGAACCACCGTTCGTATTCGAGTCCCACCAGCCGGGAGCCCGGAAACGAGTCCACCACCTCGGCGGCGCCGCCGAGGACCGGGAGGCGCTCCCTTGCCAGGATCAGGCGCTCGCCCGCGACGAGAGCGGCGACGTATTCGACGTCGGGGGCGACGGCGAGCGCGACGTTGGAAACCAGCGTCCACGGAGTCGTCGTCCAGACGAGGAGAAACGCGTCGTCCGGGCCCTTCACGCGCGCCTTGACGTACACGGAGGGGTCGTCCACGTCCCGGTAGCCGAGCGACACCTCGTGAGACGACAACGGCGTGCCGCAACGCGGGCAGTAGAGCTGCACCCTGAGTCCCTGGTAGATGAGCCCGCTCTTGAAGAACGAGTCCAGCGCCCACCAGACGGACTCGATGTAGTCGTTGTCGCACGTGATGTAGGGCGCGTCCATGTCGACCCAGAACCCCATGCGCTCGGTCAGGTCTTCCCAGAGGTCCTTGTACTCGAACACCGAACGGCGGCATTCGGCGTTGAAGCGGTCCACGCCGTACCGCTCGATCTCCTCCTTGCGCCGGATCCCGAGCGCGCGTTCGACCTCGATCTCGACGGGCAGGCCGTGGGTGTCCCACCCGGCCTTGCGGTGCACCTGGTAGCCGCGCATCGTCTTGTAACGGCACACCAGGTCCTTGATCGCGCGCGCCCAGACGTGATGGATGCCGGGCTTGCCGTTGGCGGTCGGGGGGCCTTCGTAGAACGTGAAGTCCGGCGCGCCGGGGCGGTCGAGGCTCTGTTCGAACACGCGGCCGCGCTTCCAGGATTCGAGGGTTTCCTCCTCGAGAGCCGGAAGGTTCGGTTTCTCCGGCAGAGGTCGGAACATCCGCCTAATTTAGCACGGATCCCGGCGCGGTCCCGGCGCGGCCGGGCGGGGGTCAGCGCCCCTGGCCGTTGCCGGCGGCCGCGACGGCCGCGTCCGCGGGTCCCGGCACGCCCAGGCCCAACGCATGCCGCACGGACTCCTCGATGCGAAGACGGAAGTCCGTGTTCTCGCCGAGGAACTGCTTGGCATTCTCGCGGCCCTGCCCGAGCCGCTCGCCGTCGAACGAGAACCAGGATCCGCTCTTGTCGACGATATCGTGCCGGACGGCCAGGTCGAGCAACTCGCCTTCCCTCGATATGCCGATCCCGTACATGATGTCGAACTCGGCGTCTCGGAAGGGGGGCGCGACCTTGTTCTTGACCACCTTCGCGCGAGTCCGGTTACCCACCACGGCGTCGCCTTCCTTGATGGAGCCGATCCTGCGGATCTCGACGCGAACCGAGGAGTAGAACTTCAGCGCCCGGCCGCCGGTGGTGGTCTCCGGGTTTCCGAACATCACGCCGATTTTCTCCCAGATCTGGTTGATGAAAATCAGCGATGTCCGCGACTTCGACACGACGGCGGTCAGTTTGCGCAACGCCTGGGACATCAGCCGCGCCTGCAGGCCCATCTGGGCTTCGCCCATTTCGCCTTCCAGCTCGGCCCGCGGCACCAGCGCCGCAACCGAGTCGACGACGACGATGTCGATGGCGCCGCTGCGGACGAGGACCTCGGTGATCTCGAGCGCCTGCTCGCCGCTGTCCGGCTGCGAAACCAGCAGGTTGTCCACGTCCACGCCGAGTTTGCGGGCGTATTGGGCGTCGAGCGCGTGCTCGGCGTCCACGAACGCGGCGGCGCCGCCCGTCTTCTGCGCCTCGGCCACCACATGGAGCGTCAGCGTCGTCTTCCCGCTCGACTCCGGTCCGTAGACTTCGATGACGCGCCCGCGGGGAAAGCCCCCGATGCCGAGCGCGCCATCCAGCGCGAGCGATCCGGAAGGGATGCACGCGATCGAGGGGATGGCGTTCTCGTTCCCCAACCGCATGACCGCTCCCTTGCCGAACTGCTTCTCGATCTGCGACACGGCCAGGTCCAGGGCGCGTGTTCTCTCTTCGGATTTCTCTGTTGCCATGGATACCTCTCCACGTAAGGGCCGGTATGTTCCCGGTCAGGGCTGCGGGAACCCGCGTCCCGGCGGCGCCGGGTCCCGCGAATCACTCGGAGCGTTTCAGATCCCAGCGCGTCGTCAGGCTCAGTTCGTCCCGGACCATGCAGCTCAACGGGTCGGGATTCACCCGGCCCCTGGAGGGCCGTTTGCCCGACCGCGCCCGGCGCGTGGCCCGGTATCGCGCTTCCCGCGGGTTCAGCCCCTGGGCGCGCTTGAAGCATTCCCGCGCCCTCCGGGACCAGTTCAGTTCCTGGCACGCCAGTCCCAGGTGGTAGAACGCTTCGCTGAATTCCGGATCGAGCTCGGTGGCCTCCTGCAGGTGCTTGACGGCGCGCCGCTGGCGGCCGTCCTCGTAGTACAACGCGCCCAGCATGAAATGCGTCGGTGCGGACGGTTTCAGTTCGAGCGCGCGGTTGAGGTGGAATCCGGCGCGCGCGCGGTTGTCCCCTTCCATGAACAGGGCGCCGAGCGCGGCGTGCGCCGAGTAGGAGTCGTCGCGCAGGCGGACGGCGCGCTCCAGCAGGGTCCGGGCCTTTTCGAGCCGGCCGCGGATCTTCTCGAGAACACCCATCAGCAGCGTCGCTTCGAAATCGTCGGGTTGCGCATCCAGCACGCGGGTCAGACACTTGCCAGCCGCGGCGTAGTCCTTGGCATGGAAGAAGACTTCGGCCAGGAGCATGCCCAGCTCGTGATTGGACGGGTCCTGGGCAAACGCGGCCTCGAGCGAGTCGAGGCTCTCGGCCGGACGTTCCGAGGCCATCAGCTCGTAGGCCCGTTCCATCCACAACGTGAACTGCTCGCGGTGCGCGCCGCGGTAGGCCCCGACGATGCGTTCCATGCGCCGGCTCAACCGGTCGGCCTCTTCGTTTTCTGCCAGCCGGGAATCGATCTTCCGGCGCCAGGCGGAGTCGAGGCTCGACAGGTTGAGGCCGGCCGTTTCCAGAGACTCGGTCAGCGTTTCGATCATCGTGTGATCGATGAAGTTGTGGGCCGCGACGCGCTCGACGGTCTCCGCCAGCGCGTCGATCCGTTTTTCCAGCGTGGTCAACGAGGTTTCCATCGTGCTGATTCGTTCCAGCACGTGCTCGTCCATGAAGCTCATGGCGCCCACCGCCCCGTCCGGGGGCGCCCACCGGCTGGCGATGAGCAGCTTGGCGCCGCACTTCCAGCAAAACAGGCGGTTCGCATTGTTGCGCACCGTGCAACTCTGACAATGGATCATATCGAAGAATCCCCCACCCGACGGACAGGCGAGGTCCACGGCGCGGCGCGCGCGCCGAATTCGTTCGCGCCCGGCCGTCAGGCGGCCCCGCGCGGCGGGTATTCGTAGAATCCCCGTCCGGACTTGCGTCCCAGGCGGCCGGATACGACCATCTCGCGCAGCAGGGGACAGGGGCGATACTTGGGGTCTCCGAGACCCGCGTGCAGGACTTCCATGATGTTCACGCATACGTCCAGGCCGATCAGGTCCGCCAGCGCCAACGGTCCGATCGGATGCTTCATTCCGAGTTTCATGATCGAGTCGATGGCCTCGGGGGCCGCAACGTCCTCCATCAGGCAATAGACCGCCTCGTTGATCATCGGGATGAGTATCCGGTTGGAGACGAAACCGGGGGAGTCGTTGACATCGACCGGCGTCTTCCCCATGTCGCGCGCCAGATCCATCGTCCGCTCCAGTGTCCGTTTCGAGGTGGCCGGGCTCCGGATCACTTCGACCAGCGCCATCACCGGCGCCGGGTTCATGAAATGCATTCCGATGACCAAATCGGGCCGGCCGGAGGCCTCGCCGAGGGAAGCGATCGAGATCGAGGACGTATTCGAGGCGAGCACCACTCCGGGCGGCGCAATCGCGTTCAGTCGGCGGAAGATTTCCGACTTTTCGCGGAGATTCTCGATGATGGCCTCGATGATGAAGTCCGCCGCGCGGAAATCCGAGAGATCCGGAGCGGGCCGGATGCGGGCGAGCGCCGTCTTTTTCTCGTCCGCGCCGGGATCGCCACGCGCTTTTCGGCGGTCCATGTTCCGGGAAATGCCGGACAAAGCCCGCTCCAGAAGTCGCTCTTCGACGTCATAAAGCAGAACGTCGAAGCCCGTTTCGGCGGCGACCTGGGCGATGCCTCCGCCCATGGCGCCGGCCCCGACGACGCCCACGGTCCGGATGGCGCGGTCCGGCTCCGGCCCGCCCCTCATCGCTCCACGGCGAGAGCGACCGCGTTGCCGCCTCCCAGGCACAGGGCGGCGACGCCCCGGCGGCTCTCGCGCCGCAGCATTTCATGAACCAGCGTCACCAGAATGCGGGCTCCCGTGGCGCCGATGGGATGGCCGAGCGCGACCGCGCCGCCGTTGACGTTGACACGGTCCGGCGGAAGTCCGAGTTGATCCATGACCGCCATGGCCTGGACCGCGAACGCCTCGTTCAACTCGATCAGATCGATGTCATCGATGCTCCAGCCCACTTTCGCCATGAGCTTTCGGACGGCTTCGACCGGCGCCATCATGGCCAGCCGCGGCTCGATTCCCGACACCGCCTGGCCCGCGATCCGCGCCATCGGCGTCCGGCCGCGGGC
Organism: Acidobacteriota bacterium; assembly: GCA_022821145.1. Taxonomy (GTDB): domain Bacteria; phylum Acidobacteriota; class Terriglobia; order 20CM-2-55-15; family 20CM-2-55-15; genus JAJEDW01. The sequence continues at coordinate 67,793 of JAJEEE010000041.1, forward strand.
GTGCCGGGACGAGGCGACGAGGACCGCGGCCGCGCCGTCGTTCATCCCCGGGGCGTTTCCGGCCGTGACGGTCCCGTCCTCCTTGAAGGCCGGGCGCAGCCTGGAGAGGGCCTCGAGAGACGTATCGGCGCGGGGGCCTTCGTCCGTGTCGACGATGGCGGGATCGTCCTTCCGCGACGGGACCGTCACCGGGGCGATCTGGCTCCGGAAACGGCCGTCCCGGATTGCGGCGACGGCCTTCCGGTGGCTGGCGAGCGCGAACGCGTCCTGTTCCTGACGGGAGATCCGGTATTTCTCGGCGACGATCTCTCCCGTGCATCCCATGTGGAAGTCTTCGTAGACGTCCCAGAGTCCGTCCTTCAGCATCGCGTCCACCACCGCGCCGTCCCCGAGGCGGTAACCCTGGCGCGCCCGCGTGAGCAGGTAGGGGCAGTTCGTCATGCTCTCCATGCCGCCGGCCACGACGACGCGGGCGTCGCCGGTTCGTACGGCCTGGGCGGCCAGGCCGACGGCCTTGAGCCCGGAACCGCAGACCTTGTTGATCGTCATGGCGGCCACGCCGGACGGAAGACCGGCGCCGAGAGCGGATTGCCGCGCCGGGTTCTGGCCCAGGCCCGCCGAGACGACGTTGCCGAGGATGACCTCGTCGACCTCGTCCGCCTCGACCGGGGCGCGCTGGATGGCCGCGCGTACGGCCACCGTGCCGAGCTCGGTCGCCGTCAACGAGCCGAGCGCGCCCTGGAACTTGCCGATCGGAGTCCGGACCGCGCTGAGAATGACGGCGTCGTCCACGCGGACAGGTTAACACGCCTCGTGATGCGGGAATGGCCGCGGCGTCGTGCGCGGACGCCGGGTGCGGAAACGGCTAGCGAAGGTTGAAGCTGACTTCGATGTTGAGAGCGACGGCAACCGCTTCGCCGCCCCGCATTCCGGGACGGAACCTCCACTGCTGCAACGCCTCGATGGCCTTCTCGTCGAGCCCGAAACCCAGGCTGCGAACGACGCGGAGGATCTCGAGCGAGCCGTCGGCGTGGACGATGGCTTCGATCCGGACCACGCCCTCGTACCGCGCCTTGCGCGCTTCCTCCGAATACTCGGGCTCGACCCGGGAGATGACGGTCGGCGCGGTGACTCCGCCCCCCACTGTGAAAACGCCGCCGCCGAACCCGCCGCCCTCGCCTTCGCCCAGGCCGGCGCCCAGTCCCTCGCCCACGCCCGTGCCCTGGCCGACGCCGATACCCCCGCCGACGCCGGGCCCCGCCGACGGCGGTCCCGGAATCCCGTCGGGTTCACCCAGCATCGCCAGGTCCACGATCCGGTCGGGTTCGATGAGCTGCGGCGCGACGATCGTCGGCGGCAGCACGATCAGCGGGTCGCGACGGGGGGTCGGATCGACCGACGGGGGCACGAACTGCTCCTCGGCGGCCTGCGGCGGCTCGCCCAGAGCCGGCGGCTCGACTTCTTCCAGGCCTCCCCCTCCGCCTCCGCCCGAGATCTCTTCCATCGGGGGCAGCTCCAGCGCGACCGGGACAAAGAGCGGCACGACCGTCTCGGTCAGCGCGACCGGCTGACGGATGCCGATGAGGATGGGAAGCAGGAGCAGTCCCAGCGCGGCGGCGTGGACGCCGATGGCCAGCAGACCGGGGAGACCGCGGCCGTGGGCCGACGCGGACCAACTGTTGTCGATCTCGATGGGTTCGGCCGTGGGTTGGAACTTTTCCTTCGGGTGGCGGATGTCGTCGATCGCCGACCGTACCTGCGCAACCACCGACGCGAACGGGTTGCCCGGCTCGAGCAGGTTGTCCAGCGCTCGGGGGTCGCCGTCGACCGAGAGCTCGAACTTCTCCGGCGGGTTCCGCCGTTCGTTCGCCGCGGCCCGCAGTTGATCCCGGAGAGAATCGATCCACGAACCCCGGCCGATCTCCGCGAAGTCCGGGAGGGCCGGTCTGTGTTCCCGTTCCTTCAAGTCGCCTCAACCCCGCGCGCCGCCGGAGGCCCGGCGGCCATCGACATCGTACACGTATAGTATGAACCCGTGGCGAAGAATATCATAACTCCGCAAGCCTTCCGCCGTTCGGGCGGCCAGTCTCATTTCTGGCGTGGTTGCGGCGGAGTGATGAGATGGACCCCTCCTGGTGACTTGGTCGGCATCGTAGTGCCAAAGTCAACGGGATCGAGTGTTCGATCGAAATCCCAAGGAGGGGTCCGAGATGAAGAATACGACAATTGCGATCGATTTGGCCAAGAGC
>JAJEEE010000032.1 GCA_022821145.1 Acidobacteriota bacterium
GATCATCTCCGCGGCGCCGCCGGCGCCCATGGCGGCGTCGGCGATGACCGGCACGTCGACGAAGTGCGGCAACATGCCGTACCAGCGGTCGTCCGAGTCGGTGAATCCGTGGAGCAGGTAGACGACCGGGTATCGCCGCTCCGCGTCCGTCGCGTAGCTGGGGGGAAGATATACCGACACCGGTCGCGTCGAGTCGTCGCCGGCCAGGTTGCCCGCCAGCGACGGCCCCGGGACTTCGATTCGCTCGTAGACGCCCCCGGGCATCACGTCACCGGACTGGGCGTGGCCCGCGGCCGCCGCCAACAGCGCCGCGAACGCGGCCGCGCATGTTCGTTTCACGACTCACCTCTCCCGGATCTCGATCGAGCGGTACTCCATGGTCCCCAGCTCCGACTGGATGCCCACGTGCCCGTCGGCGCGCACGATGTTGCCGGCGCGGGCGATCTCGACGCCGTTCAGCCGGACGGCGAGCGCCTCCCCGACCAATTCGATCTCGATCGTGTGCCATTCGCCGGTTCCGCGATAGGCGCGGTCCAGCGCGTCCAGGTCCAGCGTGTGCTCGCCGGGCGGCATGCCATGACGGAACAACCCGCCGACGGGGTCGAACCGGCTCTCGCCCGACGGGTCGCGCACCTGCACCTGGTAGCTCTGGCCGGGCCAGCCGCGGGCGAACGGCTCGTCACCCGCGGCGCGGATGTAGATGCCGCTGTCGGCGTCGGCCGTGAGCCACCGGAACTCGCCGCGAAGGACGAAGTCCGTGTACCGGCCCTCGGACCGCAGCCAGCCGCGTTCGCCTTCGACGCGCAAGGCGCCGTCGACGACGGTAAACGCGTCCTCGGCGGCATTCTGTACAGTCCACCCGTTGAGCGTGCCGTCGAACAGGGGACCGAACCCGTCGGTCTGGGACGCGACGGGCGCGGCCGCCGCCAGCCAGACGGCCGCGGCCCACGATGCGGTTCGGATCGTCATGGTCGTCATCGAACGCAGTATCCTGCCGGATTCGGGCGCGAAATGCCAGACCTGTGCTGTCGGCGACAGTGAGGCGCGTTGTCGCACGTCACGGAAATCCGGGCATTTGTCCGAAAACATCCACGGCGTGGAACGCTGCGGATGCCTCGATCCTGCCGACCATGGCCGGGACGGCAGGTCCAACGTTTCGGACGTGGACGGAGTGTCCCTCGGCCAGACATCCCTACGGACGCGGGATCGCTGCGTGATTTACACGCACTTCGTCCCCCCCAGGTGTCGCTCCCGTCCGCAATCATGCGGACCTTAATGAGTTGAAAATAGGTAGTTTAATGACTGAGGTCGCACTCGCGCCACCACAGCCGCCAAGGCGAGGGGGGAACGCAAGACAAGATGCCAGTCATCGGTTTGCCGATGCTGATCTCGCCTTTGCATGCCTGGAAGTCGGCTTAGGTCAGTTGAACCGAGCGGGGGTCGACGAAGAGATCGCCGGCAGGATGCGGCTGCTCCACGCGCTGGAGATACCCTTTCTTTTGCAGCGAAACCAGGCGGTTTCCTGCTGCGGTTTTCTCGATATCGACGTATTTGGCAAGGGCCAAAGCGGTAACTGTTCCACCCGCTTGCGAGACTAGACGTAGGGTTTCACGGTCCTTCGCAGTGAGTACACCGACGGGTTCTGCGTCCTCGAGGTCGGCGGACGAGGAGCATACGAACAGGGCAACGTTCCTCGCGGTTGCCACGTCGCTAATGACATTTCTGGTGTCCTCGTCCTCGCTGCAAATGAAGAACGAAAAATTGCCGTAACGCCCAGCTTTCACGTCTTCACCTACGGTCACAACTAGATTCCGGAGGACCCCCGGAGTCGGGCGAGCGGCCCCCATATGGAGAAGACCGAGCATCGGCCCGTGTTCACGATCGTGTGGCATGAATCTGTGAACGAGCTGATCAACGTAAGGATCATCCCACACGGCAGACCCAGTGCCGGCAGGCACGAATTTGACGTCGAACGGAATCGTCGCGGACATGGTCCCTCCCGAGTGAGAGCGAAGCATATCAGGGTTGAACGAAATTCGGATAGGCCCCATGGCCTTGATCTGGATGGCGGTGCGCGGCCGAGGCGTTCTGCGCGTAGAGATCCCGTGGACTTGTGGTTCATGAGTCGGACGCCGCGATTCCGAATGCAAACAGGCCGGCTGAGGGCGGCGCGTCGTGACGCTGCACACCGTAGATTCCTAGCCATGAGCGCGTCGTACTGAGCTCGATCCAGGCGACGTGCGCGCACCAGGGGAAGGGGCGGGACCGGCATCCACATCTCGGGTTGGATGTTAGAGCGTGGTCGCATACTGGGCTGGCGTCGTGTCACGCGTCGTGCGTGGCCGCGACTGACACTTGGGTGGACGCGGCCCTGCGGCGACCGGCCGAGCCCGCCGGCACGGAGTTCAGCTGGCCTCCGATCCACGGACTTGACAGTCTGGTTGTGGATGGATACGATGTCCACTGTATATTGTGGATATCGTGAAAAGAGGAGGCGGGCAATGAACGACAAAAACTTCAAGATTACGATCATCGTCAATGGCAAGCCGTTCGAGATCGAGGTTGCCGCTGACGACGAGATTGGCGAGGCTGTAAGAAAGGCGCTTGAGGAATCGGGAAATTCCGGTCAGTCGGCAGACCGGTGGGAGCTGCGGGACGAGTCCGGTCAGACCATCGACATCGGCAAGAAGATCGGCGAATCGGGCATCAAAGAAGGCGCCAAACTGTTCCTGAACCTGAAGGCCGGCGTTGGCGGTGGCTGTGTCTGACCCCCAGTTCGTGGATCCTGTTGTTTCTCAACGGAAATTCGACAGGGAGGTCGCCGAGTTTCGGTTGCATGCCGAAAAGTACGGACGCCGAGGGTGGTATCTGGTGGATGCTCGATTTCCGCATGCGCTTGTAATTCTGGCAACCGCGAAAACACAACCCATCGCGATCCTGGTGGGTGTCGCGTTCGATTATACGAATTATGACGTCGCACCGCCGTCCGTGCGGCTTGTGCATCCGTTAACCCGTGAGCCGTACAACCTGTCGGATCTGCCAACTCAGTTGCTGCGAATGCCAGCGCCGACGGCCGGGGCGGTCCCGCTGCCCCCGCCCGGGGGTGGTCAGCCGCAGCCGCCTGGTACGCCACAGGCGCAAATTCTGGTAGCGCAACCGCTTATGCAAGCACACGACAACGACACTCCCTTTCTCTGTGTCGCCGGTGTGCGGGAATACCATGAGCATCCTGCGCACACCGGCGACCATTGGGAATTGCACCGGACTTCCGGGGCGGGGCGTCTAATCCGGCTTGTCGAGATCATCTCCAAGTACGGCCCTGAGACTATCAGCGGGTTTGATGTGCAGATGATTCCGAAAATCCGACTCCATCAGGGCGTTCCACCGGAATGACTACATTCGAGTCGATTCGAGAGTTCGTGGTTCCGGCGTATCTTTGCGATGCCACCGATCGCCAATTGCGCGAGGCCGGACTCGACGGGAACGAGCGCTTCATACTATGGAGCGGCGTAATCCAGGGCGAACGCTTGCTCGTCAGGACGATGCACTGCCCGAAACAGACCGCCTATCGCTTGGCCCGCGGGTTGTGTGTGCGCGTTGAGGCGGACGAGCTTCATCGTCTCAACGTCTGGCTTTACGAGAACACGGAACGGCTTGCCATACAAGTGCACTCGCATCCTGCTGATGCCTATCACTCGGATACCGATGATGCATACCCCATGGTGACAACGCTTGGGGGCTTGTCACTGGTGGTGCCCGAGTTCGCCCGGTACGGGGTTCGAGGTCCTCAGACAGCGTTGTACCGCTTGTCGGCCGCAGGATGGGAAGACCTATCGCCAACCGCCGCCCACCGCGTTCTGCGTTTGGAAGGCTGACTATGGCAATTCCGGACTATTTTCAGCGCAACGCGATCGCGATCTCCCAAGTCATATCCGGACTAGACGAACAGCGATTGGAGTCGCGATTGGCTGATGTTCGCATCGGAGTGACCATCGGTCCAGATGCGGTCGGAAATGAGGGACGGGCTCTTGCCGATCTCCTGGTTCGACTGTTGGCACGGCTCTATCCGTCGATCATCATTCGCGGGGAGGGAGCAGGCGGCGTCGGGGACGAGGTCCGTGAGTTGGCTCGGCGGATCAACCCGCGCGTCGAACACCTGGGACAACCAACAGTGGAGGTCGTGGTCGGTACTGCGCGCCCTCAATGGGGTGCGGCCCGAACGATGTTCGTCGGATCGAACGGTTGGAGTGCGAAGCTGTCGACACATGATCCGCAAGCATGCGGAGCGAGCAACAACCCATTCGGGGCGGGGTTGGCGGCCAGTGTGGCGGCGTCCGACGTGTTCAGACACGTGTTCCTGTCCGGAGCCGAACTGGACACCGAGTGCGAAATTGCCGTTCCCAACGTCGGCGAGTGGGCTACTGAAGGCGGCGATATCGGGGGCAATGTCGGCAGTATCGTCCTGGCCGGGGCGGGTGCCATCGGCAACGCTGTAGCATGGGCATTGTCCCGCACGCAGCTAGAGGGTTCGGTCGAAATCGTCGATCACGAATCGGTAGACCTCGGAAATTTGCAGCGGTACGTCCTGGCGGAACGCAACGACGAGAAGAAGCGGAAGGCCTCGTTCGTTGCCACGGAATTTAGTGGCAGACTCAGGGGGAATGCGCATGAATGCACGCTCGCCGAGTTTCTGCAGAAGAAGCGTCACCAGGTCGACAACCTCGTGTTGGCGCTCGACTCGGCTAAGGATCGTTGTGCTGGTCAGGCCTCGTTGCCTCGCCGGGTAGCCAACGCTTGGACTCAGCCAGGCGATCTTGGTGTGTCCACGCACGACTTTCTGGAAGGCGCTTGCGTCCATTGCCTGTACATGCCGGATGGCGAACAGAAGAACGAGGATCACATTATCGCGGAATCCTTTGGCGTCATGAACCGGTTGATGCAAGTTCGGACGTTGCTGTACAAGAATGAGGGTGCTCCGAGGGATTTGCTCACGGCGATCGCGGATGCTCGGGACTTACCGCTCTCCAAGCTCCTGCCGTTCGAAGGCCGCTCATTGCGGACGCTGTACACAGAAGGCTTTTGCGGCGGCGCCGTTATCCCGCTCGGCGATCTTGGTAGGCCGGCGAATGACGTGCATGTTCCCTTGGCTCATCAGTCGGCGTTGGCCGGTGTGCTACTGGGCGCTGCCGGTGTCGGCATGTGCCTGAGCGGACGTGTAGACAGTGTCGTCGTTCAGTATGACGTACTCAAACCGCAAGAACGGTTTCAGGTGTTTCCGGCGGCGAAACATGTGGCGAAACGGTGCATCTGCCAAGACGCAGATTATCGCGATGTCTACCGGCAGAAGTACCCATGAATAACCGAACGGAGGTGAGGCTAGACCGATCCTGTGCCGTGCGGCCGCTTGGTTGGCGATCCGCCTGAGCGGCTTTACCGAGAAATCTACCGCCTTACTGGATATCCGCAACGTGTCTTGCGGTGCTCTGAGCGTGCGGCGCGGAAGTCAAGCAGGTTTCGAGCACTCTCTGTTCTCGTTTGGGATTGACAGGCGTAGAGACTGGACTTAAGGTGGGGCCCATGCTTTACATGAGCGAGGAAGACGGGGTCGCATGCACAGATTGACGGCCGAAAATAACAGCCGGGCGGAGTCGCGCCGCCCGGCTTCTTCAAGGTGGTGAGTCAGATACACCCAGCAACTATCCGCTACAGTGTATCGCAAACGGGACGCCAAAAATCAAGAAAATTAATGGGCTCGTGAAAAGGGCGCGGCCCTGAGAAGACCGCGCCCTTCGGCGGAATACGCCCCCGTCGCTCACGCGACTGGAGAGACACCCGCAACCAAAAAGGCATTCAATTTACGCCGCCAGGGCTCTCCAGTCAAGCCTTCATATAGGGCGAAATCGGAGGGCCTGATGCCCGCGTATTCCGACGTGCCCGCCTCACCGGGTCACACTGATCTCCAACGATTCTTGGGCCGTGTGCCGGAGATCGGCGTCACAATCGACTACCATGCCGCCTATGTGGCTATTGGTCTCGAAGTGATCCGCCTGACAGCTATTGCCCCGTTCCCGGCTCCCCGTGGTCGACGGCTGTCGTTCAACCTTGTGATTCCCGTTGGGGCGACCGAAGTGAGAAACGATCAGCTGATGGAAGCGCTCTGTGCCTTGTCTCGTGGTGGAGCCGACGTGTTCGACGGTCCGGACTGACGCCGCACCATTGACTCAAACACCCCTGGCCAGCATGTGCGTCCTGTCGGGTTCTTCTCTCTCAAGCTTCACCACCGCACATCGTCTGGTAATAACTCGGAAATGAGAGACGTCATCAGAGCCGCAGTCGTCTTTATGCGAGACTCACAAACGTGAGCAACCGCATGGGTGGCTTCGACGATCTCTGCGTATCGACGCTGACGCTCGAGCGGAGGAGTTGGGATAGTGAGTTCCCTTAGGACCTTGAGGTTGATGTTTCGCTGAGCAGCTCTCGGCGCGTTTTCTTCGAGTTGATTCTGTATCAGGTCGATAGCCGTTTGAACGTACTCGACTGTGACGGTGTGGCCCGGCAGAAACCCCACGATGCTGTCCGGAAAGCACGAATCAAATCGGAGAATCCCTGTCATCCCGATATTGGCCGCGATAGTTATGCAAAGGGTTCCGGAGGGCCACATTTTGCTCTGACTCAGACCGATCTCGGAATACGTTTGAGTGTACCTTGTCACCAAACCGTTCGACCTTGCGATGTCCCCAGTCTGCACGAACGGATACGGACCACCGTATAACTCGGGGGCGTTGCGTGGGCGATGACGTGAACGACCACGGTCGAGACGACCAACTGAGCTCAGCTTCTCACGATGCCACCCCGTTGGATTCGCGCGGGGATCGCCGAACATTTTCACGAATAGCGCCTGCGAATAGTCCCGCAACCCCTTGGAGGTCTGCATCCCCAGCGTCTCGATCCTTGCGGCCCGGTTTAGGATGTCCACGATCTGCCGTTGCTTGTCCAGTGGCGGGAGCGGAATCAACGCGTTTTCCATGAACGACTTCGGGACCCGCTGCTGCCCGGCCGTACCTATGAAACTGCGCTTCGCGGCTTCCCTGAATCGCGGTTGGCGGATAAAGTGCCATTGCTGTCCAAATTAGCCGATGTTGGACGGGTTCGGCGTTGAATCCATTGGACATACGGGCGCCGTAGGGGATTCCTGAGAAACAGGTCCCCGGTAGTGGGCGGGTCGGCGTGTGCGGATATTCGTCAGGTGCTGTCC
>JAJEEE010000024.1 GCA_022821145.1 Acidobacteriota bacterium
ATCCTTGACAGAAGGCCTTCGAGGGCGTCAAAATTCCGCGTTAAATAGCGTTCGAGTTCCGGACCGGCGCGTACGAGTGGGTCCGACGGACAGGAGGGTTGTGTGACAACCATACGGGTGGTTGGTGTTGCAGCGATCGGAGTTTGCCTGGCGGGGGCCGTGACGGCGGCGCCCCGGCAGACGGATGTATCCGTCCACCGGGCGGTGATGGACCAGTATTGCGTGGGTTGCCACAACGCCAACAGCGCGGTGGGCCAACGCACGGGGTTGTTTCTCGAAGAGTTGGACCTGTCCAACCTCGGTGGTCATGCCGAGGAGGGCGAGGATATCGTTCGCAAGATCGCGGCGGGACTGATGCCGCCGTCCGGAGCGCGCCGTCCCGAAGGCGACGAGCTCCAGGAACTCGTGCGGTGGATGGAGGACGAGCTCGACCGCGGCGGCGGCACGCACCTTCCCGCTCCGGGGCTGCATCGTCTCAACCGCGCGGAGTACTCCAACGCGATCCGAGACCTTCTGGCTCTGGAGATCGACGCGGCCGACTTTCTCCCGTCCGACGACTCCAGCCACGGCTTCGACAACATGGCCGGCACGCTGACGATGTCGCCGGCGCTGATGGAAGCCTACCTCTCGGCGGCGGGCAAGATCAGCCGCCTGGCGATCGGCACCGAGACGGCGCCGACGCTGGTGGTGTTCGACGCGCCGCTCGACACCGCGCAGAACCGCCACGTGCAGGGTCTGCCGTTCGGAACGCGCGGCGGTCTGCTGATCGAGCACGAGTTCCCGGCCGACGGCGAGTACGTGTTCACGATCAAGGGGATGACGGGCTATTTCACCCGCGTTCTGGGCAACGTGGCGGGAGAACAGCTCGAGATCACCATCGACGGGGAACGCGTCTACCTCTTCGACTGGGACGAGGAGATCGCGCCGACCGAGGGCAACGGCGGCCGCAGCGCCGCCATTCCGATCAAGGCCGGTTTTCACCGGATCGGCGTGACGTTCCTGGCGACCAACGATCTGCCGGACACCGAGATCAACCGGCCGTTCGAGCGGACGATGAATTCGCCGGGCTTCATTCCGGGGTTCAACTTCTACCCGCACGTCGGTCAGGTGTTCCTGGAGGGTCCCTACACCGCGACCCCGGCGGTGGAAACGCGGAGCCGGGACAAGGTCTTCGTCTGCCGTCCCGAAACCAACAGCGACGAAGCCGAGTGCGCGCAAGAGATTCTTTCGACCCTGATCCGGAGCGCGTTCCGCCGCCCGGCGACCGATGCCGACCTGCAGGTGACGATGCGCTTCTTCGAAATCGGCCGTGAAGAGGGCGGCCATTTCGATTCCGGCATCGAGGCGGCGCTCCAGCGCATTCTGGTCGACCCGGAGTTCATTTACCGGTCCGAGACCGAACCGGCCGATCTGGCCGAAGGCGACCCCTACCGGATCAGCGACCTCGAACTCGCCTCGCGCATTTCGTTTTTCCTGTGGAGCAGCGTTCCCGACGACGAGCTGATCGACCTGGCCGCGGCCGGGCGCCTTTCCGATCCGGCGGTTCTCGAAAGCCAGGTACGCCGGATGATCGCGGATCCTCGAGCGGCGTCGCTGATCGAGAACTTCACCGGCCAGTGGCTCAACGTCCGGGGCATGGCGGCCAGTGAACCCGTCGTGGAGCTGTTCCCGGACTTCGACAGCCAGTTGCGCGACGCCTACGCCCGGGAGATCGAGCTGTTCTTCGCGAGCATCGTCAACGAGGACCGCAGCATCCTGGACCTGTTGACCGCGGACTACACGTTCGTCAACGAGCGGCTTGCCCGGCAGTACGGCATTCCCGACCTCTACGGGTCGCGGTTCCGCCGCGTCGACCTGGGAGACGCGTTCGACATGCGGCGGGGCCTGTTGGGCAAGGGGGCGCTGCTGACCGTCACCTCGCAGGGCAACCGCACGTCGCCGGTCCAGCGGGGCAAGTGGTTCCTGGAGACGTTCCTGGGCGTCAGCCCCCCGGACCCGCCGCCGGGCGTGGAGACGGACCTGTCGCCGGAAGAGGGCAACAGCGCGCCGCAGACGCTCCGCCAGCGCCTGGAGGCCCACCGCGCCAATCCGCAGTGCGCCTCGTGCCACAACATCTTCGAGCCGATGGGCATGGCGCTGGAGAACTTCGACGCGGTGGGCACGTGGCGGACGCATGACGCCGGATCGCCGATCGATCCGACGGGCGTCATTTCCGACGGCACGCGCCTGGAAGGCGTCCACAGCCTGCGCGACGTGCTGGTGGACAAGTCGGACCAGTTCGCCAGGGTGGTCATCGAGAAGCTGCTCACCTACGCGCTCGGACGCGGCGTCGAATACCCCGACATGCCGGCGGTTCGCGCAATCGCCCGCGGCGCCGAAGATGGCAATTATCGTTTTTCTTCGATCTTGATGGGTATCATCCAGAGCCCGGCGTTCCAGATGAACATGGCCGCCGGCGAGGATGCGCTCCAACAGGCGGCACGTTAAGGAGGAGAAGGTCACACCATGTTCATCACCAAGAAGCACATTTCACGCCGGACGGTTCTGAAGGGCGCGGGCGCGGCTCTGGCGCTGCCGCTGCTGGACGCGATGGTGCCGGCGGCGACCGCGCAGGCGCAGACGGCGGCGGCGCCGGTGCCGCGGTTCTTCGGCGGTTTCGTGTGCCATGGCGCGGCCCCGGGTTACTGGGAGCCCGAAGCGCCGGGCGCGCTGCCCGACGAGTTGCCGTTCATCTGGAAACCCCTGGAACCCTACAAGGACCAGACGACGATCATAACGGGCCTGCACGCCACCTCGTCGGAACCGCCCCCGGGCGAGACCGGCGCCGACCACTGGGTGGCGGCGGCGTTCCTGTGCGCCGAGAAGCCGAAGAAGACGGCGGGCGCCGACGTGCGCGCCGGGCACACGATCGACCAGATCATCGCCGAGAAATACGGCCGGGAAACCCTGCTGCCCTCGATCGAGATGAACGTGGAAGACCCGGGCTCGGGCTCCAGCAACTGCGGCGAGGGTTACAGTTGCGTCTACACGAACACGATCGCCTGGGCGTCTCCGACCACGCCGCTGCCGATGGAGCTGAACCCGCAGGTGGTGTTCGAGCGCATGTTCGGCAACGGCAGCACGCCCGAGGAGCGCGCCGCGCGGCGGGAACGCAACCGCAGCATCCTGGATTCGCTCACGCCGAAGATTTCCGGCCTGGGCGGCGACCTGAGCGTGCCGGACCGGGCGCGTCTGGACGACTTCACCGACAACGTCCGCGAGATCGAGCGGCGCCTGGAGATCGCGGCCAACGCGTCGGCGGCCGCGCCGGAGAACCTGGACGTGCCGCCGGGCATCCCGCAGTCCTTCGACGAGCACATCAAGCTGCAGTTCGACCTGCTGGCCCTGGCCTTCCAGGCCGACATCACGCGCGTCGGCACGCTGCTGTTCGCCCGTGACCTGACCGGCCGGCGGTACCCGGAGAGCGACGCGCCCACGCTGGGCTTCCACGGCGGCTCGCACCACGGCGAGGACCCTGCCCGGATCGACCAGTTCTCCAAGATCAACCAGTACCACGTGGCGATGCTGGCGCACTTCGTCGACAAGCTGCACAACACCGCCGACGGCGACGGGACGCTGCTGGATCATTCGCTGGTCCTGTACGGCAGCAACATGGGGAACCCGAACCAGCACCTCCACTACGACGCGCCGCACGTGCTCGTCGGAGGGCTGAACGGCCGCATGCCCGGAGGGCGCCATCTGACGTATCCGAGCAGGACGATCTCGACGGGCAACCTGTTGCTGAGCATCCTGGACAAGTACGACATCCACCGGGACAGTTTCGGCGACAGCAACGGGCGGCTCGAGGAGCTGTAAGCGTCAGGCTGCGGGAACAGACAACCAGGGTACTGGAGGGAAGCACGATGAGGGCGAAACTCATTCCTGTACTGGCCGCATGCGCCGTTCTGGCAGTCGGCGCGCTCCCGGCCATGGCGCAGTCCGAGGTCGCCGACGCGGCCATGCGCGGAGACGTGGATGCGGTCCGGCGGCTCCTGGACGCGTCGGCCGACGTCAACGGCCGCCCGGCCGACGTCAACGCCCGCCAGGGCGACGGTGCGACGGCCCTGCACTGGGCGGCCTACGGCGGGGACGTCGAGTTGGCGCGGCTGTTGATCGACGCCGGCGCCGACCCCGCGGCGGCGAACCGCAACGGGTCCACGCCGCTGTGGCTGGCGGCGACCAACGGCGACACCGCGATGATCCAGACGCTCCTGGACGCGGGCGCCGACCCGAACGAATCGCTGCCGCTGGGGCGCACGCCGCTCATGCTCGCCGCGCGGACGGGAAACCCGGACGCGGTGGCCGTGCTCCTCGACCACGGGGCCGACGTCAACGCGCGTGAGACCGCGCGTGGGACGACCCCGTTGATGTGGGCCGCCGACCAGGGCCACGCCGACATCGCGAGCCTTCTGATCGCCCGCGGCGCAGACGTCGGGGCGCGCTCGGACCCGGCCGCCCGCAACGCCCGCAACAACATTGGCAAGGAAAACGACCCCCGCGGCGCGGTCCGGCGCCAGGTGGAGGCGATCCTCGACGCCCAGGAGTCTCCGGATCTGGACACGCTGCTGCGGCCCGTGTCCGGCTTGCCCGGGCAGCTCGAACGCGAGGCGGCCGAGCGCGAGGCCACCGATGCGGAAGACGCCGGCGAGCCGGAAGACGCCGCCACCGAGCCCCAAACGGGGGAGACCCCCCCCGTGGAATTCGACGAGGCCGCCCCGGAGGCGGACGGGCCACCGACGGGCGACGCGGACCAGGCGGACGGTCAACGGGAGGCCCAACCGGGCGACGCCGACTTCCAGGGATTCGACCGGCCCGACCGGGGCGCCCGGGAAGACGGCGGTGAGTTCACGCCGTTGGTCTACGCCGTCCGGGCCAACGCGATGGACGTTGTCGACGTGCTCCTGGAAGCCGGGGCGGACGTCAACCAGGTGACCGGCTACGGCTGGAGCCCGTTGCTGGCCGCCACGCACAACCGGAACTACCAGCTCGCCGCGCACCTGATCGAGAACGGCGCCGACGTCAACATCGCCCACAACGGCGGCTGGACGCCATTGTACCTGGCCACCGACAACCGCAACGCGGAGGACGGCGACTACCCGATCCGTCAGCCGGACATGGACCACATGGAGTTCATCACGCTGCTGCTGGAGTCCGGCGCCGACGTCAATGCCCGGATGACCGACAGCACGGAGACCCGAACGGTCTTCACGAACCAGTGGCTGAGCGAGGAAGGCGCGACCGCGTTCTTCCGCGCCTCACAATCCGGCGACGTCGACCTGATGCGGCTCCTGCTCGAGTACGGGGCCGACCCGCACATCAACACGGTGCTGAACGTGACGCCGCTGCAGGTGGCGGCCGGCATCGGGTGGGTCGAGGGCGTCACGACGGAGCGTTCGACCGAGGAGACGATCGAGGCGGTCCGCCTGCTGCTGGACCTGGGCATCGACCCCAACATCCAGGCCGAGACCGGCCGCGTGGCCCTGCACGGCGCCGGTCACAAGGGCGCGACCGAGGTGGCGCGGATTCTGGTGGCCGCCGGCGCCCGCCTGGACATCCGGGACTACGGCAACACCGACAACCGCGGCAGCCCGGAGATGGCCGCCCATACCTGGCTGCCGGTGGATTACGCCGACGGCCTGGTTCGGGTCGGCGTGCAGTCGGCCATCGCCCATCCGGAAACCGGGCGCGTCCTGCGCGAGCTGATGGAGCAGGCCGGCCTGGAGACACCCCCGATGAACCGCACCCTGGACTCGGTCTGCATCACCGAGGCCTGCGACCTGTTCCCGGTCACGATCTTCGGCGAGAATTACGCCGAGGAGCGGCTGCGCAACCAGCCGGAGCAGCCATAGGCTCCGGGGAGCCGGCTCGAAGGCGGGTCGGCTCCCCAACATCGCAAACACGAATTTCCGCGTGACTCGCTAAACTGTTTGACAGTTCGGCGTGAATGGGGTATTCCACGCCTATCGAGTAAGCGCCAGTGCCATGGCGCGTCATGTCGGCGCGCGATGGTGTTCGGTGGGTGTGTCGCGGAACCAGTTGCGCACAGGTTCTGCGGCGGGAGGGTTTTCAATTATGCAACGCTCCATCGGAATCGCATTGCTGATCGCCGGCGTCGGACTCGCCATGCCGCTCGCGGCCCAGGTCGGCACCAGTTCGGTCAACGGTGTCGTGGAGGACGCCACCGAAGCCCGGATTCCCGGGGTCGAGGTGATGGCCACCAACGTCGCGACCGGAATCGAGACGGTGGTCCTGACCAACGAAGCGGGGGCGTACAACATACCGAACCTGCAGGCGGGGGGCTATACGGTTCGGGCCGAGCTGCCCGGCTTCCAGACGCAGATCTTCGAGAATGTCACTCTGGTGGGCAACGACACGCAGCAGTTCAACTTCACGCTGGAAGTGGCTGCCGTCGCAACCGCTGTCGAGGTGACGCTCGACGCCGAGGAGTTGCTCACGCAGACCGGCGCGACCGTGGGCGACGTCCTCCCCGACTACTCGCTCCGCGCCCTGCCGCTGGTGGGCAACGACGTTCTGGACCTGGTCAACGTCCTGGGCGGCGTGTCGCTGTCCGGCAACGAGGGCAACGTCGGGTTCGGGGACGCCCAGGAGGCCGGCGGCAGCCGGTTCACGACCCTCGCGGGCGTCAGCGCGAGCTACGTCAACACGACGCTGAACGGCATCAGCGTGACGGACGACTACTACTCGGGCGTCGGCGAGCCGGATAACACGTCGGGCATCCTTTCGGTGACCCGCATCAACCCCGAGCTGGTGCAGGAGGTCCGCCTGATCCTGACGCCGGTGGACGCCGCGCTCGGCCGCGGGAACGGGCAGGTCCAGTTGACGACGCGTTCCGGAACCAACGAGTTCCGCGGGACGGCGCGCTGGGACGTCCGGAACCCGGCCCTCGACGCCCGGAGCTGGAACGAGAACCGGCTCGGGACCGAGCAGGACTGGTTCAACCAGAACCAGTACACGATCGCCTACGGCGGACCGATCGTCCGGAACCGGACGTTCTTCTTCGCGCTGTGGGACCAGAACACGTACCGGCAGCGCTTCAACGTCAACAACACGGTCCTGACGCCATGCGCGCGCAACGGCGTCTACCGTTACTACCCGAATTGGGCCAACGGCAACGTCACGCAGCCCGAGCCGGCCCTGACCGGGGCGCCGAACCTGGCGCGCCCGACGGTCGACCGCCAGGGGAACGCGGTGGCGCCGGCGGCCAACCCGGACGGTTCGCCCTACACCAATTCGTTGCAGTATTTCAGCGTCTTCGGTCCAATCGACGTCGCCAACATGCCGTCGTCGGTGGCCGCGGACTGCTCGAACATTCCCCTGATGAACGGCAGCCTGGCGGGCGCGTCGAGTCCGGAGATGGCGTGGGACCCGAACCGCTGGAACTTCGACCCGACCGGTTTCGTCTCGCGTGTGTTCAACGAGATGCCGCAGCCGAACAACTGGGATATCGGCGACGGCCTGAACACGGCCGGCTACCGCTACATCCAGCGGCGGTCCGGCGTCGACGGCGGCGGGTTCTTCGGCTCGGTCGGCACGACCAGTGACCGGGCGAACCGGAAGCAGATCAACATCAAGATCGACCACCAGTTCACGCAGGACCACAAGCTGGCGGTGCAGTGGAACTACGAGCGCGACACCTCGCAGGGGGCGAGCCCCGACTATGACCAGGGTTTCTGGGGATCGGTCGAACGTCGGCCGCAGGTCTTTTCGGCCAACCTGAACTCGACACTTTCGCCGACGATGGTCAACGAGTTCATCTTCGGTCTGCGCGCCACGGATAACGTCAACCTGTGGGGCATCGACACCGACCAGTACGGAGACGCGGCCAGGAACTTCTTCCCGACCATCAACGGCATTCCCGTGGTCACGAGCCTGTCGATCATCGGCAGCCCCATGATGGACGCCGGCGACGCCACCAACGGAAACAAGACGCGGCAACTCGTCTTCAGCGACAAGCTGAGCTGGACCATGGGGGCGCATTCGTTCCGGTTCGGCGGCGAGATCCGCAAGGTGCGCGCCGAGGCTTTCGAGAACCGCGACATCATCCCGATCATGTCGGCGGGCGCCGGACAGGTGCCCGTGTGGTCGCAGACCTGCAACTGCGACTTCGAGGACCTGATCGACAGCCGTCCCGAGTACGGCGCCGGCGACGGGAACCACTTCCAGAGCGCCAACGTGGGTTTGCTCGAGAACCTTCTGCTGCTCCAGTCCGGTTCGGTCGGCGGCGTCGTGCAGCATTACTTCGTCCAGGACGTCAACGACCTGGACACGTTCCAGAGCTTTTCGACCGACGCCGACAAGCTTCGGGACTGGCGCCGGAACGAGGCGGCCTGGTACGTCCAGGACGACTGGAAGGTCACGCGCGACGTGACGCTGAATATCGGCGTGCGTTGGGAGTACTACGGCCCGCCGTGGGAGAACGGCGGGCTGATGCCCTCCTCGCTCGGATCGAACCTGAACGGCGTGTTCGGGATCTCGGGCGACAACTGGGACGACGCCTGGTGGCAGTCCGATCCCAACCCGATGCGGAACTACCCGAGCGTGCCGACCTCGATGGAATTCATCGGGAAGAACTCGCCCAACCCGGGCCGGTCCATCTACGGCCGCGACACCAACAACTACGGGCCGGTCTTCGGCTTCGCATGGAACGTTCCGTGGTTCGGACAGGGCCAGACCGTCGTCCGCGGCGGCTACTCGGTGACGTTCCAGGGCGGCGGCAACCTCGGGGCCCTGGACGGGACGGCGGGCGCGGTTCCCGGCGCGGTCTACGACGCCGAGTTGGACGCCGCGACGAACACCTTCATCCGGCTGGCCGACTTCGGCTCGAGCGCCGGCAGCCTGTCCACGCCGGGCACGTTCGAATTCCGCGACTATCCGCATACGTCGGTCGTCCCGCTTCCGGAGGATACGCGGACGCCGGGCGTCGCTCTCCGGCCGATGAACCCGTCGCCGGAGCGCCACGGCGTGACGATCTTCGGTCCGATCGAGTTCTACGACGACGTGTACCTGTCGCCCTACGTGCAGAACTTCAACCTCACCGTGACGCGGAACATCGGGCGGAACATGACGCTCGACGTCAGCTACGTCGGCACGGTGGCGAAGAAGCTCTTCACCGAGGCGCCCGTCAACTCGCCCAACTTCCTGACCAACGGCCTGAAGGAGGCCTTCGACATCGCGCGCGCCGGCGGAGAGTCGCAGTTGCTGGACGACCTGACCAACTCGGTCAACGGCGCGTACGGCGGCTCGGGCGCCGAGTGGCTGCGCAACCAGAGCGCGGGTCTGATCGCCAACCCCCTGGCTCGGGGCGAGTATTCCCGGTTGGCCTGGAACCTGGCGCGCTACAACGGCAGCCCCTTCACAGGCGGCGTGGCGCCCGGGGAGCCGGGCGAGCGCGGTACGGTCCTGCATAACAGCGTCAGCGCACGGTGGCCGAACGGCGTTCCGGACAACTTCATCATCGCCAACCCGCAGTTCGGCAGCCTCAACATCGTCACGAACCAGAACAGCACCAACTACCATTCGCTCCAGACCAAGTTCACGCTCCGTCCGACGCTGGGCATCAACTACCAGGGCACGTTCACCTGGAGCCGGATGCTGGGCTCTCCGACGGCGGTCAACACCGGCGCCGGAGCGATCGGGTTCTTCAACCCGGGAGACCGGCAGGCCGACTACGGACTGCAGTTCCAGCACCGGACGCTGGATTTCCGGAGCCACGGGACGTTCGTCCTGCCCATCGGGCCCGGAAAACCGATCCTGGGCAACACGGACGGATGGGTGGCCCGCGCCCTGGAAGAGTGGCAGTTCTCGGCGATCTTCCAGATGACCAGCGGCGTACCGATGTCGATTTCGGCGCGCAACGGCTTTTACGAAGGTCTGTGCAGTTGCAACTTCGGTCCGACGAATCCCTTCGGCAACGCGCCGCCGGATCTGACGGTCGCCGGCGCGGAGATGCTGAACAACGGGCGGGGCATTGGAGAAGTGACCTGGCAGGGTGACGTCGGCACGTACTTCGCCGATTATGACTTCGGTCGCGTACCCGACCCGCAGTGCTGGGGCGTGGGCGAGGCGGCCTCCGGCGGCCAGACGCTCCGCCAGCGCTGCTTCAACCAGCTCCAGGCCGTCACGCTGGACGGCGCGATCGTCATGCAGAACTCGCTGCCGGCCACGCGCGGGAACCTGGGCGCCAATACGCTCGAAGGGCCCGGGACGTGGTCGCTCGATGCGTCGTTGAGCAAGTCGTTCCAGATCGGCGAGGCCCGCCGGTTCCAGATCCGCTTCGACGCGTCCAACATCTTCAATCATCCGCAGCCGAACACGCCTTCGTTCTGGAGCCTGTTCGCCGGCGGTCTGCGGGGCACCAACCTCGCTTTGAACCACCCGAACGACTTCGGCCAGATCGGCATCAAGAACGGTTTGGGGAACCGCCGGTTCCAGGCGACGCTTCGCCTGGACTTCTAACGGTCCTTCGAGGACTGCTGATCGCAACGAAAACTCCCCCGCGAGGGCGTGGGGGAGTTTTTTCGTTCGCGGCGCCACGGCTAGAATGGACGGCATGCTGTTCGTACGGACCATGATCGCGTTCGCGGTCGTCGGCGTCGCCGGCGGGGCCGCAAGCGCACGGACGGCTCAGGTGGACCATCCCGTGCGCTTCACGAACGTGGCCTCCGAGTCCGGAATCCACTTCCGGCACGAGAACGGCGCGAGTCCGGACAAGTACTTCCCGGAAATCATGGGCGGCGGCGCCGCCATCTTCGACTATGACAACGACGGGTGGGCCGACCTGTTCCTGGTCGACGGCGGGTCCTTCGTCGACGAGGGCGCGGCGGCCCGAGCCCGGCATCGTCTGTACCGCAACCGCGGGGACGGCACATTCGACGACGCCACGGCCGGGTCGGGAGTCGCCGTGTCCGGATTCGGCATGGGCGCCTGCGCGGCGGACTTCGACAACGACGGGTGGACGGATCTGTACGTGACGGCCTACGGCGCGAACCGGCTCTACCGGAACACCGGGGACGGCGGATTCCGGGACATTACCGAGGCGGCTGGCGTCGCCGCGCCGGACTGGAGCGCGAGTTGCGCCTTCGGTGACGCGGACAACGACGGCTACGTCGACCTGTACGTCACCGGCTACGTCGGCTTCGATCCGGCCGACAACCGGTTCTGCGGCTTCGGGGACGTTCGGAGCTACTGCCATCCCAACGTCTACGAGAGCGTGCCGGATGTCTTCTTCCGCAACAACGGCGACGGCACGTTCACCGACGCCACGCGCGAGGCGGGCGTGAACGCCGCGCCCGGCAACGGGTTGGGCGTCGTCTTCGGCGACTATGACGCGGACGGATGGATCGACATGTACGTGGCGAACGACGCGGTGCCCAACTACCTGTTCCACAACACCGGGAACGGCGCGTTCGAGGAAGTCGCATTCTGGGCCGGCGTCGCGGTCGGCATCACGGCAAAACCGCTGGCCGGGATGGGGACCGACATGGGCGACTTCAACGGCGACGGGCTTCTCGACATCTTCGTCACCAATCTGGACCTGGAGACCCACACACTCTACGCCAACGTGGGCGGCGGCCTCTTCGACGACGTCACGCTTCGGAGCGGCGTGGCCGAGGCGACGCTGCCGTACGTGGGATTCGGCGCGGTCTTCCTGGACTATGACAACGACATGGACCTGGACATCGCCGTCGCCAACGGCGACGTCGACGACAACGCCGCCCGCATGAGCGACACGAAGACGTTCGAGCAGCCGAACCTCCTGCTCCGGAACGACGGATCGGGCAACTTCACGAACGTCGGGCCCGCCGCGGGCCCGGGATTCGACGACCTGAAGCCCAGCCGCGCACTGGCCGCGGGCGACCTCGACAACGACGGGGACCTGGACATCGTCGTCGGCAACCTGGGCCGGACCCCGGATCTCCTCCGCAACGACGGGGGCAACGGCGCGAACGCGCTGCTGGTCCGCACCGAGGGCGTCCGGGCGAATCGCGGGGGCGTCGGCGCACGGCTGAGCCTGTCGGTCGCCTCGGCGGTTCTCGTCCGGGAAGTGCGGGCCGGGTCCAGCTACCTGGCGCAGAACGACGCCCGCGTGCACTTCGGCCTGGACGATGCGGCACGGGCCGAGCGGTTGGAGATCCGGTGGCCCGGCGGCGGCGTCGACGTGATCGAGAACATCGAGGCCAACCAGATCTTGACGGTCCGGGAAGGCGAGGGCATCGTCGAACGCAGGCCCTTCGCGACGGACTGAGCCGGAGAGGATCACTCCGGCGGAACGGGGCGGATGCCGATGCGAACGCGATCCATGGTGCGGCTCGCGGTCCTCGCGCTTGCGTGGACGTCGTCCGCGGACGTTCGTGCGGCGCAGGACCTCGAGGGCCCATGGCGGGATCGGCACGAGACCGGACTGCGGGCATTGGCCGAGGGGCGCCTCGAGGACGCCGTCGGTTCCTTTCGGGCCGCCGTCCGCGAAGCCGAGGAACTGGGTCCCGAGAATTATCGGCTGGGCGAGAGCCTCGGCGCGCTGTCGGAGGCCGCGCGCCGGCTGGGCAACTACGCCGAGGCCGAGACTCACGCATTGGCGTCGCTGGCGATACTCCAACGCATACTGCACCCGCAGGATCCCGTGATCGCCGTGCACCGCAACAACCTGGCGGAGACCTACTGGCAGCTCGGCCGTCCCGAGGACGCAGAGCCGCATTACCGGCTGTCGCTGCCCGTTCTCGAGACGGCGCTCGGCCCCGAACACCCCGACGTGGTCCGAAGCCTGGACCGGCTGGCCGTCCTGGCCATGGGGCGGGACGACTCGGCCGCGGCCGTTCGCCTGTACGAGCGGCTCCTGGCGGCGCGCTGGGGCGCGGGCGACGACGCGTTCGTGGAGTGGCTGGACAGCCTGTCGGCGCTGCTGGCGATCGCGCAGTTCCCCGACGCCGAGCGGGACGCGGCGGTGCGGCGGTTCTTCGACCGCCTGGGCGGGGTCGGTCCTTCACCCGCGGGATACGTCGCCGCCAGCCGGCTGCTTTTCCGGCAGCAGCTCGTGGATGTCGCCGAACGCGTCATGCTCCTGGCCATCGACGCGTTTCCAGGGTCGCGCGGCATTCGGACAGAGCTGGCCGAGTTGTACGCCGAAAACAACCGGTTGCGGAGCGCTCTGGCGATGTTCGACGAGGCCCTCGAGATCCAGAGCGCGCCGGATGCCGACGCGCGCGCGCGGGCGCAGCTTCACGTACGCAGCGGTCACATGCACATCGAGCTGGGCCAGTTCGACGAAGCCGCACGGGCGTTCGAGCGCGCCCTGGAGATCGCCCCCGACGCGATGGAGGCCCGGCTGGAACTGGCCGGCCAGTACCTGGTCCGCGACATGCTGGAGGAAGCCCGGGTGGAGTACGCCCGCGTCGTCGCCGGCAGTCCCGGAACGGCCGACGCGCACTACGGGCTCGCCGAGCTCTACCTGCGGCTGGGTCGTTTCAACGAGGCGGCCGAGGCTGCGGCGAACGCCGTCGAGGCCGATCCGGAACACCAGAGGGCGCGCTACACGCGCGTCCGGGCGCTGGCCCGCGGGGGCCGCGCCGAGGAGGGGCGGCGCGAGCTGGCCGAGTATCAGCGGCGCGAGGCCGAAGCCGCGGCGTCCGACGACAGGGAAGTCCGGGAATCGGCGATCAACCGGAGCGGGGCGGCCGCTCTGGTCGAAGGGAGATCGGAAGCCGCCATCGCCCTGTTCCGCGACGGCATCGAGGCCTACCCCGACGCGGCGCTGATCTACCTCAACCTCGGCGTCGCCCTCTCCAAGCTGGGCCGCCGGGAAGCCGCCGTCGCGACGTTCCAGGCCATGCTCGACCGCGGTTGCTGTCCGCTCGGCGACAGCTACCTCGTGCACCAAGGCCTGGCGGCCCTGTACTCCGACCTCCGCGACGAACGGTCGATCCGCCACCGGGCGCTCTACCTGCGCGAACTCGACCGGGCGCTGGCGGCCGTGCTCGAGCGGAGGTAGACGGCCGGGGCGGCCCATTGCCCGGCTATGGCCCGGGAACGATGCGTCCCTCGCCTTCCCGAACCAGCCAGTAGCGTCCACCCGCAACGCCGTCCAGCGCCTCGGACTCCCCGTTGGGCCATCGGACCCGAACCTGCTCGACCGCGTCGACGTCCCCCAGCCCGAAGTGCACCCGCAAGTCGTTGTGCGAGAGGTAGCTGCCGCCGCTCCGAACCTCAGCCGCCCGCGTCCGCCCCCCGGCGTCGATCTCGATCCGGGCGCCGATCGCGTCCCGGTTGCTGGAAACGCCGATCAGGCGGAAACCGATCCAGTGGTTCCGGTTCCCCCCCTCGTTGCGGTAGAAGCTGGGCTCCTCGTTCACGTTGATCACGATGACGTCGATGTCGCCGTCGTTGTCGTAGTCGGCGAAAGCCGCGCCGCGGGCGGGTTTCGGGATCGCGAGATCCCCTCTCGGTTCCGACGTGATCTCTTCGAAGCGGCCGTCGCCGAGGTTCCGATAGAGTTCCTTCGGCTGCAGGTGCCGGACGCCGACGCCGAGCTCGCCGATGTTCGGGTATACGTGCCCGTTCGCGACGAACAGGTCCACCCATCCGTCGTTGTCGAGGTCGGCGAAACCGGCGCCCCAGCCCAGATGCGGGCGCGACGGCGCGCCGGTCGCCGACATGGCGGTCGCGTCGGTGAACAACATGCCGCCGCGATTCTGATAGAGGGTGTTCGTGTCCTGCGAAAAATTGGTCACGAAGATGTCGAAATAGCCATTGCCGTCGTAGTCCGCGACGGCCAATCCCATGCCCGCCTGCGCGTATCCCATCAAGCTGACCGACGTGCCCGAGATCAGGCCTATTTCCGAGAACGTTCCGTCGCGATCGTTCCGGAACATGAGATTCTCCGTGGAGTCGTTCGCCACGTAGATATCCGGCCAGCCGTCGTTGTCGAAGTCGGTGAACTGGACACCGAAACCGAAATGGCCCGGGTCGTCGATGCCGGCCGCGGCCGTCACGTCCGTGAACGAGCCGTCGCCGTCGTTGCGGTAGAGCACATCGGGTTCGCCCGGAAGGGAAAGGGGCCCGATCATCACTTCCAGTTCGCCCATGTACAATTCGTTCCCGGGATCGCCGCGGCGGGGGATCGCCTCTTCGTCGAACGTCAGGTAGTTGGCCACGTACAGGTCCACGTCGCCGTCGCGGTCGTAGTCGCCGAACGCGCAGTTCGTGCCCCAGCCCGCATGGGCCACGCCGGCGCGCGCTCCGGTTTCTTCGAACCGCCCGTCCCCGAGATTTCGGTACAACTTGTTGGGACCCCACGCCGTCAGATAGACATCGCGTCGGCCGTCGTTGTCGTAGTCGGCGACGCAGACGCCGAAGGCCCAGCCCGAATCGTTCAGTCCGGACGCGGCAGTGACGTTGCGGAATCTCCCGTCCACGTTCTCGTAAAGCGCCGCCACCGGGTCGCCGCCGTCGCGATACCGCGTGAGCGTCGATCCGTTCGTGATGACAAGGTCGGCGTCGCCATCGCCGTCGTAGTCGAAGAACGCGGCGCCGTTGCCGTTCACCTCGATGATGTAATCGGCGTCGCCCGTTCCACTGACGTTCGCCAGCGTCACGTCCAGCTCGGCGGCCACGTCGACCAGATCGGGGAACGCGGCGGTCTGGGCCACGACGTTCGGGGCCGCGAGCAGCATCGACGAGAACGGCGCCGCTAAAAAGGCGTGTCGTTTCATCCGGTCGCCGCCATGGGTCGCCGCTACGGATTCGCGTCGATACGCGCGCCTTCGCTGTCGATGTAGTCTTCCAGACCTTCGAGCGAACCGTTCCGGACGCGATAGGCGACCTCGAGCAACTGCCGGGCCTGGGGTTGTGGGAAATCGAGGAAGACGGCTCGCGCGAGCGCCGATACCGCCCCGTCGACGTTCTGATCGTTGGTATGCGCCACGCCCAGAAGGAAATAGAGCTGTGCGTCGGGAACGGACTCGGCCGCCCGGGCGTAAGCGGCGGCCGCGTCCGGGAAGTTGCCGCGCTGATACCGGACCATGCCGAGCGCGGCGTTGGCCTGGGACACCATGGCGGCTCGATCGAGTCCTTCGATTTCGGCCGCGTCGGTGCTGGCCACGTAGGCGTCAACGGCCGCCACGGCTCTCGCCGCGTAGTCCTCGGCGGCTTCCAGGTGCTCTGCGCGCGACGGACCGTCCGGAGGAATGCGCTCGGGCTCGGCCATGTACTGCGAAACGCGGGTCAAGACCTCGTGGTCGTCGGACTGAACCTCCAGGAACCGCCGCGCGTATGCGATCTCGTTCTCCAGGTTTTCCAGGAACCGGTAGGTCCCCATCAGCGTCCCCAGCAGCAGCGTCTGCCGGGCCGCGTGCCGGTCCCGTTCAAAAGGATAGCCGGGCGCGGTCTCGTCGAACTGCTCGGTATAGAGCGCCCATGTCTCGCTTTCCGCCTCCAGCGCCATCTCGCCGAACCGGAGCACGTTGTCGGCGTCCTCGAGCGACTGGTACGCCTCCATCATCGCTTGGTAGAAGATCGACCTCTGGTTGGAGAAATCCAGGCGGAAGGCGGGGACTTCCGGGACGTTTCCGGGGTCCGTGATGAACCCCATCTTGCCGTTGAAGAAGAACTCGTGGGCATCGAGCGCTTCCTGGGCGGCCGCGATGACCTCCTCGGGCTCGGCCGCGTCATACAGGGTCTGGAAACGCATGCGGAGCACCAGGTAGGTGAACTCGCTCCCGGTCGTGGGCGCGTCGCCGTCGGTGGCTGCTTCGATCGGGCGGTTGACGTCGAAGCCGCCCAGCAGGTCTTCTCCCGGGCCCACGTCGATGCGTTCGTCACGATACTCGCCGGACAGGAACTCGTTGATCAGGCGGAGGCGCAGGTTCGGATCCCGGGCGTCCTGGATCCGGATGACCGCCTGGTATTCCGCTTCCGTTCCCAGGGGCGACACCGGAGCGTTGGGGTCGAACCGGATCGTCACGAGCTGCGCCGAGTGAGCCGCGCCGGCGAGCCATGGCGCCGTCGCCGTGATCAGGCCCGCCATGAGGAAGCGGCCGGTTCTCATGCGATTTTTCTCCAACGGCCGGTTCACGGCTGCGCGAACTCCAGGAGTTGCCGGGCCGTTTCCGCGTTCGGATCGTCCGGCCGCAACTCGAGGTAACGTTCCAGAGCCCCAACGGCGTCGGCGATGCGATCCGGGATGCTCAGGTAGGCGATTCCCAACTGGTAGTAGGCGTCGGCCATTTCGGAATCGACTTCGACGGCGCGCTCGAATGCCGTGACCGCGGCGGCGGACTGTCCGGCGTTGGTCAGAACGACGCCGATGTTGAAGAAGCTCAGACCCGCGCCCTCGGAGTCGAACTCGACGGCCCTCTCCGCGTTTTCGATCGCACGGTCCACGTCGCCGGCCGTGGCGTAGATCAGCGTCAGGTTCGTGTAGTAGTTGGTTTCCTCCGGCAAGACGCCTTGGGCCAGGGCGGTCTCCTGCGCCAGTTCGAAGCTTTCGGCGGCTTCCTCCAAACGCCGAGCCCGTTCATAGGCGAGGCCCAGGTTGGCGTAGATGATGTGTTGCGGAGTCGGCGAGCCTTCGGCGGCCGCCGTGAACAGCCGTATGGCCTCGTCGAAGTTCCCGGCGCCCATGGCCTGCCTGCCGGCGTCGAACGCCTCGCGCATGGCCGCATCGGCCGCCGCCAGGGCCGTCCGCTCCTCGGTGTCGTCGAACGGGTTCTCCGAGGGGATCGCAACGGCCGCGCCCTCGCTGACGAGCGTGACGTCGCGTACGACGCGGGTCGCCACTCCGAGATCGCCGGAGAACTCGTCCGATTCGATCTCCAGCCGTTCCAGGTCCACGCGCAACGGGTTCTCGCCCGCCCGTACGCGAACCTCGGCGATGGCCAACGGCTGTCCGTCGATCTCGATCGTCATCTGGTACCGGCCCGGGCTGACCGAGAGGTGGATGAAGTCGCCGCGCCCGTCGCTGTCGAGCTCGAAGTGACGGGTCCCTCCGATTTCGTCGAGCAACAGCCGGGCCCCGGCCAACGGCTCGCCGTCCCGCCCGAAGAGTTCGCCGTCGATACGTCCCTGCTGAGCCGAGGCCGCTCCAGCGGCCGCGGCGATGAGGACGGCCGCCCACCCCATCCTGCGAATCGTCGTCATGATGATCCTCACCGTCGGGAACCCGATGGGTATGCACGCCCGGGTCACCGTTGCCCCTCCAGCGCGGCCTGGATCTGAAGCCTCACGTTCTCGAGAACGTTCCGGCGAGGCGAGTCGGGGGCCGCGTCCAGGTACGCCTCGATTTCGCCGAGGGCGTCGTCGTAACGTCCCAGGCGCGTATAGACGTTCAGCAGCGCCAAGTGCGCGTCCAGCGCGCCCGCGTCCAGTTCCAGCGCACGGAGCAGCGGAACCTCGGCGCGCGCGTGGTCACCGTTTTCGTAAAGCGCGGACCCAAGGTAGAAATGAGCCTCGGCCGCGAGTGGTTCCAGGCGCACGGCCGCCTCCAGGAAGCCGATCGCCTTTCGGTAGGATTCGATCGCCAACTCCGGGCCGGTCTCGACATCCAGGGCCTGGCCTTCCTGGAAATGGAGCATTCCCGAATTGATGAGCGGACGCGCGTCGTTCGGTCCGAGTTCCCGGGCGCGTTCCAGCGCGTTCTCGGCGTCCCGGTACCGGCCCGCCTTCACGTACTCGATGCCGACGGCGTTCAGAGCGTCGTAGAAGTCCGGTGCCTCGGCCAGGGCCGCTTCGAGATGCGCCACCGCCGCCTCCGCATCGCCGGCCTCCGTCGCTTCGAGTGCGGACCGGTAGGCGTCCCGCGCCCGGGAAGGAATCGACGCCGTCAGCCGGTCCACGTCGACGACGCGGGAACGCCCGTCGCGCCCGTCCAGAGGGGTTTCCGGCGCGACCGGTTCCAGGTGGAGGACCAGGATTCCGGAGAATTCGAGCTGGAACGGGTTGCGGGGGTGCGGCAGCAGCGTCCGGTAGTCGAGAACTCGGCGGATGGGTTCGTACCCGTCTTCGTCGATGGCCAGGATGAAGCGGTCGAGGGGATCCACTCCCAGGATATTCTGGAACTCGAACTCCTCGCTGCCGATCGTGTACGCCGTGGCCACTGTGCGGCCGGTGCTCCCGCTGTCGAGCCGGACCTCCACCAGCCAGTCGACGGGGCGTCCGTTGGCGATCACGCGCCCCGTCAGGCCCGTGAGGACGTGACCGGGTACCTGGGGCGTCGCGGCGGGCGCGGCCAACGCTCCAAGCATCGCGACAACGGCCGTCCGGCCGGCTACGTTCATCCCTCCCTCCCGAAATGATCGAGTTCTCAATCTATATCCGGCGCGGATGCGAGTCAAAGTTTCCTCATGCGTCGTTCCGGACCGCGTCCACCGCGGATCAACACCCGTATCCGCCTTTCGACATGCGCTTGAACGACGCCCGGATCAGCTCCCGCAGCACGTCGGCGTCCACGTCCTCGAGCCTCTTGATGTACAGGCACGATTTGCCCGTCGTGTAGCGGCCGAGCTTCTTCATCAAGGCTTCGTGCCGCTCGAATCCGGTCATGATGTAGACCGTCAGGCTCTGCTTGCGCGGTGAGACGCCGGTCGCCATCCAGTCGCCCTCGCGGCCCGTCGCGTACTTGTAGTGGTAGCTGCCGAAGCCGACGATGCTGTCGCCCCACATGGTGGGCGGCTCCCCGGTCACGTCGGCCATCAAGCGGACGACGGCGCGGCAGTCCTCCCGGCGCCGGGCGTTGTCGATGCCCGCGAGAAACGTTTCGACGTCCGCGTCGTTCTTCTTCGTCTTGAGCTCGGCCATGGGTACGGTTTCCGCGGCTGGCTAGTCCAGGGCGTATACCCAGACGGACCCGCCCTGAGGCACCGGCTCCAGCTCTCCGGGAAACAGGCGCGTCAGCGTGCCCTGCATCCCGGCCGAGTCGCCGCCCCAACCCGAGAGCACGGCGATGTACTGCTTCCCGTCGACGGCGAAGGACGACGGCGGCGCCAGGATGCCGGACGGCGTCGGGGCCTCCCACAGGAGCGCGCCCGTTTCGGCGTCGAAGGCGTGGACCTTCCGGTCGTTGGTCCCGCCCGCGAAAACCAGGCCCCCGCCCGTCGCCAGCATGCCGCCCCAGTTCGGGCTTCGCGGGTACTCGTGCGTCCAGACCCGCTCGCCCGTGTCGACGTTCCAGGCCTGCACCTCGCCGAAATGGTCCGCGCCCGGCACCATGGGCGGCTCTCCGCTGCGCTGGCCGCGGACCGTGCCGGTGAATCCCCGGCCCGCGGTGTAGGTCACCTCCTCGGCGCCCATCAGCTCGCCGCACAGGTTGTTGTTGGCCGGTACGTAGATCATCCGGGTCTCGGGGCTGAACGCGATGGGGGGCCAGTTCTTTCCGCCGTGAATGCCGGGGCAGAAACGCGCGCTCCGGCCCGAGCCCGGCTTCCGGTCCGGGTCGATCTCGGGGCGCCCGGTAACGGGATCCAGGCCCAGGAAGACGTTCTGGAACACGTAGGGCTTGCCCTCGACGAAGCCGATCGGACCGTCGGTGCGTTCCAGGAACCAGAGGTATCCGTTGCGGGCCACGTTGATCAAGCCCGTGATCGTCCGGCCGTCCCGCTGGTAGTCCACCACGATCGGGGGCGAGACCTCGTCCCAGTCCCAGGAGTCGTTCGGGTGGTACTGGAAATGCCCGCGGATCTCTCCGGTCGCGACGTCGAGCGCCACGGTCGAGGTGACGTAGAGATTGTCCCCGGGCCGCTGGTCGCCGATCCACGGCCCGCCGTTGCCCGTGCCCCAGAACGCCAGGTTCGCCGCTGGATCGTAGTTGCCCGTCACCCAGACGGGAGCCCCGCCCGTCCGCCACTGATCGCCGTCGGGCCAGGTCTCGCTGCCCGGTTCCCCGGGCTCGGGGATCGTATAGGTCCGCCACAGCTCCGTCCCGTCGGCGGGATCGAAGGCGGCGACGAAGCCGCG
Organism: Acidobacteriota bacterium; assembly: GCA_022821145.1. Classification (GTDB taxonomy): domain Bacteria; phylum Acidobacteriota; class Terriglobia; order 20CM-2-55-15; family 20CM-2-55-15; genus JAJEDW01. The sequence continues at coordinate 21,001 of JAJEEE010000024.1, forward strand.
AATCCCGAACTCGCCGCCCGAGGCGCCCACCATGACGGTCCCGCCCGCCACCAGCGGGGCCAGCGTGGTGTAGTAGCCGGCGGCGTTGTCGGCGATGGTCGTTTCCCAGACCGTGTCGCCGGTGCGTGCGTCCAGGGCCACCAGCACGGCCTCGCCCGCCGCCCACAGGACGTAGTCCCCCCAGAGCGCGACGCCGCGATTGGTCTCGTGCGGCACGCGCGCGCCCTCGGGGCGCGGGCGCCGGTGCCGCCACAGGAGCCGGCCGGTCGCCGCCTCCAGAGCAACCACTTGGTTGTTGGGCGTCGTGATGAACATCACGCCGTTGTTGACCAGGGGCGCCGACTCGTGGACGGGCGTCTCGCCGGTGGCGAATCCCCAGACCGGACGGAGACGCCCGACGTTCTCCACGGTGATTTCGTCGAGCGGGCTGTAACCCCACCCGTCGTAGGTTCCGCGGATCGACAGCCAGTTCGCGTCCTCCGGGTTCAGCAGGCGCTCTTCCGTGACCGGCGCGTAGTCCCGGAGAACCCCCGGAAGCGGGACCGGTTCCGGAAGCGCCTGGGCACGGGCCGCGGCCGTCGATGCGGCCACGAGCGCCGCCAGGCAGGTCACACGAACGATCGTCTGTGCGCGCATCGATTCATCCTCCCGCAACCGGTACTGAACCCGCGTTGCCCACCGGACCCCCCGGGCGCGGTCCTCGTCACCGGCGTCCGTAAACGTTAGCAGTCCGTCAGGGAAGTGTACATGGCCGCGTTCATGTTAACCTTCGACGAATCCGGCTCCGAGGAGGCTCCCGATGAGCGGTTTCGCGATCACGCTTTCGGCCGCGCTGTCGATGGCCGTGCAGACCGGCCCGTGCGAGGGGGTCGAGGCCCCGCCGGGCGCGACCGTCACTTCCATCGAGCGTGTGGCGGCCGATGGGACGCTTCCGGAGCACTGCCGCGTGGCCGCCGTCCTGGCCCCATCGGACGATTCGGAGATCGGAATGGAGGTGTGGCTCCCGACCCGGGACTGGAACGGCAAGTTCCTGGCCGTGGGCAACGGCGGGTGGGCCGGGACCGTTTCCACGGGGGCGCTGGCCGGCGGGCTCGGCGAAGGGTACGCCGCGGCATCGACCGACACGGGCCACACGGGACCGCCGGGGGCGTTCGCCGTCGGGCATCCGGAGAAGGTCGTCGACTTCGCCTACCGTGCGATGCACGAGACCGTCGTTCAGTCCAAGGCCATCATCGAGAGCTTTTACGACCGCCCGCCGCGCCTGTCCTACTTCAGCGGGTGTTCGACCGGCGGTTGGCAGGGACTGGCCGCGGCCCAGCGCCATCCCGACGATTTCGACGCGATCGTCGCGGGCGCGCCGGTCTATGACCGGCCGCGTCTCCATGCGTCCGAGATGATGAAGTTCGTGGAGATCATGACCGAGCCGGATCGCCTCGTTCCGCGCGCGAAGATCGAGATGATCGCCGAAGCCGTGACGAACAGTTGCGACGGCGACGACGGGGTGGTCGACGGACTCATCGACGATCCCCGCACGTGCGGCTTCGAGCCCGCGTCGCTGGCGTGCACCGGAGCCGAAACCGACATGTGCCTGACGCCGCCCCAGGTCGCATCGTTGGAACGCGCCTATGCATCCACCGTCACCGGCGCCGGCGAGTTCGTATACTCGGGGCACGCGCGCGGGTTCGAGTCGGCGTGGCGGATGCCGGCGCCGGGCGGCGAGCCCCGGACGAGTCCAATGGCCAGCTTTCGATTCCTGGCGCACGAAGACCCGGACTGGAATTGGCGGGACTTCGACCTGGAAGCCGATCTGGCGCTGCTGATGGAGAACGCGGCCGTCCTGCAAGCTACAGACGCCGATCTCGGTCGATTCCGTGACCGCGGCGGCAAGCTGATCGTGTACCACGGCTGGAACGATCCCGGCCCTTCACCGCTGAGCACGATCCGTTACTACGACCGCGTGCTGGATGCGATGGGTCCCGAACAGGACGACTGGTTGCGCCTGTACCTGATGCCGGGCGTCGGCCACTGCCGCGGCGGCGCGGGGCCCGACCAGGCCGATTTCCTGGCCGCTATCGAGCGATGGGTCGAATCCGGAACGGCGCCGGATCGGATCCGGGCTTCCAGGGTACGGAACGGGCAGGTGGACATGACACGCCCGCTATGCCCGTACCCCGAAGTGGCCCGATGGACGGGACTCGGTTCGACGAACGATTCGGAGAACTTCGACTGTGTGGCGCCATGAAGCCATCGTCTGGGGAGCGCTGCTGCTCCAGGGACCGGTGCTGGACAACGACTACGTCACCGTGCATCGAAACGCCGCGCCCTGCGCGCCGGCCGCGTCCGGGTGCGGCGACCGCGTGATCGTCGCGCTCGCCGCGGTGGACTTCGAAGGCGCCCGCATGGAGCGCGGAGACGTGCGCGTGTTCGACGCCGCCGAGAGCTACTCCGCCCCGAGCGGGGGAGATTTCGTCGAAGTGGCCCTCAAGCTCGACCGCCCTCCGGTGAGAACGACCGCCGAGACGATCGTTCCGCCCAACTACAACGTCACGCACCACGAAGGCGAGCGCTTCCGGGTGATCGAGGGCAGACTGCGGCCGGGCGACACCCGCGACCGCCATACGCACAACCAGCGATTGATCGTCTATCTCAACGCGGCGCGGCTGCGCCAGTTTCCCGATGGGGAACCGGAGAGATCGACGCGTTTCATCGCCGACGACATCCGGTTCGCCGAGCCGACGACCCACGAACTGGTCAACGTCGGAGACGTTCCGGTCCGCAACATCGTGATCGAGCTGAAACCCTGAGACGATAGAAGCTTTGAATCCGGCGCGCGGTGGCATATCGTGAATCGTGTTTCTGTTGGAGTGGAGGCTAGTCGAACCCATGCGACACACCCGCTTTAGTTTCCTGATCGCGGCCGTTTCGGCCGTCGTCGCGCTGCTGGCCCACGTTCCGGAGGCGCCGGGACAGGGATTCCGGACCGAGATTCCGAGGATGCCGGACGGCGCCCCCGATATCAGCGGCGTCTGGCAGGCCCTGAACAACGCGCACTGGAACGTCGAGCCGCACGTGGCCGACTATCCCGTCGTGCTCGAGCTGGGGGCGCAGTTCGCGATCCCGCCCGGGCAGGGCGTGGTCGAAGGCGGCGAGATCCCGTACCTTCCGGAGGCGCGGGCCCAAAGGGACGAGAACTTCGCCAACCGGCTCGGCAACGATCCGGAAGCCAAGTGCTACCGGGCCGGCGTGCCGCGGTCCACCTACATGCCGTACCCGTTCCAGATCTTTCAGAACACCGGCAACGTCTACGTCATCTACCAGTTCGCGGCGGCCATCCGGAACATCCACGTCGGCGGCGTGCGCGAGGCCCCGATCGACACGTGGATGGGGTGGTCGAACGGGAACTGGGAGGGCGACACGTTCGTCGTCGACGTCACGGGCGTCAACGGGGTGACGTGGCTCGACCGGGCCGGCAACTTCACCAGCAACCAGGCCCGGATCCAGGAGCGTTATACGCTGATCGGTCCGAACCACATGGAATACGAGGCGACGATCACCGACCCGACGATCTACTCGAGACCGTGGACGATCCGCATGCCGCTCTACCGCAGGATCGAGGACGATTTCCAGTTCCTCGAATTCAAGTGTGTGGCGTTCTCGGAAGAGATACTATACGGACATCTGAGGAAGCCGCCTGAAGACTAACGGAGGACGTTACACGATGATTCGACGAGCCATCACGATCGCGGGCGCCGCGGCCCTCGTCACGGCGCTCCTGGCCCCCGCGCCGTCGAGCGCGCAGACCCGGATGACCGCCTGGGGCGAGCCGGACATTTCGGGATACTTCACGCAGTCGCAGACCGTGCCGTTGCAGCGGCCCGAGGAACTGGGCGAGCAGGAGTTCTACACGCCCGAGGAAGCCGCCGAGCGGGCGGCCCGGCGCATGGCGCCCCCCGAGGGCCCGCCCGAGAGGAACCGCGGCACCAACAGCGACGTGCACTACGACTTCGATCAGTTCGGGCTGAGCGGGTTTCAGAACGAGGTGGCGACCAACCTTCGGACCTCGATCATCGTGGATCCCCCGAACGGCCGGATGCCCGCGCTTCTGGACGCCGCCCGCGAACGGGCGGACGCGCGCCGGGAAGCGCGCCGCGGACGCGAGTTCGACGGGCCCGAGAACCGGTCGCTGACCGAACGCTGCATCGTCTGGTCCAGCACGCTGCCCCCGATTCTGCCGGGCGGATACAACAGCAACATGCAGATCTTCCAGAGCCCGGGATACGTCGTGATCCAGGCCGAGATGGGCGATCCCCGAATCATTCCCACCAACGGGGAGGCTCACGCGGCGGGCGACCTCCAGCAGTACAACGGCGTGTCCGTGGGCCGCTGGGAAGGCGAGTCGCTGGTGGTGGAAACCACCAACTTCCACGAGGCGACGGCCTGGAGGAATTCCGGCCCGAACATGAAGGTGACCGAGCGCCTGACGCGGATCGACGACGATACGGTCGAGTATCGTTTCACGGTGGAGGATCCCGAGACGTGGGCCGCCGCGTGGTCGGGCGTGTATCCGCTGGCGCGGATCGACGGGCCCATCTACGAGTACGACTGTCACGAAGGGAACTACGGCATCGCCAACATCCTGGCCGGTCAGCGCGCCGAGGAGCGGCGGCAGGCGGAGAATGGACAGTAGGACATGGACTTCAAGGCAATCCTGAGACGATCGGGGGTGGCGGAATGCGCATGACACGTGTGGCGGCGTTCGTGTTGGCGTTGGCCGTGTCGGGAACCCCGGCCGCGGCCCATCACGCGTTCGCGACGGAATTCGACGCGGAGCGGCCCGTGGAGTTCACGGGCACGGTGACCCGGGTCGAGTTGATCAACCCGCATTCGTGGATCCACATGGACGTGGAGAACGAGGACGGCACGGTCACGAGCTGGATGGTCGAGGGCGGCAGCCCCAACGCCCTGCTGCGGCGAGGCATCGACCGGAACAGCATACCCATCGGCGCGGAGCTCTACGTGGACGGCTACGGTTCGCGCGACGGAGAGAGCAAGGCCGTCGGCGTGGACATGCGGTTCGCCGACGGCACGCCGCTGTTCTTCGGAGGAACCCAGCGCGACCCGTGACATCCCGGCTGCGGAAGAGCGGGACGGCGGACTCCGGTGGAGGACGCGGGTCCCGCTTTTCTTTTTCGCCACGGAGGAGACGATGACTCGACGCCCCGCATACGCGTTCGTTCTGGCCGCCGTGTTCTCGGTCTCGCTCGCGGCTCGCGGACAGGAACCCGAGTTCCGGCTGCCCGACGGCACGCCGGACATCCAGGGAATCTGGACCAACGCCACGATCACGCCGCTGGAGCGCCCGGGCGATCTGGCCGACACGCCGTTCTTCCCGAGTCTCGAGGCGGCCCGGGAGTATGCGGCCCGCGTCCTGGCCCAGCGGAATCCCGACCGCCGGGACGGGCCGCCGCGGGCCGACGTCTCGCGCGCCTACAACGCGTTCTGGTGGGACTTCGGCACCGACGTCGTCGAGACGCTGCGGACGTCGCTCGTCGTGGACCCGCCCGACGGGAGGATTCCGGACCGGACGGCCGACGCGGAAGCACGGGCTGCGGCCCGGCGCGAGGCCAACGCCGGCCGGGCCTTCGACGGCCCGGAGAACCGGCCGCTGGCCGAGCGCTGCATCATCTGGCCGAACGAAGGACCCCCGATGCTGCCCAGCGCCTACAACAACAACTACCAGATCGTGCAGTCCCCGGGCTACGTGGTGATCCTCCTGGAGATGATCCACGACGCCCGCATCATCCCCACCGGCGGCCGGGATCACCTGCCCGGCGCGGTCCGTCAATGGCTGGGAGACTCCGTCGGCCGCTGGGAAGGCGACACGCTCGTCGTGGAGACCACGAACTTCGACGACCGGATGAACTTCAGGGGCGCCAACGTGAACCTGCGCGTCGTCGAGCGGTTCCGGCGCGTGGACGCGGACACGCTGATGTACGAGTTCACGGTCGAGGACGAAACCACCTGGGAACGATCCTGGTCGGGCGAGATTCCCATGCGGGCGACCGAGGGCCCCCTCTACGAGTACGCTTGCCACGAAGGGAACGAGAGCCTCGTCGGCGTCCTCAGCGGGGCGCGCCGGCGCGAAGCGGGGGACTGATCGGCGAATTCGCTACGGCGCTCCGGACGCGTCGAACGCCGCCTGGGCGCGAAGCGAGAGCGCCCGGGCTTCCGGCATCAACTCCAACGCTTTCAGGAACTGCGGGTCGGTTTCCAGGCGCGCGCGGCTCGCGACCGGGACGCCCAGCTTGTCCTGCAGGATCTCGTACTGTATTTCCCGGTTCAGGTAGTCCGCGTTGGCCGCGAATTCCTCGTCGGTGAACTCGATGTCGCGCTCGCGAATGTGCGTTGCGAACGTGTCGAGAATCGCGTCCGTGACCCGGAAGGACTCGTCGATGTCGGCGTTGTCCTCCAGGAACTCCCGGGCGAAGCTGTAGAACGCCTGCGCGATGTTCAGCCTCCGCTGGAAGGCGTTGGTCTCGGGCGGCACGACGCGTTCGTCCGGCGTGATGCCGCCCCCGCCGTGCAGTACGCGTCCGAGGTCGGACCGGTAGACGTCGTCCGGATCGGGTTCGAAATCGTCGTGCTCGGTCACCCGGTTGTTGATGTAGTCGAACTCGGACACGCCTTCGTAGTCGCGCTGGATCAGCCGGCCGCTGGGCGTGTACCACTTCTGCGTCGTCAACGTCAGGATCGCCTGCCGGCTGATCGGCAACAGCGACTGGACCAGGCCCTTTCCGAAGCTCGTCTCCCCGACGATCAGGCCGCGGTCGTGGTCCTGGACGGCTCCGGCGACGATCTCGGACGCGCTCGCGCTGTTCCGGTCGATCAGGACGACCAGCGGGAAGAGGTTGCGGTCGTTGGTCCGCGTCGACGGGAACTCGCGGTTCGAGCCGCGCGTGCGGCCGCGAGTTTCCACGATCAACTGGTCGCGCTGCAGAAACGTTTCCGACACCTCGATGGCCGATTGCAGCGCGCCGCCCGGATTGGCGCGCAAATCCAGGACCAGCCCCTCCAGGTTCGCGGGGTCCAGCTCGCGCAGGGCCGAGCGCAACTCGTCGCCGCTCGTCTCGTTGAACGACGCCAGGCGGATGTAGCCGATGCCGTCGTCACGGACGAACTTGTTGGTGACCGAGAAGCTGGCGATCTCGTCACGGACGATCGTCATGTGAATCGGTTGGTCGAAGCCGCGCCGCACCAGTGTCACGTCGACCGGGGTGCCCTTGGGCCCCCGCAGCCTGTTGACCACGTCGTTCAGGTTCCAGCCCTCGATGGCCTCGCCGTTGACGTGGCTGAACACGTCGCCCACGCGGAGGCCGGCCCGTTCGGCGGGTGAGCCCGCGAACGGGGGTTCGATGATCATCACCTGGCCCAGCCGCGCCATGACGCGAATCCCCAGACCGTAGTAGCGGCCCTCCAGCTCCTGCCGCCGCGCCGTGGCGTTCTCGGGACGGATGAAGGACGAGTGCGGGTCCAGGGTGCGCAACATCCCGTCGATGGCGCCGTAGACGGCGGCGTTCGTGCTCACGGGAGTCGCGGCGTTCTCCTCCAGAAGCGCCAGCAGGCTGCTGAAGGTCCGCATCGAGGCGTCCAGATCCTGCGGCGTTTGCGTTCGGGCCTGAGAGGTGGCGCCATCGACGCCGAAGAGCATGGCGAGCGCGACTACGGCCGTTCCCGGCAGGACCGCTGACGAAAGTCGGTGTCTCATCGCGGGGTCTCCCTCCAAGTCGGTTCAGTATACGCAACCGCCCGCCACATATCCACGTTTCCGCGCCGCGCATCGCCGGGCGGGACCGTCCGCCACGCGCCTCCCGTTCGTGTTAGCATCCTGCTCTTTCGGGACCGGGCGTGGCCCGGCCGTCAACCGGAGGACGCGCGCATGATCATCGATTGTCACGGACATTACACCACCGCGCCGCCGGCCCTGGAGGACTACCGGAAGCGGCAGATCGCCGGTTTGGCCGAGTCCGGCCGCGCCGCCGAAAAGGGCGTCGTCGACATCACCGACGCCGAGTTGGCGGACAGCGTGGAAGGCGCGCAGTTGAAGTTCCAGCGGGAGCGCGGCAGCGACCTGACGCTGTTCTCGCCGCGCGCGTCCCGGATGGGCCATCACGTCGGCAACGAGACGACGAACCGGCACTGGGCCGAGCACTCGAACGACGTCATCCACCGCATCTGCAAGCTGTATCCGGAGAACTTCGTCGGGGTGTGCCAGTTGCCGCAGGTTCCCGGAGCGCCGCCCGCCAACTGCATCCCCGAGCTGGAGCGGGCGGTGACGGAGCTGGGGATGGTCGGATGCAACCTCAACCCGGACCCGTCCGGCGGCTTGTGGACAGACCCGCCCCTGACCGACCGGTACTGGTATCCGTTCTACGAAAAGATGGTGGAGCTGGACGTTCCGGCGATGGTGCACGTCAGCGCCTCGTGCAACCCCAACTTCCATGCGACCGGCGCGCACTACCTGAACGCCGACACGACGGCGTTCATGCAGTTCCTGATGAGCGACCTGTTCCGGGACTTTCCCACGCTGCGGTTCATCATTCCCCACGGGGGCGGCGCCGTGCCGTATCACTGGGGCCGGTACCGCGGGCTCGCGCAGGACAACAAGCGGCCGTTGCTGGTCGATCTGATCCGGGACAACATCTTCTTCGACACGTGCGTTTATCACATGGCCGGCATCGAGCTGCTCACCCGGATCGTACCGGCCGCCAACATCCTGTTCGGTTCGGAGATGGTCGGCGCCGTGCGCGGAATCGATCCGGAGACCGGGCACCACTACGACGACACGAAGCGGTATCTCGACCGAGCGGACTGGTTGATGGACGCCGACCGGCAGGCCATCTTCGAAGACAATGCGCGGCGCGTGTATCCGCGATTGAACGCGAGGATTCGGTAGCGGCTTCGACGGGTCTCCGGGGCTTCCCCGGGTTACGCGGGTGTCGGGGCTTGGTGGCCAAGTAGTTGCTTGAGCGCGGCGTCAGTCCGAAAACACAACGCACTACCCGTGTGTGAACGCCCCGACCGTTCCCCAGTCAGGTTTGAAGCCGGCCGACGCTTGCGTTAGAGTAGCTGCGGCATGGTGGCTCGATCGCCGCATATCAATCGCAGAGGCTTCGTGCAGACGGCGGTGGGCGGCATGGCCGCGGCTTGTCTGGCCAGCGTCCGCCCAGTCCGGGCGTCCGCCCAATCGGCGCGCATCGCCGCGCAATCCCTCGGCGGCAACCTCTTCCTGCTGACCGGGGCCGGGGCCAACGTCGTTGTCCGCACCGGCGACGGTGGCGCCGTCATGGTCGACGGCGGCGCGGCGGAGCGTTCCGGCGAGCTGTTGACCACGGTCTCGGCCCTGCCTGGAAGCGGCCCCGTCCACACGTTGTTCGACACCCACTGGCATCCCGAGCAGACGGGCTCGAACCGCGTCCTGGGTCCGTCGGGCGCGCGGATCGTCGCGCACGAAAACACGCGCTTGTGGCTGACGACGGACGTGACGCGCCCATGGGACGACCGTACGCACCCGCCGTTGCCCGAGGAGGCGCAGCCGAACGACACCTTCTACGAGACGTACGGGTTGGGCGCCGGCGCCGAACGGATCGAATGCGGCCACATGCCGCAGGCCCATACCGACGGCGACATCTACGTGCGCTTCCCCGAGGAGAACGTCCTGGTCGCCGGCGGCGTACTGTCGTCGGAAGACTGGCCGCTGGTGGACTGGTGGACCGGCGGTTGGATCAACGGGATGGTCGACGGCCTCCGGACGCTCGTCGAGGCGTGCGACGACGACACGACCATCGTGCCCGCTGACGGTCCGGTCATGGCGCGCGCCGAACTGGAGGCCCAGCTCGCGATGTACGGCGAGATTTCCCAGCGCCTCCGGGCCATCATGTACAACGGCTTGAGCCCCGCCGACGCCGTGGCGGAACGGCTCACCGAATCCCACGACGCGCGGCTGGGCGGCGACGCGGACTTCTTCATCCGGCGCGCGTTCGAGAGCATGTGGGGCCATTTCACGCCGGATGCGTAACGTCGCCATGACTCGATCGATACAACCCGTTCTCGCTGTCGGCGGCGTGCTTGCCGTGCTGGCCGGCGCGGCGCCCGTCGAAGCGCAGGAGACATTCGACGCCGCCCCGTTCGTCGAGCGCGCCGGCGAGCACTGGACCCTGCTCGAGACGTACTGCATGGGTTGTCACAACGCGAACGTGTTGGCCGGCGGCGTGGACTTCACGGCGCTCGCGCCGGCGTCCGTGCCCGAGGAGGCCGAGACCTGGGAACGGGCCGTCCGCAAGCTGCGCGGAAGCATGATGCCGCCTCCCGGCGCGCCTCGACCCGATTCGGTCCGAATCGACGCTTTCGTCCGGTGGATGGAAAGCTATCTGGACGCCGCGGCCGCGGGACGCCCCCGGCCGGGCCGCGTCGTCCTGCATCGCCTGAACGCCAAGGAATACGCCAACGCGGTTCGCGACATGCTCGCCCTGGAGCTCGATCCGGCCGAAGTGCTGCCCCAGGACGAGCAGAGCGACGGCTTCGACAACGTCGCCGACGTGCTGCAGACCACGCCCACGTTCTTCAGCCAGTACGTGGCGGCCGCGCGTTCCGTGGCCGTCCAGGCCGTGGGCCGGGCCGATCCCGGACCCGGCAGCCGGTCCTACGTCCGGCCCGCGGACCAGGAGGGCAAGCAGTCGGGCCACGTGGACGGCCTGCCGCTGGGCACGCGCGGCGGGTTCGCCGTGGAGCACATGTTTCCGGCCGACGGCGAATACCGGGTCAACGTGAACGACATGTTCCCGGGCGACATCTACTTCGCCGGCGCCGAGCACGCGAACGACCTGATCGTGTTGTTGGACGACGTCGAGATCTACAGGACGCGGATCGGCGGGGACGACGACCTGCGGGCCATCGACACCGATCAGTCCCCGGCGATCGACGCCATCAACGCGCGATTGAAGGACATCGGCTTCACGACGACGGCCGGCCCCCACACCGTGGCGGTGACGTTCCTGGCGCGCACGTTCGCCGAATCCGACCAGCAGTTGTCGCTGCTCGCCCCGGGCGGCGGCATGGACCGGCTGATGCGCATCACCGGGTTCGAGGTCCGCGGGCCGTTCAATCCGACCGGCCTCTCGGAAACGCCTTCGCGGGCGCGCATATTCGGTTGCTATCCGGAATCCGAGTCCGAGGAGCGGACCTGCGCCTCCGAGATACTCGAACGGCTCGCGCGGCAGGCCTACCGGCGGGGGCCGACGTCCGCCGACATGGACGTGTTGCTCGGGTTCTTCGACGCGGGCCGGGCGGAGGGCGGCTTCGACGAAGGCGTCCGGAGCGCGCTGACGCGCATCCTGGCCAGCCCGTTCTTCCTCTACCGCGCCAGCGAGCCGGATCCGGACGACGGCGCGATGGACGGCTCCGATCGACTGGGGGGGCTGGAGCTGGCGTCGCGGCTCGCCTTCTTCCTGTGGAGCAGCATTCCCGACGACGCGCTCCTCGACCTGGCGGAGTCCGGGCGCCTGTCCGATCCATCGGTCCTGGAAGCCGAGGTCCGCCGCATGCTGGCGGATGCGAAGTCGGAGACGCTGGCGCGGAATTTCGCCTACCAGTGGCTGCAGCTTCAGGCCATCGACGAGATCGATCCGGATCCGAACGTCTTCCCGTTCGCCGCCAACCACCGCACCGTCGTCGGCGTCGACGGCGACCTGCGGAGCGACATGACCGAGGAGATCATGCTGTTCGTCGACAGCGTGATCCGCGAGGACCGCAGCGTCCTGGAACTGTTGACGGCGGACTACACGTACCTGAACGAGCGGCTGGCCTTGCACTACGGCGTCGGCAGCGTCCGGGGCGGCCGGTTCCGCCGCGTCACGGTCGGCGACACGGTCCGCCGCGGCCTGTTGGGGAAGGCCGGCGTCCTGATGGTGTCGTCCTATCCCGACCGGACCTCGCCGGTCCGCCGCGGCGCCTGGATCCTGGAGAACATCACGGGAACGCCGCCCTCGCCGCCGCCGCCCGACGTGGAGGCGCTGCTCGACGACAACGAGGTCGGCGCGAAGGACTTCAGGTCCGTCCGCGACCGGTTGGCCGCCCACCGCGCGCAGCCGAGCTGCAACGGGTGTCACGGGATCATGGACCCGCTGGGTTTTGCGCTCGACAACTTCGACGCCGTGGGCCGGTGGCGCGACGTGGAGATGTTCGCGGGCACGCCGATCGACGCGTCCGGCGAGCTGCCCGACGGCACGCCGCTCGCCGGTCCCGACGACCTGCGCGCGGCGCTGCTGCGGAGGCCCGACCAGTTCGTTCAGACGTTGACCGAGAAACTGTTGCTGTATGCGCTCGGCCGCACCGTGGAACACCACGACATGCCGGCCGTGCGGACCATCGTGCGGAACGCGGCGGAAGACGGATACCGGTTCTCGTCGATCGTTTCGGGCATCGTCCTGAGCGATCCGTTCCGCCTGGTGGAGTCCGTGGACGCGCCGAACGCGTCCGGATCCGTGGACGCGCCGGACGCGGCCGGAGACGAGGAGTAGCGATGTTCATCACACGGAAGCGACTGTCCCGCAGAACCGTTCTCAAGGGCGTCGGAGCCGCCGTCGGCCTGCCCCTGCTGGACGCGATGGTGCCCGCCGCGACCGCGTTGTCGCAGACGGCGGCGGCGCCCGCGCCGCGGCTCGGCTTCGTCTACGTCCCGCACGGCGCGGTCATGGAGCGGTGGACGCCGTCGGCGACGGGCGCGGACTTCGAGTTCACCGAGATCCTGGGATCGCTCGCCCCGTACCGGGACCGGGTGACCGTGGTGAGCGGCCTGAGGAACGAGGCCGGCGAGAGCCCGACGCCGCACGCGATCACGGCCGGGACGTGGCTGAACTGCGCCGCGCCGGCCGTCCAGCACAGCCCCCTGGCGGGCACGAGCGCCGACCAGGTGGCCGTCGAGCGGATCGGCGGCGACACGCCGTTCCCGTCCCTGGAGATGTGCACCGAGCCGGGCGGGCCGTGCGATCCGGGTTACGGGTGCAGCTACGGGCACACGATCTCGTTCCGGACGCCGACGCAGCCGCTGCCGATGGAGTACAACCCGCGCAAGCTGTTCTACCAGTTGTTCGGACAGGGGGACACCCCCGAGGAACGCGTGCGGATCGTGGGCGAAACGCGCAGCATCCTGGATTCGATCGCGCTCGACGCGCGCGCCCTGGCGAGCCGGCTGGCGGTTCCGGACCGCAACAAGGTCGGCGACTACCTCGACGCGGTCCGCGAGGTCGAGCGCCGCATCCAGACCATGGAGGAGCGCGACATCTCGAACCTGGAGTTGCCCGACGCCCCCGTCGGCGTCCCGGCGGATTTCGAGCGGCACGTCGACCTGATGTTCGACCTGATCGCGCTGGCCTACCAGGCCAACCTCACTCGGGTCGTGACGTTCATGATGGGCAAGGAAGTCAGCATGCGGACGTTCAACAACGTCGGCGTTCCCGACGCCTTCCACCCGCTGTCGCACCACGGCGAGAACGAGGCCAACAAGGAAAAGCTGGCGCGCGTCCAGGCGTGGCACACGGAACGGTTCGCGCGGTTCGTCGGCACGCTGGCCGCGATGCCCGACGGCGACGGTTCGATGCTGGACCACGCGATCCTGCTCTACGGCAGCAACATGTCGAACAGCAACGAGCACGACAACGACCCGCTGCCCTCGGTCCTGGTCGGCGCGGGTTACGGGCGGGTCCGGGGCGGCCGGCACCTGGCCTACCCGCAGGACACGCCGCTGGCCAACCTGCTGCTGACGATCCTGGACCGGGCGGGCATCGAGGCCGATGCGATCGGCAACAGCACCGGCGCGTTCCCGGAGGTCTAGGGTGCGCCGCGCGTTCCGGGCATGCTCCATCGCCGCCGCGGTCCTCGCGAACCTGGGAACCGGGGCCGCGGACACGGTGGTCGAGGCCGTCCGGGCCGGAGACCGGGACGCCGCGCTGGCCCGGATCGCGGCCGGCGCCGACGTGAACCTGCCGGAGCCCAACGGCACGACGGCCGTTCACTGGGCGGCCTACCGGGAAGACGCCGACATGGTGGCGCGCCTCGTCGCGGCGGGCGCCGACGTGTCGACGGTGAACGACTTCGGCTCGTCCCCGATGATGGAGGCCGCCGCCAACGGCAACGCCGCCATCGTTCGACTGCTGCTCGAGGGCGGCGCCGATCCCGAGTCGCCCAATCCCGAGAACCAGACCGCCCTGATGGCCGCCGCGCGCACCGGAAACGTCGAGGCCGCGGGTCTCTTGCTGGAGGCCGGGGCGGACGTGAACGCGGTGGAGGACTGGGGCGGCCAGTCGGCGCTGATGTGGGCGGCCGCACAGATGCAGCCCGAGATGGTGCAGTTGCTCATCGACCACGGCGCCGAGTTGGACCGCCGGGGCGTCGACCGCAACTGGCAACGGCGCGTGACGGCCGAGCCGCGGCCCAAGGACCTGGACCGCGGCGGTTTCACGCCCTTGCTCTACGCGGCGCGGGAGGGCTGCCTCGAATGCGCGCGGCGCCTCGTGGAAGCAGGCGCCGATATCGACCGGCACGACCCGGACCGCACGGCGCCGCTGGTCCTGGCCATCATGAACATGCGGTTCGACACGGCGGCGTACCTGATCGAAGCCGGCGCCGACGTGGACAAGTGGGACCTCTACGGCCAGTCGCCCGTATACGCGGCCGTGGACCTGGCCACGCTGCCGCGCGGCGGCCGCCCCGACATTCCCTCGACGGACGCCGCGTCGGCCATGGACGTGCTGGCCATGCTCCTGGAGCGCGGCGCCAACCCCAATCTGCAGTTGAAGCTCCGGCCGCCCTACCGCAACGTCATCTTCGACCGCGGCGGCGACAGCGTGCTCTCGACCGGCGCGACGCCGCTGCTGCGCGCCTCCAAGGCCGGGGACAACCCCGAGGCCATTGGCATGCTGCTGGAGCACGGCGCCCTCGTCGACCTGCCCACCGCGAATGGCACGACACCGCTGATGGCCGCCGCCGGCATGGGGCACGGCGCCAACCCCACGCGCGGCCGTTTCAACACCGAGGATGACGCCTTGACCGCGCTGCCGCTGCTGGTGGCGGGAGGCGCCGACGTCGACGCGCGAGCCGACAACGGCCGGTCGGCCGTGCACGCCGCCGTCGAGAAAGGCTGGGGCCGCGTCGTCCGGCTGCTGGCCGAAAACGGCGCCGACCTGCGCGCGGCCGACAACGGCGGCCGCACGCCGATGGACCTTGCCATGGGCAACCGGGGCGGTCGCGGCGGCCCGGCGCCGCCGAACGAGGCGATGGTCACGCTCCTGGAAGCGCTGACGCGCTGACGGCGTCGGCAACGGAGTAAGGGATTTCCGGCTGCGAGCGCGGCGACGTGATGTTCATCTTCAAAGACGACGAGGCAGGCTATGCGAGGTGGTTGCTGCAGAACCCGCACGGATTCGTGTTCAACCACTTCGGAGGCGCTGGCCGACCCGACAACGTTCTCCATCGTGCGTCATGCGTTTTCCTTCGCCGCCCGTCAGATGAGGGCCGCAGAACCGTCGTCGAGAAACGGGTGAGCAACGACATCGTCTGGCTCGTCGAGCACTTGGATAGCCTCAGGTCTTCCGCGGGCGGCTGGAAGATCTGCAGCTTTTGCTGTCCCTTCTGACACGATTCGAACCGAAGTCGTTGTTGTGAAGCAACCACGAGCCACCCGTATGCCGGTGCCGTGGTCGCGCTATCGTCTTGTTGGATGGTCCGGTGAAGCCGGCTGAAGTGGCCGGGCGGACCCCACACATCGACCCGCCTCCCGGACCCTTCGCGCTGGATCCCGGCTGTTGGTGCTAATGCGAAAAGCTTGCCTTGAATATAGCTGTCAGCTATACATTGAGTGGACGCGGACGGGATGGCCAGCTACCGGTTGACCATCAGGAAGGAGGCCGTCAAGGCGCCGAGAGGCATGTCGCGCACCGATGCTCGTCGCATACGCGATGCTCTAGGTAAGCTGGCTCAGGACCCGAGCCGACAAGACGTGGAGATAAGGCCGATGCGAGGCCGGCCGGGCTTTCGGCTGCGAGTCGGCGATTGTCGGTTGGTTTTCGAGCGGCGTCGGTACGCGCGCGGAATCGACGCGCTGCGGATCGCCCCGCGTGGTGACGTTTACCGAGGATCAGGAAGGGCGCAATGATCAAACCGCAAGTCATTCTGGACGAGGGCGGCCGCCCGGCGTTCGCGGTCATCCCCTGGCGGCAATACGAACGATGGGCCCGTGCCGACGCCGAAGCGCTCTACGGCCGGGCCAAGGCGGACGATGGAGAGTCTTTTCCCATCGGCGTTGTGGATCGCCTGCTGGCGGGGGAGAACGCCGTCCGGGTCTACCGCCAGCATCGGGGAATGACGCAAAAGCGATTGGCCGATGCCGCCGGCATCAACGCGGTCTACCTGTCACAGATCGAAAGGGGGCAGCGCACCGGGTCGGCCCGGACGCTGGCGGCCATCGCCCAGGCCCTGGGTGTCGATGTGGACGCGTTGATCTGACGATTGCCGGATCCCGGCTTCAGCTCCGCGCTGTACGACGGGACTCGCGTTCCCGGGCTATGCGTTCGGCCAGAAAAACCTTGAGCAGGGACTGATAGGGTACGTCCTGTTCGTTCGCCAGCGCCTTCAACTCCTCGAGCATACCGGCGGGCAGCCGGACCGAGATCGTCGTCGTCGACGGTTTCAGCGCAGGGAACGAGCCCCGCGCGGCCTTGTCCCAATCGAAATAGTCGACAACGTCGTGTTCGGCCCAGAACTCGCGCTCCCGCTCCTCGGTTCGGAACCGTTGCGGCCTAGTTCTCTTGGATCGGCTGTTCATATTCACTCCGTTCCCGCCGACTCGTGTCCCGGGCCGATATGATTCGAATCCGTGTTTCCCGAATCGCGCATACGACGGTCAGCGATCGGCCTGCCTTGGTCTGGCCGAGCGCCGGACATCGTGTCGCTCATGCTGCGCCTCGAGAATCGTGGAATCCGAAGCTGGTAGGATGATGTGGACCGTCGACCGCCTTCGTGTCGACGTCCGGTCCTCCTGTCCGTAACGAACGGACACGGGACGTGTTCCGACCGGCGTGTTCGAACTCATGAGTCACTCCGTCCGCAGCCATCTGCGCCTCGAGATCGATGAGTACGACGAGACGATTCGCAAGTTCATTCCCGGCTACGAGGAGGGATTGACCCGCGCCGCGCGGGAAGTCGCCTCCGTCGGACCGGACGTCGTGCTGGACCTCGGCGCGGGGACGGGGGCATTGGCCGCGGCGATCCTCGAGCACGACGCCGTGGGCGCGCTGGAAGCCATCGACGTCGATTCGGAAATGCTGGACCGGGCCCGGGTCCGGCTCAAGAAGTTCGGACGCCGCGCGCGCTTCCGGGAACAGTCTTTCGATGCGGGGCTGCCGGCGTGCGACGCGGTCGCGGCGTCCCTGGCGCTGCACCACGTCCCGACGATGGAACGGAAGCGCGCAGTCTACGGACGCATATTCCGGGCGCTCCGCCGCGGCGGCGTCTTCGTCAACGCCGACGTGACCGTCAGCGCGGATCCGTCGGCGCGTGACGCGTGCTACGGAAAGTGGGCGGCCCACCTGGTCCGGTGCGGCATCGAGGAGCGGCGCGCCTACGAGCACTTCGACGAGTGGGCGGCCGAAGACACCTACTTCCCGCTCGACGAGGAGCTGGCGGTCATGCGTGACGTGGGATTCGACGCGGAATGCGCATGGCGGGACTCCCCGAACACGCTGCTGGTCGGACGCAAGCCGTAGCGGCTTTGGTTGCGCCCGGTACGGAACGCGCCTACCGGGCGGCCGGGTTGCCCGTGGGCGGCGGCGCCAGATCCCGTTCGGCGGGCGGTCCCAGGATCTCCGTCAGCAAGGGCTTCAACGCGTCCGCCCAGACCTGGTAGCCCGCCGCGGACAGGTGCAGCCCGTCGTCGGACACGGAATCCGACAGCCGGCCGTCGGCGTCCGACAGGTCCGCGTTGGTGTCGAGGAAACGAACGCCGTCCCCGTCGGCGAAGGCGGCGATGGCCGTGTTGATCGCATCGATGACGGGGTTGAACGACGGCCGGTCACGGCGCGGAAACACCCCGGTCAGGACGATGACGGCGTCCGGCGCCCGCGCGCGGCAGGCGTCGACGATGGCCCGGATTCCGGCCGTGATCGACGCGACCTGGGCGTCTGCGCCGGCGGCTTCGGTCAGGTTGTTCGTGCCCGCCTGGACGACGATGACCCGCGGGTCGACGCCGTCCAGCTCGCCGTTCTCTACTCGCCAAAGGATGTTCTCGGTGCGGTCGCCGCCCCAGCCGAAGTTGGCCGCGTTCCAGCCGAAGAAGTTGGCGTTCCAGTTCTCGAGCAGGGCGGGGTAGTCCAGCGCGCCCCAGCGCCGCGTGATCGAATCGCCCGTGAAGTAGACGTCGATCACCCCGGAGCGGGCCTTGGCGAGCAGTTCCTCGTGTGCCGTCCGCGAATTGTCGTCCGTGCGCGGCCGCGGAACGTCGCTCGGCGGTACCGCGGCGTTGCCGGCCTGGAGCGCGGCGGCTTGAACGGCATGGAAGCCGCCGACGCCGAGGCCGAGCACGGCGAGGAACACGTACAGCATCCGGGTGGGCGCGCCGATCGGCGGATCAGTCCGATGCGAGACCCAGTTCACGTTCCGCCCAGGGTATGAAGTATCGCCAGTTCGGCCCGTCGGTATGCCCGCCGTCGTGCTGCCGCCAGGCGAGGCGTCCGTCCAGGAGGCCGGCGTTGACCGGCGGCATCGTGGCCGTCCGGTAGTGCTCGCCGGTTCCGAGGTCGCCGGCGCCCAGCAGCCGGAACACGTCGCCCGCGGCGACGGTCGCCATGTAGCTGCCCTGCTGATCGAGCCACAGGGCGTCGCCCTGCTCGGGCACGCCGTAGCTGATGAAGACGGGCCGCGGCGCGCACAGCGCGATCAGCGCGTGGGAATCCACGGGCAGGTCATCGGCGTTCATCGAGCCGAAGTCCGCTTCCGCCGCGCCGTACTTCAGGAAGTTGCCGGCCATCCAGTGGTATTCGGACGATCCGGTCAGGTTCTCGACCATCTCGCCGAAGTTGCGGCGGTACGGAGAGACGCCGCCTTCGCCGGAGGATCCGATCAGCGCGACGGCGAAGCGCGGTTCCAGGGCCATGGCGACGAGCGCCGCCTTGCCGTAGCGGGACACGCCTTCGATGCCGACGCGCGCGGCGTCGATGGAGGGGTCCGTTTCCATGTAGTCCAGAGCGCGCGCCGCGCCCCAGGCCCACGCGCGCAGCGAGCCCCAGTCGTCGGGCCCGCGGGCCTGGCCCCTGTTGACAAGACCGACGACGCCGCGCGTCAGGCCGGCGCCGTTGTCGGCCTGGACGCTGCGCGGATCCAGGAACGCGAATCCCCATCCCGCCTCGACGAGCTGCTCCGTGGCGGGCGGGTCCGAGCCGGGGCGCGCGCCGCGTCCGCCGCGGCCGACCGCCAAGCCCAGGGCCTGGTCGAGGTCTCCTCCGCGGAACATGATCATGACGGGCGCCGGTCGGTCGGCGTCGGCGGGGACGACGAGCGTCATCGCGATGCCGACCTCGATCGACGGGTACGCCGAGTTGTCGACGCGGCCGACGAGTTGCCTTCCGATCACGGGCCGTTCCGCGATCATGCCCCGGTTGGATGCGACGACCGTCCACTCGACGTCCGGAGCGTCGGCGGGAACGCGGCCCACAACCTCGCGCTCGAAGGCCTCGACGATCTCCGGCCGCCTCCGGTCCCGCCAGTCGTCGGCGCTCTCGACGGGGGCGCCGTCGTCCAGCGTCAACAGGGCGGGCCATTCCGGGAACGGGTTGGCCAGCGATTCGTCGTAGTTCGCCGGGTTGGGCGCGCCCTCCCGTCCGCTGGGGCCCGGACGCAGCGCCGTGATGCCCAGTTGACGCATCATGTCCCGGTGATCGTCGGCCGTCGTCCACTCCAGGGGCGGCGGCAAGGCGGCCGTGTCCTGCGCTACGGCCGGCGCGCCGGCCGCCGCCAACGCGATGACCGCGAACGCCCCCAATCCGGCGCGATGCATGCCAGTCATTCCGTGATCCTCCGTGTGTGCATCCAGCGTACCCGATGTCGCGCCACGGGGCGAGCCGATACGCGAGGCGGAACGAACGCGTTCCGGCTTGATGGACTGGCGGGAGACGGCCCTCATTGCCCCACCGACCGGACCAGGCGCGGGTAGTGCCGCCCGAGCGTCGCGGCCCTTGCGGCGTACTGCACGTGCAGCGCGGCCCAGAGCCCGTGGTTGCCGAACGGTGTCAGGAGCCACCAGGACGCCAGGAAGATCGCCAGCGACGCCAGCATCGCGTTCCGCATTTCGGACGTGCGCGTGGCGCCGATGAAGACGCCGTCGAGCTGGAAGGCCCACACGCCCAGCACGGGCACCGCCGCCGCCCACGGCAGGTAGGCCCGGGCCGCGGCGCGCGCGCCGGGGTCCGTGGTCAACAGGTCGATGATCAGTGTTCCCGTCAGCAGCCAGAGCAGGGAGATCGACACGGCGAGGCCGGCGGCCCAGAACGTGGCCATGCGGGCGGCGGCGGACAGGCCGGCCCGGTCGCGTGCGCCGACGGCGCGGCCGACGAGGGATTCGGTCGCGAACGCCAGGCCGTCCAGGAAGTACGCCGCGACCGCGATGAAGTGCAGGAGCACGGCGTTGGCGGCCAGGATGACGTCGCCCCCGGCGGCGCTTCGCGCGGTGAACCAGGCGAATACGAGCTCCAGGGCGAGCGTCCGGACCATGATGTCGACATTGAGCGCCATCAGCCGGCCCAGACGCTCGCGGACCCATATCCGGTCCCGGCGCCACCGCGCCCCGATGCGCCGCATCTGGCGCGCGGCGAGGACGATCCCGACAACGGCGGCGATCGTTTCGGCCAGCAGCGTGCCGAAGGCGACGCCCGCGACGCCCCAGCCCAGAATGAGCACGAACGCGGCGTCGAGCGCCATGTTGGTCAGGTTCAGCACGAGTTGCAGGACGAGTCCGATTCCGGTGCGTCCCAGGCCGATGAACCATCCGAGCAGGGCGTAGTTGGCGAGCGTGACCGGCGCCGCCCAGATGCGGATGTCGAAGTATTCGCCGGCCAGTTGCTCGACGCCCGCGCTGCCTTCCAGGAGAAAGAAGGCCGTTTCGCGGATGGGCCGCTGCAGGAGGATCAGGCCGGCGCCCGCCGCGCCCGCGACGAGGAGCCCCCGGGCCAGCACGGCCGCCGTCTCGTCGGGATCGCCGGCGCCGGCGGCTTGCGCGGCGAGCCCCGTCGTTCCCATCCGCAGGAAACCGAACGCCCAGAAGACGAAACTGAGGATCAGGGAGCCGATCGCGACGGCGCCGATGTAGGCCGGATCCGGAAGCCGGCCGACGACGCCCGTGTCGACGACGCCGATCAGGGGCGTCGAGACGTTCGACAGCATCACCGGGACGGCGACGGACAGGACCGCCCGGTGCGTCAGCGGTTGACGGATGGCGGTGTTCAATCCGTCCGGCCCTGCCGGAAGAACGCCTTCGCGGCGGTGACGAACGCCTCGAATACGTTCATGCACTGCGCGTCGTCGGCGACGTGCCGCTCCGGATGGAACTGCAGGCCGATTCGGAAGGGATGCCCGGTGTCGTAGAACCCCTCGATCAACCCGTCGGAGGTATGGCACATGGGCGCCAACCCCTCGCCCAGCGTCTTGATTCCCTGGTGGTGGAAGCTGTTGGCCATGAAGCGGGTCGCGCCCACCCACGCGTGCAGCGGCGTGCCTTCGACGACGGCGATCTCGTGGCGGTACCCGTCGTAGTTGTCCGGGTCCACGTGCTTGAGAGCGGCGCCCAACTCGTGCCGCACGTCGCCGTAGAGCGTGCCGCCGCGCGCGATGTTGAACGCGTGGCAACCCCGGCACACGCCCAGGTAGGGCTGGCCTTCGGCGAGAACCCGGGCGATGAGCGCGAATTCCAACGCGTCGCGCTCCAGGTCGGGCGGCTCGATCAGGTCCAGTGGACTGTCGGCGCCGCCGTAGCGGCGCGTATCGATGTCGTTGCCTTCGACGACGAGCAACCCGTGCACGGGTCCGTAGGCGTCGAGACGATCGACGGTTCCCTGGACGCGCGGTATCGGGATCGGTACGCCGCCCCCCGCGGCGATCTGCTCCAGGTAGGTTTCCTGAACGATGTTCTGCCAGCGGCCCTTGCGCAGGTCGTGGCGCATGACGACGAAGATTCGGGGCGCGTCAGGCATGGGCCGGGTCCGTCGGGTACATCTTCTTCAGGACGGCCACCAGCTTCCGGTCCCGGGCGCGCCGCTGGCTGGCGATTCGAATATGGCGCGCGTCCATGCCGACCTTGTTGGTGCAGTCGCGGACGTACATGCGGTGCCGGCCGAGCAGCTCCGTCTGCACGTCGCGGGCCGTCGTGCCGATGGGGACGCGGACCAGGATGAAGTTGGCGCCGGTGGGGTAGACCTTCAGCGCCGGAATGCCGCCGAGTTCGCAGGCCAGCCACTGCGTATCGGCGATCACCTTGAGGCGCGACGTCTCGTACTGGCGCGCCGTGGCGGGCAGGAGCGACAGGAAGTACTCGGCCAGCGTGTTGACGTTCCAGACCGCCATGTGAGACCGGAGCCGCCGGATGACTTCCGGATTGCCGCTTGCGGCGTAACCCAGGCGGAGGCCCGGAACGCCGCAGTGCTTGCTCATGGAGCGAATGATCAGCAGGTTCGGGAACGCGCTCATGTGCGGCAGCAGGCTGGGAACGGGCGTGCCGGCGAAGTCGATGAAGCTCTCGTCCACGATCACGAGGTCGAGGAACGCCGCCTTCTTCAGGAATCGCCGCATCGCCCGCACGCTGAAGGTCTGCCCGGTCGGGTTGCCCGGGTTGATCACGAGCGCGGCCCGCAGTTTTCGTTCGCGGATCCATTCCAGGTAGGCGTCGAGGTCCATCCGGTAGTCGTTCTCGGGATCCAGGTAGTAGAGCTCGGAGACGGCGCGATCGCTGAGGTGTTGGACGTACTCGCTGAACGTCGGGACGGCGACGCCGATGCGGCGCATCAGGTGGTCCATCACCAGCGCGATGATCTCGGTCGCGCCGTTGCCGACGAGCAGGTGCTCGGCCGACACGCCCATGACGGCCGACAGGTGGCGTTCGCCCCGTCCGCGGGAGCTGCCCGGGTACGACGTGATCAGGTCGACGAAGCGGTCCCGCATCTTCCGAATCATTGCCGGCGTCGGGTAGTAGTGGTTGGCGATGTAGCAGAAGTCGATGATCCGCCGGGCCTCGTCCACGCCCACCAGCTCGATCAGGCTGGGTGAGTGCGTGGTCTCGGAAAAGAGGCGCCGGCGGTGGTCGTCCCGCGCGCGGGACCGTCCGGACGCCTTACCCGAAGACGCGACCGTAAGTCTCTTCATCGAAGCCGACCAGCAGGGCGCGGCCCGTCCTCAGGGCGGGGGCCCGCAGCTTGCCGTTCCGGCAGATGGCGTCGAGGATCTCCTTCCGGGCCGGTTTCGTTTTTTTGAGGTCGAAGACGACGACCCGCTTGCCGACGGTGGCATAGACCACGTCGACCCGCCCGACCAGATCCAGCGCTTCGGCTTCGGGCACGGCCGCCTTGCGGGCGTTGACTTCGTCGGCGACGGGGATCCCGCGGTTCGCAAGAAACTCCTGCGTTTTGCCGCACGTCTTTCAGGACGGTCGATGATAGCTCCAGTCGACTCGTGGCATGGCCGTTCCTCCTCGTCCGAGACGGTGCTCCGCAGCCTGACCCGGCTCGGGCGCCGCCGCGGTCCGGACAACGCATTGTAGCAGGCGTTCCGTCTTCGCGATCGCCGCCCGCCGTTCCGGCGCAAAACCGTTGGCGCGCCCGCCGATGCCGGTTTAAAATCAGCGGTTGAACGTTGCCGTCCCCCAGGGGGCGGGTGCATCCGGACGGAGCGAACATGGCGCGGCGGCAGACTCGCAGGGAAATGTTGAAGACCGTCCTCGGCGGCGGGGTCGCGACGGCGCTCGGCGGGTCGGTTTTCGGCGCCGGCCGGGCGTCCCGTCGGGCGCAAACCGATGCCGGCGAATCCATCGAACTGGGCGGCGGCGTGTTCGTCGTCCGCGTTCCCGGACAGGCCAACGTCGTGGCGCGGGCCGACGCCGACGGCGTCCTGCTCGTCGACGGCGGCTCCGCGGAGGGCTCGGAACGCGTTCTGGCCGCCGTCGACGGCGTCGCGGGCGATGGGCCGGTTCACACGCTGTTCAACACCCACTGGCATCCGGAGCAGACCGGGTCGAACGTCCGGCTGGGGGGCGAAGGCGCGACGATCATCGCGCAGGAGAACACGCGGCTGTGGCTGACGACGGACGTGACGTGGCCGTGGAACGGGCGGCGCTTCGAGCCGCTGCCCGAGATCGGACAGCCGAACCGGACTTTCTACGACGTCGGCGGCGATCTCCCCTCCGGCGTCCGGTACGGGTATATCCCGGACGCGGCGCATACGGACGGCGACCTCTACGTCCACTTTCCCGAAGAGAACGTCCTTGCCGTCGGCGACGCCGTGTCGGGCGACGGGTGGCCTGTCGTCGACTGGTGGACGGGCGGATGGATCGGCGGCATCGTCGGCGGCATCGAACGCCTGATCGCGCTGGCGGACGCCGAGACGCGGATCGTGCCGGCCCGCGGCCCTGTCTTGGGGTTGACCGATCTCGAAGAGCAGTACGAGATGTACGGCGTCATCTATTCCCGGCTGTCGCAGTTGTTGAACAGCGGGCGCGGACCGGACGAGGCCGTCGACGCGCGCCCGACCGAGGAGTACGATGCCCGCATGGGGAATCCGGACGAGTTCGTGCGCCGCGCGTTCGAGAGCCAGTGGGCCTATCTGTCACCGGACGCCTGAGTGACCGGAGCGTTATGAGAAAGACATCGATCGCATCCATGGCCGCCGCCGCGGCCGTTCTGTCGGCCGCCATGTGGGCCCCGGTTTCGGGCGCGCCCGTCCGGCAGGCGCCCGGATTGGAGACGCCGCTGGCCACCGTCAACCAGTATTGCGTCGGTTGTCACAACGACCGCGCGCTGACGGCCGGTCTCAGTTTCGAGGGGATGACCCCCGGCGACATCGCCGAACGCCCCGACGTGTTCGAGATGGCCGTGCGGAAGCTGAACGGGCGCGTCATGCCGCCGCCCGGCGCGCCGCAGCCGGACGCGGCCGAATCGCGTGCGCTGGCGGCATGGCTCGAGGAATCGCTGGACGCGGCCGAGGGCGCAGCGCACGTGCCCGACGCGCTCGTCCTGCACCGCCTCAACCGCAAGGAGTACCAGAACGCGGTCCGGGACCTGCTGGCCGTCGAGATCGACGCCGAAGAGCTGCTGCCCGAGGACGACACGGTCGAGGGCTTCGACAACATCGCCGACACGCTGCAGGTGTCGCCGTCGTTCATCGAGCAGTACGTCATCGCGGCCCGCGCGGTGGCCCAGCGTGCCGTCGGGCAACCGAACGCGCGGCCGGGTGGCTGGAGTTTCCGAGCGGGGCCCGGCACGCAGATGAGCCATGTGGCGGGCCTGCCCCTGGGCACCCGGGGCGGCATCCTGGCCGAGGTCGATCTCCCGGCCGACGGCGAGTACCAGATCGACGTGGCCGACATGGCGACGCATATCTGGGGCAACGGCATGGAGTTCGAGAACACGCTGGTCGTGACCCTCGACAACCGGATCGTGTACGAGACGGTCGTGGGCGGTGAAGAGGACATGAAGCTCTACGACCAGGTGCAGGACGGGGCGCTGGACCGGGTGAACGTACGGCTCAAGAACATCCGCTTCTTCGCGACGGCCGGCCCCCACAGGATCGGCGTCACGTTCAGGCGCCGGACCTTCGCCGCGTCCGACGACCGGCTGCAGCGGTTCGTGCCCGGCGGCGGACAGGAGCGCATGTACCGCGTCAACTCGTTCCAGCTCCTGGGTCCGTTCGACGCGGCGGGCGTGAGCGCGACGCCGAGCCGCGAGCGCATCTTCATCTGCCACCCCGACGATGGCGCCGATCCCGAAGCGTGCGCCGAGGACATCATCCGGTCCCTGGCGCGCCGCGCGTACCGGCGTCCGGTGACCGGCGACGACGTCGCCGAGATCCGCGGCTACTACGAATACGGCCTCGCCTCGGGCGGCTTAGAGGAAGGCGTCCGCAGCGCCGTCACCGGCATCCTGGCAAGCCCGTACTTCCTGTACCGCGCCGAGCCCGTTCCCCCCGGACTGGCGCCGGGCGAGATCTACGCCGTCGACGATCTCGCGCTCGCCTCCCGGCTTTCGTTCTTCCTGTGGAATTCGGTTCCCGACGACGCGCTGCTCGATGGGGCCGCGGCGGGCGCGCTCCGCGAACCCGAGACGCTCGAAGCCGAGGTGCGGCGCATGCTCGCCGACCCGCGCTCGGAGACGCTCGCGAGCAACTTCGTCCACCAGATGCTCGACATGAAGCGCCTGGACGAGGTCGTGCCCGACGCGGTCGTGTTCCCGTACGCCGCCGGCCGGGGCGACCCGCGCCCGGGTTTCCGGACCGAGCTGACGCTGTTCGCCAAGAGCATCTTCGACGAGGACCGCAGCGTCACGGACCTCCTGACGGCGACCCACACGTACCTGGACGAGCGCATCGCTCTGCATTACGGCGTCACCGGCGTCAAGGGCGACCGGTTCCGCCGGGTGGAGCTGGCCGACTCGGCGCGCTGGGGCCTGCTCGGCAAGGGCGCCGTCCTGATGGCGGCCGCCTACCCGAACCGCACGTCGCCGGTCCTGAGGGGCGCGTTCATCCTGGAGCACATCCAGGGCGTGCCGCCGGCGACGCCGCCGCCGGAGGTCGAGGCCCTCAACGAGAACGACATCGGGACGACCAACGCGTTGACGGTCCGCGAGATGATCGCGCGTCACCGGGCCAGCCCGGCCTGCTATTCCTGCCACGCGGTGATGGACCCGCTGGGTTTCGCGCTCGAGAACTTCGATGCGACGGGGATGTGGAGAGACCGGGACCGCTATGCCGGCGTCGGGATCGATTCCGCGGGCGAGTTGCCCGACGGGACGCCGCTGGCGGGGCCCGACGACCTGCGCGCGGCGCTCATGCGCGAGCCGGAACGGTGGGTGCAGACCTTCACCGAGCGGCTGCTCGTCTACGCGACGGGGCGCACGCTGGAACATCACGACATGCCGACGGTGCGCCGGATCGTGCGCGACGCGGCCGGGCGGAACTACCGTTTCTCGGACCTGGTCCTCGGCGTGGTCCGGAGCGACCAGTTCCGGATGCGTCGGGCGCCGTCGGCCGTAGAGACGGCGTTCGTGGAATCGGGGGCCGTAAACTGATATAACGCCCTCATCCGCCGCGAGCGCGTTCGGAGACCGCGGCTTTCGGAGAAAACGAGATGTACATCGCCAAGAAGCATCTTTCACGTCGTACGGTGTTGCGAGGCATGGGGGCCAGCATCGCGCTGCCGCTCCTGGATGCGATGAATCCGGCCGCGACCGCCTGGGCCCAGACCCCGGCGGGAGCGACGCCGTCCCGTTTCGCGTTCGTCGGCTTTCCGCACGGCGCCGTGATGGACCGGTGGTCGCCCGCCCAGGCCGGCTCGGACTACGCCATGTCGACGATCCTGGAGCCGCTGGCGCCGTTCCGCGAGCACCTGACGATCGTCTCGGGGCTCCGGAACCGGCCCGCCGAGACCCCGGAGCCGCACGGCCACGTCGAGATGACGTGGCTGAGCTGCGTGACGCCCTGGGACTTCGGCGTCATCCATCCGGAAGCCGGGGTCACGGCCGACCAGTTCATCGCCCGTCATATCGGCCGCGAAACGCGCCTGCCTTCTCTCGAGCTCACCACGTCGCAGAACGGGGCCCGGCTCGCCTGGCGGACGCCGAAGCAGCCGCTGCCGCAGGAAGGCAATCCGCGCGCCGTTTTCTACAAGCTGTTCGGACAGGGCGACACGGAGGCGGAACGCGCCGCGATCCTGGCCGAGACCGGCAGCATCCTGGACCGCGTTCAGGGCCAGGCGGCGAGGCTTCAGGCCGACCTCGGCGTCGGCGACCGCGTCGTCGTCGGCGACTATCTCGACTCGGTCCGCGAGATCGAGAGGCGCGTGGAGATGGCTTCCGGCCAGGACAACAGCGCGTTGGACATCCCGGACGCGCCGGTCGGTCGGCCGAACGACCTGACCGAGCACTTCCGGCTCATGTTCGACCTGATGGCCTTGGCGTTCCAGGCCGACCTGACGCGCGTGATCACGTTCTCGATGGACCGCGAAGCCAGCATGCGGACCTACACGAACCTGGGCATTTCCGAGGCGTTCCATCCGCTCTCGCACCACGGCAACAACCCGCAGAAGCTGGAACGACTCGCACAGATCCAGCGCTACCACACCGAGGTGTTCACGCCGTTCGTCGAGCGCCTGGCTCAGACGGCGGAAGCGGAAGGCACGGTCCTGGACCACTCCACGATCCTGTTCGGCAGCAACATGTCCAACAGCGACCGGCACAACAACGACCCGTTGCCGTCGGCCATCCTCGGTCACGCGCACGGCAACATCCGGGGCGGCCAGCACCTGAGCTACCCGCAGGACACGCGCTTCTCCGACCTGCTGGTCACGCTGTTCGACCGGAACGACATTCCCGTGGAGTCCATCGGCGACAGCGGCGGCACGCTGTCGGAGGTGTAGCCCGCATGCGCCCGTTCCGATCCGGCGCCGGGTTGGCCGCCATCATCGGCTCCCTCGCACTGTCGATCCCGGTTTCCGCCCAGACGCCGCTGCTGGACGCGGCCGAAGCCGGCAACCGCGCCCAGGCGTTGCGGCTGATCGCCGAGGGCGCGGACCCGAACGCGCCGGGACCGGACGGCGCCACCGCGTTGATGTGGGCCGCCTATCATGACGATGCCGAGCTGGTCCGGGCGCTGATCCGGGCCGGCGCCGACGCCGGCCTGCGGAACGACTTCGGCACGTCCGCGATCACCGAGGCCGCCATCATCGGCTCGGCCCCGGTCATCGAGGCGTTACTGGAAGCCGGCGTCGACCCCGACACGCGGAATCCCGAAGGCGAGACGCCCTTGATGGCGGTGGCGCGCAGTGGACAGGTCGCCGCCGCGCGCCTGCTCCTGGACGCCGGCGCCGACGTGAACGCCGTCGAGGCGTGGGGCGCGCAGTCGGCCGTGATGTGGGCCGCGGCGTACAGTCAGCCCGAGATGGTGGGTTTTCTGGCGTCCCGCGGCGCCGACGTCGACGCCCGCGGCGTCATCCGGCAGTGGGAACGCAAGACGATCACGGAGCCCCGTCCCAAGGACATGAACAAGGGCGGGTTCACGCCCCTGCTCTACGCGGCGCGCGAAGGCTGCGTCGAGTGCGCCCGGCGCCTGATCGAAGCCGGCGCGGACCCGGACCTGGCCGATCCGGAACGCGTCACGCCGCTCAACATGGCGCTGCTCAACCTGCACTTCGACTTCGCGGCGTACATGATCCAGGCCGGCGCCGACGTCGACAAGTGGGACCTCTTCGGCCGGTACCCGTTGTACATGGCCGCCGACGTCCACACGCTGCCGGTCAAGGGGAACGGCGCGATGGCCGTCATCCCGAGCCCGGACGAGACGACGGCGCTCCAGGTGGCCCGGATGCTGGTGGAGGCCGGCGCCGACCCGAACTTGCGCCTGAAGCGCCGTCCGCCGTATCGCGACGTCCCGCAGGACCGCGGCGGCGACGGGATCCTGGCCCAGGGCGCCACGGCGCTGCTGCGCGCGGCGCGCGCCGGCGACGCTCCGTTCGTCGCGCTACTGCTCGAGGCCGGCGCCGACGTCGACCTGCCGAGCAAGGAAGGGGTGACGCCGCTGATGGCCGCCGCCGGCGTCGAGTTCGGCTCGCGCGTCACGCGCGGGCGGAACCGCACCGAGGACGGCGTCCTGGCGACGATGCAACTGCTGATCGACGCGGGCGCCGACGTCAACGCCCGCAACGTGACCGAACCCCGGCGCGTCGTCCCGCAGGGCGCGTCCCAACGGGCGGCGGGTTTCGGCCGCCGGCGCGGCAGCCAGGTCCCCAGCCCGTTCGCGGTGCCTCACCAGACCGCGCTGCACGGGGCGGCGGGACGCGGGTATACGGCTTTCGTCGAGTTGCTGGCCGCGAACGGCGCGGACCTGGAAGCCCGGGACGCCAACGGCCGGACACCGCTCGACCTGGCGCGCGGAGGCGTCAACCTGGGCGGGTTCGGCGCGCCGCCCCCGGAGCCGTTCCCCGAGTCGGCCGCCCTGTTGGAGTCGTTGATGGCGGAGCGGGGAATTCCCGTTCCGGCCCCGGAATAGCGCCCGTCCGGCCGACTCAGAACCGGAACGTGTACTGCAGCTTCGCCGTCACCCCACGGTCCACCGCCTGGAACCGCCGTCTGCCGTCGGGCCGCTCTTCGTGGATCCATCCCTGGCTGAAGACGAAGAACACGTCGCGGCCCGGCTCCAGGATCCAGCGGATGCGGCTCTGCCATCCCAGGTTGTTCGAATCGTTGTCGAACTGGACCAGGTTGAAGAACGTCAGGAACGGCGTCACCGAGTAGTCGGCCCGCAGCGTGAAGATGCGCGCGGCGAAGGCGCCCTCCGGGAGTCGCGCGAACGTCAGGTTGTAGGACGCGGCGGCGTTGAGGCGCGGCGCGAGCTTGTACTGGAACTGGCCGGAAAGCTCATGCGCCCGGCCCGACCAGAACGTGCCGAACCACCACGTGGCGTCCACTTTCCACGGACGGTTGTCCGACGAGAAGAACTCGATGCGGTATCGGTCGAAGGTGTAGTCACCCGAGGCCAACGCCACCCCATCCGATATCTCGAACGGCTCGAACAACCGTTCGAACTGATGCCGCCAGCTCAGCTCGAAACGGTCGCCGGAGTTCCACGTCCAGTTCAGGGGCGACGTGAAAAGCTGCCAGCTCTCGAGCCGTCCGCTTTCGATTCGCGTGTGACGCGTGACCGAGAGCTGGTGCAGCATCTGGCGGATCCCCGGGAAACCGGACGGGCGCGGCGCGAACTCGACGCTGAAGTCCGTGCGCGTCGTGTCGGGACGCTGGACGAAGCCCAGGGCGGGATCGAAGTTCTTTTCGGTGCGCAGCCAGGCGGCCTCCAGCGACCAGAGGTCGTTCGGATAGGACGCGGCGACGCGGTATGCGCCGGAGTCACCGGAGACGCCTTCGTTCCGGACGCCCACGGCGAACGCCTGGACGTTGAAGTTCCGCCCGGCGCCCAGGAAGTTCGAGGTGCCCAGAAGCACGTCGGCTCCGAACGTGCGCGCGCCGCGGCCCGTTTCCGGGCTGCCTTCCGTGTAGATCACGCCGACGTAGGACTGGTTCAGAATGTTCCGCTTGACGCGCGCCGCCAGGTAGTTGCCCGCGTCGACGACGCCGGCCGGCCGCGTCTGGGCGTTGAGGACGCCGACGTCGAACCGGCCGGCCTTGCCGGCCAGCTTGACCCCGGCCAGGATGGGGACTTCCTCGCTGCCGGCGAGGCCGATCCGCCGGCTGAAGAACGGCAGCACGGTGGGGCCGAAGCCGCCGCTGACGCCGAAGTCGAACACGCCCGCGTTCTCCAGGAAGAACGACCGTTTCTCGGGGAAGAAGAGTGGAAAGCGATCCAGGTTGATCTGGCGGTCGTCCACCTCGGTCTCGGCGAAGTCGGTGTTGACGGTGGCCGTCAGCCGGAGACTCGGGGTGACGTCGAAGAAGAAGTCCCCGCCGACATCGCCCTCGCGGACGTTGCCGCCCGTTGTCGGTGAGTCGATCCAGCGGCCCGCGACGAACGGACGCGCATCCAGTCCGCGCCCCTCGGCAATCCCGGCCAAGCCGCCGATGTCCCCGGCCTCGGACACCTGCACGAAGTCCACGTCCAGGCGGGCGCCGGCCCAGCGGTCTTCCTCCAGCTTGCGGCCGATCGTGCGGGAGACGTTGAAGCCCCACGCCTCGAGTTCCGGCTGGAAGCTCAGGCTCTTGAACGGGATCGCGAACTCCGCCGTCCAACCGTCGCCGTTCCGGCGCGTGCGCACGTTCCAGATCGTGTTCCAGTCGCTGTTGATCTGGTCGTTCTCGATGATCAGGCCGTCGACCAGCGCTCCCGCCGGGTTGGTCGAAAAATAGTACGCGTTGCGCCGGTCGCGGAACGTGTCGATCAGGATCTCGATCCGGTCGTCGACCGACAGGTCGGCGTCGCGCGACATCTGCGTCGCGATGATCGAATCGGGCTCCGCGTCGTAACAGACGACGCCGATGTAGAGGTTCTCGTCGTCGTACAGCAGGCGAACCTCGGTGCGTTCCGTGGGCGCGGCGCCTTCCACGGGTTCGCGCTGCCGGAACTCCCCGATCGGGGCGGCCGATCGCCAGTCCGTTTCCGAGAGATCCCCGTCCAGCGTGATCGGCGATACCGCCCGCGCCGCCGCGCCGCGCCGCGCCGGCTCCGTCCCGGCCTGCCGTTCCGTTCCCCGGGCGGGCGCCGGGCCGAGCATCAGGATCGCTAGGGCCGGAATGACGATGCGGATCCGGAACCCGATCGTCATGTCCGTCGGCGCCCGTCTCCGGCGGCGTCCGCCTTCCGCAGTTCGTCGAGCACGTTCCGGCTTCGGGCGCGAATGGCCGGGCTGTCCTCGGCGAGCGCGGCTTCCAGCACCAGCCGCAACTCGCGGCGCAGCGGGGGATGCGGGCGGGCGATGTTGCGGGCCGCGAACATGGCGTGGGCGCGGACGGCGATCGGCTCGGCCGAGGACCGGACGACGGCGATCGCCGCATCGAACACGTCGCCGGCCAGGTCCTCGTCCACGTCGATGAACGAGAGCGCACGCCACAACTCGCGCCGCATTCCCGGATCGCCGCAGTCCGTGAGCGTCTGCCAGATCCGGCGTTCGGCGCGGGTCCCGTCCCGCCGGTTCCGTGCGACGTAGTGCGACAGCAGCCAGGTCATTTGCCAACGGAGGGGAGGCTGACGCCGGCTCAACTCGTCGAAGAACGCGTCGAAGTCGACGCCCCGGCGCGCCATCACCCGGGCCCAGCGCGCGACGTTCCGTTTCGTGCGGTCGCCGGCCAGCGAGTCGGCGATGTCCGCGGGCGAAACCGGCCGCCGGGCGCCGTCCGCGGGCCGGGATGTTCGGGTGTTCATTGGGCGGAAAACTCTTTGTCCGGGCGGCGGTCCGAGACTACAATAGCACGCACGGAGGCGCGGCGTTGGTGCGCCTGATGCACGGGTG
Source organism: Acidobacteriota bacterium (assembly GCA_022821145.1). Classification (GTDB taxonomy): domain Bacteria; phylum Acidobacteriota; class Terriglobia; order 20CM-2-55-15; family 20CM-2-55-15; genus JAJEDW01. Next base: position 54,248 of record JAJEEE010000024.1, read on the forward strand.
GAGTTTATCCGGGGCATGGGTGCGGAACCCGGCGTCCTCGAACACACGAAACGTCACGGGAGGGGCCTGATGGCTCGAAGCCTCCGAACAGGTTTGTTGTCGGCAGCGATGGCCGCGGCCTGCGGCGCGATCGTCGCGGCCGCGCAGGCGGACCGCTCCGTGGCCGACGCCGCGGAATCGGGCGACCGCGACCGCGTCCTGGAGTTGATCGCCGAGGGCGCCGACGTCAATGCTCCATCCGGGGACGGGTCCACCCCGTTGCTGTGGGCGGCTTACCGGCTGGACGTCGACATGGCGGAAGTCCTGATCGCGGCGGGGGCCGCCGTCGACGCCGCGAACGACTACGGCGTGGCGCCCCTGCTCCAGGCCGCGCGGACCGGCGACGCCGCGATGATCGCGGCGCTTCTCCGCGCCGGCGCCGATCCGAACCAGTCCCACGCCGACGGCGGGACCCCGTTGATGGCCGCGTCGCGCACCGGCCAACTCGACCCCGTCCTCCGGCTGATCGAAAGCGGCGCCATCGTCAACGCGGCCGATACGTTCCAGAATCAGACCGCGCTGATGTGGGCGGCGGCCGAGGGCCACCTCGACGTCGTGGACGCGTTGCTTCGGGAAGGCGCCAACCCCGACCACCGGGCGCGGGTGAACTCGATCACGTCGCGACGGAACGCCGATCATCCGACCGGCGGCTTCACCGCGTTGATGTGGGCGGCCCGCAACGGCCACGCGGCCGTCGTTCGGCGGTTGGTCGAGGGCGGCGCCGGCATGGACCTCAAGAACGGCGACGGCGCTTCGGCAACGATGATCGCCATATACAACGACCGCTTCGACATCGCGTCGCTGTTGATCGAACTGGGCGCCGACGTCGACGACGGATCGCTGTACACGGCCGTCGAGATGCGCCGGTCCACGACCGACCAGTTCGCGTTCGACGGGTCCCGCCTTCGCCCGAATCACGAGAACGAACGGACGGCGCTGGACCTGATCGCGCAGTTGCTGGAGCGCGGCGCCGACCCGCACCGGTATTTCCAGGGCCAGTTCCATTCCACGTCGATGCCCAACGGCGACCGTTTCGCCGACACGCCGTTCTTCCGCGCGGCGGTATCGGCCGACGTCGAAGCCCTGCAGGTCTTCCTGCCTTACGTTTCGGACGTGGACCAGGTGCTGGTGGTCCCCGAGCCCCCGGGCGGCGGCGAGAGCGCGGGCCCCGGAGGGCGCGGGCGGGGCAACGCCAACGCGGGTCGCACGGCGGCCATGGCGGCGATGACCGGCGGCCGCGCGCCCGCGATGACCGGCGGGCCGGGATACATCCGCGACGGCGAGGCGCCCTACCGCGAGCCGGGCAGCCGGGCGCCGGAGGACGCCTTCGCGTTGCTGCTGGAAGCCGGGGCGAATCCGGATGCCAGGGCGCCCGGCGGCGTCCCGTTGCTCCACCAGGCGGTCCGGTCGCGCAATCTCGACATCATCCGGGCGCTGGCCGATGCGGGGGCCGACCTCGAACAGCGCGACGACGACGGCCTGACGGCGCTCGACGTCGCCGAGGGCCGCCGCCCGGAGGGTGCGGAAGACGCGCCGGCCGGCCGCGGCGGCCGGGGCGGCCGTGGCGGTCCGCCGCCGCCGGAAGTCGCCGAGTTGCTTCGCGAGTTGATGGGTTTGCCGCCGGCCGCGCCGCCGCCGGAGAGCGAGCAGACGGCGCCGGCCCTGGCGCCGGGCGGTGGGGCGCCATGAAGGTCGGAGTCCACAACGCGTTCTTCGTGGTGGCCGTGTCGGCGCTCGCCGCCGCGGGACTCCCGGTCGAAGGCGCGCCCCCTCAGGCGGCGGTTTCGCCGGTGGCGCCGGAATCGCCGTCGGCCTACCGGGAGATGCTCGACCGCTACTGCGTGACGTGCCACAACCAGCGGACGCGAATCCCGGCGGGGGCGCCGTTGGCGCTGGACCTGGCGAACCTGGACGATCCCGCCGCCGACGCCGCGGTCTGGGAAAAGGTCGTTCGCAAGCTGGGCGTTGGCGCCATGCCGCCGCAAGACGCTCCGACGCCGGGCGTCGATACGCTCGACGGGTTCCGCGACGCCCTGGCGGCGCACCTGGAACGCGCCGCGGGCGCGGCGGAGAACCCGGGCCGGTACGTCCTGCACCGTCTCAACCGCAGCGAGTACGGCAACGCCGTACGCGACCTGCTGGGCGTCGAGGTGGACGTCAGCGAGCTCCTTCCCAGCGACGGCGGCGACTTCGGGTTCGACAACATCGCGACGGCGCTGACGGTGACGCCGATGCTGCTGGAGGGTTACCTCTCGGCCGCTCTTCGCATCGCCGATCTCGCCATCGGCGACGCCGAGGCGGCGCCGGGGACCGCGACCTACTCGGTCAGCACGGTCGTCACCCAGCGGGAACACGTCGAAGGATTGCCCATCGGCACGCGCGGTGGCCTGGTGGCGACGCACACGTTCCCGGCCGACGGCGATTACGTGTTCTACGGGCGGCTCCTGCGGACCGTGGCGGAGGGCTACGTGGGCGTCGAGGGGCACGACCGGCCGTTCGACTTCATCGTGACCATCGACGGCGAGCGGGTCTTTTCGGCGCCGGTCGGGGGGCCGGAGGACCACGAGTCGAGTTCCGAGAACATCGTGATCTCCAAGGAAGAGGTCGACGAGCGCATGACCTCGCCGCCGATCCACGTGACGGCGGGTCCGCACCGGGTCGGTTTCACGTTCATCGAAAGACCGGCCCAGCCACAGGACGTCTGGCAACCGATCCTGCGGGACAGCCTCGAGGCGCACAACCCGTCGGGCATTCCCCGACTGCGCACCGGCAACATCGAAGGTCCGTACAACGTCACCGGCGTCAGCGACACCCCCTCGCGGAGGCGCTTGTTCACCTGCCGCCCATCGTCGCCCGGGGAAGAAGCCGCCTGCGCCGCCGAGATCCTGTCCAACGTGGCGCGCCGGGCGTTTCGGAGGCCCGTCGACGCGTCGGACATCGCCGCGCCGATGGCGTTCTACGAGGACACGCGCGCGGACGGCGGCGGGTTCGAGGCCGGGATTCGCGCCGGCCTGGTGCGGGTTCTGGCCAGCCCCGCGTTCGTGTTCCGCGCCGAGGAGGATCCGGCGAACCTTCCCGCGGGAGCCGCGCACCGCATCACGGACATCGAGTTGGCCTCCCGGTTGTCGTTCTTCATCTGGAGCAGCATCCCGGACGACGCGTTGCTGGACCTCGCCGTCGAGGGGCGCCTGAGTGAGCCGGACATGCTGGAAGCGCAGGTGCGGCGCATGATCGCGGATCCGCGCGCCGACGCGATGATCGTCGACTTCGTCGGGCAATGGCTCCAGTTGCGCAACCTGGACAAGGTGACGCCGGACCTGCTGATGTTCCCCGACTTCGACGACAACGTCCGGCAGGCCTTGCGGACCGAGACGGAGATGTTCTTCTCGAGCGTCGTGCGCGAAAACCGCAGCGTGCTGGACCTGCTCGACGCCGACTACACGTTCCTGAACGAGCGGCTCGCGCGGCACTACGGGATCGGCGGCGTCTACGGGCCGCAGTTCCGGCGCGTGGCCGTGACCGATCCGAACCGCAGGGGACTGCTCGGCCACGGCAGCCTGCTGTCGCTGACATCGGTGGCGAACCGGACCTCGCCGATCATTCGCGGGAAGTACGTCATCTCGAACTTCCTGAACACGCCGCCGCTGCCGCCGCCGGCCGACGTGCCGGCGCTGGAGGAAAGCGCGCCCGCGGACCGTCCGTCCACGGTGCGCGAGCAGCTCGAGCTGCATCGGGCCAACCCGGTGTGCGCCGCGTGTCACCGGAACATCGATCCGGTCGGGTTCGCGCTGGAGAACTTCAACGCCGTGGGCCAGTGGATGGACCGGACGCCGGAGGGCCTCGACATCGATTCGGCCGGCGTGCTGGTCGACGGCACGGCGGTCGACGGCCCCGTCGAGCTTCGGAGCGCGTTGCTGGCGCGCGGGGACGTCTTCGTCGGCACGGTGACCGAGAAGTTGACGACCTACGCCCTGGGACGCGGGCTCGAGCCGATCGACATGCCCATGGTGCGCCGGATCGTGACCGACGCGGCCGCCGACGACTACGCCATGCAGTCGATCGTCCTGGGCATCGTTCGCAGCCCCGCGTTTCAAATGCGGACGAAATTAGTTGATTCTGACGCGCGGAACCGACAAACTGCCGATTTGGAATAACCCGAAGGGGAATCGCCATGATCATCACCAAGAAACACCTGGATCGCCGGACCTTCCTGCGCGGCGCCGCGGGCGCCGCGGTGGCGTTGCCGTTCCTGGACGCGATGGTTCCCGCCCTGTCGGCGCAGGCCAACGAGCGGCCGGTCCGGTTCGGCGCGATCTACGTGCCCAACGGCATCTACCCGCAGATGTGGCATCCGGACGCGACCGGGAGCGACTTCGAGTTCAAGCCGATCATGGCGCCGCTGGAGCCCTTCCGGGACTACCTGGTGACGATCAGCCAGATGAAGGCTCCCGACGGGAACCCGGAGCAGGGCGGCGTGCACATGGGCGCCAGCGCGGCGTGGCTGAACGGCGTCGGCCCGCTCACCGACCAGGCCCTGTACACCGTCGTCCGTTCGAAGAAGACCATCGACCAGTTCATAGCCGACGATATCGCCGAGGACACCCCGTTGCGGTCGCTCCAGGTGGGCACCGAGGACATGGGCACCTCCGCCGGCGCCTGCGACGGCTATCCCTGCGTCTTCTTCAACACGGTCTCCTGGAGGGACGACACCAACCCGTTGCCGATGGGCATCAACCCGCGCGTGACGTTCGAGCGCATGTTCGGGGAGGCGGGCTCGGCGAGCAAGCGGCTGGCGAACCTCAAGCTCAAGCAGAGCATACTGGATTCCGTCGCGGAGGAAGCCGCCAGGATGCAGCGGGGGCTGGGCGCGGCCGACAGCGCCATCCTCGACGAGTACCTGACGAACGTCCGCGACGTCGAGTTGCAGCTCGACCGCATGGAGACCCGCTCGGCCGCCGTTCCCGAGGGAACCGACGCGCCGCGCGGGATTCCCGACACGTTCGACGAGCACATGACCGTCACCTACGACCTGATGCGGTTGGCCTTCCAGGGCGACATCTCGCGGGTGTTCACGTTCATGGTCGGTCACGAGGGGAGCAGCCGGAGTTATGCGCACATCGGGATTCCCGAGCCGCACCATCCGGTGTCCCACCACGCGGACAACCCCGAGAACATCGAGCGGTACGCCAAGCTGACGACGTACCACTCCGTCAAGCTCGCCGAGTTCGCCGACAAGCTCCGGCAGACGCCCGACGGCGACGCGACCCTGCTGGACCGCGTGATCCTCTACTACGGTAGCGGCATGAGCAACGGCAACGCGCATGACCGCAACAACGCGCCGGTGCTGGTCCTGGGCGGCGCGAACGGGCGGCTCCAGGGCAACCGGCACATCGCCGTGGAAAACAAGGAGCCGACGGCCAACCTGCTGCTGGGCCTGGCCGAGCTCGCCAACGTCGAGGTCCCCTCGATCGGACACAGCACGGGCCGGTTCGTACTCTGAGCGAGCGGCCCGGCATAGCCGACTCGAAAAAGAAAGAAACCGCGCGGGCCTGACCCCGGCCTCGGAGTTCGTTGCCCGTCGTGCGCGCCGCGCGTGGAGGAATGCCCGTCGATGTTCAAGCGGATCTTGTTCCCCACCGACTTCTCGAGCGACCGGAACCAGGCGCTCCATCACGCGCTGGCGACGCTGGACGCCGATGTCGACGAGGTCATCGTCCAGCACGTCGTCAACAATTTCTTCGGACCGCACGCGCACTGGGCCTCGCTTTTCGACGTCCATGAACTGCAGAAGGAGATGGACTTCCACGTCGAGACCGAAATCGCGGGGGCGCTGGACGAGTCGGCGCGGAAGGCCGTCCGTTTCCGTCCCGTGATCGTCCAGGGCAAACCGGCCGAGGAAATCTGCAGACTGGCGACCCAGGAGATGGTGGACCTGATCGTCATGGGCAGCACGATGGGCGTGGCGACCATGAAAGTGGCGCGGGCCGCCGCGCGGCCGTTGCTGGCCATCCCGGTCCGGGGCGGGGTCCGCTCGTCTGCCGGCGACGGTTCGACCGGCCCTTCACCATCGGCGCCGATCCTGGTCGCCACGGACTTCTCGCGCCAGGCGAAAAAGGTCACCGACTTCGCCTTCGAGATGAAGACGCTGGCCAACCGGCCACTGCGGCTCGCCTACGCCATCAAGACGCCCGCCGGCCTGAGCCGGCTCCTGCGAGAGGACCAGGTTGCGGCCTCGCTCGAGAAGTCCCGCCAGTGGGCCGAGACGCAGGCGCGCAGCGTCATCCCTCACGAGTTCATCAATGACCCCTCGGTGGGGGTCGAAGTGGGGCTGGGCGCAACGAGCGATTTCATTCTGAAGACCGCCAACGAGTTGGGTCCTTCCATCATCGTCATGGGCGCCAAGGAATACGGCCCCGTCGAGCAGCGGTTCTACGGCACCACCCTCGACAAGGTTCTGAAGAACACCCGGCACCCGGTGCTGACCCTCAAGCTCTGAGATAGACGCCCGTGTTAGCATAGCGTTCGGTCGACGGGCCGATATTCCGCAACGCAACGCCTCGGGAGTGCGCATGTCGTTTCCAGACATCGCGGTCTGGTTCCTCCAGGGTCTGCTGGCCGCCATGTTCCTGTTCGCGGGCGGCATGAAGCTGCTGGCGTTCGACCGTTACAAGCGCATGGTCGAGGAGCGGTCCGGCAAGCCCGCCGGACTGCCCCGGCCCTTGATGACCCTCGTCGGCGCGAGTGAGGTGGCCGGCAGCCTGGGCCTGATCCTGCCCGGCGCCACCGGCATCATGCCCATGCTGACCCCGCTGGCCGCCGTGGGCCTGGCCGTCGTCATGCTGGGCGCCAGTGTCTACCACGTGCGTCGCGGCGAGCCGCCCTGGATGACGATCATCTTGTGTGGGCTGGCGTCGCTCGTGGCGGTGGCGCGGTTCGGCGGGATGTGACGCCCCCTTCGAGTTCGACAAGACGCCGTTGCCCGCCGCGGCGCCGCGCGGCGACGGCCGCCGTCGCATTCCTGGCCCTCTGCGCCGCATCCGCGGCGTCAACGTTCGTCTCCCAGGGCGAGGCTCCGGTGCTGGGCACGATCGAGTTCCCGACCTCGGGGGTCCCCGAAGCCCACGCGGAGTTCATCGTAGGCGTCCTGGCGCTCCACAGCTTCTGGTACGAGGAGGCCCGCGACCGCTTCGCGACCGCCCAGCGAATCGATCCCGGTTTCGGCATGGCCTACTGGGGCGAGGCAATGAGCTACGACAACGCCCTGGGCGCCGTTCCCGGAACCGGGAACGAGAGCGCGGGCGAGGCCGTCGTGGCCCGGATGGATCGCCTGGACGCGGACGGGCGGCTCCGGTGGACGCCGCGCGAGCGGGCCTGGGCCGACGCCGTGCGGGAGCGCTTCTTTCCGGGACGCCCGCTCGAGGACCGGCGGCGTGCGTATGCCGGCGCCATGGACCGGTTGGCGCTCCAGTTGCCGGACGATGACGAGGCGACGGCATTCGCGGCGCTCTCGTTCCTGGCCCTTCCCACGTACGACAGGGAAAGCGCGCTCCACGTCGTGACCGTGGCCAGCATGCTCGAGGAGATCTACGAACGCAACCGCGAACACCCCGGCGTGCTGCACTACCTGATCCACGCTTACGACACGCCGACGTTCGCGCCCATGGGCCTCCGCCAGGCACGGATCTATGCCCGGATCGCGCCGGCCTCGTCACACGCGCTCCACATGCCGAGCCATATCTTTCGCCATCTCGGCATGTGGGAGGCGGTGGCCGCGTCCAACGAAGACGCCTACCGGGCCTCGGCGGAGTGGCAGGAACGGACCGGCCGGCCCCTGGCCGCGCGCGACTTCCACGCGCTGGACTGGATGCTGGCGGCCTACGTGAACCTGGGCCGGCGGGACGACGCGGACGGCGTGCTCGACGAACTCGATCGCGTCGAAGCGGAGATCCTGCGGCGCGGCCAGGACGCGGGCGATTTTCACTCGCTTGCCGCGTCCATGCGGGCCTACCATGCAAGCGAAGTCCCATGACTCGAACGACCGGACGGGTTTTCCCGGACCGGTGGAGGTCTGTCGCCATGACCCAAGCAAAACGCTCTCGAAATCGCATGCGAACGGGCATCGTGCTGCTGGCCTGCATGGGGATCGTCCCCGCGTCCCTCGCACAGCGGAACGGGCAGCCGGCCAGTGATCTGCTTGGCCAGGAGGATCTGGCCGGCAACCCGACCTTCGTCGGCGGCGTCACGAATGGCGGGCCCGCCGGACACAGCGTGTGGTGACCGCCCCAGGGGGCGCTGGATCGCGTCCATAACCGTCTCTTTCTGACGGGCAACGGCAACGGCCGTATCGAAGTCTTCAACCTGAACGACGACGGGACCCTGGCGAGTCCCACCATGGAACACGTGCTGGGCAAGCCCAGCGCTTTCGCGCGCCGTTCGGCCGCGGGGCAGTGGTCCGAGAGCCAAGTCGAGTTCCCCGGCGCGGTGGCGATCGATCACGTGAATCAGCGCTTGTTTACGGTGGACAGCACCAGCGGGGGCAGCCTGACTTCCGGCCAGCAGATCATGGTGTTCGACATCGACCCGGACCGCATACGGACCGGTTCCGCCGTCATCGCCGTGCTGGGCCAGCCAGACGCGGGCACGAAGACGCGCGGTCTGGCGGCCAACCACGTGGGGCAGGGAGTCAGCCTGGCCGTCGACGACGCCAACCAGAGGCTCTTCGTCACCGATAGCTCCAACAACCGGGTTCTGGTCTTCGACATCCGACCTGCGGCGTTCGGAACGGGCATGGACGCCGGCATCGTCCTCGGCCAGACCGACTTCATCTCGAATGCACCGGGTCTGGCCGCGGACAAGCTGTCCCGGCCCGGAAGCCCCGCCTACGATGCCGCGAACGGGCGGTTGTTCGTCGTCGACGGCGGGAACTCGCGGATCATGGTCTTCGACGCCCGCCCGGAGGTCCTGGAGACCGGCGCGGCCGCCATCGGCGTCATGGGCCAGACCGACTTCGTGACGAACGAGCCTCACTCCGGTTTGAACGATTTCGCGACCGGCGGGTTGACCTACGACGACCGCAACGACCGGCTCTTCATCGCCGAGAGCCATTCCCGCATCGAGCATATGCGAATCGCGGTCTACGACGTGGCTCCCGGACAGCCCCTGAACGAGGCGCGACCGACCATCGTGCTCGGGAAGCCCGGCTTCGACGCCTACGATCCGATCGTGTCCCGGACGCAGTCGGTCTGGCCGCGCCTGGGAGCGGGCTCGATCGATACCGAGCGGCAACTTCTGGTGGCCACGGAGGGGTACCCCGGCGGCAACCGGGCCATGATCTGGGACATCTCGCCGGAGAACCTGCGCACGGGCGCTCCCGCCGTCGAGGTGGTCGGTCACCTGAATGACGATATGGAGCCGGACTTCAACCGCCGCTCCGCAAACGACCGCGTCAACGCGCGGAACATCTATCCGCGGGACGTCATCCTGGACCCCGTCGACCACCGCCTGTTCGCGATCGACCAGTACAACAACCGCGTCATGGTGTGGCAACTGGACTCCCGGAACCGCATCCTGGACCGCGAGGCCCGGTGGGTGATCGGACAGCCGCACATGTACACGGCGGAGTTGCGGCCGATCAGCGCGAGCACGCTCAAGATTCCACTGGCGCTGACTTACGACACGCTGCACAAGCGGCTCTTCGTCAGCGACGGGTGGGGCAACCGCGTGATGGTGTTCGACGCGCACCCCGACCGCCTGCGGAACGGCCCGGACGCCATCGCCGTGCTCGGGCAGCCGGATTTCACGACGACGACGGCGGCCGCCGGCGCCGCCGGGGTCAATTTCGACACCCGCGTCGGGACCGGCATCACGCCGGGGCGGCCACGCGCCACCGCGCTGACGCACGATCCGGTCCACGACCGTCTATACGTCTCCGATGGCGGAAACCATCGCGTGCTGGTGTACGACACGGCTCCCGAGCGGCTCGAGAACGGGATGGCGGCTTCCATCGTGATCGGCCAAGCAGACTTCGACGGTACGGCCCCCGGGCTGGGCCCGGCCTCGCTCCGGCAACCGGCCGCGCTTCACTACGACGCACGGCACCGGCGCCTGTTCGTCTCCGACGGCAACAACAACCGCGTGCTGGTCTTCGACGCGGATCCGTCGGTGCTCGAGAACGGCGTCGGCGCCGTCGCGGTCATCGGCCAGCCGGATTTCGATACGGCGACGCCCGGCCGGAGCCGACGAGCCATTGACGGGCCGGACGGCGTGGCCTACGACGACGTCAACGACCGGTTGTTCGTCTCCGACCATGGGAACGACCGGGTCACGATTTACGACTTCGCGCCCGAGGGAATGCGGAACATGCCGGAGGCCGCCGGCGTGATCGGGCAGTCCGACTTCGATTCGCGCCAGCTGGGACAGGTGCGCGCCGACGAGCTGTGGGATCCCCGCGGACTGACCTTCGACAGCCGGAACCAGCGCCTGTACATATCCCAGGGGTTCGCGGCCAACATCATGATTCACGACATGGCGCGGTCGGCCTACGAGTTCGGGTTCCCGTCCAATGCCGTGCAGTCCTGGCAGTCGGCCGGCGCCGACGTCGATTCGAACCGGTACGCGGGTTACGCTGTCGCCTCGGGCGACGATGCGGTGACCGGCGGCGCCGCCACGCTTTCCGTCATGCGGACGATCTTCGACCGCGACTCCCAGCGCGAGAGCCGCGTCCTGATCAGCGAGACCGGGTTCGCGGCGCCCCCGGAAGTCGATGCCGCCGTGGCCTATGTGGACTCGACGGCCGACAGCACGCGTTTCCACGTGGCGAACCGGGCCATGGACGCGGTTCGGCTCGAGTTCGTCCTCCGCAACCGGGAAGGCGCCGCGACACGCCCGCCCGCGGTTCGCGAGCTGGGCGGCGGGGAAAGCGCGTCGTTCACGGTTCGCGATCTGTTCGGGGCCCCCGTTTCGGGCTCGATCGACGTCGCCGGTAACGGCGGATTCTTCCTGACGGCCGACCGCACCCAGCGAAACGACCGTGACGAGGACATCGTCACGGCCATGCCGGTGGCTTACGGCTCCGCCGCTCGGCCGGGGGCGAGCCTGACGATTCCGGGAATCCGGCTGGGCGGCGGGTACGACGCGCAGATTGTCCTGTTGAATCCCGGAAGCTCCCCGATCGCGGGTGAACTCCGATTCGCGACTCCGGCGGGTGAACCCATGATCGCCGTCGGAGACAACGGCATGGTTCCGTATTCGATTCCGTCGGGCGGCACGTTCGTATACGAAGCCGGTTCCGCCGCCATGGTTCCGGACCCGGGCTTCGTGGCGGTTTCGACGGACGGCGTCGCCCCGGCCGCGGCGGCCATTACCCGCTTCAGCCGCTCCGGGACGCTCGTCACGGAGAGCGTCACCGAGGGCGGCGCGTCGAACGAGGCCTGGTTCCCGGTCGATACGTACCCGTCGGTGGTGCGCCACGGGCGGATCGACCATCGCCTCACGCTGGCGAACGGCGCGAACGAGCCCGCGGACGTGCGTATCATCGTCTACGATCCGGACGGACAAATGTTGTCGCGGACGCTCCAGATCCTGCCGCCGAACCGGCAGGTCGAGTTCACGCAGGTCGACCTGGCCGACAAGGGCCGTTTCAAGGGGAGCGTTCGCGTCGTCAGCGACGTGCCGATCGCGGTCGCGTCGCATCAGTTGGTGCGGAACGTCCGCGACGAGACGATCGTTTCGCGCGTCCCGTCGATGAGCCGGCCGGGCGGCCCGTCCGACGGCGTCGTGTTTCCCGGCTTCGTGGATGGGCCGCGGAACTCGACCCAACTGTTCGTTCTGCGGAAAGGCGCGGGCCCGTCCGACGGACGGCTGGAGCTGGTCGGCGAGAGCGGCGAGCCGCTCGTCGTCGTGCTGCGTTAATCCGTCCGCGTCATCGGGCTTGCCGGACCTCGCGCGCCGGGATGACTTCCAGGTCCAGTTCGAACGCGTCGTTCTCATCGACGACGACGCGTTCGCCGCGGCCGGTGTAGCGGCCGATGAAGTCGGGATCCTGGTAACGCACGCTCGCGGTCCCGTCCCACGCGAAGAGATCGTATTCGCCCGGGGCGATTCCCGTCAGGGAGTAGCCCCCGTTCCGATCGGTCCGCGTTCGACTCGGCGAGGCGAACGAGAGACCCTCCAGCGCCGCGTTCCCGAAGTCGATGGGTACGAGCGTGACCAGCGCGTTGGTCACGGGTTCCCCGTCGCGATTCGCCGCGACGCCCTCGACGCGCCCGCCGTTGGGGCTGAGGAGCACGTAGAGCGGTTCGGCGAATCCCGGCCCGATCGTGATCCGGTCGCCGAGCGCGACCTCGTCCAACCCGACCATGACGCGCTTCAGGTACAGGCCTTGATTCGGCATCGGGGCGTCGACGGCGTAGGCGCCCGGGGCGACGCTCCCGATCCTGAATTCTCCATCGTCGTTGCGCATGCCGCCGAATCCGGCGACTTCGCCGTCGTGGTCGACCAGGGCGACCTGCGCGCGAGACCGTTCCAGAACCGAGACGGCTTCAGTCGCCGCTTGGGTGGCGGGGTCCTCGATGAAAAAGTTCCCGATGACGTCGATGTGGGCGATCAGCGGAATCGCCAGGTTCCGGATGTCGAGGTTCGTGACCTCGACGTCGACGTCGCCCTCGAGCCACCGTTCGCCGGCCGCCTCGGCGCGCGCCTCGAGGGTGTACGTACCCGGCGCCACGTTACGAACGGTGAAGCCTCCGTCGGCGTCGATGACGCTCGAGGTGTATCGCGAGCGGCCTCCAAGGACGGTGGCGGGTCCGGCGGGGCGCAACGACACGGTTGCAAAGGCCTGGATCGGTTCCGGGGCGATGACCCGGCCCGAAACCGTGAACCGGGGACCCGGCGCCAACTCGATGTCCACGCCGCCGCGTTCCTCCCCGGGGGCGACGCTGACGATCGTGGCGAGCACCGCGTCGGGCACGCCGGGATGGTAGGCGGTCATCTCCTCGGCGTGAGGTTGCGTGTTCGGCGTGGTGATGCTGGAAAAACCGCTCGTGGAACGCAGCGCGAACACGGAGACATAGTTGCCGGACCGCGCACCGGATGTGCCGGCGCTGACCCGGTAGTCCCCGGGGCTCAACCAGAACAGCCGGTATTGCCCGCGGTCGTCGGTCGTGGCGGTCTGCACGCTGCGAATGACCTCGTCCCCATCGGGAAGAACCTGGGTCTGCATGGCCGAAACGTGCGCGTAGGCCACCGGTTCGCCGAGAGCGTCGTACACGCGCCCCGTGACCGTCGCGGCCGGAGTCAACTCGAACGACGCGTCGAGAATGTCGCCGGCCGCGAGTACGACCGCGATCCCGGCGGGTTCCCCCTGCCGCCGGCCGTATTCCTGCCGTACGAAACCGTTGCGGGACGCGGTGACGCGGTACGCGCCGGGCGCCAGGCCCTCGATGACGAATCGGCCGCCGGCGTCCGTGGTGGCGTTGGGCGGCGGACCCGGCCGCAGGAACTCCACGATCGGGGCGCTGTCGTCGGCGTTCGCGACCGGCGTCAGCGACACGGCCGCGCGCGGGATCGGCACGCCGGTTCCGACGCGCGTGATGACACCCTCCAACGTGGCCGTCGTTTCCGAGGCGTCCTGCGCAACCGGGAACGGAGACGGAGCATCGGGCGGGACGCCGGCGCCCTGCGCAAGAAGAACGGTCGACAACAGAATTCCGACCGATGACATCGCGATTCCTCCTTGCCCCTATCGGATGTCCAGTTCCGTAATGGCTTGCAGGTTGACGTTCAGCGCGTCGCCTTCCCGTATGATGACGCGCTCGCCCCGCGCGGCGAAGCGGCGAACGAACTCCGGATCCCGGTACGTCACGCGCTCGCTCGCCTCCCAGGCGAAAAGGCGATACTCCCCGGGCGGGATACTGATCATCGTGAAGTTCCCGTTCCGGTCCGTTCGGCTCAGGCCCTGGAACGCGGCCGCGCCGCTGGCCGTCGACTCCGGCGCGTCGATCCGCCGGAGCGTGACCGCCGCGTTGGCCACGCGCTCCCCACTCGGGGTCGAAGCCACGCCCTCGATTCGCCCGCCATTGGGGCTCAAGAGCACGTAGAGCGGCCCGCTGAAGCCGGGCTCGACCGTGATCGGGTCTTCCGGTGCGATTTCTTCGGAGCCTACGAGAATGCGCTTCAGATACAGTGTGTCATCCGGTACGCCTACGCCGACCATGTATTCGCTCGGTTCGACGTTCTCGAACAGGAAGCCTCCCTGGGCGTCCGTGGGTTGACCGTTCGGAGAAACGAGGACGTCATCGCTTCGGAGTCGGACGCTGACCTGGCTCCAATCCAAGCCCGCGACGGCTTCCGACGCCGCCGGTGTGGACGCCTCTTCGACGAAGACGTTGACGGCGATGTCGGCGCCAGGCCTGAGCGCGAGCGTTACGTTCTCGACATCGCGGTTCGTGACCTCGACGGGCGCGTACGCCGAATACTCCCGCCCGCCGATCCCCCGCGCCCGGGTTCGCAAGATGTAAGCTCCCGGCTCCAGGTTCGAGAGCATGAAGTTCCCTTCGGCGTCCACCTCGCTCGCGTGATACGAGTTCGACAAGGGTGTGGCGCCGGAAACGGCGGAACTCGTCGACACCAGCGTCGATTGCGCGAGCGGATCCGGGCTCACGACACGACCCGAAATCGTGAAGGTCGTTCGGACGGCCAGCCGGATGTCGACGCCGGCGCGTTCCTCTCCGGCGCCGACGCCCACGAACGCCGCCAGCGCCTGGGTCGGCACGCCGGGATAGAACGCGGCCATCGATTCGGTGCGGGGCTCCACGTTGGCGTCCCGACTGAGTGCTGTGCCTCCCGTCCACAATGAAAACACGCGCTCGGGCATCGACGCGTTGATCGCGACGCTGGCGCTGATGACGTATTGGCCGGGGCGCAGCCAGAACAGCCGGTATTCGCCGTGGTCATCCGTGGTCGTACTCACGACGTTCCGCAACGTCTGCCGTCCATCCGGACCGACTCGGGGCTGCATGGCCGCCACTTGCGCGAAGGGCGCGGGTTCACCGCGCTCGTCCAAGATCCGGCCCGCGATCACCGCCGCCGGGGTCATCTCGAATGACGCTTCGTACGTTTCGCCGGCTTGAAGCTCGACGGGCGGTCCGGAGGCCCCCGGCTCACTCCCGCCTTGCTCCTGCCGGAGGAAACCATTCCGGTAGGCGATCACTCGGTAATGGCCCGGAACGAGGCCTTCGATCACGAACCGGCCGCCGGCGTCCGTCCTGACGGCGGGCGGTGGGCCCAGGACCTGGAGCCTCGCAATAGCGGCGGTGTCGTTGGGGTTTGGGAGCGGCTGCAACTGCACGATCGCGAGTGGGATCGGCTCGCCGGTGCCGATGCGTGTCACGACGCCCTCGATCGTCGCCGTGCCCCCGGATGCGTCTTGTCCCACGGGAAACGGTTGCGGCGCCTGGGAGGCGGCGCCGCCGACTCCCTGGGCGAGAACGAGTGTCCCAAGGATGACTCCGAGCGGTGACATGGCCGTTCCTCCGGACGTTCATTCGATGTCGCTGTCGGTGATGGCGTCGAGGTTCAAAGTCAGCGTGTCGCCCTCGCGAACGACGACGCGTTCGCCGCGGGCGGCGAATCGGCGCACGAATTCCTCGTTCCCGAACGGCACGCTGTCGGTGGTCGCCCACGCGAAGAGCCGGTACTCGCCGGGAGCGATTCCGGCCAGGGAGTAGTTGCCGGTCCGATCCGCCTGGGTCAGATTCCGCGGCCCGAACGGCGAGCCGCCCGCGGACGCGCCGGTCATGTTGAACGGCAGGAGCGTGATCGCCGCATCGGCCGCCGGCTCGCCGTCCGGCCGCGACGCCACGCCTTCGATCCGCCCGCCGTTGGGGCTGATGAGCACGAAGAGCGGTCCGGTGAAACCGGGCTCGATCGTGATCGTGTCGTCCGGAGCGATCTCTTCCGAGCCCAGCAGGATGCGCTTCAGATACAGGCCGGAGTTCGGAAGCAACGTGATGTTGACCGTGTAGTCGCCCGGCGCGACGTTCTCGAGCAGGTAGCCGCCCTGCGTATCGCTGGGTTGACCGTTTGCCGACCCGAGAATGTCATCGCTCCGCAGCGCGATGCGGACTTGGCTCCAGTCGAACTCCGAGGCGGCCTCGGACGCCGAAGGCGTGGCCGCATCTTCGACGAAGGCGTTGACGGCGATGTCGATACCGGGTGTCAGCGCGAGCGTGACGTTCTCGACGTCGCGGTCCGTGACTTCCACCGACGTGCTGGCCGTCAACTCCCGCCCCCCGATCCCCTGCGCCCGAACCTGTACGGTGTAGGTCCCCGGCTCCACGTCCCGGATCGTGAAGTTCCCCTGCGAGTCCACCGGGGTGGAAGTAAACAAATCCGAGAGCGCCGAGAAGCTGAGCGTTGCAGGGCGCAACGATACCATCGAAAAGCCGCCGAGCGGAGACGGGTTGACGACGCGGCCCGAAACCGCGAACGTCCTTCTGACCGCGAGCCGAATGTCGACCCCGCCGCGTTCGTCTCCCGCGCCGACCCGGATCGGCGCCGCGAGCGCCTCGTCCGGCACCCCGGGGTAGAACGCCGCCATCTGTTCGGAGCGGGGCGCGACGTTCGGGCTGCGGCCGCTGCCCCCAGTCGCCAGCGTCAACGACGACAAGAAGGAGCCCGTGGACGTGCTGGCGCTGACGACGTATTCGCCGGGGTCGAGCCAGAACAGCCGGTACTCGCCGCGGTCGTCGGTCGATGCGCCCGCTACCGGGCGCAGGCCCTGCTGTCCGTCGGGACTGACAAGCCCCGGTTGCAGGGCCGATACCTGGATGTCCGGGACCGGTTCGCCGCGCTCGTCGAAAATCCTGCCCGCGATCACGGCGGCCGGCGTCATCTGCAACTCCGCCTCGAACGTTTCGCCGGCCCGCAGTTCGACGGGCGGACCGGGCACGCCCGGCTCGCTCGCTCCATGGTCTTGCCGGACGAAGCCGTTCCTGAAAGCGGTGATCCGGTAGTCGCCGGGAGCGACGCCCTCCAACACGAACCGGCCGCCGGCGTCGGTCGCCGCCCTGGCCGGGGGGCCTCCGGCCGCGAGATCGGCGAGTGAGTTGAGGGAGTTGATGTTCCCTAGATTCCGGGCGGGCGTCAAGACCACTGTCGCGAGCGGGATCGGTTCGCCGGTCCCGAGGCGCGTCACGACACCCTCGACGGCGGCCGCGCCCTCGGCCGTGTCCGGGCCCACGGGAAACGGTTGCGGCGTCTGCGGCGGCGCGCCGCCGATGCCCTGGGCGAGAAGGACGGTTCCGAGAAAGACTCCGAATTGTGACATGGCGTTGTCTCCTGGCGTCTACCGGATGTCGCTTTCCGGGATGGCTTCCAGGTTCACGGTGAGCGCGTCGCCTTCCCGAACGACCAGGCGTTCGCCCCGGGCCTCGAAGCGGCGTATGAACTCGGCGTTCTGAAACGGCACGCCTTCGGTCGCGTCCCACGCGAACAGCCGATACTCCCCCGGCGCGCACACGCTCCCATACGTTGATTCGGACGCATCCGTTCATTAGACCCCCTGCACGCCGAAACGGTTCCCCAAAAATCGACACCGGTTCGCGCCGAGCCGAATCGAATGCTCCGGACTGGAAAGCGATCGGTTCCGGGCGCCGTCGCCGGACGGGAACGACGACGGCGCGGCGACACCGGGCCGACGTCCCGCCCCGGCCGCCTTCAGCACGTCCGGCAACGGCGCGCCTTCGCGCCCGCCCGACCTCCGGTCGGACACGGGTCACTCGATACGACGCGTTGGGCGGGCAGACTGACTACTATTCGATCGCCTTTCGATTCTTGATGGTGTTGTTATGTGAATCTCCGCCATTGTCGGTTAAGATTCGTGCGCCGTCCGCAGACCGTTTTTCGAGGCCCGGCGGCTGCATCCAGACGACCTCGCGGAGCCCCCGGGGTCGCTCGAATCGAATCGGCGGTATGGAAGCGATGAACGCGGACAGTCCGGGCGGGAAACCGCACGCGTTGCGCGAGCGGCTCGCTGAACTCAGCGAGGCCGGTATTCGTATCAGTGCGAGTCTCGATGCCGATGCCGCATGGCGCGAGGTCGTCGCCAGCGCCCGTGCGCTGACCGGCGCCGGATGCGGCGGGATCACGACCATGGACGCCGCGGGCGGCCTTCGGGGCCGCATCGTTTCCGGCGCGAGTTCCGAGGACTACCAGCAGTTCCTGAATCCGCCCCACGGGCCGGGCCTGTGGGAGTACGTGCGCGAGGCGCGACAACCGGTCCGGCTGCCGGACCTGGAGGCTCACCTTCGCGGGTGGGGCTTCCCCGACGTCCCGGCGCTGGCGCGGAGCTTCCTCGGGGCGCCGGTCCGCTACCGCGGCGCGCACGTGGGCAACGTGTACCTTGCCGACAAGGAGGGCGGTCGGGAGTTCAGCGCCGACGACGAACAGATACTCGCGCTGTTGGCCTCGCTCGCCGGGGCCGCTGTCGACAACGTCCGGGAAGACCTGGAGCGTCCCGGACGGTCGAGTCTGGAAGCGCTCAGCGACATCTCGCCGTCGGGGGTGGTGGTGTTCGACGCCCGCGGCGGGCGGATCGTTTCGCTGAACCGGGAGGCGCGCCGCATCGTGGGCGATACGTGGGCGCCGGTCGGCGAGTTGCCGGAGGGGTTGCGCGTATGGCGCGCCGATGGGCGGGAGTTCCTTCTCGAGGCGTCCGCGCTGAGGCGAACGCTCCGCGAGGCGGTTGCGGTCCGCGCCGAGGAGATCGTAATCGAGTTTCCCGACGGACGACGGGTCGCCACTCTGGCGAACGCTGC
This sequence comes from Acidobacteriota bacterium, assembly GCA_022821145.1. Lineage (GTDB taxonomy): Bacteria > Acidobacteriota > Terriglobia > 20CM-2-55-15 > 20CM-2-55-15 > JAJEDW01. The sequence goes on from JAJEEE010000024.1 coordinate 73,102, forward strand.
GCCCATGCGCTCGGACGCGGGCGAGGTGGAGACGGTCATCGTCACGCTCCAGGACATGACCCCCGTGGAGGAGCTGGAGCGATTGCGGATGCAGTTTCTGAGCATGGTGAGCCACGAACTGCGGGCTCCGCTGACATCGATCAAGGGATGCGCCGCCACCGTGTTGGGGACGCCCCGCGCGCTGGACCCGGCCGAGGGATTGCAGTTCTTCCGCATCATCGACGAGCAGGCCGACCAGATGCGGGTGCTGATCAGCGATCTGCTCGACGCCACGCACATCGAGAGCGGCACGCTGACGGTGGCCCCCGAGCCATCGGATCTGGCCGTCATCGTGGATCAGGCCCGGAAGACGTTCCTCGACGGCGGCCGCGCCATTCCGGTCCAGGTGCACCTGCCGCCGGCGCTGCCGCGCGTGCTGGCGGATCGGCAGCGCGTCATGCAGGTTCTGGGCAACCTGTTGTCCAATGCCGCCCAGCGCGCGCCCGCGTCGTCCGCGATCCGGGTCGAGGCGGTTTCGCAGGGAGCGCACGTGGCCGTCTCGGTCACCGACGCGGGTCCGGACGTTCCGGCGGAGCGCTTGGCGCAACTGTTCCGAAGGTTCGCCGCCGGAGGCCGGCCGGATCGCGAACGCGCGTCCGGCATGGGCCTGGCGCTGGCCATCTCGAAGGGCCTGGTGGAGGCGCATGGGGGCCGAATCTGGGCCGAGAGCGCGGGCGCCGGACCCGGCGCGCGTTTCACGTTCACGCTTCCGGTCGCCGGGGAGGCGCTTCCCGATCTCGCGCCGCGCCCGGCCGGGAAGCCGGGCCGCACCCGGCGTACCGGCCGGCGGGAACCGCTGGTGCTGGTGGTGGACGACGATCCGCAGGCGCTGCGTTACGTCCAGAGCGTTCTCAAGGACGCGGGCTATCACCCGATCGTGACCGGCGATCCGAACGAATTGTCCGCGCTGCTGGGTGAACACCAACCCGACCTGATCCTCCTGGACCTGCTGCTGCCCGGGTTCGACGGGATCGAGTTGATGGAACGCGTTCCCGGACTGGCCCGTCGTCCCGTCATCTTCGTGTCCGGGTATGGACGCGACGAGACGATCTCCCGCGCCTTGAAGGCGGGTGCGGCCGACTACATCGTCAAACCGTTTTCCCCGACCGAGCTCGTGGCCCGGATCCAGGCGGCCCTGCGGCGGGACGAGGCGCCGCAGGAGCCGTATCGATCGGGGGGCCTCGTCATCGACTACGCGGAACGCCGGGTGACCCTCGGCGGGAACCGGGTGGTGCTGACCGCCACCGAGTACGACCTGTTGTGCGCCATGTCGGTCAACGCCGGACGGGTGTCCACATACGACTACCTGCTGCACCGCGTATGGCGGACGCGCCACGGCGGCAGCGCGCGTTCGGTGCGGGCGTTCATCAAGAAACTCCGCCGGAAGCTGGGCGACGACGCGGCCCGCCCGACGTACATCTTCAGCGAGCACGGGGTGGGTTACAGGATGCCGGAATCGGACGACGTCTAGGAACCGTTTCCTCCGTCCTCGAAGGGCGCCGGCGAGGCGCCTCGCACCGCATCGCCTCGGCTGATTGCCGATCCTCCTGCTCACAACGAGGGGGCCGTCGAGTCTAACGGCGCGATGCGGCCCGTTTCCGCGCGGCTGGCAGCGAGGCGGGGCCGTATGGAATCGACCGGCCGTGGGGTGCGGTACAAGACCGTTGGCCGCGTTCGGAGGCGGGGAGCATGGGTGACGCGCGGGTGTGGACGGACGATCTGCGCGACGTTGTCCGCGGCATGGTCCGCGCGCCGCTGTTCACTCTGCTGATCGTATCGACTCTTGGAGTGACGATCGGCGCCAACACGGCGATATTCGGCGTGGCCGAGGCCGTTCTTTTCGACCCGGTTCACGCACGCCGGCCGCAAGACCTCGTATTCCTCACGTTCCCGTCGAACACGCCGAACGCCACTCCCGGCTTGGGTTCGGTGGTGACGTTCACGCATCGAACCTTCGAGGAGCTCCGCGTGCGCAGCCCGGTGATGTCGGATCTGGGGGCGTTCGACCCGCCGGCCCGATTCGCCGCGTCGTACGGGACCGGTCGCGCCGAGTTGGCTCAGGGGCAGTTCGTATCGAGCAGCTTCTTCTCCGTCCTCGGCGTCGATCCGCTGTTGGGGCGTTGGTTCTCGCCGGCGGACGAGTCGCGGGCGGAGCGCCACGTCGTGGTCGGTCATCGGTACTGGCAAGACAGGCTCGGCGGCGAGCCGGCCATCATTGGAAGCCTTCTCACCGTCAACCGGCTCCCCATGACGGTCATCGGCGTGATGCCGCCCGAGTTCACCGGCGTCGCCCGCGACACGGCGCCGGACCTGTTTCTGCCGCTGGCGTTGATGCCGTCGATGACGCCCGTTCCGGATCTGGACGCCTTCCGGGTGCGGATCGTGGGACGCGTCGATTCAGGCGTGTCCATCGACCAGGCGGCGGCGCAACTCGAGACGGCCCTTCACGGCATTCTCATGGACGAGCTCGACGGTGAGTCTGCCGCCGTTCCGGAACGACGCGAGCGGATCCAGGCCATCCGGCTGGTCCTGCTGCCGGCCGCGGGCGGCATGTCCGATCGGCGCGACGCCTTGTCGGACCCGCTGGCGGCCATGGCGATCGTAGCGGGGCTGACCCTGTCGATCGCGTGCGTCAACGTGGCCACCCTGACGATGGGCCGCGGCATGCAGCGACGGCGGGAGCTCGCCATGAGGCTGGCTCTCGGCGCGCGGCGGGGAACGCTGGCTCGGCAAATCGTGCTTCACGGCGTCGCGCTCGGGGTGTGTGGAGGATTGGCCGGCGGGTTCGCCGCGTACTGGAGCGTCCGCGCCATGGCGCCGTTACCGGTGTTCGGAAACGATCCCGTCGACCTTGCCCTTGCGCTCGACGCGCGCGTGTTCTGGTTCGTCGCGGTGTTGTCGGTCGGGACCGGAATCGTGTCGAGCCTGGCCCCGTGGTTCGTCTCGGCCCAAGTCTCGCCGGTCGAGCAGTTGGCCGCGGGCGGAGCCGGTCCGCGCCCCGGCGTCTTCGTGCGGCACGCCCTGGTGGCGGCCCAGGTGGCGACCTCGTTCATCCTGTTGGTCGCCGCCGGCCTGTTCATTCGCTCGCTGCAGGAGACGGCTCGCGTCGATCTGGGCATCGAGACCGAGGGCGTCCTTCTCGCCTCGGTCGACCCCGCGGTGGCGGACCGTCGGGACGCGGCGGCCACCGGCTTCTTTCGGGACGTTCGCCAGCGTTTGAACGACCTTCCGGGCGTCCGAGTCGCCAGCATGGCGGCTGCCGGCCCCATGGGACCGACGCGGACCATCACGATGGTTTCGTTTCCGGACGGTCCCGACGAGTCGGAGCAGGTGAGCGTCAACTGGGTCGGCCCGCGATACTTCGAAGCGCTCGGAATACCGATCCGGGAAGGCCGCGACATCACGGAGTCGGACTCCGGAGAATCGGCCCGGGTCGCCGTCGTCAACCGGTTGTTCGCCGATCGGTTCTTCCCGGATCGCAGCCCCGTGGGCCGGCCGGTCGATCTGAACCTGGTGTTGCGTCCGGGGTGGACTCTGACCGTCGTCGGCGTCGTGGACAATTCCAAGTACAGCCGGATCACCGAGCCCGTCAAGCCCACGATCTACGTCCCCGCGCTGCAGGACGCGGCGCTCGGCCTCATGACGTTCGTCATGCGGGCCGACGGGGTCGACGCGGCCAGTCTGGCGCCCAGGGTTCGGAGCGAGATCCGAAATCTCGACCCCTATATTCCGGTCTTCGACGTCCAGACGCTGACGGATCGGATCGAGGACCTACTGGCCCGTGAACGGCTGACGGCGTGGTTGTCCGGCTTCTTCGGGATCATCGGGCTGTGCCTGGCGTGCCTGGGAATCTACGGATCGCAATCGTACGCCGTCGGCGCCCGGCGAAGCGAGATCGCCGTCCGCATCGCGCTCGGGGAGCATCCGCGACGGGTGTTCGGCCGGGTCGTCCTGGCCGCGATGACGGTGGCGGGCGCGGGTATCGTACTGGGCGCGATCGGGGCCGCCGTGTTCGGCCGGCTGATCTCGAGCCTGGTCTACGGCGTCAGCCCGACCGATCCCGCGACGATCGCCGCCGCCATCGCTGTCGTGCTTCTCGTTGCGTTCTGTTCGGCCTGGCCGGCCGCGAGGCGCGCGTCGAGAGTGCCGGCGACAACGCTGTTGCGAGACTCGTAGCGTACGATTCACCGGAATAGCGGCAAGTGTGGGTGGTCGACTTGCCTCGGCCCCAACCGTTTTCGGTTATCGCAGAATTCGATGACGTCCCGCAGGACCCCCAGCCTGCCGCGCGTCATGTCGAGGCGATCAGGTTGTCGATCGAAGCCACGGACTACGTGTGCCGAAACGAACTCGACGTGACCGTCATCGAGCGCGTTCAGGATCTCGAGATGACCGTCCTTCATGCATCTGCGGCTCCATCCAGGCCTTCCGAAGCACGGTCAGGTCACGGACGCGTTGGCTCAGCAGCCGCAGCCGCGCCTCGAACGTGCGCCCGTCGAGCGGCGCGATGGGGGAGTCGTCGGGGCGGACGCCGGTCCAGTCGACGCCGCGATCGTCCGGCGGCCGCGTCACGGGCGTTCCGACGCCGTAGGCGTGTCCATCCCCGCGGCCTAATCCACGCCGGTCGCGATCAGGGCGTCGCGGGCGATCGACGTGGTCAGGTAGCGGACGAAGTCCGCGGCCGGCTCGACGGCGCCGGGGGTGACGACGGCGCTGTAGCGCGTGAAGTTCTGCACGGCGTCGGGCAGGGGGATGGTCACGATGCCGTTCGGCGCGTTCGCGCGGATCTCGGTCAGAGGCGCCAGGCCCAGATCGCGGCCCGAGCCCTCGATGACGTGGTCCATCACCTGTCCGCCGTTGGCGTACTGCGTCGTCCGGTCCGCGATGCGCCCGGCGATGCCCAGCGACGCGATCATCGACTGCGCGTAGACGCCCGACGAACCGCGGTTGTAGACGACCGTGTCGGCCGAGAGCAGCAGCGCTTCGAGCTGCTCGGGCGTCTGCACCGGGCCGACGTCCACGGCGCCCCGCACGGCGACGCCGACGCCGATGCGCCCCACCTCGGGCGCCCGCGAGACGTCCGACGGCGCCTGTCCCTGTTCCGAGGCGAATTCCAGCAGGGCCGACGTGCCGATCAGGATGTCGAACGTCTCACCGGCCGCCAGCCGCTCCCGCATCACGGGCGTGGTGCCGACCTCGATCGTGATGTCGTGCCCGGTGTCGGTCTTGTAGCTCTCCGCGATCCGCGCCAGCGCGCGCTGGAGCGAGCCGGCGGTCAGCACGCGGATCTCCTCGGCCGCACCGGCGGTCGCGCACGCCAGGATCAAGCCGCATGTCGGGATCAGTCGCCTCATGGACGCCTCCTCGATACCGTGTATTAGGTCGGGGTATTGTAGTGCCATTCTGGGATGCCATGAAGAGTCTTGCAACCTGCGGCCTGCCCCGAAGCCGGTGCAAGTTGGGGCGCGTTCCGAAGCCGTCGACGCGATGCCGCGTCGGCCGGAGTCAGCCCCAGTCCTCGACCACCAGCTCGGGAACGCGCCCGAATTCGCGCGTGTTGTGGGTTACGAGCGTTGCGCCGATGGCTCGGGCATGGGCGGCGATCAGAAGGTCGTTGTGGCCAATGGGTTTTCCAACCCTTTCCAGTTCAAGGCGAATCATGCCGTAGTGTCGGTCTGCGGGTTCCGTCAGCGGAAGCGTTTCGATCGCTTCGAGCACGGCCTCCAGCCGAGTTGTCAGGCGGGTCGAGCCGCGCCGTTGGAGCCCGTATCGAAGTTCTGCGGCTACGATAATGCTCACGGCGATACTCCCCGGGACCTGTGCGGCGGCGCGTCGGGCAACCGGTCCGTCGGGTCGTCGCACGAGGTCGGACACGATGTTGGTGTCCAACATGTATCGTGGTCGAGACACCTCAGAAAATGTCTTCGGGCTGTGTCGGGGGATCCGGAACGTTCGGCAAGCCCTCGTCGAAGGGCTCCAGTTGAGACAGGATCTCAGCCAGCGATGGACGCCGCTCGACCGGCACGACGACCAGGCGATCGTCTTCCCGGAAGATGACCACTTCGTCCGCGGTCATTTCGAACTCTCGGGGGATTCGAACCGCCTGGTTTCGGCCGTTGCGAAACAGACGCGCATGACGCGCCGAGCTGGGAATGCCCGATCTGTCCGTCGGCATATGCCAAGCCTATATCGTCAACATGAGAGAGTCAACGAGACACTCGCAAAGTGGACCGCCGAGTCCGCGTGTACGGCGCCGTTCCGGCGGCCAATTTCCGCGGTTTCCGCTTTTCCAGAGACTTCGCGATAGGGATAATTCCCATTCCTCACGCTGGAGTCGGATTGGATTCTCGCGGCGAGGCGACTCGCGGAACACGACGAGCGGCCGAGTTTCCCGGATGTGTGCGAGACACTCCGGACATGGGTGGGAACGCCATATTACCGTCATGAAGCGCGTTCAGGATCTCGAGATGATCGCCCTTCATGCGTCTGTCGGTCCGCGCGGGCCCTCTGAAGCCGGGTCAGGTCACGGACGCGGTCGCTGAGCAGCCGCAGCCGCGCGACGAACGTGCGGCCGTCGAGCGGCTCGATGGGGGCGTCGTCGGGACGGACGCCGGTCCAGTCGACGCCGCGGTTTTCCGGCGGTTGCATTACAGGCGTTCCGATGCGGTTCGAGCGTCCGTTCGCTCGGCCTAATCCACGCCCGTTGCGATCAGGGCGTCGCGGGCCGTCGACGTGGTCAGGTAACGGACGAAGTCCGCGGCCGGGGCGACGGCGCCGGGCGCGGCGACGGCGCTGTAGCGGGTGTAGTTCTGCACGGCGTCGGGCAGGGGAATCATCACGACGTTGTTGGGCGCGTTGGCCTGGACCTCGGTCAACGGCGCCAGGCCCAGATCCCGGCCGCCGCCCTCGATGACGTGGGCCATCACCTGCGTCCCGTTGTCGTACTGCGTCGTTCGCGACGCGGTTTCCCCGGCGATGCCCAGCGACTCGATCATCGACTGGACGTAGACGCCCGACGAGCCGCGGTTGTAGGCGATGGTGTCGGCGGAGAGCAGCAGCGCTTCGAGCTCCTCCGGCGTCTGCACGGGAGGAACGTCCACGGCGCTCCGGACGGCCACGCCGACGCCGACGCGCCCCACTTCCGGCGCCCGCGAGATGTCCGGAGGGGCCTGTCCCCGCTCCGCGGCGAATTCAAGGAGGGCCGACGTGCCGATCACGATGTCGAACGTCTCACCCGCCGCCAGCCGTTCCCGCATCACCGGCGTCGTGCCGGTCTCGATCGTGATGTCGTGCCCCGTTTCGGCCTTGTAACTCTCGGCGATCCGCACCAGGGCGTCCTCGAACGAACCGGCCGTGAGCAGGCGGATCTCCTCGGCCGTCCCACACCCCGTGCAGGCAAGGATCAGTCCGGCAATCAGGGTCATCCGATGCATGAACGCCTCCTGGGTTCCGTGTCCCGGTTGGGTTATTGTAGTGCCATTCCGGAGGGATGCCCATGACGATGCTCCTGAACCGACGCCTGCGCCGGGTTGCCGGCTGCGTGCTGCTCGCCGTGACGGCCGCGGCCGGTTCCCTCAAGGCGCAGGACAACCTGAACCCGGTCGCGCCGTTCCAGATCTTCGACAACCTGTACTATGTCGGCCTGGAAGCCGTCAGCGCCTACGTGCTGACCACCAGCGACGGCCTCATCCTGATCGACGCGCTCTATCCGGATCAGGACGGCCACATCTTCCGGTCCGTCCGCGAGGTGGGGCTCGATCCCGACCGGATCCGATACGTCATCGTGACGCACGCCCACTTCGATCACGCGGGTAGCGCGGGCGCGATCCAGGAACGGACCGGCGCCCGCGTCGGCATGGCGGAACGCGACTGGGAGATCTACGAACGCGGCGGTTACCTCAGCTCGCGCGGCGTGGAACGCGTCTTCCCGCCGATGGAGCGCGACTGGGTCATCGCCGACGGCGACACGCTGACCGTCGGCGACACGACCGTCGGGCTGTACGTGACGCCCGGGCACACGCCGGGCGTGACATCGCTCGAGTTCACGGTCCGCGACGGGGAGAACGCACATCGCGCGTTCATGCTGGGCGGACTCGGCCTGAACACCGTGTATGACCTCGACGCGGCCGAGCAGTACGTCGCCAGCGTCGAGCGGGTCCTCGAGATGCCCGGCCTGGAAGTGAACCTGACGAACCACCCGGCGGGCGCGGAGATCTTCGAGCGGCGCGACCGGCTGGCCGCGCGCGAGGAGGGAGACCCGCACCCCTACGTCGATCCGGAGGGCATGCGGGCGTACCTGGAGACGCTCCACCGCCGCGGCGTCGAGCACCGCGAGGATCTGGCTAATCCGCCTCGCTAGCGGCCGCGGCATCGTCGGCCCGCGCGCCGCTCAGCATGTTGAACATGGCGTTGTTGCCCTCGTGGCACGCGTACTCGAAGACGTCGTAGGTCGGCTTCTCGACGATCGGGAAACCCACGGTCCACGGCGCGGTCCACGTCCGCGGGTCGTTGAACGTGGCCTCGTAGTAGAGCCGGTCCGGGCCGGTGCGGCGGATGCGCTCCGTCAGCACCATGTCCTCGCTGTGGCGGTTGCCGCCGCCGTTGACCTGCACGCCGGTCCGGTCGGTCAGGTTGCGGGTCTCGATGACGAGCGTGTCGCCGTCCCAGCGGCCGCGGGAGTCGCCCATGTACATGCGGATGTCGTCACCGACGAACTCGCCCTCGTCCAGCGGGATGATCCGGGCCTCGTGCACCATCTCGTTCGTGATGGCGACGTAGCCGGGCGCCTGCACGATCCGGGTCCCGTTGCCGTAGATGACCGGGATGATCGATCCGGTCACCCCGCGCGTGATGCAGCGGATGTAGAGCGTGAAGTCCTCCCAGGACGCGGGCCGGTCCACGCTGAACGCGCCCAGCGCCCGGCGGGCCTCGCCCTCGGGCGTCATCTCGGGAATGCGGCCGTCGGGCGGATCGATCACCAGCGAGGTCTGGCGCGAGAACTCGTCGCCCAGCTCCAGCCAGTGGGCCGGCGGTCCCGTGCCGATGTTCCGGTCCGGGTCCTCGAACTCGGTGGTGAGCAGGTCCGCCGCCCGCGTCGATTGCTGCTCCACGCGTTCCCGGTATTCCTCCTCGGTCAGGAAGAGCCGGTCGCCGAATTCCGGCCGCCGTTGCATGCCGACGCCGATCGAGTCGTCGCTCGTGAACGTGCCCTGAAGATCCGGGTCGCCCCAGGGCGTTCGCGGCGGCGTGTAATCGTTCTGCGCGAGGGCCGGCGTCGTGTCCGCCGACATCCACGCGAGCGCGGCGATCGAAACCAGCAGTGGAGTTCTCATCGGTGTCTCCTCCCGTACCGGTGTAGTACCGGAACGCGCGGCGCAAGTCAACGAAGATGCCGCATCCATCGGCGCCGCGTCGGCTTGACGACCGCGTCCCGTAATGCCAACCTGTTCGGTAACGTTGCCGGCGCCGTGCCGGATCGCGGCGCCGGCGTTGAACGAGGGGTGGACGACAATGGCGCGCGCATGGGACGAACGCGACTTCGCGAGTTGGGAGAAGGCGCTCGCGGCCGGCCAACTCGACGCCGGCCAACTGGCGTGCCTCGATTCCATGGTGGAATCGGGCGAGGCGGCGACGCGGAAAGAGGCCGCCCAACGGCTCGACTGGCAGGACACGGTCATCGACCCCGTGGAGCACATGTACGGGTTCTGAAAACGGAAGCCGTCCACGGCTTCCGTTCCTTGCTTTTGTCCAGCGTCTTGCATAGATTACGCACTGATCGATCCCGTATGGAAGTCGATCGGCTGGAGGCTCGATGAAGACACTTCTAGGGGCCGTGGGCGCCGTCGCGCTCATGGCCGTCACGGCCCCGTCGCTTCTGGCGCAGTGGCCCGACTACCCGACGCGCAACGTGCCCAGGACTCCCGACGGGGAACCCGACCTGGAGGCCCCGGCGCCGCGAACCTACTGGGGCGCCGTGGACTTTTCCGGAATCTGGGAGAACCGCCGGCGGCGCCCGCAGGGCGCAGGCGACGGGCCGGAGCCGGACGCGCCGCCCCAACCGCCGCCGCCGCCCCCGGACGGGATACCGAACGCGACGTTCTTCGACATCGGCGCGAACATCGAGGGCGGGGCGCCCTACACGGAGTGGGGCGCCGCGGTGCGCGACGAGCGCATGGCCGACAACATGAAGAACAACCCCGACGCCAACTGCCTGCCCATGGGCCACATGCAGTTCCACCTGCACCCGCAGCCGCGCCGGATCGTCCAGACCGAGGACGTGATGGTGATCATTTACGAGGGCAACGCCGGCATCCGGGAGATCTTTCTGGACGGACGGCCCTCGCCCGACAACGACCCGCAGCCCTGGTGGTACGGCTATTCGACCGGGCGCTGGGAAGGCGACACGCTGGTCGTGACCACGACGAACTTCCGAGACGAGGGCTGGCTCGACGTCAACGGGAGTCCGCTGACGGACGGGGGCGTCATCACCGAGCGGTTCACGCGCGCGAACTACGGCGACATGGAGATCGTCGTTACGGTCGAGGACCCGATGGCGTACACCGAGCCGTTCACCGTGAAGGTGAACCACCAGATCATGCTCGACACGGCGCTGATCGAGTTCGTCTGCATCGAGAACGAGAAATCGACCCAGTACTTCGATCCGGATTGAGGAGTTGATGACGATGAAGACGATGAAACGGTTGTCGCCGATCGTGCTGGCCGCCGCTCTCGTGCTCGCGGCCGGCGGGTCGGCGCACGCGGCGGCCGCCCACCATGCCTTCTCGGCCGAGTTCTCCAGGGACCTGCCGTTGGAGTTGACCGGCGCGGTGACGCGCGTCGAATGGATGAACCCGCACGCCCGGTTCTACATCGAGGTGGAGGACGAGAACGGCGAGCTCGTCGAATGGGACTTCGAGCTCAGCAGCCCGAACGGCCTGATGCGGCGCGGTTGGCGGCGCGATTCCCTCGAGCAGGGGGACATCGTGACCGTCACGGGCTACCGCGCCAAGAACGCGCCCCACGTGGGCAATGCGAGCACCGTCGTCCTGGCGGACGGGACGCGGGTTTTTGCCGGATCCTCCGCCGAGGACGAAGACTAGTCGAAAAGTAAGGAGCCGCCCGTGTACCCCAAACGCATGATCGTCACGATTTCACTGGTGTTCGCCTTCGGTTGCGCGGGTGAGCCCGAAGCCGAGGAGGCCGCCACTCCCGAACCCGCGTTCGATGAGACGGCGTTCACCGTCGTGGACGCGGCGGCGTTCCGGGAGTTGATCCCCGCCGACGCCGGCGTCGCCCAACTGGCGACCGGCCTGCAGTTCGTCGAAGGTCCGGTGTGGATCGACTCCGACGGGGGTTATCTCGTGTTCAGCGACATCCCGGCGAACGAGCTGAAGCGGTGGGACGCCGAGAACGGCGTGCAGACGTTCCGGGCCCCGAGCGGCTCGTCCAACGGGAACACGCTCGATCTCGAGAGCCGGCTCGTCACGGCGCAGCACGACGGGCGGATCACGCGGACCGAGGCGGACGGCACGATCGTCACTCTCGTCGAACGGTACATGGACACGCGGCTCAGCTCGCCCAACGACGTCGTCGTCCGGTCCGACGGCACGATCTGGTTCACGGATCCGGACTATGGGTTGGGCGACCGGGAACAGGAAACGCCCGGCAACTACGTCTACCGCCTGGACGAGTCGACGGGCGAAACGACGGCGGTGGTCACCGACATGGTGCGTCCGAACGGACTCTGCTTCGCGCCCGACGAGGCGACGCTGTACGTCGCCGATTCCGGGGACCCGCGGAACATCCGCGCCTACGTGGTCGCCGAGGACGGCGCCGTATCGGGCGGCGACGTGTTCGCGTCCATCGACGTGGGTTTCCCCGACGGCATCCGGTGCGACGCGCTCGGCAACGTCTGGACCAGCTCGGGCGACGGCGCCCAGATCTACTCGGCGGCGGGCGATCTGATCGGCCGCGTTCTGTTGCCCGAGGGGGCGGCGAACCTGGCCTTCGGAGGTCCCGACGGCATGACCGTCTACTTCACCGCCCGAACGTCCCTCTATTCGATCCCCGCGCTGGTCGGCGACGCCGCGGCGCGATAGGAAAAGCGCCGCCGCGCGTTAGGACAACGCGGCCGTCACCATTCGATCGGGCTCTCGGTGTGGTCGGTCGCGACGTCGTCGAGCCCGGGCAGCTCGAACGCCGCGTCCCGCTCGAATCCGTGGCCGTCCGCCAGTATCCGCACGACGTCAGGGTTTCGAAGCGCCAGCATGTGGTCGATCCCGAATGCCGCGTCCAGCGAGTGCAGGAACAGGCTGATGGCGTTGCCGTGAGAGCAGACGGCCACGCTCCGCCCCGCGTGCGTCCGGACGATCCGCTCGATCGCGGGACCCATTCTCCGTTGCGTTTCCAGCGAGGTCTCACAACCCGGAAGGGCGTAACCGAAGTCTCGCCACGACTCGGCCATGACCGACTCGAAGTCCCGGCGGAGCCCGATCGTGATCCGGCGCTCGCGCAGGTCGTCGTCGACGTCGATCGCCATGCCCGTGTCTTCGGCGAACGGGCGGATCGTGTCCATGCAGCGCGTGTAGGGGCTCGACACGATGCTGTCGATCCCGAGCGGCGCCAGCAGGGGCGACAGCAGGCGGGCCTGGCGGCGCCCGACCTCGCTCAACTGCCAGTCGGGCTCGTCGCGGCGGTTGGACGGCCGGCTCTGGGCGTGCCGGACCAGGTAGAGGATCGTTCTACCGGCCATCGCCGTTCGAAACCCTCGGTGTGCGCAAGCCGTTCATGATTCGATAAACTGAACGCGGCATGGTACACCGATTCCGTCCGCTTCTCATCGTCCCCCTCCTGACGCTGACGGGTATCCCCGCCGCTGCGGCCCAGACGGCCGGCCGGGCGGCCCGCGCGCACATCGTCGCGCTGTCCGAGGACATAGGCGCCCGGCTGGCCGGCTCGCCGGCCGAGGCCCGGGCCGCCCGGTATATCCACGGCGTTCTCGAGGACCTGGGATACGCCGCCGAGCGGCAATCCTTCGACTTCGAGCCGGAGGATCGGCGGCGCGGTGCGGAGTTGACGTCGGACAACGTCATCGCCGTCAAGCCGGGGGCGTCGGGGCGGGAGATCATCGTGGGCGCGCACTACGACTCGGAGGTGCGCGGCCGGGGGGCGGGCGACAACGCCTCCGGCGTGGCGTTGATGCTCGAAACCGCCGAGGCCCTGCGGGACGTCGAGACCCCGTACACGATCCGCTTCATCGCGTTCGGCGCGGAGGAGCAGGGGTTGGCCGGCTCCCGCCATTACGTCGAGTCCATGTCCGACGAAGCGATCGGGAACACGGTGGCCATGATCAACCTCGACAGCCTGATCGTCGGCGAGATCGCGTACGTCTACGGAAGCGCGGGCCCGGACGGCGTCCTGCGCGACTGGATCCTGGCGCGGGCCTTGGAGGACGGTCTCCGTCTCCGGACCCAGACCGGCGAGAATCCGGAGTACCCGGCCGGGACGACGTGCGACTGCTCGGATCACGCGCCGTTCAAGGACGCCGGCATCCAGTACGCCTATTTCGAATCCACCAACTGGGCGTTGGGCGACAAGGACGGCTACGTGCAGGTCGATGCCCGCTACGGCGAGGACGGCCGCGTCTGGCACACGCCGTTCGACACGCTCGACTACATCGACCGGACGTTCCCGGGCCGCGCGGATGCGCGCCTCGCGCTGTTCGCCTCGCTGCTCTACCGAGCGCTGACCGAGTACACGGCGCGCTGAGCGTCCCTTCCCTCGGACCACGTGTCCGTCACAGGACGCGGTCGTGGCCCCACGGGTGACGGGCCGTCAGCTCGTATTCCTTGACCCCGTTCGCCGTGGCGCCGGGGTCGTGAAGGATCGCCGCTGTGAAGACCACGCCCAGCTCCCGGAGCAGGCGCTCCAGGACCTGGGAACCGTAGGTGAGGCCCGGAAACTCCATCGCGTCGCGGTTGACGTCCAGAACGACGGTCTTCTCCGGCGTGATGACGACACGGCGCAGCGCCCGCAGCTTGTCGGATTCGCGGCGCAGGAATCGGATCACCGCGCCCTCGTCCTCGATGGTTCCTTCGTAAACCAGCATGTCGGTGTTTTGCCTCGCCTACTCGAACACGCGCAGGAACTCGTCCCACGAAACCGGCTCGCCATGGATGGGGACGATCGTGTCGACGTCGAGGCCGAGACGTTCCACCTGCGTCACGAGCGCCCGGTGCGCCGCGCCGGCGGCGTCGGGCAACCCCTCGTGGGTGTCGAGCAGGTCGGCTTGAATGACGATCCGTTCCCTCGGCAGGTAAGCCATCAGCATGCCTTCGACGTGCTGGAGCGGCTGGACGTAGGAGATGTGCATGTTGCGGTCTCCGTCGCTCAACACGTAGTTCTCGGTGACGCGTTCGTACTGGTACCCCTCGGCGAGCTCGGTGGGCGGCCACAGCGAAAGCATGTCGGGCTCGAGCGTTCGCTGATCGTAGTTCATGACGTCCCGGGTGTAGAACTCGAAGTTCGTCCAGTGCGTGACGATCGTCGCCCCGATATGCATGTACGTTCGCAGCCCGCCGATATGGTCGTGGTGCTGGTGCGTGTTGACCAGGAACCGGATGGGCCGGTCGGGGACGAGCCGGACGACTTCCTCGATGACGGCCAGGCTGCGCGCCTCGTCGATGGGCGCCTCCACGACGGCGACGAAGTCGTCGAACCGGACGGCGACGCTGTTGTGGGAGGCGCCTCCCAGCAGGTACACGCCGTCGGCCAGCTCCGTCGTCTCCACGCCGACGGAAAACGTCGCGCCCTGCACGGAGGCGGGCACGGGCACGGAATCCGGACACGCGTTCGCCCGAACGTCCGCCAGCTCGCCGCCGAACGCGTTGTGGCCGGCGGTGATGCTCTGCGCCTGGTAGTTGTCGTCCCAGCCGGCGTGATGGTGCCAGCCTGTGGGGAAGCGTACGCCGCCGCCGACATCGACATAGCTCTCGTTCGTGAACTCGTGCTCGTAGTTCATGTCTCCCAGGACGGGATCGGGAACCCAGGTGTGGATGCGTTGGAGCAGGTTCTCGTCGTTGATCGTGGCGTCCACACGGTACTTGCCGAGTACCGTGATCGAAACGATCCTCACCATCGGCGGATCGCTCGTCGGCCCGTCGCGGCCCATTTCTCCCAGTTCCCATCGCCATGCGGCCTTCGGGTCGGCGCCCGGCAACCGGGCGGCCTTGAGAAACCCGTGCGGATTGAGCCACAGGTCCAGTTGCCAGAGTTCGGCGTCCTCGGGCCGGGCCGCGACCGGATCGCCCCCGGCCCCGTCGACGTGCCAGGCCGCGTCGCCGGTGACCACGAACCTCTGGCGCACGTTCCGTTGCGTCGGCGTGCCGTCCAGCCATCCCAGGCCCCACTTCCATGACGCCGGGTTCCGTCCCGGCTCCCGGTCGAACTCCTCCGTCATCGTCCCGGTTTCCCAGTTCATGGTGCGCGTGTAGTTCATCAACGGCGCGGCGTCGGGCCAGTCGACGTCCCATGCATGCAAGCGCTGCTGGCCCACGATGTTGGCCGTCGCCGTCCCGGAGATCGTCACGCATTGCAGGTTGTCGGCGCCGATGGCCGCCTCGGCCGCTTCGAGGATGGGGATCGGGTCCAGGTAGCCCGCCGGCAGGGAGTCGGCCCCACTCTGGCGAGCGGCGGCCGAAGCGCCCGTCGGCGCCGACAGGATCACAAGAACGGAAAGTATGCCCAGTCTGCCCGTCATGCTCCCTCCCATCTTCAGACCTCTCCGATGGTCCGCCAGTTCCGGACCAGGTGTTCGGCCGTCCGCCACGCCAGCGCCTGGGCCGTCAACGTCGGGTTCCGGGCGCCGCTGGTGCCCATCACGGAGGCGCCGAGGACGCCCAGGTTGCCGGCTTCGTGCGAAAAGCCCCACCGGTCGACGACGTTCGTGTCCGGGTCGTCGCCCATCCGCGTGCCTCCATAAGCATGGGTGGAGGGTCCCATCGTTCCCAGGCCCAGGCGAATCGTGTCGATGGCGCCGGCCGCGGTGAACCACTCGACCATCCTCTCCTGCATGAAGGCGGCGATCCGTCGCTCGTTGTCCTTGAAGTCGGCCGTGATCCGACAGACGGGAAATCCAAGGGGATCGGTGACTTCGGGATCCAGGTCCAGGTAGTTGTCCTCGTAGGGCAGCGTCGTTTTCTGAATGTAGGTGTTCGTCCACCGGTCGGCGTTTTCCCGGATGAACGCCTTCCACTCCGAGCCCCACCGCGGGGCGCGTCCGAACGTGTCCATCCGCGCCGCGGCGATGGGACGGCGCTCGGTATAGATCCAGAGGTTGCCCCCGCCGATGAAGTCGACGCCGGCATGATCGAAGTTGTCGTCGGCCCAGTCGTCGACGGCCACCCCCTGCGCCGCGGCGCCGTACCAGTTGTTCAGTTCGAAGGGGAACAGCGCGGTGACCCCGGCCCCGGTCGCGTGACTGAAATAGTGACGGCCCACCTGGCCGTGGTTGTTCGCAAGCCCCCTCGGATACGCGTCCGAGGTCGACAGCAGCAGCGTGCGGACGTTCTCGTAGGTGTAGCTGGCAAGCAGGACGGCGCGGGCGGGCTGGAAGTACTCTTGTCCGTCGCGGATGAAGGTGACTCCCGTGGCGCGGCCGTCGTCGTCGACCTCGATCCGGGTCACGTGCGCGTGCGTCAGGATGTTGAAGTCTCCGGTCTCCTGGGCCTTCGGGATCGTCGACACCGCCGTCGAGCTCTTGGCGTCCACGTGACATCCGCCCCGGGAGCAGAACCCGTGAAAGACACAGCCGGGACGTCCATCGTAGGCTTCCGACGTGATGGCCGCCGGTCCCGGAAACGGATGCCAGCCGAGCCCGCGGGCGGCGTCGGCCATGTGTTCGGTAAACCCGCTGCCTCGGAGGGGCGGCATGGGGTAGGAGCGGCTTCGGGGTCCTTCGAAGATGTTGCCGCGGGGGTCGATCGTCCCGTCGATGTTGCCGGCCTGGCCCGAGATCCCGACCTCCCGTTCGACGTTGTCGTAGTACGGTTCCAGCTCGTCGAGACCGAAAGGCCAGTCCTCGACCGTCGATCCGGGCGGGATGCGGGAGGCCCCGTATCGACGCGTGGTTTCGCTGACGACCCTGAAGTCCCACGGGTTGAGACGCCAGCTCTGGCCCCAGTAGTGGAGCGACGTGCCTCCGACGGCGTTCATCATCGGGTGGATCGCGCGTCGCGGGGAGTACGGCGCCGAGGCGTTCGGCCGGTGCGTCGGCACCTCGCGGTTCGCCTTCTGAGCCGACTGCGGCCATCCGCGGACGTTGTTCCGGAGCTCGTCGGGCGCGAAGTCGCGCGGGCCCAACCACGGGCCCGCTTCGAGGCCGACCACGACGAGTCCGGCGCGGGCCAGCGGCAGCGCCGCCACCCCGCCGACCGCTCCGACGCCGACGATGGCGACGTCGGCGGGCGGCAACGTCTGGGCCATCACGCGCCTCCCTTCGTGAACATCGGGTAGTCGTAGGCCGACCGACGGTTGGAGGGCGGCGTTCGCTCCATTCGCTGCTCGTCGGCGGTCACGACGGTTCGGACTCCCGGGTAGCCGATCAGGTCCCAGCCCACGAAGTTGGCGTTGCCGCCGTAATACGGGTCGCAGAAGGTTCCCTCGATCGTGTGCGTTCTCACCAGCTCGAAGAACGTCGAGGAGTCGGGGTTGAAACCGGTGGCCCGATCGAACTCCATGTCGCCGAGGACGGCATCCTGGGCCTCGGGTCCCAGCTCGATGAACGGCGCGCCGCGGGACTCTTCGGCATAGCGGTCGACGGCGGCCAGTCCGGACGCATAGGCGTTCCGCGAGGACGCCAGGGGCCCGGCGAGCGCGCGGTCGATGTAGTGGGCCGCGCGTGCCTCCATCGCCCCCGGTCCGTTCCGGTCGGAAGGGATCAGCCGGGCGACGATCGCTTCGAGCGTATCGGACTCCGCCGCCGTCAGGGCCTCGAACGGTTCCTGCGCGGGTTCGGATGGGACCGCGGGCGCGGCGGCCGACAGCGGCAACGCGCCGGCGGCGCCGGCCATGCCGGCCCGCTTCAGCAACTCGCGGCGGGAAATACCCGTCTTCTCGGGCTGGGGTTCCCCGTTCGGAGGATCATCCGATCGGTTTGCCATGACGCACCCCCTTCCTAATCCGGCAGCGTCAGCGCCACCAGGGCGCCCGGCTGACCGCGCCGCGCGCTGCCGGACTGGACCACGATGTAGGGCCGCCCCTCGTGCATGTAGGTCATCATCCCGTACTGCCCGGGCACGGGAATCTCGACGCTGGCCAGGATCTCGCCCGTGCGCTTGTCGCGGGCGTGCAGCATGGGCATGCCGTTCTCGTTCGTCTCGGTCTCGCCTCGCAAATCCTCGGTCGTCTGCACGAGCAGGTCGCCGACGACCATCTGGATCGAGTGTCCGGTGCCCCCGAAATCGGGAACGTCGACGCCTTCCAGGAGCGGATGGTTCCGAATGCGCTCGGGAGTCCGGCCGATGGGAATGTCCCAGAGCCGTTCGCCCGTGTTCATGTCGTAGGCGGCCAGTCCCTGGAAGAGCGGCTTGTAGACCGGCAGACCGTCGATCGAGGGCAGACCGCCCGTTGCGGGTCCGCCCGGCGCCCACGCGGCGACCGTCGTACCCGTTGTCGGCGTGTGGCGCTCGCGCCCGCGCCAGGCCTCGGCGCTCAGTCCCGGCAGCCCCCGTTCCTCGTCGATCCCCATCGTCGGCACGAGATATCCCGGGGCGCTGCACGCCCGGTTGTGCGGCGCATACATGATCCCGGTCGTCGGGTCGGCGACCGGCGGGTGATAGATGTTCAGTCCGCCCAGGCAGCCGACGACGTTGATGTAGTCGTTGCCGTGCGGATACGGCAGCGGCGGAACGTAGAGGCCGCCGACATGGAACTCGCTGAGGATCTCCTCGGACCGTTCCTTCAGCACGGGCGTGTAGTCGAAAAGAAACTCTTCGGTGATCCCGTCCCACACGATCGGGTCCAACGGTTCCGGCCAACTCGGGTAGGGTTGCGTCCAGGCCGTGTAATTGCCCGGCACCTGGGTCTGGATGACCTCGCGTTCCTCGATCGGCCAGATCGGCTCGCCGGTCTCGCGGTCGAGCGCGAAGACCAGGCCCTGCTTCGTGTTCTGTATCAGCGCCGGCACGGGGCGGCCGTCTACCGTGAGATCCAGCAGGATGGGCGCGGTCGGGATGTCGTAGTTCCACTGGTCGCTGCGGTGGACCTGGTAGTGCCAACGCCGCCGGCCCGTCTCGACATCCAGCGCGAGGACGCTGCCGCCGAAGAGGTTGTCGCCCGGGCGGTGGCCCGTGTAGGACTGGACGGTCGACGCGTTCGTCACCACGTACACCAGGCCGAGCTCCGGGTCGGCGGAGGCGGGCGCCCACTGCGACATGTCGCCCGACCACCGCCAGGCGTCGTTCTCCCAGGTCTCGTGGCCGAACTCGCCCGGACGCGGGATGACGTGGAATTTCCAGAGATGTTCCCCGGTGGCCGCGTCGTAACCCATGATGTCGCCCGGGATGTTCTCGATCCGGGTCTGGTCGTAGCTGGGTTCATGGCCGCTGAGCACGACGACGACCCCGTTCACGACGATCGGAGGGGCCGAGCTGGTCACCATGCCCAGCCGTTGCGGCACGCCCACGTTGGCGTCGTACGGCTCGGTCCAGTCGAGCCAGGGCTCCCAGTCCGCCATGAGGTCGGGAATCAGGTCGACGACGCCGGTCGCGGGGAATCCGTCCAGACCGATGGGCGCGCCCCAGCCGTCCAGCGGCCGGCCGGTCCGGGCGTCGAGAGCCCAGAGGAAGAAGGCGGGCGAGGTGACGAACACTACGCCGTGGCCGTCAACCTCGGCGTAGGCGACGCCCTTGCCGAAATCCGTCCTCGGGGAGCGCAGGTACCTCAACGTCTCGGGTTCCCGGAACGTCCAGCGGGTCTCGCCCGTGCCGGCGTCGATCGCCACGACCTGGCGCCGTTGACCGGCCACCGTGTACAACACGCCGTCGGCGAACACCGGCGTGGCCCGGAACGTGTACTCGACGCCCGGTCCGAAGTTGTCGCCGCGCCACGTCCAGGCGACTTCCAGGTCGGAGAAATTGGTCGCGTCGATTCGATCCAGATGCGGAGCCGACCGCGTGTTTCCCGCATCGCCGCCCAGGTAGCGCCACTCGCCATTCTCCGGGCCCGGCTGCTGGGCGGGGCCTCGGGAGGCAAGGCCCGGCAGAACGGCCAGCGCGAGGATTCCGGAAACGAGTCGTGGCCGTTTCATGATGCATCCACCTCCATGAACCGGAAACGCGGGCATGATAGCGCCGCTGGCGGGGCGATCGGCAAGAAAATCGCCGGAGCGGAGATGCCGGCGGTCCGCGCGGCGGCAGCGATTCTCGACATGGCGCCGTCTGACACACACGCAGCCGCCCTGACCGCCGCGACAACGCGCCGTCACCCATTCGACCAACGGCGGTTCACCATGGGTTCCAAGACGCGTCGGGCCGCCCGATCGTGTCGGATCTATTACTTGGGCTGACGCCTCGCTCCGCTCGTTGTCCACCCGCGGCGAGGAACGCCGCGGGTCCTATTTGGACGTACGCCGACATGGGGGCGTGATCCGATGCGTGGTTCATCCGCTGCGCAACGGGCGGTGGGTTCGATAATTCGGCGGTCTCGTTATATCCTTGGCCAAGCGCGGAGACGATCCGGGACGCCGAAGTGAAACGACGCCTACTGTTGCTGTTGCCGGTCTCGCTGATGGCACAGGCCGAACCCCAACGCCCCCTCACCTACGACTCCCTGGCCGAAGGCCAGTCCGTCGCGGGCTTCCGGACCTCGGCGCTGTACGTGAACGGCGCGGATCGGGCCGTCGGCGCCCGGTTCGTCCACGAGCGCAGCGGGTTCACGCTGGACCTGCTCGACATCCGGTCGGTGCCGCAGGCGCTGGTCTGCGTGACGACGTACCCGACTTCGGACATGGGAGAGCCCCACACGCAGGAACACCTGCTGTTGGGGAAGGGCAACAAGGGACGCGAGGTGGCCAGCGGCGAGCCGATGGCGCTGACCACGTCGACCGCCTTCACCGCTCAGCGGCGAACCTGCTACAGCTTCTACACGGCCGCGGGCGTCGACGTGTTCCACGCTCAGTTGGAGGCCCGCCTGGACGCGTTGCTCCATCCCGACTACACCGACGAGGAGATCCGGCGCGAAGTCCGCCACTTCGGCGTGGACGCGAACGCCGACGGCGCGCTCGAGTTGGACGAGAAGGGCACCGTGTACGCCGAAATGGTCAGCTCGATGGATCAGCCGTCCCGGCGCATCCACCGCGCGGCCCTGCAGGCGATCTACGGCCCGCGGCACCCGTTGTCGTTCAGCGCGGGCGGGATGCCCGAGGCCCTGGGCCGGATGACGCCGGCCGACATCCGGCGCTTCCACGAGGCGCACTACCACCTGGCGAACATCGAGGCCGTTGTCGGGTTGCCCGGCGGCGGCTCGGTGGAGCCCGCGCTGGCGGCCATCGGCGCCGTTCTGGACCGCGTGGAGCCGGTGAGCCCGAACCGCCCCGTGACGCGGGCGGCGGATCTGCCCGCGGCGTCCCCGGCCGCGCCGGGCGAGATCGTCTTTGCCGAATATCCCCACCGGAACGCCGAGCAGCCGGGCGACGTCTGGCTGGCTTGGCCGGCCGACCGGGAGCTGGACATCCAGGGGAGGGTGCTGCTGCGCCTGTTCCTGGGCACTTTCGCCGGCGATCCGACCACGAACCTCTACAAGCGGTTCATCGATTCCAGCACGCGCGAGATCGAGCTCGGCGCGCGGAGCGTATTCGGCGAGGCGATCGAGGAGTCCGGGTTTCCCGTCCTGATGGGTTTCGGAGGCGTGCCCGTCGACCGGATGAACGTGGACTCGATGACCGATCTGCGGTTCCGCGTCATGGACGAGATCCGGACGGTCGCTTCCTGGGACGATGCCTCCGAGGATCTCAGGGACTTCAACCGCCGGATCGCGAGCCACGTCGTCGCGATGCGGCGCAACCTGTCCAAGCTGGTCGAGTCGCCGCCCCGGTTCGGCGTCCGCGGCGTCTACGACCAATGGATCACGCATCTCGAGACGTTGAACGGCGAGGGCGGTTTCCGGAAATCCCTGACGCTGGAACCCGCCCTCGACCGGATCGAGGCGCTCCTGGCCTCGGGCGGCAACGTGTGGAGCGACGCCGTCGACCGGTGGCGTCTCCTCGAGACGCAGCCGTGGCTGTTGGCCGCACGGCCCGTGCCCGAGTTGATCGACGGGGCCCGCGCCGAGCGCGACGCGCGCCTGGCGGCCGAGTCGGGGCGGCTGCAATCGGTCTACGGGACCGACGACGCGCAAGCGGCCCTGGCCCGGTTCCGCGCCGACTATGACGCCCGGACGCTCGAGATCGAGGCCGCCGCGGCCGCCGCGCCGCCGCCCCGGTTCGTCGACGGGCCGCCGATGACGCTGGACGACGCGCTGCAGTACGAGGTGGCGGACGTCGGCGGCGTGCCGCTGGTGGCGTCCGTGTTCGACGGCATGACGTCCGCCACGGCGGGCCTGGCGCTGCGGCTGGACGGCATCGACGAGGACCGGCTGATGTTCCTGTCGGTCCTGCCGCGGCTGCTGACGCGCGTCGGCGTCATCGATGACGGCGTGCCGGTCTCGTTCGAGGACATGAGCGAGCGGCTCCGGAACGAGATCCTCGGTCTCGACGCGGTCTTCAGTGTCAACCCGGCGACCGAGAGAGTCGAGCTCGTCGTCCGGGGGGCCGGCAACTCCACGGCCGAGTCCATGCGCGCGATCGAATGGATGCGGTTGGCGCTCGTCCATCCGGACTGGCGCGTCGAGAACCTGCCCCGGATCCGCGACCTCGTGGACCAGGTCCTCGGCCAGCTCGAGCGCACCACGGCGGGCTCGGAGGAAAGCTGGGTGCGCGGTGTCTACAACGCGTATTGGCGCCAGACGAACCCGCTGATACTGGCCTCGACGTCGTTCATGACGCGCGCCCACAACGTGTTCCGGTTGCGATGGATGCTCAAGGACGGCGGCGCCGATGAACGCGAGGCGGCGGCTCGCAGCCTGTCCGCGCTCGCCGAGGTGCGCGAGAGCCGAAGCGCGCTGGCCGCCCGCCTGTCCGACATGGAAGCGAGCGCGGACCCGTACCTGGCCGACGCCGCGCGCGACCTCGGCCGGTTCCTGAGCGAGCTGCCGGATACGAGCCTGGCCGAGGACTGGGCGCACCTGTGCCTCGAGATGGCCGAAGGCCTCCGGATGGGGCCCGCCGCGGCATTGGCGATCCTGGACGGCGTACGCCGCGACCTGCTTCGCACGGGCGGCGCCCGGCTGTTCCTGATCGCGTCCGCCGCCAACCAGCGGGCCTTGACGCCGGGTCTGGCCGACCTGGTCGGGGAACTGGACGCGGCGCCGCACGCGGCCATCGGCTACGATCCGCGCCGCCGGGTCGACGAGCGGCTGCGCGATCGGGATCCCGGCGCACGCAACCCGCTGTTCGTGGGACTGCTCAACCCCAACTCCCAGAGCGGCGTGTTCCAGAACTCCGCGCCGATGGCGGGGTACGCCGATACCGATCCGGACGCGCTGCTGGACTACCTGGCGGCCAACCTCTACGCCGGCGGCGGGGGGCATACCGTGTTCATGAAGACGTGGAGCGCCGGGCTGGCATACAGCAACGGGATGCGGCCCCGGCCCGCCGAGGGGCGGCTGCACTACTACGCCGAGCGCACACCCGAGTTGCCGGAGACCCTGCAGTTCGTCATCGACACGCTGGAGACGGCCGATCCCGACGCCGCGCTGGCGGACTACGCCGTCGCGCAGGCGTTCCGGAACACCCGGTCGCACATGACCTACGAGGCCCGGGGCGAGTCCATGGCCGCGGACCTGGCCGACGGCCTGACGCCCGGGACCGTGACGGCGTTTCACGAGGCGCTGCTGCGGCTGGGCCGGACGCCGGACCTGGGAGCCGAGCTGCACCGCCGGATGCCTCGCGTGTACTCCACCGTGCTGCCGGGGATGCGCGGGAGCGTCGACGACGTCGCAGGCGGGATCTATTTCGTGATCGGACCCGAGCGGCAGTTCCGCGCTTGGGAAGACTATCTGAGTGCGGTCGAGGGCGCGCCGGTCGACGTCTACCGGTTGTATCCTCGAGACTTCTGGGAGTAGTCCATGGGCGACGTCGTTTACGTATCGGAAGTGCGAATCACCCGGGAACAGGGCCCGCTGCGAACGGCCGAAGTTCCGGCGGGCGATCCGCCGGTGAAGTTCGGCGTTCACGGCGGGATCGCCGCCCACTACGGCGTGGACACGTCGCGGCTGTCCGAGATCCACGCCACGACGCTGGACTACGTGGTGGCGGCCGCCGGCGGCTGAATGGTCGGGACCTTCGGAGGCGCGCTGGAGGCGCGCCAGATCGACGCGTCCGGCGGAAAACTGCGGGCGGACGTCCGTGGCGAGGTCGAATCCGACGGCGGTACGCTCGTCATCAAGCGGATCCATGTCGCGTTCAGTCTGGACGGGGCGGGGGATCGGGCCGAAGTCGTCGAACGCGTCCACGGCGTGTTCGCCGGGAAGTGCCCGGTGTACCGGAGCCTGGAAGGCGCCATCGAGATCACGTCGTCCTACACGCTGACAGGCTCATGAAACGCTCCCTGCTGGTTACCGTGTGCGCCCTGGCGGGGGTTCTCGCCTCGCCGGCCCGCGCCGGCGCCTCGACGCGGGAGGACGTCACGTTGACGACCCCCGCCGGCCTGCGGTTCGCGCTCGCCGTCGTCCGGCCCGATGCATGGACCCCGGAGTCGCGGCTGCCCGTGATCTTCGCGCTGCCGCCCGGCAACGGGGACATCAACATGGTCAACGCGTTCCTCCGCAACTACTGGCTCGAGGAAGCGGACCGGCGCGGCTACATCATCGTCTCCCCCGCCGTCCTGGGTTCGCGGCTGGAATCGACGGCCGGCGGCGTGGTGGACACGGTCCTGGCGTGGCTCGAAGACAACGAGGGCGGACACGACCCGGCGCGCATCGCCCTGGCCGGGCAATCCAACGGCGGACGGGGCGCGTTTCACGTGGTCCGCGCCCGGGCCGGCCGGTTCGCGTCGGTCGTCGTCATGCCGGGCGGCTACAGCGGGGCGGGAAGTCTGGAAATGCTGTCGGGGAAGCCGTTCCTGCTGACCGTGGGCGAGCGCGACGGCGCCTGGGTCGATCTGACCCGCGGCACGCGCGATCGGTTACGGGCAGCGGGCGCCCGGGTCCGGGTCGAGGTCATTCCCGGCGCGGGGCACGTCTTTCCCTATCCTCCGGAGCGGCTGTTCGACTGGATCGAGCAGACGTTCCCATAGGTCGTTCCCATGATCTGGATGTTTCTGGTATTCGCCGCGTGCGCCGCCGCCGTTATTGCCTACACGTTCCGCATCGGCCGCCGGCTGGAGGAAACCGACCGTCGGGCCGCCGAGCTGCGCGAGCGCATCGAGCCCGGCGATACGCCCTGAGTCGATCCGCGCCCCCGCCTATTCGCCGCCACGGTAACGGCCGACGTAGGCCGACTTGGCCACCACCGAGCCCGCCATGGCCTCGAGCAGCTCCGCCCGGCCCGCGCTGGCGGGCAGGTCCAGCATCTCGTTCAGCGCGTACAGCTCGAAGACGTAGTGGTGATACCGGGGACCCGCGGGCGCGCCTGGCCCGAAGTAGGCGTTCTGTCCCATGATGTTGGCCCCCTCGACGGCGCCGTCGGGCAACCCGCCCTCGGGGATGCCGCCCGCCTCGACGGGGATGTTCCAGGCGATCCAGTGCAGGACGTCGTCGGTGCCGCCGCCGAAGGCCACGTCGATGTCGTGAAAGATGATCGCGTAGCTGACGGTGTCCTCCGGGGCGTTCGAGAACGTGAAGCCCGGTTGAACGCCTCCGCGTCCGGCATACATCTCCGGGACGATCCCGCCGTCCGGAAACGCGTCTGTCTCCATCAGGAGCGGCGGAAGATTGAAGCCGCGGCCTCCGCCCCGGCCGCGCTGCGCGTCGGCCGTCTCGACGCCGATCGCCGCGGCGGCGATCAGCGCCAGACCTGCCGTTCGAATGATGGTTCGCATTCTCGATGACTCCTTTCCGCCCCGTGGCGGGTTCCACTCATGTTTCGCCCGTGACCTGGACAACGACCGTGCGGTGTCTTCCGCGCGTGTCGAAATCGACGAGGACCACCTGCTGCCACGTGCCCAGAAGCAGCCGCCCGTTGTCGAACGGGATCGTCAGCGACGGTTTGAGCATGGCCGCCCGCACGTGGCTCGATCCGTTGTCGTCGCCCCAGGTGGCGTGATGATGGTAGTCCGGGCCCTCGGGGATCCACCGCTGGAAGAACTCGCCCAGGTCTCGAACCAGCCCGGGCTCGAACTCGACCGTGGTGACGCCCGCCGTCGACCCGGGGACGAACGCCAGGACCTGTCCCTGCGCCATCCCGCTGTCGCGCACCGACCGTTCCAGCTCCGGGGTGATGTCGTGCACGTCGCAGTGACCCCGCGTCGTCAGCTCGATCGATGTCGTCCGGATCAACGTTCAGTCGGCGATCTGCTCGCCTTCGCGCTCGATGAACGCGTCGAGGCCGTCGGCGGAGCCGTTCACGGCTTCGTAGATCGCCCCCAGCGACGCCCGGAGCTGGGCGTCGGGATGTTCCAGGAAGACGGCGCGCGCCAGCGCCGACATCATGCCGTCCAGGTCCCGGGCGCCTTGCGCCGCGACGGCGCGCAACTGGTACAGGTTGGCGTCGCGCGGCGTCGCCCCCAGCGCCCGATCCAGCGCCGCGGCCGCGTCGGAGAACGCCTCGGTCTGAATGCTGGCGAACCCCAGCGTCGTGTTCACCTCGGCCACGAACGCCGTCCGCTGCTCGTCCGTCAACTGGGCGGCTTCGGGGCCCGCGAGGAACTCGTCCAACTGCTCGGAAGCCCGGGCCGCGTAGTCCTTGACCTGTTCCCAGTGTCCGGCGGGCGCCGCGTCCGGCGCTTCCTCGGACATGATGCGCGACAGGGTCATCAACGTGTTCAGGTCGTCGGGGCTGGCTTCCAGCAGCCCGGCGCCGTAGCGGATGGCCGCTTCGGTGTCGCCCGCGTCCAGGTAGCCCTGCATGAGGGTGCGCAGCACGAACACGTCGTCGGGAGCCACCTCCAGTATCCGGTCGCCGTAGGCGGCGACGTTCGCGAAGTCGCCGGCCTCCACGGCGCCGTCGAGCAGCGTGTTCAGCACGAAGAGCTGTCCGCCCCGGATCTGTTCGACCGTCTGGTCGTAGGTCGGCGTGCCCGGTTCACCGACGGCCTCGAAGAGTTCCAGGGCCTCGGCCTGCGAGGCGATCGCCATCTCGGCGTACTCGGCCACGCTGTCCCCGTCGCCTTCGGCCAGGTAGGATTCGACGACGGACTGGTAGAACAGTGCCTCGCGGTTGACCAGCGTGAAGCGGACCTCGGGGAGGTCGGCGATCTCCGACGGGTCGTCGACGAAGGTCAGCTTGGTCGTCAGGAAGTGATCCTGGGCTTCGATGGCCCGGAGCGCGACGTCGATGATGTCCTCGGCGTCGTGCTGCAGCTCGCCGCGCGCGCGCCATTCCTGGAACAGCACCAGGTGCCGGTACTCGCTGTCGATGTAGTCCGCCAGGAAATCGTTGACCGCGCGCAGGCGGTCGACGGCGGTCGAGGCGTTCTGGACCGTGAAGTAGGCGTCCTGCTCGGCGGCGGACCGCGGCCGGGGCTGCACGGGCGCTTCCGGACTGGGCCGGATCGTCGCCTGCTGCGCGTGGGTCGCGGCGGCGCCGGCGAGCGCCACCAGGACAGCGCCGAGCACGGCGCTTCGGATCGTCATCGCATCAGTCTCCTCGCGTTCGAAAGTCGAAACGCTAAATGGTAGGTAAATCGGGGACGGGCCGTCAACGAAACTCGGGCCGAATGCCACGCCCTCGGCATCGGTCGCCGACCCGGACGTCGATTATACTGGCCATCATGCAGGGGGTCCCCGAAGAACCGCGGACCGGGCCGGCTGGAATTCTGCCGAGCGTGCGGTGCGGGCTGCTGGCGGTTCTGGTCGCGACGATGGGCGCGGGCGCGGCGGCGCCGGCCCGTCAGGCCACGGAGTCCGGCGAGCCTGAATCGGAGCGGTACGCGCGCCGCATGACGCCCCCCGAGGGCGACTGGATTCCGGAATCGGAGATCCCGCCGGAGACGCCGGGCGCGCTGCTCGACATCATCTGGGAGCTCAGCCTCTATCCCCCGGACAGCGAGCCGACCGCCGGACAGCGCCGGGCCGCGGAGGACCTCGTCCGACGCAGCTACGAAAGCGCCGAGCGCAACGGCTGGTTCGAGGAGGCCAACGGGCGGGCCGACGGCTACGCTCCGATGTATGATTCCCTGACCCATTACGTGAACGAAGAGCACGTGCTGGACCAGGCGGTGCTCGACCCGGAGCGGCCCGAGTTCCTGATGTACTACTCCACGCCGTTGGGGACGAAGCTTGTCGGCTACATGTTTCTCGCCGACGAGCCGCTCGCGCGCGGCCCGCAGACCGGCGGCCCCCTGACGGTCTGGCATCACCATGTCTTCTCCAGGGACTACTGTTTCCTCGAGGGCCTGATTCCCGTCGGCGAGCCCCGGAACGGCCCGTGTGCGCGCGGAATCGCGCTGCGACGCAGCCCGGAGATGATCCACGTGTGGCTGCTCGACCATCCCGAGGGCCGATTCGCGTCGCAGATGAGCATCGATCGCGGCGCCCTCATGTCCGCCCTGGAGCGGCGACTCGACGAGCGGGGCTACTAGCAACCTGTCGGCGCGTCGGGCGACAGCGATGGCGATTTGGCCTTCCGGAAACCACTCCTGGACCGGCGCCGGCATCATAAGTGTCTCTCGATCCGCAGCAAGAACTCGTTTGCTCCGATCCCTCTCTCTGGCATGCTCTTCACCCGACTCCGGTCCCAAGACTCCGACAGGCTGCTAGCGGCACTCGCCACCCCTCCCAATTCGTCACGCCTAAAATGCAACGGGGTATTCGCTGGGAATCGAACCTCGTATTCTTCCGTTACAAGTAATTGCCTGTCCGTAGCAAATGAAAATGTCCGGTTTCTGTAGCAAGTGAAGTGTCCGGTTGGGTTATCGGTTGACTGGTTGTCTGGAAACGCCTCCAGGAGTTGAATTTGTGGGGAGCGGCCTGTGCCCGCGCGGAGCGTAGCGAAGCGGGGGCACAGGCCGCGGATCGGGGCTTCCGCCCGTGTC
>JAJEEE010000081.1 GCA_022821145.1 Acidobacteriota bacterium
CTCCACGTGCGCCGTCGCTATCGTGATCCCCCGCTCCCGCTCCTCCGGCGCATTGTCGATCGAATCGAACGACCGGTACGATACGCTCGAATCGTGCTTCGCCAACGTCTTCGTGATCGCCGCCGTCAACGTCGTCTTCCCGTGATCTATGTGCCCTATCGTCCCCACGTTCACGTGCGGCTTCGTCCGATCAAACTTCTCTTTCGCCATGTCCGTTTCCTTTCGACTCCATCCGACGGCTCATCGTCGCCCCTCGACAGCGTCCGGCCAACTGGAGCGGGAGACGGGATTCGAACCCGCGACCAACGGCTTGGAAGGCCGTGACTCTTCCACTGAGTTACTCCCGCCTGAGCCCACGACCAGGGTTGAACTGGTGACCTCGTCCTTACCAAGGACGCGCTCTGCCACTGAGCTACGTGGGCGCGGTTTCCGACACGGCCAGCATGCGCCGGCGCCGCAATGCTCGCCCTCGAATGGACAGGGGAGGGTTCGAACCTCCGTAGCCCGCAAGGAGCGCCAGATTTACAGTCTGGTGCGTTTAACCACTCCGCCACCTGTCCGAAGCGCGTCCCGCCGACTCGGGACTCCGGCGCGTCGGGCCCAACGCCCACGCCCATGAGCTGGCGAAGGGAATCGAACCCCCGACCTGCTGATTACAAATCAGCTGCTCTACCATCTGAGCTACGCCAGCGACAAATACCCAAACTTAACACAGACGTATGGGCGTTTCAATCCCTTCGAAACGCGCGAAACTCGCTCGGAGACCGCGCCCCGGAGCGCTGGCGCACGACCTCGTAGAGGGCCACGCCGGCTGCGACCGACACGTTCAGCGAGGCCACTCGGCCGCGCACGGGCAGGCGGACGCGAGCGTCGCACTGTGCGCCGATCAGCGGCCGGATTCCCCGGTGCTCCCCTCCGAGCACGAGCGCGACGGGAACCGTGTAGTCGAACCCGGTCCAGGCCTCGGGCGCCGCCGGATCGAGGCCGACGATCCAAAGCCCCCTGTTCCTCAACGTCTTGAGAGCGTTGACCACGTTGCCGACGCGGGCGACAGGCAGGTGCTCGAGGGCCCCGGCCGACGTCTTGGCCACCGTTGCCGAAAGCGGGGCGCTGCGTCGCGCCGCAACGACGACCCCGGACGCCCCGGCGGTCTCGGCCGTGCGGATCACGGCGCCCAGGTTGCGCGGATCCTGGACCTCATCGAGGACCACGAACAGCGCAGGGTCTCCGGAACGTTCCGCCCGGGCCAGTAGCGCCTCCAGCGACAGGTAGCCTTTGGAAGCCGTGATCGCCACCACGCCCTGGTGGGCCGCGGACGGGGACAGCCTGTCCAGGACCGCGCGCGCGTCGCGCCGTACGGGAATCTCCCGCGTCCGGGCTTGCTCGAGCACCCGCCGCAGCACGGCGGACAGCGATCCGCGAGCCAGGTGAATGCGCTCGATCGCCCGATCTCCCGACACCAGCGCCTCGTAGACCGGGCGCGGGCCGGCGATGGTCTCACCGGCCATGGTGTTCCAGAAAAGCCGCCACGCGGTCTCGGCAGCGAACGATGCCGCGGATTCCGAGCCGCGAGCCCGTCTCGACCAGGGGAATCAGCTTGTCCAGCTCCGGACCGGAGTCCCGCGCGGTCAGGGCCACCCGAACCGGATGAAAGAGCCGGCGCCCCTTGCGGCCGGTCGACTGCTTCAGCCGCTGGGCCACCGCCCTGAACTCGTCGTTCGTCAGGTGATCGCGGGCCGCGAGTTCGCGACCCAACTCACGAATCAGGTCCAGTACGCCGTCCTCCGCCGCGGCCGCCCGGCAATCGGCGGAATCCTCGACCGGGAACGCGAGGACGTCCTCCAACAGCGGCGCCACTTCCGATGGAACGTCCACACCGGCGATCAGCGTATCGATGACCGCCCCCACCCACTCGGCCCTTCGAGCGCCGTTCGGATCCTCGTCCGGATCCGGCAGGTATCCGGCCGGCGCCAGGGCCCGCGCGATCCTGGCCGGCAGGTCCGGACTCTCCCGCAGAAAGCGGCGATTGATGAAGCGAAGCTTGCCGAAATCGAAGACGGCCGGGCTCCTGTGAACCCGGTCGAGCCGGAACTCGCGCACCAGCCGAGCCCGCGGGACGATCTCGCTGCCTTCCGCGCCCGGAGACCAGCCGAGAAGGGCGAGATAGTTCATGAGCGCCTCGGGCAGATATCCGGCCTCGCGGAGCTCGGCGACGGACGTGGCGCCGTGGCGCTTGCTCAGCCGTGTCCGGTCCGGGCCCAGGACCGTCGACAGATGAGCGAATCGCGGCATCTCGAAGTCGAGAGCCTCGTAGATCAGAACCTGTTTCGGCGTATTCGAGAGATGGTCGTCGCCGCGAATCACGTCGGAGATCTTCATGAGGGCGTCGTCGACGACGACCGCGAAGTTATAGGTCGGCGTGGCGTCGGACCTCAGAAGTATGGGGTCGCTGATGACGTCGGTCGAAAAGCGCGTCCGACCGTGCACGACGTCGTCGAACGCGACGGCGCCTCCGCGGACTTGGAGACGAACGACCCAGGCGTCGCCGGCCCCGATCCGCGAATCGACCTCGTCGGACCGCATCGCCCGGCAAGTCCCGGGATACTTCCACTGAAGACCGCGCGCGCGCGCGGCGGCCGCCTGCCGCTTGAGCACGTCCTCGGAACAGAAGCAGCGATAGGCCTTCCCCTCCGACACCAGTCGCTCGGCACGGTCACGATAGATCGCGCCGCGCTCGGACTGGCGATACGGACCGTACGGACCGCCCGTGTCGGGGCCCTCGTCCCAGTCCATGCCGAACCAACGGAGGTCGCGGTAGATCGGCTGTTCGAAGCGTTCGTCCGAGCGCGCCGCGTCGGTGTCCTCGATCCTGAGAACGAACGCGCCCCCGCGCTGCCGGGCGAACAGCCAGGCGAACAATCCCGTCCGCAGGTTTCCGACGTGGAGCAGCCCCGTGGGACTCGGACAGTAGCGGACGCGAATCGCGCTCTCGTCCGCCGCCGTCATGACTCGGCGAAAACCAGCGCGACGGCCTGCGCTGCGATGGCTTCCCCGGCGCCGACGGCGTCGAGACCCTCCATCGTCTTGGCCTTGACATGGACATCGGCGGCGGCGACCTGCAGCGCTTCCGCGATCGAGGCCTTCATGGCCGGCAAGTGGTCCAGGAGCCGGGGGCGTTCGGCAAAGATGTTGGAATCGACGTTTCCGATCTTGTAGCCGGCGCTTCGAACCCGG
Organism: Acidobacteriota bacterium; assembly: GCA_022821145.1. Classification (GTDB taxonomy): domain Bacteria; phylum Acidobacteriota; class Terriglobia; order 20CM-2-55-15; family 20CM-2-55-15; genus JAJEDW01. Next base: position 3,235 of record JAJEEE010000081.1, read on the forward strand.
GCCGCAGCGCCCTCCAGCAGCCGCCGGCTGTCCGCTCCGCGGTAACGCGCGTCGGTGTCCGGGTACATCTCGCCGACGTTGCCGAGGCCACACGCTCCGAGCAGGGCGTCGATGATCGCGTGGAGCAGCACGTCGCCGTCGGAATGCCCTTCCAAGCCCCGGTCGAACGGAATTGGGACGCCGCCCAGGACGAGACGGGAACCCGGCGCGAGCCGGTGGACGTCGTATCCGATGCCGATCCGCGCTCTCACCCGGCCGGCGCCCGCTCTTCTTCCAGGAGGAAGCGCGCCAGCATCAGATCGGCCGGACGCGTGATCTTGATGTTCCATTCCGACCCGTGAACGAGCGTCACCGAATGCCCCATCCGCTCCACCAGGCTCGATTCGTCGGTCCCGTAGTAACCGGCGCGCCGGGCGTCGTCGAAGGCGTCGATCAGGAGATCGGTCCGGAACACCTGCGGCGTCTGAACCAGCACGAGACGTTCGCGCCGGAGCGTCGATTTGACCACGTCGCGCTCGACTTCCTTCACCGTGTCGGTCACGGGATGGGCCAGAATGGCCGCGCCTGTCCGTTCCGCCGCCGAAACCGCGCGTCCGATGTCGTCCAGGCTCACGAACGGGCGCACGCCGTCGTGAACCGCCACCAGGTCCGTGCCCGGCTCGACGTTCTCGAGTCCGATCGCCACCGAGTCCTGGCGCCGTTCGCCGCCCTCGACGGCCGTGACGCGTTTCGACAATCGCGCGTCTTCGACCATGCGCCGCACTTCCTCGACGGAATCCTGCGGCGAAGCGACGACGATATGATCGATCGCCGTCGAGGCGTCGAACTTGCGCAGTGTCAGAATCAGGATCGGCACGCCTTCCAGCGCCAGAAACTGCTTGGGCCGATCGGCCCGCATTCGACGGCCCGCGCCCGCGGCTGCGATGATCACACCGACCTTGGACTTGTTCCACATGACAGGCGGCAGGTCAGACGCCGCGCGCGGACACGCGCCATGGACGGGCGGCGCTCGGCTTCATTTGGCGTGGGCGCCGGCCGCCGGACGCTTGTCGCCCCGCTCGGCGCGCTCCGGTCCGCTCCGTTCGTCCCGCGGACCGTCTTCGCGCTTCTCTTCATAGCGCCCGAAGATCATCTTGCCGGCCGTCGTCTGCAGGACGCTGGTCACCGAGGTTTCCACCGTCTTGCCGATCAACTTGCGCGCGTTGTCGACGACGACCATGGTTCCGTCGTCCAGGTAGGCGACGCCCTGATTGAATTCCTTGCCTCCCTTCAGGATGAAGACCTTCATGCTCTCGCCGGGAAGATAGATGGGCTTGAGCGCGTTCGCCAACTCGTTGATGTTGAGCACCTGAACGCCCCGGAGTTGGGCCACCTTGTTGAGGTTGAAGTCGTTCGTGACGATCTTGCCGTCGAGGTCCCGCGCCAGCTCGATGAGCTTCATGTCGACGTCGGCCACGTCCGGGTAGTCGTTCTCGACGAACTGCGCGGTGACGCCCGACGCGTTCCGAATCTTCTGAAGGATGTCGAGCCCGCGGCGCCCGCGGTTGCGCTTGAGGCTGTCCGGGGAATCGGCCACCTGCTGCAACTCTCGAAGCACGAAGTGGGGGATGACCAGCACGCCGTCCAGGAACCCGGCGTCGCAGATGTCGGAAATCCGCCCGTCGATGATGACGCTCGTATCCAGGATCTTGTATTCCTGTTTCGCGGTGCGCTCCGCGCCGAACACGCCGCCCAAGGCCGACAGGTTGAGCAGTTGCCCCTTGTTGGCGCCCACGACAAGCCCCACGTAGACCATCAGGGACAACACCAACAGCTTGGCCAGCGACAACGCCCCGGGATCGAACGCCATTCCGCTCAGGATCGCATTGATCATGAACGCGCCGAGGATTCCCAGGATCGATCCGACGGCCCCGCCGATCAACCGCTTCAACGAAGCCCGGCGGAGGCGGTGCTCCAGAAAGACGATCACCAGGGCGCTGGCGAGCGCGAGCAGGAACGTATACGAGCCGGACAGATTGAACGGTCGCAAGAGGAAGGCGGCAATGATCAGAACGATGACGAAAGCCGCGCGTACGATGACGATGTCCAGGAAAAAATCGGGCTCCGTCGCCGGGTTGTCGCCGCGCGGCGTGGATTTCCGCCTTGTCTTCATAAGATCCCCATCGGCGGCGAGGTTCAAGCTCGCCCCACCCGAAATGACAGAATGCAACCTGGACGGATTATAGACGATGGAAACGCGACTGGATAGCGTCGGCCCCGGACGCGCGGCCGAAAACCGCACCGGGACGCCGACCGGGGAGTTCAATCGGCCGGCGGTTCGCGGCGGTCCGCGGACTTCTCGATCCATAGGCCCGTCGCGCCGACGGCCGCGGCGAAAAGGAACACCACGCCGATCACGATCAGGACGAATCCCCAATCCACCGACCGGATCAACTCACCGATCATCGTGCGCCTCCGCGAGCCGGATCACGGATCAGAAGGAATTGCCGAGGAACGGCAGCATGCGGCCGAAGTAGATGACCCCGAACCAGAGGGCCATCGAGGACGCCGCGATCACGCGTCCCCGCAACGGCGCATCCTGTCCGGCCTTCAGGTTCCACGCATCATCGAAGATGGTGAAGTAGATCGCGTTCACCCCGGCGATCACGATCAGCAGCACCTTGAAGTAGAAGGACACGTTCTGCGTGTATTGCCCGGGCGTGGCGATGAAGAACAGCATGCCGGTCACGGTGTTCAGGGCGAACCCGAGCACGCCCCACGGAAGCAGCCGGTGCAGCGCCGGGAACGCGAGGGTCTTGCCGACGCCCAGCATACGGAGGTTCACGACGAGCACGACACCGAACAGCAGGCCCAGGCCGATGAAATGGAGCGTCTCGCTCACCGTCCAGGCCCATGTGGCCGCGACGAACCAGTCCGCCACGGCCGTGCTCCAGGTGAAGGCGGCGGCCGCCGCCACGGCCTCGCCGGCGGCGCGGATCTCCACGTGGTTGATCACGCCCCCCAGGCTCGCCGTCCGCGCCATCAACCCGCACGAGATCAACGCCAGCACGAGCACGGCCGAAACGTTCCGGTTCGTCGTTCGCCCCAACCGCCGGTACTGCCACAACCCGAACCAGGCAACGGCCGCTGTGGCCTGCATGACCATGAAGGCCAGCAGGGCCGCATCCTGGTGCCTGTGAACCAATGCCTCGTTGTAGTTCGCGTCGCCGGCGATCACTTCGTCGGCCATGTTCCCGGTCACATACGCCGGAATCGTCAGGAACCCGATGACGAGAAAGACGCACAGGCCGGCGCGCCGCAACTCGTCGCTGCGCGCGAAGAGCGCGGCGATGAAGAAGCCCAGCCCCAGGATCAGACCGATCGTCGGAAAATGGTTCAACAGGATATGCGCGTACGCGAGGTTCATGTCCGCAGTCCGAACTCCACGGAGTCTATCAGCCGGTGTTGAAACTGTACATGGCCGCGCGGGAGCGGCCACCGGTTACCGCGGAGGATAGTAGACGCTGTCGACGGGTTGCGGTTCCGTCAGGTAGTCCTGGTCCTTGAACGGATATGACGGGCGGGCCATGGAATTGATGAACGCGGACAGGTGCTGCGCTTCCTCGTCCGTGGTGCTCCCGGGATCCATGTACGGCATCATGTAACGGATGATGCCGGCCAGCGTGTAGATGCGGGACGCGCCGGCCCCGTCGTTCCACGAGTCGGGACCCCAGAGGGGCCCCGCCTTCTTCGTCCCGATCTGGACGCCCTGCCCGTCCTCGCCGTGACAGTTCGTGCACCGCTCCATGAATATGGCTTCCCCGAGCTTCGCGTCGAGCTGATCCATCGGCAAGCGGTTCGCCTCGGCGATCGTGTTGCGCCGCCTCCAGGGCGGATTCTCCCCCGGCTCGAACCCCCGCGACAGCCAACGGAGATAGGCGGCGATGGCCCGGACCTCGGGCGTCTCGGGCGTCGGAAGGACATGATCGTCCATGGCCGGAAGCGCCGACGCGATCAGTCCCGTGGAGTTCTGGCTGCGAAAGAAACAGCCGACGATGCGGTCCTCGATCGTGAAATCCCGTCCGGCGCGCCGGTTGTACTCGGGGAACATGGCGGTCACGCCCACCAGCGGGAGCGCCCGCTCGCGCTGCCCGGCGTTGATGTGGCAGTTGTTGCACGAAACACCGCCCGGGGTCAGGTGCGGCGCCTCGGCGGGCGTGTCGGTGAAAAGCCGGAAACCCCACCGGACCTGCTCCGCGGTCTCGGAGCGTCCGAGCGTCGGATCCTCGAGGGGATTGTTGGGCACGTCCCACGCCGTGACCATCGTGGTGGACGAGGAGACGAGGGGCCCCGGGAGCTTTCCCAACGCCGGATCGAGAGGATCGACATCCGCGCAGGCGCCGATTCCGGCGGCGGCCATCAACGTCAGAATCGGGAAGCGGCGGCCCATCAGGTTTGCGAGTATAATCCGGCGCGAAACGTCGGTACAAGACACGGAGGGTCTCATGCAGCGGAATCGTACGAGGCCGCGCGTGGCGCGGCGATCCTTCCTCGGCCGGCTGGCCGCAGGGTCCACCGCCTTCGGCGCCGCGTTCGCGGCGGGCGGCGCCGCCGGCGCGCCGCAGACCGGATCGATCGGGAGCGACTGGAAGCCCGGGCTTCACGCCATCGACGACTGGCTGGACCGGATGCCCGGCCGCCACCGGTTCGTCGTGGACAACGTCACGGCCGCCGGTTTCGGCGCGGCCATGGCCTATGCGAACAACTTCTTCGAGGTCAACAGGAACGCGTACGATCTGGAATACGACGACGTCGCGGTCGTCCTGTTGGCGCGCCACTTCTCGACGCCGTTCGCCTTCAACGACGCCATGTGGCAGAAATACGGCGCCGCCTGGGCCGGGCCGATCGATTTCAACGACCCGCGAACCGGCGCGCCGCCCACGGCCAACCTCTATAACGCCGGCTCCGTGCCCGGCCTGGGCAACCGGGGGCTGACGCTGGACGCGATGTTCGAGAAGGGGATGAAGGTGGCCCTGTGCGAAGTCGCCGCGCGCGGCTTCGCCGGCATGGCGGCTCGAGCGGCCGACGCCGACTCGGACGCCGTTTTCGAGGAGATCATGGACAACCGGCTGTCCGGAGTCCAACCGGTGCCGGCCGGGATCGTGGCGATCAGCCGGGCTCAGGAACGCGGGTACACGTTCAGTTATACGGCCTGACGGCCGGCTGCTGTTGCGTGCAGCAGTGGATGCCGCCGAACCCGTGCACCATGGCGGTGGCGTCCACGCCCACGACGCGGCGGGAGGGAAAGCAGGACCGTATGGTCTCCAGCGCCGTCCGGTCCTTCGCCTGGCCGAAGGTCGGCACGAGAATGGACGCGTTGCCGATGTAGAAGTTGGCATAGCTGGCCGGCAGCCGGCCTCCGCCTCCGAGGACGGGATCGGGCATGGGCAGCTTCAACACCGTGAACGGCCGGCCGGCCGCGTCGACGGCGCCCTCCAGACGCCGGTGGTTGTCCTCGAGGACGCGATGATTCTCGTCGGCCGGGTCGTCCTCGAACGCCGCCAGAACCGTCCTCGGCCCGACGAACCGTGCCACGTCGTCGACGTGCCCGTCGGTATCGTCCCCAACGATCCCGCCGCCGAGCCAGACGATCCGGGACACTCCCAGGTAGTCGCCGAGCGCGCGCTCGATTTCGGCGGACGTCAGGTGCGGGTTGCGGTTGGCGTGCAACAGGCACTGTTCGGTCGTCAACAGCGTCCCCCGGCCGTCGACGTCGATCGATCCACCCTCCAGCACGATTCCGGCCCGGAACCGTTCCAGTGACAGGCGGCGGTTCAGCTCCGAAGACACCGCCCCGTCCGAGGCCAGATCCGCATACTTGTTGCCCCACGCGTTGAACTCCCACTCCACCGCGGCGACGCTCCCCGTCCCGTCGTCGACGACGAACGTGGGTCCGTAGTCCCGTATCCAGACGTCAACCGTGGGGATCACATGGAAGTCCACGCGGTGGAGCACGGCCGGGGGAAGGAGCGCCCGGGCCTCCGCTCTCCCGTCGGGGTCGTCGACGAGCAGGCCCACCGCCTGGTCCGCCGCCAGCGCCGCGGCGACCCGCGCACAGGTCACGCGGACCGCGTCCAGCAAGGGCCCGGGCCAGGTTTCCGTGTTCGTCGGCCAGACGAGCCAGACGCGTTGCTGCGGTTCCCATTCCGCCGGCATCCGGTAGCCGCGCGGCCGTGGGGCAGGAGCGCTCATCGAGTCAGGTCGTGGTAGGTCTCCGGCCGGCGGTTCGCAAGGAATCCCCAACCGCTCCGCGATCGATCGACCCGGTCGAGGTCGAGGTCGGCCACGAGCACCTGCTCGCGCGTTCGGGAGGCGCGGGCGATGACCTGCCCGAACGGGTCGGCCACGAAGGAACCGCCCCAGAACTTCAGGTCGCCCTCCCGGCCCACCCGGTTCACCGCGACGACGAACACGCCGTTCATCGACGCGTGGCTCCGCATCGCCTCCTCCCACCGCCGCGCCGAGAACGGTTCCTCCCGGCGGAACTCCGGAAACCAGCCGATGGCCGTGGGATAGAACAGGATCTCGGCCCCGCGGAGCGCGTTGACGCGGGCCGCCTCCGGGAACCACTGGTCGTAGCAGATCAACGGGGCGATCGTGGCCCCCCGGGTCCGGACCTGCACGTAACCCAGGTCGCCGGGCTCGAAGTAGTACCGCTCGTAGTAGCACGCGTCGTGGGGCACGTGCATCTTGCGGTACTTGCCGACGCGCTTCCCGGACCTGTCGAAGACCAGCGTCGTGTTGTACCGCTTCCCGTTCCGCGCCCTCTCGTAGATCGAGCCGCCCACCAGGACCACGCCGCATTCTGCGGCGGCGCGCGCCAGGAACCGGGAAGTCCGTCCGGGAACCGGTTCCGCGCGGGCGTGGTGTGCGGGATCTTCCGTCCGCGCGAAATAGGGGCCGGCGAAGAGTTCCTGTAGACAGACGATGCCCGCACCGAGGTCCGCGGCCTCGCGGATCCGGCGAGCCGTTTCGGCGAGGTTGCGTTCGAAATCGGCCGAGGCGCGCGCCTGAACCAGTCCCACGCGCACGGCCCCCGGCCGCGACCGTACATGACGCTCCATGATGTCCGCCTGCGCGCCGCCCATCGTCGCATATTCGGGCCCATCGATGGGTGGCCTTGCTACACTACCGGAAGGGACGCGTCCCGAAACACGATGCGCCGCGCCTTTACGCGTTATCGACATGGACTGCTCGCCGGCTGCGCGTTGGCCGCGTCGCTCGCGGTCCCGGCGGCGAATCTTCTCTCCTTCCAGGGCGAGGAACCGTCCGGCTCGCTGGTGATCTACCTGGAGGACGGCCCCCTGGTGTCCGAAGCGCGGGACCGGGCGGGCGCGACCTACGTGTCGATCCTGGAGCTGGCCGACCGGCTCGGGCTTCCCCACGCCCACGACGCCGATTCCGACACGCTGACCATCCGTGGCCCGCGGGCGGACCTGGAAGTCCTCAACAACAGCAACGCGGTGCGGCTCGGCCCGCGGACCGTTCGCATGCGTGCTCCCGTCGTCCGCGACGGCGACGGGTGGTGGGCGCCCATCGAGTTCCTGACGCTGCCGCTGGCCGACGCCAGCGGCGTCCGCTTCCGGCACGAGGCCGGGCGCCCCCGGATCTTCGCCGGCAACGTCGCCGCGACGCTGTTGGACATGGACGCCGCGCCCACCGGCGACGGGACGCGCCTCACCATCCGCGCCGGCCGGACGATCAACGTCCGCGTCCAGCAGGACCGCGACAACGATCGCGTCGTCCTGTCGGTCGATCGCGCGCCGTTCGACCCGAGGCGGGAATCGCTCGAATACCGGGACGGCGCGGTGCAGTCGGTCCGCTTCGACGATTCGGACGGCAGCGCGCGCATCGTCGTCGGCACACGGGGGCGGCTTGCCAACGTGCGCCTCGTCCCCGCCGATGGGAACCGGACGTTCCACGTCGATTTCGTTCCGGCCGATCCGGTCGCGCGCAGCACCGTCGCGGCGGCGCCCGTTCCGGACGAACGCCGCACGGCCGGCGCGCTGCGCGTCGTCGCCATCGACGCGGGACACGGCGGCCTCGACAGCGGCACGGCCGCCCACGGAACGCTGGAGAAGGACCTGACCTTGGCCCTGGCGCGCCGGCTCCGCGCCGCCATGGAGAACCGCCTCGACGCCGCGTTCGTTCTCACGCGCGACGACGACCGGGAAGTCAGCCACGAGGAACGCGCGGCGGTCGCCAACAACAGCGGCGCCGATCTGCTGATCAGCCTGCACGTCGGATACTCGATGGACCCGACCGAATCCACCGCATCCGTGTTCGTCATGCACGCCGTCGAGGAACACGAGGCCCCGCCGGTCGGGGACGCGATGTTCCGACCCTGGTACCGCGCGTGGGAAGGCACCCGGGGCGAGACGTTGCGGCTGGCCGAGATCCTTCACCGGAGGTTGGAGGCGGCCATCCCGCGTTGGGAGTTCGCGGTGCGCCGCGCGCCGGTGGGGCTTCTTGCGAGCACGGTCATGCCGTCGGTGGTCATCGAGCTCGGCAACGCGAACAACGCGTCGGATCTGGATGTCCTGACGAGCGGCGCCTTCCAGGACCGGTTGGCATCGGCCGTGCTGGAAGCGATCGAGGCCTACGGCCGCGGAGAATGGCTGTGACGCGGCCCGGACGGACGCCGGGAGGGGCGGCGTGACCCGCCCCGTCGCGATCGGCCTGGCCGTGATGGCCGCGACGACGCTGGCCTCGGTCGTCTATCTGCGCGACGTGACCGAAGCCGTACGGTCGACGACCGCGGCCGAGGACGAGGAAGCCAGCTTCCCGGGTTTCGACGAACCCCTGTTCGAGCCGACCGATCCCCGCGTCGAGATCCGGATGTTCTTTCCCGCGGCCAACAACGACGTACTGATCCGCACGCGCCGGACACTCATGTACGCGTCTTCCGAGCGGGTCAACCAGGCCCGGCAGATCATCGCGCACCTGGTCGACGGTCCGGACAACACCAACCTGTTCTCGCCGCTTCCGGCGGGAACCCAGCTCAACCAGTTGTTCATCACCGACGACGGCGTGGCGTACGTCGACTTCAACAGCGCCCTGGCGGACAACCATCCCGGCGGCATCCTCCCCGAGCAGGCGACGGTCTACGCGATCGTCAACTCGCTGGTGTACAACCTCGACGGCGTCGACAGGGTCAAGATCCTCATCGGCGGCGCCGAACGGGAAACGCTGGCCGGGCATTGCCTGCTGTTGCTCCCCTTGCGGGCGGACCTGTCCATAACGGACATCGCGTATCAGGCCGCCGCCCCCGGCGCGGCGGCCGGCGGGACGCCCTGACAGGGCGCTGCCGCCCTCGGCCGCCTTTTTTGACGTGAAACGGCTCGTCATCGCCACGACCAACGCCGGAAAGGTCCGGGAGATCGTCTCCGTCCTCGACGGTCTGGAGGGCTGGCGAGTCGAGCCGCTGCCGGGGGGGCTCCCGCTTGCGGACGAGACGGGCTCGACGTTCGTCGACAACGCCGTTCAGAAGGGCGAATTCTACAGCCGGATCCTCGGCCCGGAGCCCTGGGTCGCGGCCGACGACTCCGGCCTGGTCGTCGACGCCCTGGACGGTCGTCCGGGCGTGTTTTCGTCGCGCTACGCCCCGAACGACGAAGCGCGCAACCGGAAGCTGCTGGGCGAGTTGCGGAACGTCGCCGAACCGAACCGGTCCGCCCGATTCGTCTGCGCGCTGGCTCTCGCCCGGAACGGCGGTGTTGTCTGGACCACGGAAGGCAGCGTCGAAGGTACGATCGCGCTCCGCCGGGAGGGAACGCACGGTTTCGGATACGACCCCGTGTTCCTGCTGCCCGCTCTCGGGCGGACCATGGCGGAGTTGCCGCCCGAGGCGAAGAACCGGATCAGCCATCGCGGTCGCGCGCTGGCGATGTTTCGGGCCCACCTGGAATCGTACGGCCAAGAGTCGGGCCGAGGTTGAAGTTTGGGAACGGCGGCGCCGCATGCAACGATATAGGGAACGGACGGTCTAACATCCCGAATGATGTCGAACCGGAGGCGAACATGACATCGCTACGAATCGCCGCGTTCCTCCTGATCCCGGTCGCCGCGGCGGCCCAGGGGCCGCGAGACCTGCAACCGCCCGACGAGATCCTGCCCCCGCTTGTCGTGCCCGAGGGAACCGTGATTCCAGTCACGCTGACACACATGATCTCGACCGCGAACGCCCAGGAAGGCGACGGGGTCTACGCCCGGACCCTGTTCCCGATCACCGTCGACAACCAGATCGTCATACCCGTCGACAGTTACGTCCAGGGCCGCGTCGTCAACGCCGAACGCGCGGGGCGGATCAGCGGGAAGGCCGCGCTGACGCTCAACTTCCATACTATCGTCCTGCCGAGCGGCATCACCCTGGAGATCTTCGGCAGCCTGGGCGGCATCGGCGGCGGCTCGGGCCAGCGGCGGGGAGAAGCCACGGTCGAGGCGGAGTCCGGGACGGGCGACGACGCGGTGACGATCGCGACGGGCGCGGCCGCTGGAACGGCCATCGGCGTCATCGGCGGCGGTGTCGGACGCGCCGGAGTCGGCGCGGGCATCGGCGCCGCGGGCGCCGCCGTCGGCGTGCTCTTCGGCCGCGGCGACGACGTGGTTCTCGGGCCCGGCACGACCCTGGAAATCGTCCTGGACGCGCCGCTGGAACCCTGATTCCGGGACGCCGACGCGTGCCGGGCCGCGCGCCCGGCGTTGCGCCCGTCGGGCGTTTGGACTAACGTGGAACGGACGGGGCGTAGCGTAGCCTGGCAGCGCGCCTGCTTTGGGAGCAGGAGGTCCCCGGTTCAAATCCGGGCGCCCCGATTACTCCGGTGGAGGCGACTCCACTCGCCGCGCACCCGCGATGTCGGCCCCGAACGCGCGGGGCGAACTCCCTCTGTTTGAGTTCCCGTGACTCGAATCTGAACGAATCGCAGAGGCTCGAAAGGAAATCGTCCGGGCGCGACGGGTACCTTAAGTGGCTCTCCGGATTCGCGAACGCGAAGGACGGCGTGTTGGTGATCGGCAGGAACGATCGCGGCCGGATCGTCGGCGTCAAGGATCCGTTGCGATGGCTGGAGGAAATCCCCAACAAGTCGCAGTCCCTGTTGGGAATCGCTGTCGACGTGGATCCGGAATCGGAGGCCGGCCGGGAATATCTCGCGATCAAGGTCGAACCCCATCCCAATCCGATCAGCTACAAGGGCGAGTATCACTACCGCAGCGGCAGTACCCGGCAAATACTGCGCGGCGCTGACCGCGTTTCGAATCGACGAAGCCGGATGTAATCTCTGCGGTAGGACGTTCACTGCGCTCTTTGGTGTTTGTTTATTGTCCTAGATTCCAGCTGGCCGAATACCGAACCCGTCCGCCGCTGCTTATTGTTGTCGTAGTGCTGCTGACGGCTCGAGCTTAGCCGCACGGCGAGCTGGGAGGAGCGTTGCCATCGTCCCGGCAGCTAGCAGAACTACCGGAGCGACCCAGATCGCTCGTGCGTCGACCGCACCCAATCCGAATAGCAAGCTGCCGAGTAGGCGATGCGCGGCTATGCCGAGAAAAAGGCCCGCCGCTATCCCGATACCCGCGACCGTCATCGTTTCGGTGAGGATCAGGCTGACCACATGTTTACGCCGAGCACCCAGTGCCATGCGCAAGCCCATCTCGCCCTGCCGGTGGGAGACTTTGTAGGACACCATGCCGTAAACGCCGCACGCGGCCAATACCACGGCAAACAAACCCATGCCTGTCGTGAGTTGGGTCAGAAAACGTTCTCTAACTAGCGCCTGCTCCACGACTTCGTTCATCGTTTGCGGGTTCTCCAAGCGATAGCGGCTGTCCGTCTCGGAAAGGACACTCCGAACGAACGGAATCGCGAGATTCGGATCGCTGCGCGTGCGGACGGCGAAACGCGTGTTGACCGTGGCGAACGGAGCAAAGAAGTCATAGAGCGCCGAACCCGCGGGCTGGCGCAAGCCCACGTGAGTCGCGTCACCGACGACGCCAATGACGCGGACCGGATCGGAATTGACCAAAATTTCGCGCCCGATCGGACCGGAACTTCCGAAAAGGCCCTGGGCTAGGCTTTCGCTGATGACGACAACAGGAGTTTCGCCCTCCGACTCTTCGTCGATGGAGAGGAACCCGCGTCCGGCGATTACGGGAATCCCAAGCGTCTGAAAAAAGCCGGGGCCGACGGAGAGGTGCGCTGAATCCATAGCCGCGCCCGTAGCGTCCGACCGTACCGAAGATTCGGCGTCGCGTCCTCCGAGAAGCCCGAACCAGTTGTAATACGCGGATGACTCCAGCTCCGGCTGCGCGTTGAGTCGGCGGAGCAACTCGTTGGCCGTCGCCCGGCCAAAGCCGCCGAACGATTCGCGGTCCGGGACGTCGATCTGAAACTGAATTACGTCCCGGTCGAACCCCGTATCGACGCGTCTCAGGTTCTCGAGCGTCCGAAAGAACAGGCCTGCCACGACGAGCAGCAGTGTGGCAAATCCGACCTGCGCTGCGATGATTAGCTTGTTCAGCTTGACCCTGGACGGGGTTTCTCCGACACGGTTGGCCTTCTCCCTGAAGACATGCGCTGGATCGAGTCGCGCCACACCCAGGGCCGGAGCGCCGGCGAACACGAGCAGGCTGAACAGCAATGCGCCGGCCGTAAAGCCTAGAACGCGGGCATCAGTGCCGACTTTCGCCGCGAAACCCGAGTCCGGCGGAAGGTAACTGAGCAACGCCTGGCTGCCCCAGGAGGAAAGCAAAAGTCCAAGAAGCGCCCCCATGACGCCCACGAGCGTGATCTCGGCCAACACTTGGCGAGCGAGAGCGAGGCGCCCGCAACCCAAGGCCAACCGGACGGCCAGCTCCGACCGCCGACGGCTCCAGCGGGCCAACATCACGGCACCCAGATTCGCGCAAGCGATGGCGAGTACGACGGCCGCGGCGACGGCAAGAACCGCCAGCGGCTCGACGAATCGGGCTCGAAGCAACGAGTAACCCGATGCGCCCTCTTGCACAAAAGGCACGGCGGAAGCGTTGCCAGGACTCGCGCCCGCCTCCGTACTGATGACATCCAGCTCGATCTGGGCTTCTTCCAGCGTCATGCCAGTTGGCAAGCGAGTCATCATCAGTACGCCTAGCCGGTCGGGAGCGAGACTCACACCAAGCCTCAACGCCGTGTTAATCTCCACGGTCTTCTGGAATGGAATCCAGACATCCGGATCTTCGTCGACGTTGACGCCACGGAACGTTTCGGGGGCCACTCCAACGATGGTGAACGACGCATCCTCGAATATCGGGGGATTGTTAAGGACGATCTCCTGGCCGACGACAGCCGGATCTTGCGCGAACACGCTCCGCCAGAATTCGTGGCTGATCACGGCGGCCGGAACCGCCCCGACCCGATCGTCCTCGGCGTTCAAGACGCGTCCCAACGACGCGTCGATTCCGAGCGTCGAAAAATAGCCACCTGAAACCGACACCGCAAGCGAATCGATTTCCACTCCAAACGCGTCCAACATTCTCATTGAATACCGGCCGCTCAGCCCGATGATGAAGCTGTCCTCGAACGCGCCGCCGGCGTCCCGAAGGCGTTGGTACAGCGAATACGACACCGAGTCGCTCAAACTGTCCGGCGAGTCCGGGTCCGTCTGGCGGACAATAGCCAGACGCTCGGGACCGACAACGGAAAGACTGCGGAGTATCAACGGGTCGGCGACGGTGAAAACGGACGTGTTTACCCCGATCCCAATACCCATCAACAATATTGCGATGACTGTGAAGCCTGGATTGCGGAACAGCATACCCACGGCGTGGGTGCAGTCCCTGACCAAATCTCGGTCCACCCATGCGCGCACAAGACAAGACATTCGTTTACATCGTTTCGCGCCGCCGATTACAAGGGTCCCTTCGCCAGTCGCCAGCGTCCGTGTCCATCAGCTTGGGCAAGTCGAGTGCCAAAACTCGGGTCAGTGCGTATCCAGCGCACACGTGCAGCCGTTTCAACAACTTGAGAGTGATACAACTATTCGAGTGCCACCGCGCGTTCAGCAAGCCGTCGAGAGTGGTGTTCGAAACCGGGACGCTGGTTTTCGAAATCGGGCACTGTCGGCAAACGCCAACCCGCCGTCGACGGCCATCTTCCGCGCGTGCCCGTTCCGGCTCGGCCGGAGCGTAGCCGGCACGCACCAAAACGATGCCGGAACGGCTGAACTTGGTCGTAGCAGTACGAGGGAACTGTATCGGAAAGCTGATGTCAATGACACACGAGCGTTTTCGGGCGGCTCAACACGGTGATCCGCGAACTCCTGGCCGATGGAACGATCCGCCACACCATTCCCGACAAGCCCCGAAGCCGGATTCAGAAGTACCGCGTGACCGACACGGGGCGAGTTGTCGGCGAGGCCGCGGCCATCTCCAGTACCGGAAGGAATCGCCCCACGTAGCCGCGCGCCCGACCTGCCAGTTCGGCGTACACGGACCGTGATCCGAACGGGACCCCCGCACGTATCTCGTCTCGCGAACTCCCGGACGACGCGGAGCGCGGAAATGGCGGTTTCGTCCTCCGCCCCCGCCAGGCCGCCTACCTGTTCGAGCTGTACAGACCCACCTCCGGGCTGCCGGTCCCGCTGCATCCGCTCGCCCCGTATCGCAGGAACTTCTGGATTCTCTGCCCGCTGTCGACTTCCCCGGTATAGACGTTTCCCTGGGAATCGACAGCCAGGGCGTGCAGCCAATGGAACTCGCCGACCTGGCGGCCGGACCGTCCGATCCGGTCCAACTCGTGCAGGTTCTCCCGGTTGATCACGTAGAACGCGCCGTTGGCCAGGTCCCCGACGTAGAGGCAGGTCTGCCCCGGATCGGTCGAGAGCGCGGCCGTGCCGGCGGTGCCGCTGGCGGTCTGGGGAGCGACGGGAATCTCGCCGACGAAGCCGCACACGCCCGGTTCCCCGTTCGGGTTGCTGCACAGGCCGCCCACCTCGTCGACGTTGAAGATCTGAACGCGGTTGTTGCCGCGGTCGCAGGCGTACAGAAGACCGTCGGCGGAAACCGTCGCGCAGTGGAGCGGGCTCCGGAAGAACATCGGCGTCAGTTCGCCGGCCTGGTAGTCGGCGGCCCAGGGTCCGGCGTCGTAGGGATCGATCTCGGTGCCGTCGGGATCGTCCACCGGGTTCTGTCCGTAAGCGCCGAAGTGACCCTCGTACAGGCCCGTCTCGGCGTCGATGATCAGAATTCGGCGGTTCCCGTAGCCGTCGGCCACGTAGAGGCGGTTGGTCCCGGGATCGACGGTCATGTCCGCCACCAGGTAGGGCTGCGGCGTCCGGTTCGGACCCTGATCGACGTTCTCGCTGTCGGGACCCTCCATGCCGGCGTGGCCGATCTGGTAGACGAATTCGCCCTCGGCCGTGAACTTCAGGATGTGGGAATCGTCCCCGTAGGCGGCGGCCCAAGGAAACTGGCCCGTGAAGTCCTGACCGTTTCCGGAGATGTACACGAAGTTGTTGTGGTCCACGAAGATTCCGTGCTCGCGGGCGGGCCAGAAGCAGCCGTCCTCTTCCCGGCAGCGCTCTTCCAGGAAACCGGGATCCGAGGGTCCGCCCCAGGCGTCGAGCAGGTTTCCCTCCACGTCGAACTTGAGCACGGAGGGCGCCGGCACGCAGCAACCGGCGCGCTGCTCGGCGAACGGCCGCGGATTGCCCAGACCATCGACGGGCACGCCGGCGTCGTTCGTTCCGGCCACGCCCAACCCCGCGCTGGCGCTGGCGTCCAGGGCGCGGGGGCGGTGATACACCCAGATGTTGTCCTCCGCGTCGACGGCGATCCCGCCCACCTGGCTGATCCGCCAGTTGTTCGGCAGCGGCTTCGGCCAACCGGGATCGACGACGAAGCCCGGAGCGGAAGCATCCCCGGAAGCGCGGGGGGGCCAGCGTTCGGCGAGCCGTTCGACGGCGCCGGAGCGCGCCAGCAACCCCGCGGCTTCTCCCTGTTCGGCTGCGGGAGCGGGGCCGCTGCACCCGACGACGCCGAGCAGGGCAACCCATCCGGACAAGGCGATGGCTTTCTGGATCATCGTGAAACCTTCCTTGGAATTGTCCGGCGCGGCGCTCACGGGGCCGGCTCGATCCGCAGGAGCGCGCCGTCGTCTTCGTCCGTGAGCAGGTACAGGAGGCCGTCCGGCCCCTGGCGCACTTCCCGGATGCGTTGTCTCAGCTCCCGCAGCATCGACTCGCGCCGCACCTCCTCCGTCCTCTCGTTGAACACCACGCGCTGCAAGTGCCCCGTACCCGGGATGCGGCCCTCGGTCATGGCGCCGACGAACACGTTGCCTCTCCATTCCGGGAACTGGTCGCCGGTGTAGACGGCCATGCCGGCGGCGGCGATGGCGGGCAGCCACACGACGATGGGCGACTCGTACGCCTCGGCCGTGGGATGCTCGGAAACGCGCGAGCCCGTGTAGTGGCGCCCGAAGCTCACCGACTGCCACCCGTAGTCGCCGCCGGCCACGATGATGTTGAGTTCGTCGCCGCCGTTGGGGCCGTTCTCGTGTTGCCAGATCATCCCGGTTTCGGGGTGGACGATCAGGCCCAGCGTGTTGCGATGCCCCAGCGTGTAGATTTCCGGCCGATAACCGTCGCGGCCCACGAACGGGTTGTCCGCCGGTACGGAACCGTCGTCGTTGAGGCGCAGGACCTTGCCCCGCAAGCTCATGGGATCCTGCGCGACGTTCTCGACGTCGTTCTGGGACCGGCCGCCGGTGGACATGTAAACCCTACCGTCGGACCCGAAGACGACGCGCCCGTTGAGACCCGAGTTGCCCTCGTAGTAGTCGGGAACCAGCAGGTCTCGAACGCCGGTGAGCGCGTGTCCATCGAGCCGGCCGCGCGCGAGCGAGGGCGCGCCCATTCCGTTCCCGACCGGCTTGGTGTAGGTCAGATAGACCAGGCCATTCTCCGCGAACTCCGGATGGAGCGCGACGTCCATCAGACCGCCGTTGCCGTCGGTCCGGACCTCGGGCACGCCTGCGATGGGCTCCGGGTCGAGCACGCCCCCGCTTACGACGCGCAGGCGGCCGTCCCGCTCGGTGATCAGCATGTCGCCGTTGGGAAGGAATGCAATGGCCCATGGATGCGACAGATCCTTGGTCACGACGCTGACGCGGATCCGGTGTTGCTCCGCCGTGTCGAACACCCACGGCCCGTCGCCCAACGGCGGCGCCGGCACGCCGATCGGCGGCTGCTGGCGAGCGTGGGCAAGCGCGGCCAAGCCTAGCAGCAGAGCCGCGGCCCATCGGACAGAACGTCGGAATCTCATCGGACCCCCCTGTGAGCTGAACAACACACTGAAACGACCCCACCGGATGGCCCCATACTCTACCCGGTCGAAACGCGGAGGCCATCGGAAAAACGCGCGCCCTCAACCGGGGTCGACATCCGCGCCGGGTGCTATCATCGACTTCGGCCGGGTGCCAGAGAGCGATTGACGTTCTCGGCGGGCGCCCGCCGGGTTCCATCGCATGGGGGCTGACATGTTCCGATCCGGCGCCGCTTCTAGAATCTCCCGTTTCGTATTGACGCTCGTATTCTGTCTGGCCATGGCCGCGTCCGGCGTGGCGCAAGACGCCGCCCGGCCGAGCGCGCCCGATATCTACACGCGTCTCGAGGCGTTCCAACTGGATGGCGGAAGCCGCACGGTCGAGAACCTGATCATCGACCGCGACCGGGTCGAGCTGACCTTCACCGGGACGTTCTATTTCGAGTCGCCGACCGAGGGCGACGTCCGCGGCGCCGTCTTCATCGGCGACGGTTATTTTCGGAGCGAGACGCCCCCGGAAGCGTTCGAACGCGAGAATATCGCGCGGTTCCTTGACGCCGAGAACGTCGAATCGGATTTCGAGACAGCGGTCCTGAGATTCACCGACGACACGTTCGAACGGATCAACACCGCCGACGTCGGCGCTGGAGCGCCGGTGAACGGCGACCGTCCCGTGCCGGAGGCCGCCCAGGAGCTCGCCGACGAGTTCGAGGAGCGGTTCCTGGAGGAGACCGGCGCCAACGTGTCGTCGCGATTGGCCGTATCGATCCTGAACGGAGAGGAATACGGGGTCTTCGTCGGGGAATTCGACGGTGGAGACCACGACCGTTTCTCGCTGGTCCTGGACCGGCAAGGCCGGCTGCCGGCCGCCTTCGGAGTCAACGCCGGCGAGAAAGGCTTCATCTTCTCCTTTCGCAGCCGGCGCTACGGCGTCGAGCTGTGGACCGCCTTCTATTCGGCCGAAGACTACGAACGCGGCGTTTCGGACTACACGGACGCGTTCGACGTGGTCGAAACGCCCCACTACGTCATGGAAATCGACGTGCGGTCTCGGAACGACGAGTTGCGTCTCAAGACTGAAATGGACATGGTCGCCCTTGTCGACAATCTCCAGGCGATCCCGATTTCGATCAACCAGGATCTCCCCGCTTTCGAAAACGTTCGTCGAGACAAGTCCATGTTCATCACGTCCGCCCGGCTCGTCGACGGCACTCCGGTCAACGCGGTTCAGGCGGAGTGGGAGTCCGGCTTGACGTTGTTCCTGCCCGAGCCGGTGGCGGCGGGAGAAGCGTTCACCGTGGTCCTCGATCTGGAGGGCGAATACCTGAGGGATGTTCTGAATTGCTACTATCCCTTGTCGAACAGCGACTGGTATCCACGGCACGGGTACCTGAAGCGTTCCACGTTCGACCTGGTCTTCCTCCACCACCAGGACGACAGCGTCGCCACCGGCGGCGTCTTCGTCGGGCAGGAGGTGGCCGAGGACGACGAAGACCACAGGATTTCCCGTTACACCATCGCCAATCCCGTCAGCCTGGCGACGTTCGCGGTCGGGCGTTTCAACGCGTACCGGGACGAGAGCGTCGCGGAAGGTCTTGCCATCGATTTCCTGTCGATCCAGGGACAGCAGATCAAGGAAGACTTCATCATGGCCGAGATGGGGAACGCCCTCAACTTCTTCTCCGCGGTGTTCGGACCCTATCCGTATCCGCGGTTCGGGGGCGTGCATCATCCGTTCCCGTTCGGCCAGGGTTTCGCGTCCCTGCTCCTGATCCCGGACACGGACCGTGCGGACAGGGAAGTTTTCGCCTTCATTGCCCACGAGACCGCGCACCAATGGTGGGGCAACATCGTCGCGTGGCGCTCATACCGCGACCAGTGGCTGAGCGAGGGATTCGCCAATTATTCGGGTGTGCTCTACACGGAATTGCGCGACAGCCCGTCGGAGGCGATGGAGTTGATCGACCGGATGCGCAGATCGCTGCTGAATCCCCCGGTCACGACGACGGGCATCGGTCCCGGCCGCCTGGCCGACATCGGCCCCTTGACGATGGGAGTCCGGCTCAACACGCAGCGAACCTACGGCGCCTACCAGAGCCTGATCTACGACAAGGGCGGGCTCGTTCTGCGCATGCTGCACTTCCTGCTGTCCGATCCGACGACCGGAAACGACGACGCGTTCTTCGAGATGATGACCGAGTTCGTCGACCGCCACCGCGGCCAGAGCGCGACCACGGACTCGTTCCGCGAGATCGCCAACGAGTATTTCGCGCGCACTCCGATCGCCGCCGCCGTCGGCGTGGACCACCTGAACTGGTTCTTCCAGCAGTGGGTCTACGAGGCCCAGCTCCCGGAGTACCGCATGGAGTACGAGCTCGAGCCCGAGGACGGCGGCTCGGTCATCGTCCGCGGCACGCTGTTCCAAGAAGACGTCAGTCCGCAGTTCTTCATGCCTCTGCCGGTGGAGGCGCGCTTCGACGGGGACGCGGTCGGCCGCATCGTGCTGTACGCCAACGGCCCCGAGAGCCCGTTCGCCTTCAGGATGCCCCAGCGCCCGCGGGACATCGAGCTGGATCCGGACAAGTGGATCCTGTCGTCGGACACGGAAACGGACCGGCGTTAGGCGCGGCGCCCAGCATCGCATCTGCAGCCGCGACCGGGGGGGACGAATGATCGGCCGTCGACGGTTACGCATCTCTCTTGCCGCATGAATCCGAATGCCGTGCAAGGACTCGCCGACGTTGTGCCATCGTCGTGGACCGTCCACGCTTCGGATGCGCGGCGCGTTGATTGTCGGCAATCCGCTGAATCGGAAATAGTTACATGACGGACCAGATTTGGGTGCGTCATACGGCATGTTGATAATGGACGTGGATGCCGGTCCTTATCAATCGAACGTAACGGAAGCACCGAGTTGGATGCTGCCTCAGGGAGCATCGCATGATTGGTTGGGAGATCTTCGTGTGACCGCGCGGACGTCGGAAATTGACCATGAATCCGCCAGCAACGCCCAAGATCTACCACATCGTGCACGTCGACCGGTTGCGATCTATCGTGACGGACAGGCGGCTCTGGTGCGATGCGGAGGCCGTCCGACGTGCACGGACGAGTTCCGACATGGGTACGACGATCGGGATGGATGGAATCAAGAAACGTCGCCTGACGGAATTGACTCTGAGCAGTCATCCGGAACTCTATGTGGGACAATGCGTGCCGTTCTATTTTTGCCCGCGCTCCATCATGCTCTTCGTGATCGAATGCGCCAACCACCCCGAGCTCACGTATCGCGGCGGACAGGAGCCCATCATCCACATCGAGTCCGATCTCCGAGAGAGCGTGGCGTGGGCCGATCGAAACCAACATCGATGGGCGTTCACGTTGTCGAACGCCGGCAGCAACTATTTCGAAGACCGTGCCGATCTGGCATGCCTGAGCGAACTTGACTGGGATGCAATCAATTCCCGGATGTGGACCGATTGCAAAGACGGCAAGCAAGCCGAGTTTCTCATCGAGGGGTCGTTTCCATGGGAACTGGTCCACCGGATCGGCGTACGATCGCCATCGGTCCAGAGTCAGGTCCGAACGGCCATGCAGGCGTCCAGTCACCAACCGCGTATCGAAATACTGCCGAACTGGTACTACTGACCAACAGGAGCGGCCGACATGATCGAGTTCAAGGTGGGTGAGATTCTCGCCGAGGATGTCGACGCGCTCGTCAATACGGTGAATTGCGTCGGCGTGATGGGCCGCGGAATCGCGCTGCAGTTCA
Organism: Acidobacteriota bacterium; assembly: GCA_022821145.1. Taxonomy (GTDB): domain Bacteria; phylum Acidobacteriota; class Terriglobia; order 20CM-2-55-15; family 20CM-2-55-15; genus JAJEDW01. The sequence goes on from JAJEEE010000081.1 coordinate 24,338, forward strand.
AGGACGCCTTTCCCGGCAATTATCACGCCTACCGATCGGCGTGCGAGCGCGACCAGGTGCGGCTTGGCTCTATGTTCGTGTTCGAAACCGGCCGATTGACCAACCCCCGCTACATCATCAATTTCCCGACGAAGCACCATTGGCGCGGCAAGAGCCGTATCGAGGACATCGAAACGGGGCTGACGGCCCTCCGGAACGTAATCCGCGTCAGGGAGATTCGCTCGATCGCCATCCCGCCCCTCGGAAGCGGGTTGGGGGGGCTGAATTGGAACGATGTGCGTCCCAGGATCGAGAGCGCGTTGCAGGACCTGGACGCGTTGCGTGTCGTGGTCTTCGAGCCGAGATCCGTACCCGAGCGAATCCCGAGACCGAAGCGGCCTTCAACGCTGAGAATGACTCCCGGTCGCGCCGCACTCGTGGGTTTGATGGATCGCTACCTGGGAGGTCTCCTGGATCCGTTCGTCACGCTGCTGGAAGTGCACAAGCTGATGTACTTCATGAAGGTCGGCGGTGAACCGGCGCTCCAGAAGCTCCGGATCGTGCGGGGGGTGTACGGCCCGTACGCCGAGAACCTGAAACATGCGCTTCGCGAGGTCGAGGGCCATTTCATCCACGGTTTTCGAAACGGTGGCGATGTTCCGAACATGAGAATTGAGCTAGTCCCCGGCGCGGTGAAGAACGCGAAGCGGTTCCTTGACGGGCATCCCTACACCCACGCCCGTTTCGACCGGGTGGTGGACCTCATTACGGGATTCGAGTCGCCGTTCGGTCTGGAGCTTCTGTCGACAGTGCACTGGGTGATGACGCAGGAATCCCTCGACGACCATGACCGCCTCGTATCGTCTGTCTACGACTGGAATGACCGAAAGAGGCAGTTCTCCATTCGACAAATCAAACTAGCCGCCCAGATTCTCGAGACCAAGGGATGGACCCAATCGGGCGCCTTCCGCACCGTGGGCGACAGGGCTCGGACATCTCCATGCTGATCCGTCGGATTCATGCACAATGCAAGCAACGACTCTGTTGCATCGGCACATCCGCGACCCTCGTTTCGGTCGGGAGCAAGGAGTCTCAGCAATCAGAAGTCGCAAGCGTGGCGAGCACCATATTCGGCCGCCCTTTCAAGTCGAACCAAGTCGTGGTTGAGACGTTGGCCCAGTCGCTCGATGTGGCAGGTACCGGGATGTCCGGGGAGGAGCTGTCCAAGGCCATCGCGAACGGGGTCGATCCCGAGGCCGAAGAAACCGCGATTGTCAGCCATCCCGTGGCCGTGTGGCTGGAAAACCGAATCGCGCTCGAAGACCGGGAAGGACACGTGGCTCGGCGAAAACCCATGACGTTCAGCAGCGTCGTTGCGGCTTTGGCCGACGATTCCGGCGCACCCAGAGGACAAACTCAGCAGGTCTTGGAAGCTATTCTTCATCTGTAACCGATTACGTCCGCAAAAACGGCGTCGCCGGAAAACCACACCGCAGCGCAGTATTATCCAGACTGTATGCCGAACAACTCATCCTCAAGCTGATGCGGTGTCGGTACGCTGTTCTCTTCAAGGATCTTCGTGACGATGCGTTTCGTTGTCGCGTACGTGTCGAGCAACGGATCAAGGAGGGACTCTGACCGGCCGTGAGCCGCCGCCGAACGACAGTCGTAGAGCTTTGCTAGCTTCCGTTGTAGGGATCGACGACCCTCTCCCGCTGGTGCCAGAAAGGTCGCGATAAGCGCAGTAACTCGAAAGCGGAGTTCGTTCCGCCCAGGTGAAAAAACGGCCTCAAGTGCACCCCACAGCGAGAGCAATGCAAGCTCCACGCTTCGTGCGAATAGACTCTGGTCGAACGCTTGCATGAGAAGATTGAACTCCTCACTTTCGTGCATGAGGACGCCGCCATCGCGCCAGTGGTCGCGAATCCATACCAGCACGGACTCGGAGATCGTAGTTGCTGGCGACTGTTCCAAGATGAGCCGTTGTCGCTCAGTCTCGATAGGCCAGAATCGGATATCGTGTTCGATCTCGTGCGCCCTCGCAAAAGGCTCACTGGCGATCACCGGAACCGATATGACTGGCGTTGCGCGGAGCCGCAAAAGGGCAGCGAACCACCAAGCCGTGTTCACGTGATCGAAACACGGCGGCGGATCGAATTCCTTCGGGATCTTCAGCTGCGCCAAGACATCGAATCCAACGCCTCCCTGAGCCGACTTCCACGGAGCCGGGTGCGGCTTACCTGACTCCGCTGGAGAAAATGCCATAATGAAGGGCGCCATCAAGTGGCCGAACGTTTTCGCGAGCACGACTCCCTCCCCTAGCTCGAAGCTCTCCACTTCAACGCCCGCACCTGCAATGCCTGCATAAATGTCGATTTCGTTCGGATTCACAATCCCATCGCGCCACCCATCGCGTCCATGAACCTTCCAACGTCGTTCAACGATTCACCCGACGACGCGCGCAGTCAACTAGCATTTGCCACTAACAGGCTGCTGAAAAATCCGTCATCAGCCTGGATTCCTTTTCGAGCGTGAGTTTTCGTGTGCGGGATCAGCTATTCGGTCCGAGATCCGAGCCGATTCCGCGATGTTTGGCGGCGCTCTGACAACCGAAACAGGCGCGGCGGCCCCTGGACCGGCCGCATCAGGCCGAGACCGCCATCAGGTTTCGTATCCGGTCCAGGTTGTAGGCCGCCGCGGCGAAGGTGAACATCCAACCGATCCGGTCTCGGCCCCGGTGCCGCGTCTTGCGCATCGTCCCGACCGTCTTCATCCAGCCGAAGACTTCCTCGACACACTTCCGTTTCCGTTGACTGAGCCGGTAGCCTTCATGCCGCGTCGTTCGTCCGTCGATGGCCGAGTGCTTCTTGCGCGCGACGTGCGGCGTGATGTGGCGGCGCCGCAGGCTGTGGACGAACCCGCGCGTGTCGTAGTTCTTGTCCCCGGCCAAGGTCACTCGACGTCCCCCAGCGTGCGACTGGATCATGTCCAGCGCCGCATCGCGCTCGGCGGTCCCATCCGCCACCGTCACCCGCGTGTCGAGGACCAACCCCCACCGGTTGTCCATCAGCACGTGCCCCAGGTATCCCAGCTTCGTCTCCGCACCCTGGCTCTTGCGGTACATCCGCGCGTCCGGATCCGTCGTCGACGCGTGCGTCCGGTTGCTCCGCTTCTCCCCACGGAAGTTCATCGACGGGTTCCGCGATCCCGTCCGACCTTTCTGTCCGTTACCCTTCCGTCGGTTGCGCCGCTTCGGCATGACGCTCTTCTGTCCCGCCCATGCCTAGATCAACGTCCCGTCCACGGTGAAATGCTCCCGCGACATCAATCCGCCGCGCCGCGCCCGCTCCACCACGCTCCGGAAAAACATCTCCGCCACATCGGCCGCCAGCAGCCGATCCCGGTTCTTCGTAAACACCGTCGGGTCCCACACCGGATCGTCCATCTCCAGCCCCACGAACCACCGGAACAGCAGGTTGTAGTCCAACTGCTCCATCAGCATCCGCTCGCTCCGCACCGTGTAGAGCACCTGCAGTAGCAGCGCCCTCAGCAACTGCTCCGCCGGTATCGACGGCCGGCCCCGCTCCGAGTACATCCGGTCGAACGCCGCCGTCAGGTCCGTGAACACCGCATCCACCATCGCCTTCATCGGCCGCAGCGGATGACTCTTCGGAACTCGTTCCTCGACTGATATGTAGCTCAACAACGATTCCTGTTCGACCTCGATTCCACGCATGACGGGCCTCCTGGGCTGCTCCCCCCAGTCTCCCCCTCATTCCCCCATCTCTGGTCCATTCGCCGACTTTTTCAGCATCCTGCCAAGAAAGTTGTACGCCGCTCGTTAATCATCGGCACACCAGTATGGATGACACGGGGCAGTTCGTGCACAATCAACTTGACCGACGGCGCAACGTGAGAGATCGACGGTGTTTCGCCTCTAAGCGTTCGAGTTCAACCTCCCCGGGTAATTTTGGGATCTCCATCCAATGAGTTGGGCTAATTCCTGTCGTGCGCGACGCAAAGGGATCCAAAAGAGCGTGATCAGCAAGGTCAAGATTCAACAACGGTAGCGGGAGTCCCGAAACAGCAACACGCAGAAGCTCAGTGACGGCCTTATACGCGTTTTGTGCCGCTACAGCAGTCGGATGTCTCCCTGTATGAGTGAGTGCGTTACGCGCCTTGCGCGCGTCAAACAGCTTGGTCAGGGTTTCACGGGGTAACACCCCGACTTGGTGCAGGATTTCGTGTCGCACGGCCGCACTAAAAGTTCTTGTGTCGGCGAGTTGGTCGACACGTCCACGGATCGGATCGGCAGCCATGGCTGGCTTCACTATCCGGTGTTCCCATAGACTGGAAGTGATTTGTTCGATGACAATCCAGAGATGCCCTAACGCACCACCCCAGTCGCGCCGCGCGACCCCGGTAACACCCTTCAAAAAAAACTCGCCACTGAGTTCCGGTACTGCCTCGAGTATCGCGCGACCCGTAGTCACTGCCGCACGCAAATCCGCCAATTCAGTCGTCCGAGGATCCAGTAGTGCGATGGCTTCAAGTGGTGAAGCTTGACGCAATCGTACCGATCGGTGAAAACGGTTCGCTGAGGCCGGAGCATCTGTGTTCACTCGGATGTACTTCCAGTCGATGATGGAACCGAAATCAAGTCCATCGAGGCTAATCGCTTCGCAATAGACACCCCCCAGCAACATGGCGGCGAAGCAGCGATTGAAGAACTCGACGGCCTCCAGGTCGTTGCGTAATCGAGGCAATTGCGGCAACGCTACACATCCGTCGCGTGAGAAAACCATGTTATAGGGTTCGGGGAGTCCTACATCGACGCCGCCTACCAGTTCGTGCAACGCGGTGTAGTCCCACGAGTGGCTATTCACGTCCTCAATCGTGACAGTCCAAGGTTGCAATTCCGAACCGTTCAGGAGCCGGAACGGATTGAGAAACGAGACCATACACGGAACACGGCGTTTAGCTAGAGACTCTGGATCTGTCGGTGGGGTACTCAATTAAGACATCTCCGCAAGTCGACCGTGATTTCTTCGGTGCGGCCGCAAGAGCTTTGCCCAACGCGGACGTCGCCGCTTTGCGTAGGCGAGCGGATCGGTAGCAGCCTGTTGTCTGCCAAAGATAATGGCAACATCTTTGTCGGGAACTGAGATCCCCGCGGTGGAGGAGGGGCGCTAAGCGGCTCGTTGCTCCTGTGCGGCGGCGACGTGGGGCCCGTCCGGCAACACAACCGTCGTTCGAGCAAGACCGCTGCGTTCGAGCGGCGGTGGCGCTCTTGTCCGCGACAGCGCCACATGTTGATTTCAGTCCTTGTCATCTCAATCGCCTCCCTACCACACTCGGTCGAGGTCCAGGACGAATCCCGGCAACACGGGATCCGCCTCGACGCGGGAAGGCGCATCGATCCGGACCACATCGCGTCCCGGACGGACGACGTCGACGTGACGATCCAAGGGATCGATCAACCACGCCAGACGGACGCCCGACTCCAGGTACTCCGAGATTTTCTCCTGCAGCTCGCCGATCGCGTCGCTTCTGGAACGAAGCTCGACCACGAAGTCCGGAAAAACCGCGGCGAAAGAATCCTGCTCCTCCGGCGCGAGTGACCGCCATCGCTCCATGGGCATCCAACTGGCGTCGGGAGCTCGGATGGCGCCGTTGGGCAGCGTGAATCCGGTGTTCGGTCCGAACGCGATACCCGTCCCGTCGGTTGCGGCCCAACTGGCCAGTTGACGGCAGATTTCACCCTCCTGCCACCCCGTCCGCGTACGCACGGGCGTCATGATCACGATCTCCTTCCGGGCCGTCAGTTCCAGGCGAAGATCGCGATTGTCGTGACACAGGCGACCGAATTGTTCGCGCGTCAGGCCGACATTTCTAGCGTTGATGACCATCTTCGCGGTCGTTTCGTTGGATGAAGCGACCTGTGGAATGCGTGCCATAACGCCTCCGTTGCAATTCTATATCCACACCGCGAACGGGCGTAATCGAGGCGAAGGAGAGAACTAGAACTGCAACCGCACGCCGAGTTGCATCTCCCGCGCGTTCTTGGCGCTGAAGATGCGGCCGAAGTTCGGCGTGAAGGCGATGCGGCCGGGGACGTCGAAGTTGGCGCGGTTGAAGACGTTGAACGTCTCCCAGCGGAGCTCCAGCGTGGCCGTCTCGGACAAGGGAACGAACTTCTTCACGGCGACGTCGACGGCCGCATAGCCCGGAGCGAACACCGTGTTGCGGCCCGAGTTGCCGTACGTGAAGGGATCGGGCATCGAGAACACGCTCGTGTCGAACCAGCGTTCCGGCGTGCGGCCCGAGGAGAGATTCGGGTCGCCCGAGACGTTCGGCCGCTGCGCGGGTCCCGACCCGACGTTGGCGCGGTCAACGCCGAGGTTGACCGTGAACGGGGCGCCCGACTCGAGGCGCGCGATCGTGCTCAACGTCCAGTTGCCGGCCACCGCCCCGGCCCATCCGCTACCCCCGTCGAGAAATCCCAGCCGGTAGGTCGCGCTGCCGGTCCACAGGTGGCGGTGATCGTAGCTCGACAGCGCCCGCTCGCTCTCGAACACGTTACGGACATCCTGCGGGACGTTGGATTCGAAGGCGGTCGGCCCGGGACTCGACGCGTCGTCGATCGAGCGGGACAACGTGTAGTTGACCGAGAACGACAGGTCCTCGGCCACGCGGCGGTCGGCCTTCAGCGTCAGGGCGTGGTAGATGGAGTTGCCGTCCCAGCGGATGGCCCGGATGCCGGCCAGCTCGGGCACCGGCCGGCGCGCGTCGATGGGGCCCGGACCCGGCTCCGGAACGTTGCGGATCGTCGTGTTGTCGGCCCCCACGGTCCGGGAACCCATGTAGAACGCTTCCACGACCGTATCGGGCGTCAGCTCGCGCTGCAGGCCCAGACTCCAGGTCTGCGTGTACTCGGTCCGGTAGCCGTGGTCCATGATCGTGCCGCCCAGGCTGCCCGTGGCGTTCGTGGTCAGGATGTCCCGGGTGGCGTGGACCGGCCGGGCCTGGTCGACCGGCACGTCGATGCGCTTCAGGAGGAAGAACGGGAGGTTGCGCGCGAACGCGGTCTGCACGCTGTACGCCCACTGGTTGAGGAAGATGCCGTAGCCGGCCCGGATCACCGTCCGTTGCCGGCCTCCGAGCGTCCAGGCCAAACCGACGCGCGGGGCCCACCGCCGGTAACTGGGCCGCAACAGGCTCGGTTCCCAACCGATCTCGCTGGAAGTCACCCATGGAATCGGGATCAGCGGCAGTAACGCGTTGGCCGCGGAGGAAATCCGTCCGTCGTCGTCGCTGGCCACCACGAACCGGCCTCCCGGCGCCGACAGGTCGATCGTCGACAGCCGGTTGTCGACGTCCGTCATGTGCCCGTTGATCTCGTAGCGAAGCCCGATGTTCAGCACCAGGTCGGGCCGGATGTCCCAATCGTCCTGGACATACAGGTGCAGCCAGTTCGTACGCGCGTCCTCGGAGCCGGTGCCGATCCCGACTTCGGCCGACGTCGGATAACCCAACAGGAAATCGCCGAAGGCGTTCCCCGTGAACTGCCCGGTATAGGCGAACGACCCGCGCGCCGCCTGGGGAAACCGGGGTCGAAGCTTCAGGTGGAACAGGTAGGCTCCGAACTTGATCCGATGCGCGCCCCGGTCGATGAAGACGTTCTCGAAGACCTCGAAACTCTCGTTGTCTCGCGAGACGAACGTGGTCGGATCGCCCATGGTGCTGAACAAACCCGAGGTGGAGATCTGGGGGAAGCCCACTTCGGCCGGATCGCGCGTCACCCCGGCCAGCCCCGCCTCGGCGGCGAAGTCCACACCCCGGTTGCGGCTCTCCTGGCCGCCCTCGATCGAAAGCCAGCCGAAGCGCAGCTCGTTCAGCACGGCCGGAGTGAAGGTGTGGGTGTAGCTGACGGCCAGGTTGCGCGTCGTGGTGGACAGCAATCGGCCGAACCCGGGCACCAGGTGCTCGTTCTGCACCCCGGTTCCGAAAGGCTGCACCTCGTCGGCGTCGAACGTGCTGAATCGGACGAACAGGCTGTCGCGGTCGGAAAACTGCTGGTCCCATCGCGCCGTCCATTGATGCGTATCCTTGACCTGGGTTTCCACCGCGGTCAGGTTCTGGACCGAGCCCGGCCGGTTGGGCAACGGCACGTGCCGGAGGAAACGCCCGGCCACCGGATCCAGCCGTTCCTGCGGAATTCGATTGCCGGGAAAAGGCGCGCATTCGCCGGGGACGCCGGCCAACGGATCGCATATGGTCTCCGCGCCGAATGCGCCCGACCGCATCTCGGGAGTCGGCACCGAGAACGTCCGGGTCAGCGACCGACGCGTGCGTTGACCCTCGTAGCTGCCGAAAAAGAACGACCGGTCGGAACGGATCGGCCCGCCCAGCGAAAAACCGTAGAGGCTCTCGCTGAGCGGCGGAACCGGGGCGTCCGGATCGTCGAAATAGTCGCGCGTGTCGAACAGATCGTCGCGGAAGAAACCGAAACCGCTTCCATGAAACTGGTTCGTGCCCGCTCGGGTCGCGACGTTGATCAACGCGGACGCCTTGCCTCCGAATTCCGCCGGGTACATCGACTTCTGGATCTTGAACTCTGAGATCGAATCCACCGACGGATTGATCGCCAGGTTGTTGTACAGCTCATCGGTCACCTTGACGCCGTCGAGCAGGTAGATGTTGTGTCCCGCGCGCTGGCCGCCAACGTTCGGCAACGGCCCCGCCTGCTGGAGCGCCGCGCCGCGCGTTCCGCCGGGCGGTATGACGACGGCGTCGCTCAATTGCGCCAACTGCAGGAGCTGCCGGCCGTTGAGCGGCATTTCGACCACGCTGGCGTTCTCGATCACGTCGCTGATCTCGGCGCTCGTGCTCTGGATGAGCGGCGCCGACACGGCCGTCACCACGACTTCGTCGGTCACGATGCCGACCTCGAGCTCCATGGCGAGCGCAAGCGTCTGTCCGATCGAGAGCGAAACCGACGACGTGGACCGGCGGAATCCCGGCAACTCGGCGGTGACGGTATACGCGCCCGCCGGGAGCGCTGGAAGGAAGAAACGCCCCGAGCCGTCGGAAACGCGTTCGATGGCGAAACCGGTTTCCGAATTGCGGGCACGGATCTCGACGCCCGGCAGCACGGCGCCGGTCGCGTCGGTGACCACGCCGTCGATCTCGGCCGTGTTGAACTGCGCGATTCCGCCCGCGGCGACGGGCATCGCCGCCAGAATCAGGAAAGCTGTGCGAACGATATTCAAAACGGCGCCCCCCACGCGTCCTCGTGCGCCGCGACCGGTCCCGCAGGGACCGTTGCGGCCCGTCTGATGACAAACGATTATTGTACCGCTTCGGAGAGCTGCTGCGGGGCCGGGGCGGCGATGTCGAAGGGATCCAGGACGTGGTCTTCAATCCAGCGCGGATCCCACCATTCGATCGGGTTGACGGGCACGCCGTGCAGAAAGAGCCCGAAATGGAGGTGGTCCCCGCCGGCCAGGCCCGTCTCGCCGCTGCGTCCGAGGATCTGGCCTCTCTCCACGTTCTGGTCCGGCCCGACGTCGATGGAGCTCATGTGCCCGTACAGGGACATCAGCCCGGCGCCGTGGTCGATGATGACCGCGTTGCCGTAGATGCCGAAGTACTCGGCAAGGACCACGCGGCCCGAATTCGCCGCCTCGATCGGGTAGCGGGCCACGACGGAGAGGTCGAACCCCACGTGGTCCTGCCGATCGATCGGCTCGCCGTCGTAGTAGTAGGTCCGTCGGTCGGCGAAAAGCGCTTCCACCTGCGAGTTGCTGAGTTGCAGAAAACCGCCTTCCCAGAGGAATTCTCCGCCGGAGGCCGCGGACAGCTCGCGGATGCGCGCGTGGTTCAACTCGCGCAGGCGGCTGTTGATCTCGACGTAGGTATCGACCAGGCTGCCCTGATCCCGGATCTCGCGGGTTCGGGACATGATTTCCGGAACGACCTTCCGCAGGAAGTCGTCGTCCACGTGGATGTCGCGTTCGCGGATCGCACGGGGCGATACCCGGTTCGACACGCGCGTCAACGACTCGTTGCCGACCACGTCGCGGGCCACGAGCATGACCGGCGTGTCCGCCGGAAGGTCGTAGGCGACGGCGAAGAGAGCGAAACGCGCGTCCTCGTCGCCGGGGACCTCGGCCGGAAAGCCGGGAAAGAAATGGGGGCCGACCTGAACGCCCGACACGTCGGCGTCGTCGGACACCCGGTACAGAACGTTGGCGGATCCCCCCTGGTTGATGTAGAGCAGCGGCGACAGCAGTTGCAGCTCCGGAGGATACAGGTCGAAGCGGAAGTCGCGGGACGCGGCGCCCTCGTTGTTCCCCGCGCTGTCGTCCGAGGCCGTCACCGTCAATCGGGCCGGCCCCTCCTGGGGTTGAAAGGTGTCGGCAATCAGGCCGCCCAGGTCATAGCTCACGGTTTGCAACGCCGGGTCGTCGAACGCGTCGTCGACGAGAACGACTTCCTGTTCGTCCTGCGTCAGGACCACGCGCACGCCCTGCAGCGGGCTGTCCGCGTCCGACACGGTGAGCTCCATGGCCGGGGACCGGCCGACGGCGTCGAAGTCCCGGTCGAAGGCGATGACGGGGGGCTCGCTATCGAAAGCGCCGCAACCCGCGGCCAACAACACGGCCGGCGCCGCGCCTCGAGCTGCAATGCGACTGAGAGTGAACTGCATGCCCGCGACGATAGCCGACGCCGCGGACAGATTCGGACCTTCGGCCGGCCTACCGTGGGACCCGTGCGGAGAGCTCGTCGAACCAGTTGTAAATGTAGTTGACCTGACGCAGGGGCCCCGCCGCCGTTTCGGCGTAGTCCTCGGAATACACCATCAGGAAGCGCTCGCCGTCGCGCGTGATGTCGTAGTCCCGATACGTGGTGAAGACCGAAAAGCCGCGGATCGGAAGTTCCCGCTCGGGGCCGAGGACGTAGGTGGAGGCGTCTTCGATGTCGACGGCGATCAGATGCGTCCCGTCGAGCGCCGCCGTGCCGGGCCGGCGGTAGAACAGCTCGCTTCCGTCGGGCGACCACAGCGGGAACACGCCGCCGTCGTGGGTGATGAGATGCCTGACGCCGGATGGGGGAACCGTCTGCACCCAGATCTGGTTGTCGTTCGTCGATTCGGCCGATTCGTTCGAGTAGTACGCGAGCCAGTCGCCGTTGGCGGAGAACACGGCGCCGTTCTCGTGGAACCCGTCCACGTCGTAGTACTCGCGGTCGGCGCGCACCTGCCCGGCGCCGTCCACCTGGAGCATGCGGATGCCCCGGTCCTCCCCGTCGACGACGACGTAGGCCAGCGTGCTCCCGTCCGGGGACCAGGATTCGGCCCAATGCTCCCGGCCCGGCTCGGCCGTGGTCAGCCGGCCGGCCGGCCGGCTGCCGTCCGCCGGTTGCCAGTAGATGCCCCAGGAACCGCTCCGGTCCGAGGCGAAGGTCACCCGTTCGCCGTCCGGCGTCCATTCCGGGCGCACGTTGTCGCCTTCGGTCGTCAACTCGCGGCCCTGAACGTTGTCTTCCAGGTCGTATACCCAGATCGAGCTGCGCCGGTCCCCGTCCACCTCGACCGCGACGCGGGTCCCGTCCGGCGACAGCCGGGGGCTGCGGTACGGCATGGCCGGCAGCCCGAGCGGCGTGCGGTTCCCGTCCCTGTCGACGAAGACCAGAATGCGGTTGTCCGCCAGCGGCGCGCCGCTGACATACGCCAGGGAACCGCTATCGGAGACGGCGAACATCGCCGCCCCGGAATCGCTGGGGACGACGCCCTCCAGGACCGGGACGGGTTCGCCGACCAGCGCCAGCGCCCGCGGGTCGAAACGCGCCGCGACGAGCCGGTCGCCGACGCCGTAGACGAGATGACCCGTCGCGGCGTAACGGGCCTGGCTTCCGGAAACGAGCGCCCGATGGGTTCCGTTATCCCGGTCGAGCACGGCCACCTGGAAGTTCCCGGGCCCGCTGCGAACCGTGAACAGAAGGGCGCGGCCCCCGGGCAGGAACTCGGGCCACAAATGGTCTTCTCCGTCCCCGGGAACGGTCAACACCGTGGCCTCCCCGCCGCGGGCGGTGACTTCGAGCAGCCCGGTCGAGGCGTCGTTCGTGGCAAAGACGATCGTGTCGTCGGGACCCCAGGTCACGCCGCGCGCCGCCCCCTCCAACTCGACGATGGTGTCGGCCGGCCCGCCGGCGACGGGCATCCGCTTCAAGGAACCTTCGGCCATGGAATAGAAGCCGATCGACGCGCCGTCGGGAGAGAAGAACGGCGTGTCGAGAGCTTCCGTCGAAAGCGGCGCGCCCTGGAACCGATCCACGGGACGGAGGTAGAGTCCACGGCGGCCTTCGTTATCGACGGCGTAAGCGATGGTGTCTCCATCGGGAGAGACAGCGAGATCTGTCGCGAAACCCGAAAGGCGGATCGGCGCACTCGGGGCCGCGGAGGCCACGAACCGCCCGGACCGCGCCGGCGTCGGCGTTTTCGAGATCCAGCCGGCCGCGACCCCGGCGACGCCGATGGCGACCGCCGCCGCGACCGCTGCAGCGGTCCCGCGTCTGGATCGGGGCCGTCGGGCCGCGCCGCTCGTCAGCGATCCCGGAGGCCCCGACAACAGGCGCGCGAGCTCGATCCGAACGTCGCCCACGTCGCGACAACGCTGGGCGGCGTCCTTCTCGAGGCACCGGACGACGAGACGCCGGAGCTCGGGATGATAACCGTCGAGAAGCGTGGCGTCCGGTTCACGGGCCAGGACCGAGGCGATCACGTCCGACAGCATCTCGCCGTGGAAGGCGCGCCGTCCCGTCAGCAACTCGTACAACACGCAGCCCAGCGCCCAGATGTCGGTCCGCTTGTCGATGGCCGCGCCCCGGGCCTGTTCGGGTGACATGTAGGCCGCCGTTCCCAGAACGAGGCCGTCCACCGAAACGCCCGCCGCGCGCCCGGGAGATCCCGCGGACCCGGACCGGCCCGATGCGCCGCCGGAGCTTTCCAGCGCCTTGGCCAACCCGAAGTCCAGGAGCTTGGTCTTCCCGTCCCCCGTCACGACGATGTTCGCGGGCTTCAGATCCCGGTGGATGACGCCTTTCTCGTGCGCCGCCTCCAGGGCTTCGGTCATGTGGACCGACAGGCGAAGCGACTCCTCGGCGGGTATCGGGCCGCGCGCGATGCGCTCGGCCAGCGTCTCGCCGTCGACGAACTCCATCACCAGGCAATGGACGCCATCGAATTCCTCGAATCCGTAGATGGCCGCAATGCCCGGATGATTCAACGAGGCCAGCACACGCGCCTCGCGTTCGAATCGGGCCCTGCGCTCGCCATCGGCGGAGAACTCGTCCGGCAGGGTCTTGATCGCCACCTCCCGGCCGAGCCGCGTGTCCCGGGCTCGCCACACGCGGCCCATCCCGCCCCGGCCGATCAGGGACCGGACATCGTAATGGCCGATCCGGCGGCCCGCCAGGGACGGCCCGTCGGCGGTGATCGCTCCCGCCAGGACCTCGATCGCGGACACCTCCAGAAAATCCGGGGCCTGCTCCTGGTGATCCAGCAGCGACTCGATTTCCCGGCGCAGATCCGTGTCGCCGGCGCATTCCGAGTCCAGGAATCGGGCGCGCTCGGACGCCTCCAGCCGCAGCGCCTTTTCGTACAGGGACTCGATCCGATCGATCTTCTCGCGGTCCATGCCGTTACCCGGAGATCGCGCGGTGCAGCCACGCCTTGGCCAGGTTCCAGTCGCGGATGACAGTGAAGGGGGACACGCCCAACACGTCGGCGGTTTCCTCGACGGTGAGGCCCCCGAAGTAGCGGAGCTCGACGATGCGGCTCTTCCTTGGATGGTCGACCCGGAGTTGGTCCAGCGCCTCGTTGACGGCCACGACCTCGGCGCTGGCCGCGTCCGCGGCGGCCATGCCCTCGTCCAGCGTCGCGGCCACCTGGCCGCCTCCGCGCTTGTCCCGCGTCCGGGCTCGCGCGAAGTCGACCAGGACCTGCCGCATCAGGCGGGCGCATATGCCGCGGAAGTGCGCACGGTCCTTCCACTCGACATGACACCGGTCGATCAACCGCACGTAGACCTCGTTGACCAGCGCCGTCGGTCCCAGCGTATGCCCGGCGCGCTCACCGGCCATCTGCCGCCGCGCAATCCGGTGAAGCTCGCCGTAGACCTGCGGCGTCAGCTTCTCCAACGCCTCCGGGTCGCCGTCGTTCCATGCCAGCAGCAAGCCGGTCAGATCCGATTCCTCGTGCGGCATTTGCAACTCTCGACGCCCTTAGCTTCTTTGGAACGAATAACTTAACACAACCCCGACCTTGCGGCCACGCACGAGGGCATGACGGACTCCAGGATCACAGCGCTTCGAACAGCTCGACGTATCGCGCCGCCAGCGTATTCCAGTCGAGCGGCTCGACGAACGCGCGCGCCGCCGTGGCCATGGCCCGACGCCGGCCCGGGTCGGCGGCGAGCTCTTCGACCCGGTCGCAGAAGGCGCCCCACTCGTCCTCGACGAAGGCCTCGCGCCCGGCCTCGACGGGAATGCCTTCGACGCCCTTGCGGGTGCTGACGACCGGAACGCCGCAGGCGAAGTAGTCGATGATCTTCATGCGCGTCCCACCGCCCTGCAACAGGGGAACGACCGCAACGTCGGCGGCCTTGACCCACTCGAATATCGACGCGGCGCTCCCGGAAAAGTGAACGCGGGGATGGGGGAACTCGGCGGGAGGATGGTTGCCGATCGCGAGCAACCGGACGTCGAGCCCCCGCCGGTCCAGCTCGGGCAGGACTTCCTCCGCGCACGCCTTCACGGCTTCCAGGTTGGGCGGGTAGTCGTACGTCCCGTGATAGACGAGGATGAGGGTCGCCGGGTCCCAACCCAGCTCCGTCCGGATGTCGCGCGGCGCCACCGCATCCGAACCCGCCAGGTCCACTCCGTGGGGGATGCGATGGAGCCGGTGTTCGCCGACGCCGTCGGCCGCGAGGCGCCGGCGGTCGTCCTCCGAAACGCAGACCACGGCGTCTGACAGGTTGCACAGACCGATCTCGAATTCCTTGAGCAGCCAGTACTGTTCGTCGGTCAGGTCCGGGTTCTGTTCCCGGATCCGTTCGTACTCCACGTTGTGCTCCACCAGGACCACGCGTCCGCCGCGCACGGAGCGGACACGCAGGCACGGCTGGGCGAAGGCGGGAAACTCCGCCTGATAGACGTTGGCGTCCAGCTTTCGCGCAACGTACAACGCCCGCCACGTGTAGCCTGCATCGACGAGAGGCTGATAGAGGAAGGCGTTCGGAACGTCCAGACCGCCGCCGGGATGGATTCGGGCGCGGATGGCCGACGGCCATCCGATGAGGCTCAACCAGCGCGGGTACCGCCGCGTCCGGATGGCGCCTCCCCGGCCATGCCACCACACGTCGCGGCGGTCCGTGACGATGCCGACGTCGCGCCCGTTCCGGGACAACCCGCGGGCCGTTTCGACGATCTTGACCGCGGCGCCGTGATCGGTCGGAAAGAGATCCGAGCGGGTCACCACCAGGACGTTTCCCGGCGGGCGCGCGTCCGCCGGCTTGGGCAGCCGTCGAACCGCCCCGCGGCGCGCCTCCCGAAACACGGCCGCGGCGGAGAGCCGCCGAGGTTTCCGGATCCGTCCCGAAAGCTGTCGGTTCCGTTCCCAGAGTTCCTGGACCTGCCGCCGCAGATCGTCCATGGCCCGTTGCTGGGCCACGCGCGCCTCCGCCATTCGAGCGTTTTCGCCGCGCAAGCGTTCCAACTCGGCCCGGCCGTGTTCCGGCAGGGACGTGAACGCGCCGCCCGCGGGCGGCGAGCGATCGGCGGTTTCCACCAGCGCGTCGAGCAGATCGACGAGCGGCCGAACGGCGTCGCCGGCGGCCATTTCCCCGTCCACGAGCTTCAGGACGTTGGCGTGCTTGGCGCGCCAACACCCGGGCGCCGACACGATCTCGTCCATGGCCTTCCGCAACTCGGCGGTGTCGGAAACCGTCCAACCGGCGTCGTACGCATCGATCGACTCCGCCACGGCCAGGTAACGATTGCAGACGACGGGGAGTCCGTGACTCAAGTAGTCCACCACCCGGAACGATTGGCTGAAGTACCGTTCGACGTTCTCGTCCGCCAGCTCGAGCCCCACGTGGGCCGCCTGGGACAGGAATCGCGAATAGTCCCGGTAGGAGGCCAGCGCGAGGCGCGACCGGGACGTGTCCCGGGGCGCGTCCAGAACGGCGTCCGGACGCTGTACGATCCGCGGATAGCCGCCGCCGAACTCGATGAGCCGCGCAGCGCCGGCATGCCCATCGAGCGCGTCGGCGGCCGCGTCCAGCCAACGCCGATGCCCGCGCCACGGCCACTCGACGCCGCCCGCGACGAACGTGATCCGGTCTCCGGGTGCCTCGGCCGGGCCGGGAAGCGGCCGAAGGGGCATGAGGGGCACTCTCGCCACGGCCGCGCGCGGCCTCGGGTCGTGACCGGCCATCAACAGGTACGGGATCAGGAAGTGCTCCTGGCGGGCGTTCGCCACGATGAAGCCCCGCGCGCGCCCGAGCGCTTCGAGCAGGGCCGGAGTCTCGGTGTCGCGCGTCCCAGTGTCCTCGTACAGCGCCTCGAGGGGGCGCGGCGCGATGAAGTCCACGATGACGGGCGCCTCCAGACCGGGCGGCAGGTCCGGCACCAGGTTCCAGTACGCTGCGATCACGGCGTCCGGGGCCGCCGCCTCGACGAGGGCCGCCAACTCGCTGGCGTTCTCGTACATCCATGCGCTCGCGGGAACGCGCGAACCGTCGTCGGGCGCGCGCCACGCCTGAACCACGTCGAGGCCCGTGGCGCGCAGCGCCGCGATCAGACCGCTCGCGCGGATGGCGTTGCCGCGAACGACCAGCGCCGGATCCATGGGCGGCTCCAGCGTAAGATAGAGAACCTTCATCGCCTGACGGGGACGAAGCCTACCATAGCGTCCGTGGGCGGGCAGGCAGGGTGTAACATGCGGCAGGCTCATGCATCGGATCGCAGTCATGGCGGCGGCCGCGCCGTTGGCCGTCTTCCCGGCGCCCGCGCAGGATGACGCCTTTCCCGGCTTCGTCGACGTCGCCGCTTCCCTCGGCGTCACGGCCATGAACGTCCACGGCGACGCCGACAAGGATTACATCATCGAGGTGAACGGCAACGGCGCCGGCTTCTTCGACTACGACAACGACGGCGACGCCGACCTTCTGATCGCCAACGGCTCCACGATCGACAGCTTTCGGACAGGCGGCGATCCGATGGCCGTGCTTTACCGAAATGACGGCGTACGATTCGTCGACGTGACCGAAGAAGCCGGCCTGACGAAGAACGGCTGGGGCGTGGGCGTGTGCATCGCGGATTACGACAACGACGGGCGCTCCGACGTCTATGTCACCGCCTACGGCCCGAACAGCCTGTTCCGGAACACCGGCGACGGGACGTTCGTGGACGTCACCGCGGACTCCGGCACGGGTGACGACCGCTGGGGCACCAATTGCGCGTTCGCCGACTACGACCGCGACGGCGACGTCGACCTGTACGTCGCCAACTACGTGGCGTTCGACGAGGAACGCATTCCCCGGCGCGGCGAAAGCGAGAACTGCACGTTCATGGGCGCCGACGTGATGTGCGGCCCACGGGGGCTTCCCGGCGAACCCGACACGCTCTACCGCAACGAAGGGGACGGGACGTTCACCGACGTGACCGCCGAGGCCGGCATCGACGACCCCGACTATTACGGTTTCGGCGTGGCGTTCACGGACTTCGACCTGGACGGCTGGCCCGACATCTACGTGGCGAACGACTCCCTCCCCAACCTGATGTTCCGGAACAACGGCGACGGCACGTTCACGGAAATCGGCCTGGTGTCGGGAACGGCGCTGAACGAGCAGGGCGCGCAACAGGCCGGCATGGGCGTGGCCGTCGGCGACTACGACGCCAACGGGCTGCCCGACGTGTTCGTGACCCACTTCTCCCACGACACCAACACGCTCTACCAGAACCTGGGCGGCATGCTCTTCATCGACTCCACGCTCCAGGCCGGCCTGGGCGAGGTCTCGCTGTCATACCTCGGATGGGGGACCGCCTTCGGCGACCTGGACAACGACGGTCTCGCGGACCTGTTCGTCGCCAACGGCCACGTCTATCCGGAGATCGACGACCTGGACGTGGGGACGCGGTTCTTCCAGCGCAAGGAGATCTACCGCAACCTCGGCAACGGCGCCTTCGAGGAGATCGGACTGACGATCGGCGGCGATATCGCGGTCGGCAAGTCCGCGAGAGGATTGGCGATGGCCGATTACGACAACGACGGGGACCTGGACGCCGTCGCCGTCAACATCAACGACCGGCCCAGCCTGTACCGGAACGACGCGTCCGACGGCAACCTTTGGATAGCGTTCCGGCTGGAAGGGGTCCGAAGCAACCGGGACGCCATCGGCGCCCGGATCCGGATCGAGGCGGACGGCCGCGTCCAGATCCGCGAGGTGGCGAGCGGCGGCAGCTACCTGTCGCACAACGACCTGCGCGTTCACTTCGGACTCGGGGAGGCCGCGGGCGCGGACAGCGTGCGCATCGACTGGCCCAGCGGCGAAACGGAGGAACTCGGCGGCATCCCGGCCGGTCAGTTCGTCACGATACGCGAGGGCGACGGCGTCGTCGACGCCCGCCCCGTTGACCGCTGAACGGAAACGCCGGCTACCGCCGGCGGCTCCGCAGCCAATCCCGGAACGCGCGCAATCGGGGGAGCGACTCCCGGTCTTTCACGCGATTCGCGGCGTCCTTGCTCCCGATGATGTCGTCGATATGGCACACCGGGAATCCGTCGATCTCGACGCGCCGCGTCCACGCATCCTCGAACCGCTCGATCCCGTCCGGCGCGAACACGATGTCGACGTCGAACGGACCGTCCTTCAACTGGACGAAGTCTTTTCCGCGTTCCAGGTCCCGTCGATGCTCCTCGGTCAGGACGAACCCGATGTCCACGAGCGCGCTCGCCAGCGCCTGCCCGTTCCGGCGTTCCTTCTCGACAAAGAGGTCCGCGTCCTGGGTGGTGTCGGGGAATCCGAGCAGAATGGCGCCTGATTTCCCGATGAACAGGTACCGGACGGCATATCGAGAGAGCGCGTCGCGCAACTCCGTGGCCTGTCGATAGTCAAACGCGGGCATATCCCAGCCACGACGGCAGGTTGCGGAGACACCAGTTCCGATACTCCTCCATCGTGTCGAACGAGCGGTAGGGAGCGTCGTCGAGGACCGGCTTGTAGGTGTGGATGAAGGCGTATCGGAACCGGGTTTCGAGTGACCGCCGCGCGGCCGCTTCGAACTCCTCTCGCCACTCGGCCGGAATGTCGATGGATTCTCCGCGCCCCGTCCTGTCCACGGCTGCAGATTAACACGCCCCGCGCGGCGCGGCGCGCCCGCGTTGACCCCCTTCCGAGGCGCGGGATAAGATCTATCGAACCCGGACGGAAATTGACATGGCGTCTCGAACGCAAACCAACCGGGCGCATGGCGTGCTCGGGCGATGACTCTACTTATCATTCTGTTGGTCACCGGCGCGTACCTCTACGCGTTCCCCGGCGCGACGGTCGTTTTCGTGGCGGCCGTTCTGGTCCATGCCGGCGCCGGGTGCCTGGCCGTAGCGCGGTTCGGACCCGGCATGGCGCGGCGATGGCGGGAGTCGACGTTCCAGGGGCGGGCCGGCTGGCTTCTCCTGTCGGCGGGCGCCGCCACCGGCGTGGCGCTGATCGTCACGGGAACGGCGCGGCCGTACCAATCGCTGCTGCTGACTCACATCGTGCTGAGCGTGGCGGGATCGGCCCTGCTCGCCGCACGGGTCGTCGCCGCCGGAAACGCGAGCCGGAGGACGGCTTTGGGACGCCTGGCGGCGATCGGCGCCGCCGTCGTCCTGGTCTCCACGGGCGCCAACGCGGTCCGGCACAACTGGCGAGGCTTCGTCATCGGCAACCCCGAGCTGCCGCCGCGGAGCATGTTGGAGGAAGGCGGCGGCGCGGGCGGACCTTTCTTCCCCAGCTCTTCCCGAACCAGCACGGACGGGCTCGTGCCGGTCGATTTCTTCACCGAGTCGGAAAAGTGCGGGCGATGTCACGAAGACGCGTACGCCGAGTGGTCGTCCTCGGCGCATCGCTTTTCGTCGTTCAACAACCAGTGGTACCGCAAGAGCATCGAGTACATGCAGGATGTCGTCGGGCCGGAGCCGTCCAAGTGGTGCGGCGGATGCCACGATCCCGCGCTGCTGTTCACGGGAATGATGGATCGGCCGATTCGGGAAGTGATCGACGAGCCCGAGGCCCACGTCGGATTGGGATGCGTGATGTGCCATTCCATCGCCGTTGCGGACAGCATGGGCCAGGGCGGGTACACGATCGAATACCCGCCGCTTTATGAGTGGGCCACCAGCGACAATCGACTCGTCGAGGCCGTGCATGACTTCGTCGTTCATCTGAACCCCGAGGCCCACCGCCGGGCGTTCCTCAAACCCGCGCTCCGGGATCAGGCGGGCGAGTTCTGCTCGACCTGCCACAAGGTCCACCTGGACGAACCGGTCAACGGCTACCGCTGGATCCGGGGTTTCAACGACTACGACAACTGGCAGGCCAGCGGCGTGTCCGGACAGGGCGCACGGTCGTTCTATTATCCTCCCGCCCCCCAGACGTGCACCGATTGCCACATGCCGGAAGTGGAGTCGGACGATCCCGGAAGCCGGGACGGATTCGCACACAGCCATCGCTTCCCCGCCGCCAACACGGCGTTGCCGATCGCGAACGACGATCCGGCCCAACTGGAGGCGACGATCGACTTTCTTCGGAACGACATCGTCAGCGTCGACATCTTCGCGATATCGTCGGCCGGCCCCCTCGACGCATCCGATACCGGACTGCTGACGGGAGAGCTCTCCACCACGTTCGCCGTCGGGGAGGAAGCCGACACAGGAGGCCCCGTCGTCATACGCGAAACCGCGCCGGTGTCGGCGCCGATCGATCGCGTGACCCCGACCGTCCGCCGCGGCGACTCGGCCCGCGTGGACGTGGTGGTGCGGACGCGCCGGGTGGGTCACTTCTTTCCGGCGGGAACCGTCGACGCCTTCGACGTCTGGGTGGAGCTGGTCGCGACCGACGATACGGGCCGAACCCTGTTCTGGAGCGGCCGGGTCGGCGACGACGGCCGGGGACCGGTCGACGCGGGGGCCCACTTCTACCGGTCCCTGCTGATCGACGCGCACGGCAATCCCATCGACAAACGCAACGCGTGGGCGGCGCGCGCCGTCGTCTACACGCGCCTGATCCCGCCCGGCGCCGCCGACACCGTGCACTACCGGTTGGAGATTCCGGAAGATGCCGGCGACGCCATCCACATCGAGGCGCGTCTGCACTACCGCAAGTTCGCGTGGTTCAACACGCAGTTCTCCTACGCCGGCGTCTGGGAGGGGGAACCGGGCGACCGGGCCCCGGGATACGACGACGGCGCGTGGCGGCTGGACGGCGACACGAGCGGCGTTTCGGGCGCGCTCAAGGAGATTCCGGATCTACCGATCGTGACGCTGGCCGAGGACCGGGTCACGATCCGCGTCGACGACGACGGCGCCACGGAACCCGCGGTCCGGATCGCGACCGCGCCCGAGGACTGGGAGCGATGGAACGACTACGGGATCGGGTTCCTGCTCAAGGGGGACCTGCGGGGAGCCGAAGCCGCGTTCACGCGGGCCACCGAGGCCGATCCCGACAACGTCGACGGCTGGGTCAACATCGGGCGCGCGCGCGTCGCGGAGGGCAATCTGGACGGCGCCCGCGAAGTGCTCGAACGGGCGCTGTCCATGGACCCGGACCTGGCCCGGGCCAATTACTTCTACGCCCGGGTCCTGAGGGAAGAGGGGGATTTCACAGCCGCTTTGGAACGCTTCGAGACTGTCGTTCGACAGTATCCGCGCGACCGCGTCGTCTGGAACGACATCGGCCGCATTCACTTTCTCGAACGCCGCTACGCGGACGCCGTCGAAGCCTTCGGCCGCGTCCTGGCGATCGACCCGGAAGATCTCGACGCCCACTACAACCTGATGCTTTCCTACAACGGCCTCGACAACGACGAACGCGCGCGCGAGCACGAGGCGCTGTACCTCCGATTCAAGGCCGACGAATCGGCCCAGGCCCTCACCGGACCGTATCGCCGGGAACACCCGGAAGACAACAACGAACGGCAGGCCATCCACGAGCACCGGTCGATCGATCTCACTTCGGTCGAGGGCCCGCGGTGAGGCGCGCGTTGGCGAACGCGTCGGTGCTGGGAATGCTCGCATGGCCGCATGCGGCGACCGCGCAGGCCATATCGTTCACGGACGTCACCGGCGCGGCCGGGATCGACTTCATCCACGAAAACGGCGCGACGGGCGACAAGTACCTCCCGGAGACCGTCGGCTCCGGCGCCGCGTTCATCGATTACGACGCCGATCGATTTCCCGACGTGTTCTTCGCGAACGGCGCCCACTGGCCAGGCGACCCGGACGGCGGCGCGACGTCCCGGCTCTACCGGAACAACCGCGACGGGACGTTCACCGACGTCTCGGCGGAAACCGGGCTCGACCTGAGGATGTACGCCCTGGGCACGGCCGTCGCCGACTACGACAACGACGGCGACGACGATCTCTTCGTCACCGCGCTGGGGCAGAACCGCCTGTTCGCGAACGACGTGGTGGACGGGCGCCGCGTTTTCCGCGATCGAACCGAAGCGGCGGGCCTGGCCGGCCCGGAAGAGTTCTCGACGAGCGCGGCCTGGGCCGACTACGACAACGACGGCGATGTCGACCTGTTCGAGGCCAACTACGTCGATTGGTCAATCGACGACGACATTCTCTGCTCGATCGAAGACATCAAGATCTACTGCACGCCCGAGTCCTACCCGGGGGCCTCGCTGCGGCTCTGGATGAACAACGGCGACGGGACGTTCACGGACCGCACCGAGCCCGCCGGGCTCCTGGATTCCACGTCGAAGGGCCTGGGCATCGCCGCCTTCGACTACAACCGGGACGGCTGGTCCGACGTCCTGGTGGTCAACGACACGGAGCCCAACAAGTTGTACGAGAACAGGGGCGACGGCACGTTCGTCGAGGTCGGGCTGCTGGCCGGTATCGGCCTCAGCGAAGACGGCATCGCGCGGGCCGGCATGGGCGTGGACACGGCCGACTACGATCGTTCCGGCCACCCCAGCGTCGTTATCGGAAACTTCTCCAACGAGATGCTGGCCCTCTTTCACAACGAGGGCAACGGGTTGTTCGTGGACGAGGCGCCGCGGTCCGAGGTCGGGCGGCGAAGCCTCCCGACGCTGGCCTTCGCCTGCCTGTTCATCGACTACGACCTGGACGGCTGGCTGGACATCCTCGTCGCGAACGGCCACGTCGTCGAGGTGATTCAACAGATCCAGCCGCGCATCACCTACGCGCAGCGGCCGCACATGTTCCGCAACCTGGGCGGCGGCGGCTTCGAAGAGGTGACCGACCGCCTGGGCGCCGATTTCGCCTCGGAACGCGTCGCGCGGGGCGCCTCGGTGGCCGACATCGACAACGACGGCGACCTGGACATCCTGATGACCACCAGCGGCGGACCCGCCGTCCTGTTCCGCAACGACGGCGGGTCGCGCCAGGGCCTGCGAATCCGCCTGGAAGGCGTCGACTCGAACCGCAACGGGTTGGGGGCGCGCGTCACGGTGACGGCCGGCGGCGACGCGCAGACCCAGACCCTGCGCAGCGGCTCGGGCTACCTGTCGCAGAACGAACTCGTGCTGACGTTCGGCCTCGATGACCGGACAACGGCGGACCGGGTCGAGGTCCTCTGGCCCGGCGGAACCGTCGACCGCCTGGAAAACGTGCCCGCGGGACGCATGATCACGGTGCGGGAAGGCCGCGCGAGGACCGCCGAAGTCGTGCCTTTCCGGAACTGACAGGAGTCGCCCGATCCATGACGCGCATTCTTCGATCCTTCATCCGTTTCCGTGCCCCGCTGGCCGGCGCCCTGCTGGCGGCGGCGCTTGCGGCGGGCTGCTCGACGCCGCGCGGAAACCCGGAACCCGCGGGCGCGAGCCCGGCGCGAATCGAGGCCGTTCGACAAAACACGCTGGGCGTGGCCTACATGACGCGCCAGTCGACCGAGCAGGCGCTCGGCCTGTTCCAGGCGGCGTACGAGGCGGACCCGACGTTCCGGACGGCTCGGTTGAACCAGGCCATCGCCCTGTTTCACCTGCAGCGGCTCGAGGAAGCCTCCGAGATCCTGTCCGAGTTGACGGCCGCATGGCCCGACTACACGCGCGCCTGGTACAACCTCGGCCTCACGTACCGCAACCTCGGCCGTCCGGTGGACGCCGCGGGCGCGTTCCAGCGGGCCGTCGATCTGGATCCGGGCGACGCCGACTCGCACTACATGCTCGGCTTGATGCAGTTCCAGGCCGGAAACTACACCGAATCGCTCGACGCTTTCGACCGAGCCATGGCCATTCGCCCCAACCACGCGTCCGCGGCCTACGGCACGGCGCGCGCCCACCGCATGGCAGGCAACATCGAGCAGGCGATTTCGGAAACCACGCGCTACCAGGAAATCGTCGCGCAGCAACTCGACGCTCCGCTGGGTTCCAGTTACGGGGACCAGGGCCCGTATGCGCTGGCCGAAGACGCCGCCGGCCGGGTCGCGCGTCCCGACACGGCCATCGACGTCCGCTTCGAGCCGGCGAACGCCGGTTTCGACGCGGCGCACCGGCCATCGGGCGACGGTTCTTCCGGTCTTCTGGAAGGCGGCGCCTGCGTCCTCGACTTCGACGCCGACGGGGCGGCCGACATTTTCCTCCCCGGCGCCGACAACTCGGGCCGACTTTACCGCAATGACGGCGCGGGCCTTTTCCGCGGCACGGACGTGACGGTCTCGGCAACCGCGTGCGCGGCCGGGGATTTCGACAACGACGAGAGCGTCGACCTGGCCGTCAGCGGCCCGGATGGCGTGACGCTGCTTCGCAACGCCGGCGGCGGCGCGTTCGAGGACGTCTCGGAGGCCGCGGGCGTGACGGCGGCGCCCTCCCCGGGCGAGTTCGCCATGGGACTGGGCTTCGTCGATTACGACCACGATGGGGATCTGGATCTCTATGTCGTCCGCGCGGCCGCTTCCGAAGACGCGCCCCCCGGCGCGGACGCCGGGAACACGCTGTGGCGCAACAACGGCGACGGGACATTCACCGACGTTACCGCCGAGACCGCGCTCGGCCTGGGCGCCGACTCGAACGCGGCGGCCGTCGTCACCGACATCGACAACGACCGCGCGATCGACTTCGTCGCGACCGGCCCGACGGGCCCCGTCATCCGGCTCAATGCGCGTATCGGAGAGTTCGACACGCTCGAGTGGACGGAACCGTTTCCCGGGGCCGCCGCGGGCGTTGCGGTTCTCGATTTCGACAAGGACTCGTGGATGGACCTCGCCTTCACGCATGGGGACGCACCCGGCCTGACGCTGTGGAGGAACGTCGACGGAACGGCATTCGAACGCGTCGCGTTGCCGGAGACCGGCTGGTCGCGCGGTTGGGGCCTGACCGGGATGGACTATGACAACGACGGCTGGGTCGACCTGGCGGCGGTGGGCGACGGTCCGGACGGCGGCGAGGTCCGGGTCTTCCGGAACCGGGGCGTCGACGGCTTCGAAGACACGTCCGGCGCCGTCGGCTTGTCCGAGGTCCCGGTGACCCGGCCGCGCGCCCTGGTCACGGCGGACTTCGACTCGGACGGCGACCGCGACCTGCTGGTCGCGTTGAACGGCGGCTCCCCGCTCGTGCTCCGCAACGACGGCGGCAACGCCAACGCGTCGCTGGAAATCCGCCTCGTGGGACTGGCCGACAACACGAGCGGCATCGGGACCAAGGTCGAGGTGTTCGCGGGCGTCCTGCGCCAGAAGGTCGAGGTCCACGGGGCGACCGGCTACATGGGACAGAACGCGCCGACGGCGCACTTCGGACTGGGCAACAACGCCGAGGCCGACGCCGTCCGCATGCTCTGGCCCACGGGCGTCCCCCAGGACGAAGTCGAGCTGGCCGCGCGCCAAACGCATGTCATCGGCGAGAGCGACCGCCGCGGCAGTTCCTGTCCGGTCCTGTTCTGCTGGAACGGCGAGACCTACGGGTTCGTCACAGACGCCATCGGCGCCGGCATCCTCGGTCACTGGGTCGCGCCGGGACAGCGCAACGTCTCCGATCCCACCGAGTACGTCCGGGTCCCCGGCGCGATGGTCGCGCCGCGTGACGGGATGTTGAGCTTCCGGTTGGCCGAGCCGATGGAGGAGATCGTCTACCTGGACCAGGTCCGTTTGCTGGCCGTCGACCACCCGGCGAGCGTCGAGGTCTACCCCCACGAGTACTTCGCCGTCGCCCCGCCATTCCCCGAGTTCGGGGTGATCGCGGCGCGGGACGCCCGCCCGCCCCGGGGCGCCTGGGACGAGCAAGGGCGAGACGTCCTCGATCGCCTGACCGCCATCGACCGGCGTTACGTCGACGGTTTCGAAGAGGCGCCGTTCCGCGGATTCGCCGACATGCACTCGCTGGAACTCGACCTGGGCGACATCGATACCGGCGGGCCGGTCCGTCTCCTGATGCACGGCTTCATCGACTACTTCACGGCGACGTCGGCCTTCGCGGCGCACCAGGCCGGGCTCGTCCCCGTGCCGCCCTACATCGAAGCATTGAACGACGCGGGCGAGTGGGTTCGCGTCATCGAAGACGTGGGATTCCCGGCCGGTTTGACCCGCACTCTGGCGAGGGACATCACCGGACGGCTCCCCGAAGGCACGCGGCGCATCCGCATGACCACGAACCTCCAGATCTACTGGGACCGGATCCTCATCGACGCGACGCCGGAACCGCAACCGTTCGAAATCCAGGAAGTGCCGCTGGCTTCGGCCACGCTCGAATGGCTGGGTTTTCCGCGCATGGTCACCGGCGACATTCCGGCCGATGTCCGCTACGTCTACGACGAGATCAGCCGCACGGGGCCCTACGTCCGGCACGCGGGCGCCTACACCCGGTTCGGCGACGTGCTGGAGTTGTCCTTGGAGTCCGACAACCGCATGGTCATCTTCGGCGCAGGAGAGCAGGTGGCTCTGGAGTTCGATCCATCCGGCCTGGAGGCGCTCCCGGACGACTGGGTCCGCGACTATTTCTTCTACGCGGACGGATTCGCCAAGGACATGGACTTCTACGCGGCGCATGCCACGACCGTGGAACCGCTGCCGCACCACGGCGACGAGCCGTACCCCTACCCTTCCGGCCGGACGTTCCCGGTGTCGGGCGACGGCCTGGAGTACCTGTTGGAGATGAACACGCGGCACGAGTCCGGATCCGGCGCCTCGAGCTTCCGGTACGAGTACGACTGAAGCGATGAACGATCTCGTCCAGTTGTCGGCATCCGACATGGCCGCCCGCGTCGCCGGCGGGAAGCTCTCGCCCGTGGAGCTGGTGGAGGCGCACCTGGAACGCATCCGCGCGCTGAACCCGAGACTCA
This sequence comes from Acidobacteriota bacterium, assembly GCA_022821145.1. Classification (GTDB taxonomy): domain Bacteria; phylum Acidobacteriota; class Terriglobia; order 20CM-2-55-15; family 20CM-2-55-15; genus JAJEDW01. The sequence goes on from JAJEEE010000081.1 coordinate 51,879, forward strand.
ACGCGTTCGCCCACGTCGACGCGAAAGGCGCGCGGCGCGCGGCCCGGGCCTCGGAAGCGCGGCTGGGCGGCCGGGGGCCGAGGGGGCCGCTGGAAGGCGTGCCCCTCAGCGTCAAGAGCTCGATCGCCGTCCGCGGTTTCCCCTGGGAATGCGGTTCCGAGTTGCGGCGGGGCGTCCGCGCCGACGGCGACGCGCCCCTGGTGGCGCGCCTCAGGGCCGCGGGCGCGATCATCCTGGGCAATACCAACGTCCCGGAGTTCCTGATGGCGTGGGAAACCAACAACAGGCTCTACGGACACACCGACAATCCGTGGGACCTGGAACGGACCGCCGGCGGATCGAGCGGCGGGGAGTCGGCTGCGATCGCCGCGCGTCTCTCGGCGGGCGGCATCGGCACGGACGGGGGCGGATCGATCCGCGTCCCGGCGCACTTCACGGGCATCTGCGGACTGAAGCCCACGCCCGGACGCGTCCCCGCGACCGGGCACTTCCCGGGCGCCGCCGGACCGTTCTCGGCGCTGGGCGTCATCGGCCCGATGGCGCGGACGGTCGAGGACACGCGCCTGCTGTTCAGCGTCGTCGCCGGCCCCGACGACGGCGACCCGTATTCGGCCCCGGTGCCCGTCGAGGAGCCGGCCGCCGACCCCCGCAAGCTGAAGATCGGGTTCTTCGAGGACGACCAGCGCACGCCGGTCACGACCGAGACCCGGATCGCCGTTCGCCGCGCGGCCGCGGCGCTCGAAGAACAGGGTTTCGTCGTCGAGGAGTTCCGGCCCGACAACCTTCTCGAGATGCGGCGGCTGTGGTGGAACCTGTTCGTCCGGGCCGGCCGGCTCCTGCTGCAGCCCATGATCGAGGGACGCACGGCGGAACTGTCCCCCATATTTCACGAGTACCTGGAATTCGCGCGGGACGAGGACCCGCTCACGTTGGACGAGCTCCTGAAGACGCTCGTGGCGCGCGACCGCGTGCGAGAACACCTGTTGGCCCAGATGCGCGAACACCCGATCCTGGTTTGCCCCATCGGCGCCGCGCAGGCGTTCCGGCACGGCGAACGGGAATGGAGCATCGACGGACAGGAAGTCGCCTACTCCGACGCATGGAGCCACACCCAGTGGTTCAACCTGACGGGAAACCCGGCCATGGCCGTGCCCATCGACGTGGCCGGGGGGCTGCCCATCGGCGTTCAGATCGTCGGACGTTGCTGGGAAGAAGCCAGCGTCCTGGCGGTGGCGGCCCGGCTCGAAGAAGCCGTCGGTCCCCTCGGCCCCCCGCCGATCGACGCGATCACCGGGCCGAGCACGGAGTCGGATTCCAGCCCTCGCCCTCGGGGATCTTCTTGAAGTCGGTGCTCGTGACGAACGGTTCGGACAGGTAGGTCGGATCCTCGACTACGGTCGTCACCACGAACCACACGTCGCCGTTGGGCTGCGTCGACCGGCTGAAGAACTCGCGGACGACGGCGCCGTCGCTGTAGGGCGCGCCGTTCCGGCGCAGGTAGCCCGCGCGCAGGCCCCGCGTCACCACCTCGAGCGCGCGCCCGCCCCTGCCCGACCGCACGGCGCCCAATCCGGCCCGGGGCGTCAGCGCGCCGCGAACGGGGCCTTCCCATTGCGCCGAGGAGTACCCCTGGTAGGTCGGGACCCAATCCTCGGGCGTCTCGCCGCCGAAGTGGAACAGGCGCGTCTGCTCGCCGGCGTCGGTTTCGAGCCGGAGTGTCCGGTCGTCGTCCCAGGTGATGCGCACGCGCGTGGGCAGGCGCATGATGCCGCCGGCCCCGTAGGCGCGGCACTCCTCGCCGGCCACCTCGAGCGCGTCGGGGTCCCAGGCCTCGCCCACGCGCCGGCCTTCGGCGTTGAGCGGAACGCCGGCGAAGTCGCCGCGCGCCGGCGTGACCATCCGCCACCGCCAGTCCTCGGTCACCACCGAGACCCAGTCGCCCGTGAAGTCCACGGGCGCGGCTTCCCGCGGAGAGGGCGGCGGTCCGCCGCCGCGTCCGCGTTGGGCCGCCGCCGCGCAGGGAACCGCCAGGAGGCACACCGAAACCCACAGAACCCGTCGAGACGATCTATTCACCGCTCAAGCTCCTGTAGACCGCCTCGACGAACATGTCCGTCGTCCAGTCCTCTCGGTCGCCGTGGTATTCCGCGTGGTAGTCCCGCGCCGGGCGCGCCGCGACAACTTCGCCCAGCGACAGCCCGTCGTCGATCAGGGCCTGGACGCGGTCCCGGACGATGGTCAGCATGTTGCGGTACTCGACCACCTCGATCTCCTCGGACAGGCGTCCATGCCCGGGCACCACGCGCGTACCGCCTTCCTGCATGCGGGCCGGCACGGTCAACCGCAGGATGAAGTTCAACGCGTCGATGTACCCCTCGACGCTGCCGCCGTTCTCGATGTCGATCATCGGAAACCGGTCGGGCGTGAACACGTCCCCGGTTCCGATGACATCGGACTTCCGGAAGAACACGATGCTGTCCCCGTCCGTGTGCGCCGCGGGCACGTGGTAGAGAATGACCGCTTCCCCGTTCATGTAGAAGTCGCGCTGCCGGCCGAAGTACGTGTTTTCCGGCCAGACCTCGACCGGCGGCGGCGAATCCATGGCGGCCAGGCGCAGCAGGACGTTCTCGTGGGCCATGATCGACGGGATGGCCGGCACGCGTCCGGAGCCCGACTCGATCAGCGCGGCGCTCCCCAAGAGATGGTCCGGATGGAGGTGCGTGACGACGACGTTGCGGACGGGGCGATCCGTCAGCGTCCGGATGGCGCCGATCAGCGCCGGCGCGTTGTATTCGAACTGGGGGTCCACGGCGACGAAGCCATCGTCGCCGATCTGGACCAGCGTGTTGCCTCCGTCGCCGATCAGCATGTAGACGTTGCCCTGCACCGGCAGGATCTGGATGGCGTCGGACGGCTCCTGGGCGCCGACGACCCCGGCGGCCAGGAGCGAGCCGGCCATTGCGGCCGTGAGCATCCGCCTCATCGGAAGTTGAGCGAGCAGTTGAACAGCCCCTGGCACGCGCAGTAGTGCTCGCAGATCTCGGGCGGATTATACGGGCCCATTCGGAGCCGGTACTCGGGATAGAGCGTTTCGGCGCCGCCGCGGGTGGCCTCGAACGGGAGTCCGAACCGTTCGGCGAACTCCCTCAGGTTCGGGTTCTCCCCGGGAAGATAGTGCGGCACCGTGCCCTCCGGCAACGGCACCTCCTCCCGGGTCTCGCAGCCGAAAACGCCGATCTGCTGTCCTGGATCCAGGAACCAGTTGGTGCTTCGCACCAGGGGCTCGGTCAGGAACACGGGGTCGTCGATCACGGCCACGATCGTCAGGTAGTCGCCGTGGCGCGTCCAGTGCTCGGTCACCGTCGCCTGGTCGCTGCGCGGAATGCCGTTGCGCTGAAGGTAGTTCGTCTTCAGGTGCGTCGTCGTCACCGTCAGCATGTTGCCGTTCCACACGCCGGTCGAGAAGCCGGGGAACGTATGAAGAGCGTTCTCCGGGGGGTGCGGCCGGCCGTCCAGGAAGATCATGCGCTCGTTGTCGTAGGCCAACATGTGTGACTGGAACGCGACGACGTCCTGCGTGGCGGGATCGATGACGCGGCTGATGCGCAGGTTGCCCAGGCCGCGGATGCCGTAATCGGAGGCGTGCGGCCGGCACTGGTACTCGCTGACGACCGATATGCGGCCCGCGTCCCAACTGTCGGCCTGCAGCCGCCCCGCCTCGGACAGCGGAAACCCCAGGTAGTCCCCCAACTCCGGCCCGGGTCCACGCTCGGGAGCGTCTTCGTGGTAGATCGGCGCCCACTCCCCGGTAAAGTCGATCTGTGCCCGGGACGGCGCGCCCGTCAGCGCGATGCCGAGGATGAACACTTCAATGAGGGCGTTCCGCATGCCGGCTCTCCGATCGAGTGGGATTGCCGGGGATTATAACCCCAATCGACGCGGCGCGGTCGAGCGCGGACGTCGCGGTCAATACGCGTCGAGCGGGACGGCCGGAACGGTCGTGAAGACGCCGCCCTCGTACAGCATGCCCGTGGCGTGGAAGTCCGATCCGCTGATCTCCAGGGATCCCGTGAAACCGTTCGGCGCGCTCAACAACTCGTCGATGAAGCGAGAGATGAATCCGCCGGGAGGCAGGTCCAGGATCCGGATGTCGCGGATCCAGCCCGAGCTGTCGAACAGCGTCAGGCGGTAACGCCGCCAGCTCCAGGACGAGGCGTTGACGACGGCGATCGCCGTCCTGCGGCCTTCCGACCGATCGACGAACTGCCGAATCCGGCCCGTCGCCGGGGAGGGGGGCGCCAGGGCCATCCCGAGCGCCGACCCGTCTCCGCCGCCGCGCCGGTACGTGGCCTGCGCGGCCACGCGGCCGGTGCACTCCAGGATCGCGTAACCGTTACGAAATTCGCGGACGCCTCGTGTGCGGACGCTGTGGGCGCCGTGGCCGTAGACCCAGAAGGACGGCTCCAAGAGCCGGCCGCGGCCCAACCCGTCCAACCAGACGGTGCAATGGGTCCACCCTTCGGACAGGCCCGTGACGTCGAACGACGTGGAGTAACCCGTGCCGTCGTCGAAGACGCCGTCCACGACGAGCGGGAACACGTGCCGGCTTCCGGAATGGCCGTCGGCCCGAACGAGCGCGCTTCCTTGAACCGCGAGCGCGAGAAACACGAATTTGAGAATGCGCCTCACCGTCGTCGGTCCCCATTCTGGTATGCGGCATGGACCCCGGCGAGTTGCAACGTTGCCGCGGCGTGAGGCGGCGCGGCCCGTTCAAGCGCCCGCGGACGCCGTCAGCGGAAGATCGCGAGGTCGATGGCCTCGGCCATCGCCCGGTAACCGGCGTCGTTGGGATGCAGGTTGTCGCCGTTGTGGTAGTCGGGCCGTATGCGCGATGGATTGTCGGGATCCCGGACCACGGCGTCGAAATCCACGACCGCGTCGAAGTCCCCGCTCGTCCGGATATATTCGTTGACGGCCTGGCGCATGACCTCGCCGCTCTCGCTGAAATAGCCCGCGCCCTCGTAGGGCGTCAGCGTACAGCCGATGACCTGGATGCCGCGCGCCCGCGCCCGGGCCGTCATCTGCCGGAGCGCGCCGATCAGCGTCCCGGCCGACACATCGGGCGCCGGTCCGCGCGCGGTGGAGCCGATGTCGTTGATGCCCTCCATGATCATCACCCACTCCACACCCGGGCGGCTCAACACGTCGCGGTCGAACCGCGCCAACGCGCTGACGCCCGCGCCGTCGGCCAGCAGCCGGTTGCCGGAGATGCCCAGGTTGATGATGCCGCGGTCGGCGGGAAGGCGCTCGGCCAGGACGCTCGGCCAGCTTCCGTTGGCGCCGGGAGTGGACGTCGCGCCGTCGGTGATGGAATCGCCCAGGGCCGCGATTACGCCGGCGCGGGCGGGCGCCAGGACGTCCAGGGCCGACAACCAGTACCACGAGGTCATCGTGGCGCCGCCGTCGATCTCCGGCGCGGCGGTGTGGTCGCCGGGCCCGGACACGTACGCCGTTCGGAGCCCCATCGCGTGCACGGTCGGCGAGCCGGTGTTATCGGGCAGGTACAGGCTGACGGCGACATCCGCCAGCGCGGGCACTTCCAGGTCCACGGGATCGCTGACCATGGGCGCGCCGGGCGGAATCGTCACCGACGTCATGCCGCCGAACGACAACTCCCGGTCCGTATCCGCGACGATCCTGGAATCCGCGTCGTGAAGGGCGATGCGGGCGGCGCCGACCCGGAGCGGCGCCGCGCCGTGGGCGTTCGACAGCCACACGCGCGCCTGGCGGCCGCCGATGCTGCTGCGGACCATCATCCGCACGGTCTGGTTCTCGAGCGAGCCGTCGCCGTCGGCCTGCCCGCGCCCGCCGCGTCCGAACACGCGCCGTTCCTGCTGGGCGGATGCCCAGGTGGACACCCAGCGCGGGTCATCTTGTTGCGCCGGCGCCGGGGGCGCGGCCCCGAACGCCACGCACGCGGCCAGCACCCATGAACGGGACAGGTTGCGGATTGTCATATGCGACTCCTCTCAGCGGCCGGCCGTGGAGACCCAGGCCCGCGTCCGGTGACTTTCCAGCGCCGCTTCGATCAGATCCATCTGCCGCAGCCCGTCGGCGAACCGCGGATACTCCGGCTCGGCGTCCGGATCCGCGATCGAACGATAGAAACGGCGGAACACCTGCTTGAACGTGTCATTGTAGCCTTCGACGTGTCCGCCGGGCAGCTCCGCCCAGGGCCGGGCGTTCGCGTTCATCAACGAGGGATCCTTCACCAGGACTTCGTTGTTGGCATCGCGCCGCCCGATCCACAATTGGTCCGGCCGCTCCTGGTTCCACGCGACGGATCCCCTCGTCCCGTAGATCTCGATGGAGAGCCGGTTCTTGCAGCCGGCCGAAACCTGGCTGACCGTGAAGCTGCCGCGCGCGTCCGAACCCATACGGAACATGACGGCGCCGAAGTCCTCGGTGCCGATCTCCACCTCGGTGTAGTCCCCGGGCGCGAGCGTCTTTCCGGCGAACGTCTCGATGGAGCCCTTCGGCCGCTTGCGTTTCCGGTGGAACGTCTGAAGATCGGCCGCCAGCTCGGTGATGCGCAAACCGGTGACGTGCTCGGCCATGTCGCACCAGTGCGATCCGATGTCGGCCAGGGCGCGCGAGGGCCCGTTCTCTTCGGGATCGATCCTCCAGTTCCAGTCCGTATCGTAGAGGAGCCAGTCCTGGGAGTACGCGCCCTGCGCGACGAGGATCTCGCCCAGCTCGCCGGCTTCGCGCATGGCCCGCATCTGCTGCACCATCGGGTAGTAGCGCAGGTTGTGGCAGGTGCAGTTCCGAAGTCCGCGCTCCTCGGCCGCGCGGACCAGCGCCGCGGCCTCGGCGGCCGAGACGGCCAGCGGTTTCTCGCACAGGACATGCTTGCCCGCACCGATCGCGGCCTGGGCCATCGGGGCATGGCGCGCGTTCGGGGTGCAGATGTGTACGGCGTCCAGAGACGGGTCGGCCAGCACGGCGGCCAGGTCGGTCTCGGCGCGCGGAACGCCGAAGGCGGACGCCAGGGCTTCGGCGGCCTCGCGCCGGCGCGCGCACACCGCGGCGACGTCGACCGTGCCCAGGCGCCGGACCCCTTCCAGGTGCACGCGCCCCATGAAACCCGATCCCACGATTGCGGTCTTCAGGCGAGCCATTCCAAGAACCCTCCGGAAAGCGCGCCAAGGCTACCAACTTTCGATTCCCGAGGGCAAGGCGCGACGCGCGGGGCCGTCGGCCGCACACTGCGGCGTCGCATACTGCTTGACAATTCCACGCGGCGGGTAGATAAAAGGCGCCGTGGGGAGCGGCGCACACAAGATTCGATCCGTATCCTCCACCGGACACTGATCATCACGCGCCGCTCACCCACGCCAAACCCTCGTCGGCGCGCGGCGCCCGTATCCGCTCTACTCGTTCTCCTCGCCCTCGATGGGCGCCACGCCCCGCGGCAAGCCCGCTTCGGGCGCGCCGCCGAGGGACTCTCGGGCGCCGAGCCGGATCAGCCCGGCCGAGGACGGTCCCTGGAAGAAGGAATACCCCTCGCGCGTGTCCCTCCACGCCGACGGCCCGCCGAGGTGCTTGCCGGCGGCCAGCGTGGCGTCGCGGATGCGCGAGACCAGGGCCTCGTAGTCCGCGTCGCCCTGGCGCAACCCGGTGAAGCTCCCCAGATCGGAGCTGGCGGCGAACACCACGTCGACATGCTCGAGGTTGGCGATCTCCTCGACGATCTCCACACCCATCGGGTTCTCGATCATCGCCACGATCATGATGTTGTCGTTGGCCGCCTGCCGGTACCCGCGTCCCCAGATCGCTCCGTACTGTCCCCCGCCCTGGCTGCGCCGGCCCAGTGGCGGATACTTGGCGAAGGTGATCGCGTTCTCGACCTTCTCGACCCGGTCGACCATGGGGACGATGATCCCCAGCGCGCCGATGTCGGTCGCTTTCTGAATGTCGCCCTCGGTGGCGTCGGGAACACGTATGAACGGAACCGCTGGACCGGGGCACGCGCGGATCATCTGCGCCGCCTCGGCGTAGGTCAGCGGGCTGTGCTGCATCTCGATCCAGATGAAGTCGAACCCGGCCCCGGCCATCGCGCAGTAGATGCTCACGTCGGCCGTGGCGACAGTCCCGCCGACGACCGGCTGCCCGCTGGCCAGCTTCGTCTTCACCGTGTTGAACGCGTCGGCCGCCGGACCTCCGCGCTGCGGCGCGGCCGAGGCGGCGGACACCGCCGCCATCGCGACGAACGCCATCGTGCTTGCTCGACTCATGGCTGTATGCCCCTTGGAAGTGCGTTGTCGCGGCATCATATCAGACCTCCCCCATGGCCTCCTCGCCGAACTGCGCGACGGCGTCGAGCGTCCGGCGCACGTCCTCCCACGTCGTCGTGTGGTTGACGATGCAGATCCGCAGCGCGAACACGCCATTCAGCGAGATGGAGGACAGGAACGCCAACTCGTCCCAGAACACCCGCGCCAGGACCTTGCGATTGATCCGCTCCAGCCGTTCCGGGTCGCAGTTCCCCTCGGCGGGATGGACCCGGAAGCACAGGATGCCGAGCGACACCGGCGCCATCACTTCCAGGATGGGACTGTCTTCGACGTAGCTTTCGGCGCGCCGCGCGAAGTCCAACCCGTTCTGCACCGCCGCCCGGAACGCGGCCATTCCGAACGTCTGGACCGATACCCAGATCTTCAGCGCGCGCGCCGCCCGGCTCAACTGCTGCCCGCGGTCGGAAAAGTTGGGATGGTTCGCGCCCCAGATCGTGTCCTGCAACACATCGTGCCCGATAGCGAACGCTTTCTCAAGCCGCGCGATGTCCTTGACCATCAGGGCGCCCGCCTCGTAGGGCTGAAAGAACCACTTGTGCGCGTCGAGCCCGATGGAGTCCGCGCGCTCCATGTCCCGGAGCCGGGCGCGGCCATCGTCGGTCACCACGGCGAATCCCCCGTAGGCGGCGTCGACGTGCAGCCAGACGCCCTCGTTCCCGCAGAAATCCGCCATGGCCCCCAATGGGTCGATGGCGCCCGTGCCGGCCGTGCCCGCGTTGGCGCAAACCGAAATCGGCCGGAGCCCCATGTCGCGATCCGCGGCCATCCGGCCGGCCAGCGCGTCCATGTCCAGGCGGAACCGGTCGTCGGTGGGGATCAGGCGAATGTGCTCACGGCCGACGCCCGCGATCCACGCCGCCCGTTTCAAGGCGCTGTGGCTCTGGTCGCTCATGTACACGGAAGGGCGTTCCGGATTTCCGGCGGCTTCTCGCGCCGCCACCATGGCTTCCACGCTCGCCGCCGAGCCGCCGGTCGTCAACAACCCCCCGGCGCCGTCCGGGTAGCCGATCCAGCGCCGCATCCAGTCCACGACCACCAGTTCCAGTTGGCTGGCGCCGCTCGCCACCAGCCAGGTGCATGCGTTGACGTTGAAACCGGCGGCCAGGAAGTCGGCCAATACGCCGGGCCACGTGGGAGACGATGGAACGAACCCGAAGAAGCGGGGATGGTCGAGCCGGGCCGCGTAGGGCAGCACGTCTCGCGCGACCTGCTCGAGCACCTCCTCCGCGGGCCGGCTCGTCTCGGGCGGCGCCTCGAGCAATCGCTTTTCCAGCACCTGCCGGAACTCGCCGTCCCACGCCTTTCCCGTCCCCAGGCGGCTGATGCGTTCCACGAGGATCTCGGTCGCCCGGCGGCCCAACCGGAGCATCGCCTCCGGGGTCATCTCCAAGCCGCCCACTGGTTCTGTGCTCATGGAAGACACGCCGTGTGCCGCCCCGCGGCCGCGGTCGCGGACTCGATCGGGCTGCGCGTGATGGGCGCATCATACCACTGAGGTTCGACGGCCGGTTACGGCGTTCGAAGAAACCGATCCACTATAATCGGGCGCTGCCGCCGAAAAGGGGAGGGGCTGGATGAAGCGCAAGGCGGAACAGGTCCGGGCGGGCAACGGACACCTCGCAAGGAACGATCCCGTCATGAAGCGCCTGATCCGCCGGTGCCCGCCGATCACCGAGTTGAAGCTCGAGACCGACCGCTTCGCCATGCTGGTCCGCTCCATCCTGTCCCAGCAGGTGTCGATCCACGCGGCGCGGGCCATCCGACAGCGGCTCGAGGCGCGGCTCCGGCCGCAGGGTTTGACCCCGGCGGGCGTCGGCGCTATCGACGCGGAGGCGTTTCGCGCGATCGGCGTGTCGCGCCCGAAGGCGGCGTATCTCAGGGATCTCGCCGAGCACGTCGAGTCCGGCCGGCTTCGGCTGGATCGGATCGGGCGGCTGTCCGATGCGGCCGTCGTCGATTCGCTGACCGAGGTCAAGGGGATCGGCGTGTGGACCGCGCAGATGTTCCTGATCTTCTCGCTCGGACGTCTCGACGTGTTTCCCCACGCCGACCACGGCGTCCGGTCGGCGATCCGGAGGCTCTACGGGCTGGACGGACTCCCAGGCAAGGCGGCATCCGACGAAATCGCCGCTCCGTGGCGCCCTTATGCCACCATCGCCACATGGTACCTGTGGCGAAGCCATGAGCTCGAGCGATCGGCGTCGGGCGGCGTGTAGAGCCCTGTGCGACTCGATTCCGAAACGCCGCGCCGGTCGAAAAAGGAAGAGTTCCGCCGCCGGGCGGTCTAGAATCGCACACCAGCAAGGAGGCGACGATGACTGAGACTGGATGGTTCGGCCCCGGGCAATTCCGCGCCGCGCTGGCCGCCGCAGCGGCCGTGGCGCTGGCGGCGTGCGCCGGCGACGCACCGTCCGGTCCGGAGACCGACACGGACGCCGGGTCGTCCGAAACCTCGAGCGACTTCGTCGACCGGCAGCTTCCGAACCCGACGGGCGAGGTGATCCTGAACTGGGCGCCGCTCCCGGACGGCCGGGAGTGGGGATCGACGGCCGGCATCGACGTCGGTCCCGACGGTCACATCTGGGCCTACGACCGGTGCGGCGGAATCGCGCTCGCCGGCGGCTGCGACGAGAACCCCGAACGCGATCCGATATTCAAGTTCGACCGGGACACCGGCGAAGTGATGGCGAGCTTCGGGGCCGGCCTGTTCGTCCTGCCGCACGGTCTCCACGTGGACGCGGACGGCAACGTCTGGGTCACCGACTCGCAGGGCAACGCCGAGGGGACCAAGGGGCACCAGGTCATCAAGTTCAGCCCGGAGGGCGAGGTGCTGTTGACGTTGGGCACGGCCGGACAGCCGGGCAGCGGTCCGGGTCAGCTCAGCGAGCCGTGCGACGTGATCACGGCGCCGAACGGGGACATCTTCGTCGCGGACGGCCACAGCGGCCAGAACGCGAATCCGCCCGACGGCGCCACCGGGCGCATCCTGAAGTTCGACAGCGAAGGCAACTTCATCGCGTCCTGGGGCGAGATCGGCTTTCGGCCGGGCCAGTTCCGGACGCCCCACGCCCTGGAGATGGACTCCGAGGGCCGCCTCTACGTCGCCGATCGTGGCAATCACCGCATTCAGATCTTCAGCCAGGACGGCGAGCTGTTGGACACCTACGTGCAGCACGGACGCGTCAGCGGGCTCTTCATCACCGGCGACGACACGCTGTACGCGATCGATTCGGAATCCGACGTCGGACGGCATCCGGGATGGCGGACCGGAGTGCGCATCGGTCCGGCGGGCGAGGACCGACTGACGGGGTTCGTGCCGCCCCACGCCGACGACAACCGCGCGTTGCAGGGCGTGGCCGGCGAAGGCGTGGCGGTCGACGCGGACGGCAACGTCTACGCCGCGGAGGGGCCCGGATCGCGGCAAGCCGCCGGCGGCGGCATCACGAAATACATGGCGCGGTAACAGCGTGGCCGAGAAGACGTTCGTCATTCATTGGCATCTCGTTCATATGGTTCCCTTTTTTGTCCCCCGGTTGAGTCTGTCCCATGTTCTTGTAATGGGACACGCGGAGCACACGCGGACATAACGATAGGAGCGGAAAGAAACAATGAACCAACGTCGGAAGAACCCCAGGTGAGTGAAGCACAGGGATACTCTGCACTGGGCGGATATACCTGGCTTGACATCGACCGACCTGCGGACTATGAAGAGCTAGTCAACATACTGGGTGGCGAATATGAACCCACAAAGATAGCGGTCGAATTACAGAACAATATTTCCAGTGAGGTTAGCGCTATTCTCGTCGAGCACGACTACATCGACAAGGATTACAGGAGTACGTTTTACAACTTCTATGCCAAGATGGGGCGGCCGTATCGTCAGGACTGTGTCAGGTTACACTTCTTCGACAAGGATGTGAGCTTTACCGAATCGCCTTTGGATCTAAAGGGCCCCGATTTATGGCTTGAACAGCATTACTTTGGATACATCGTCCTGAGACCGACGATCGCAGCTACGCTGGGTCGTTCCCTTCTGTCGCCGCGAATCAGGATTGGCGCACGAGGCAATGCGATCCAATCCCGCCACAAGGTCCACCTACTCGGATACACGCTGTCGGTTTGGGGATTCCCATCGATGGCGCAGCATGCGGACATCGCAGTGTGTGCGCATGTGTCGTGCTGGGCGATTCTCCGGCACTACAGCGAACAATATGTGCAGCATCGTGAGCTGCTCGTGCATGACATCACGCGGCTTGCGACGCCGCTCGATCCGGGCGGACTGACGCCGTCCCTAGGCCTGAACCTGTATGAGGCGGAACGCATCTTCCAGGCGGCGGGCTGCTACCCACTGATGATCGTTAGGGAATGGGACGAGGACTCCGAAGAATGGGTTGATGATGACAACTTTTTTGCGCAGATGTTGAGTTACCTTGATTCGGGTTTTCCGTTGTTCGTGTCGTTGCGGAGCGAGGCAATGAACAATGAAGGACATGCGATAGTCCTAGCGGGCTATTCGTGGCGCCACGGATCGCCCGGATCAAGAGAGGGTTGCTCTCATGTGTGGTCGTTGGTGGATGGTCTTCTCGCTGTCGACGACAATATGCTGCCCTACAGTTCTGTGAGTATCGGAAATCACACGAATTCGACGGTAGATATAGAGAACTACTCGGCGAGAGACTTCGATGCGTTTATCGTTCCGTTACCCGACAAGATTTTCTATCCCGCGCAAGCAGTAGAGTCGTTTTCCCTCCGTACCATGTATCCAATTTACAAGGAGGTGCTAGACTTGCCGGAAGAAGACAAATTGCTGCGACGATACTTCGTGACAACTGTGTCAGCGCTCAGGCGTTTCGCGCGAAATAACTTATCGCAATTCGGTACTGAGTTGGCAAATCTGTATATGCACTTGAAGACCACACAGTTCGTCTGGTTGGTCGAGTATGCTTCCGAGGAACAGTGGAGCGATGGACACATTGCGGCACGAGTCGTGCTGGATGCCAGTGCGAGCCGCAAAGACGTACAACCCATGTGGCTGTGCCACAATCACGAGTTCGCATTCATCTTCGATCGCTCTTCGGAAGTACCGACAGGGCGCGAAATTGGGCTCGGACGGCCTGCAAATACGCCGTTGAGCCGTATGGAGACGAATCTGCGACCGGTGAGACCGTGACCGGACGACCGATGATCGGCGTCTTGGTGTGTGCTTGACCAAGGAGCTACGCATGAACAGGAGGCTGATTGACTATCTCGACAAAAAGGGCGCGAAAGCGCTCAACGAAGATCTTCTGAGAGCGTACGCAACAGCGATGAAGGAGCGGACGATCCCCGACACTGAGAGGCAGGTCAGGAAGAACGACGAGCGTGCCGCAGTGTTGCGGCTTTCGCCAAGCTCATCCTCAAGGCGTCAACGAGCCGTTAGGCGAGAGAAAAGGAGACAGGGGTGAGGCGCGAACCGCGTTGGAAGGCGTCCTATGCCCCGAGTCCCCGAGCTAGTGGGGGTCACCCTGACGTTTGAAACGATCATAGGCTGCCCTGATGATGGTCTCCAACGCATCGGCACCTCCACGATCGAGGTTGGGATCCTCGCGGAGCAGCTTGGACACCATCGCGATCGGCTCTCTGGCTCGCTTCGGCGCAGATATGAAGTCGACGGGATTGAGCCCTGACCAAGCCGAAAGGGCTGTGAGGCTAGCGGCGTCGGGCTGGCGACCGTTGGACATCCGGGACAGCGTTGTTTGTGAGACGCCCGTCTGCTCGCTAACCGCTTTCCAAGTCGTGTCCCGCACCTTCACTGTTGCACTGAGAGCAGCATAGAACGACGGGAAATCGAACCTTGTGCGTCGATTCACGGCGGTCACTCCGATGGGTGATGGCGGAACGTCAAGTCGGAAAGGGCCAGCGACAGCCGTGGTGCAAGATGATGCACGGTCGGTGCGGCACTCCTCCCGAACTCCGAAACAGATGGATCTTGCACCCAGGCCGAGATCAGCTGTGCATCAGCGGCCGGCGGCGCGACTCGGTGCCAAGTCCGATCCGACGATAACGGATCGTGTAGGGGCGGCCTCGGCACCATGCTCGGATCGAAGGGGTGCCCGCTGTGCATTCGAAACGGCCTGTGTGGCAGGTCCTGCCGCTTACGCGAGAGGGCAACTGGGCGTCCTGCCGTGTCGCACGGTCGGATCACGAAACGACTGCTTAGAATTCGCCGGCATGCCGGGTGCCGTGCTTTGATTGTCCGCAACGTCGGCACCTCCCAGGATCGTCGACTATTGTTGCGAAAAAATAGCAATTGACATGCTGATGCGCAACCCCTATATTGTTGCCTATTAGCAATCTCATATCCAAGGAGCAAATCCGATGACGATGAACAACTCGGGAATCGAGCCGGGCCAAAAGAGCCCGCGAGCCGAAGACGTGAAGGCCGCAGAAGATCGTGGCGCAGAGTTCAAGAAAGTCACGATCGAGATCAACGGCCACAAGGTCGAGATGCTGGAAGGACCGGCGTCAGGCCTGGAGATCAAGGAAGAAGCAATCAAGCAGGGTGTCGGCATCACGGCGAAGTTCGTTCTGCAGCAGGAGATGCCGAACGGCACCGGAAAGGTGATCGGCGACGATGACAAGGTCCTCATTCGCGAGCACCTGAGCTTCACGGCGATCGAGCCCGACGACAACAGCTAATGAAGGGTACCGGCACGAGGACAGCGGTCAGTGAGGCCATCGAGGAGTTGAAGCGGGCCTTTCCCGGATCGGAGGTCACGGTCATCGAGGATGGACAGGGAGGGGCTCACGTGGTGGTCGAGACCGTGCACGTTGGTGATCGCTACGAGCCGGCGTATACGTGGCTGGCGGGCCACATTACCGCTCAGTATCCCTACGCGGACATCTATCCGGTGTTCATGGACGCGGCCGTGCAGCGTCGGGATGGAAAGGCGTTCGAGGCGCCAATCACGAAGGGGCATGACTTTCGCGGGCGTCCGGCAATCCAGATCTCCCGACGGAACAACCGGATACGGAATTCAGGGCAGTCCGCCGTCGCAAAGTTCCTGAAGATCATCGACTTCCTGGAAAAGGTCGAATGACGAGCCAACAGACGTGCGAGATTATCATCACGCACGAGGATCACAACCGGGTGATGACGCATCTATTTCCGGGTGATCATGACGAATACGGTGCGGTTCTCCGTGCGGGGATCGTGTCCTGCGACACCAGACTTCGTCTCTTGGTCAATGCCGTGGAGCGGGCGCGGGTTGGCACGGACTACATCCCGGGAAAATACGGCTACCGCGCGTTGGATCCCTCGTTCATCCACCGGCAAATCGTGCGATGCCGCAACGAACGAATGGCCTATCTGGCTGTGCACAACCATAGTTCCGACACTTCCGTTCGCTTTAGCAGGGTTGACCTTGACTCGCACAAGAGGGGATATCCGGCGTTGCTCGACATCGGCAAAGGCATACCGGTCGGCGCACTGGTCTTCGGGCGTCGCGCGGTGGCGGCGGACGTCTGGATGCCGGATGGCACGCGACGGGTGCTCGGGTCGTACCGGGTGGTCGGTCAGACGATCAGGAGGCTGTATGCCAATCCGCAGCGAGCTGCCATGGCGGGCACCCGTTTCGACAGGCAGGTACGCATGCTCGGTCATGCGGGGCAGGCCGTGCTGGGCGCGAGTAAGGTGGCGGTCGTGGGGCTGGGTGGAGTCGGATCCCTGGTCGCTGAATATCTCGCACGTCTCGGCGTCGGTCACCTCGTGCTAGTTGATCCGGATGAGATTGAGGACACCAACCTGTCCCGCGTCGTCGGCGCTACGCTGCTGGATGTCGAGACCAAACAGTTCAAGACGCAAATCGCCGTCCGGCATCTGGGAGAGGCCAGACCAGATATTCGGCTGGAAGCAATTCGGGGCGATGTTGCGAGTGAGTCGGTCGCTATGAAACTGAGGGACTGCGATTTCATCTTCCTAGCCGCGGACTCGATGAGGAGCCGGCTGGTGGTGAACGCGCTGACTCACCAATACCTGATTCCTACCGTGCAGATGGGTGCGAAGATTAGACCGGGAGTGAGCGGCTCGATCGAGGATGCTATGTGCGCCGTACGGAAGTTGAGGCCGGGAACGGGATGCCTCTGGTGCAACGGATTAATCGACGGAACGCAACTGGCAATCGAGGCGAAGACAGATGAGGAACGAAAGGCCCAGGACTACGGGGTTCGGGAACCGAACCCCAGTGTGATCACGCTGAATGCCGTGGCTGCAGGTCACGCGGCGAACGACTTTCTGTTCGACTTTCTGGACCTGCGGCCCACGAGCGGCGACGCGGTGTATCAGCACCATCACTTTTTGCGGAGCACCTCACAGAACGTGGTTCCACGCAAGGATCCGAACTGCCGGGAGTGCGGGAAGAGGCTGGGAATGGGCGACGCGATGGGTTTGCCGACAGTAATGGGATGAATGATTCTCCGGGGGGATGGCGGCCCTTCTTACTAGGTCCCCGAGATGTGATGTTTCATCCGAAAGGCGACTTGGCGCCGGTTAGGGAACGCGGAGCGACGCGCGAAAACGCGGGAAGGAACTCGAATGTGAGCGACGGATAGACCAACGTCAGCTTGGTTCGCGATCTTTTCGTGGTACGAGTCCCTGCCGGAGGTAGTGGCAAAAATTTTGACGGCGGCATGCAGCATGCCGCCGTCTTCTGAGTCCAGCTTCGGACGACTACCGCTCGAGATCGAAACGGTCCAGGGTCATCACCTTGACCCACGCCGCGACGAAGTCGTCAAGGAACGCCTCCTGCCCGTCGGCGGCGGCATAGAACTCCGACACCGCGCGCAACTCGGAGTTGGAACCGAAGATCAGGTCGACCGGAGTCGCCGTCCACTTCAGCTCGCCCGTGGCCCGGTCGCGCCCTTCGTAGACGCCCTCGGCCGCCGACACCGTCCATTCGGTCGACATGTCGACGAGGTTGACGAAGAAGTCGTTCGTCAACGCGCCCGGACGGTCCGTGAACACGCCGTGCCCGGAGCCCCCGGCGTTGCCGTCGAGCGCCCGCATCCCGCCGACCAGCACCGTCATTTCCGGCACCGTCAGGTTCAGCATCGCCGCCTTTTCCACCAGCATCTCCACCGGAGGCCGGGCGTTGCCGCCAGCGAAGTAGTTGCGGAACCCGTCCGCGGTCGGTTCCAGCACGGCCATGGAGTCCACGTCGGTCCGATCGGCCGAGGCGTCCATGCGGCCCGGCGCGAACGGGACGTCCACGTCGAAGCCCGCGCTGCCGGCCGCCTGCTCGACGGCGGCCGCGCCGCCGAGCACGATCACGTCGGCGAGCGAGACACGCTTGCCGCTGGTTTGGGCGCCGTTGAAATCGTTCCGCGCCCCCTCCAGCGTTCCCAGCACGCGGTTCAACTCGGCCGGGTCGTTGACCGCCCAGCCGTTCTGGGGCGCGAGACGGATGCGCGCGCCGTTGGCGCCGCCGCGCATGTCGGTCCCGCGGTAGGTGGATGCCGAAGCCCAAGCGGTCCGAATCAGCTCGGGGACCGTCAAGCCGGAATCCAGGATGGCGGCTTTCAGTCCCGCCGCGTCCGCCGCGTCGATCAGAGTATGGTTCACGGCCGGAATCGGGTCTTGCCACACGAATTCCTCGTCCGGCGCGTGGTCGCCGAGGTAACGCGACGTCGGACCCAGGTCGCGGTGGGTCAGCTTGAACCAGGCCCGCGCGAACGCGTCTTCGAACTCGTCAGGGTTCTCCAACCACCGCGAAGTGATCTCGCGATAGGCCGGGTCCTCCTTGAGCGCCAGGTCGGTCGTCAACATCATGGGCGCGTGCCGGACGGATGGATCGTGGGCATCCGGCACCAGGT
Organism: Acidobacteriota bacterium; assembly: GCA_022821145.1. Taxonomy (GTDB): domain Bacteria; phylum Acidobacteriota; class Terriglobia; order 20CM-2-55-15; family 20CM-2-55-15; genus JAJEDW01. The sequence goes on from JAJEEE010000081.1 coordinate 70,085, forward strand.
CCGATGCCGCGCCGTCGGCGGGTTCCCACTGGATCGCGCCCGCCGGGCTTCGAGTCTGCACCCAGTCGTAGGCGTACAGGTTCTCGAGGAAGTTGTGGGTCCACGCCGCGGGGTTGAACGTCCACGCGCCCTCCAGGCCGCTGGTGATCGTGTCGGCGCCATGGCCGTCTCCGAGGCTGTTCCGCCATCCGAAACCCTGGGCCTCGATGACGTCGCCCTCGGGCTCGACGCCGACGTACTGCGACGGATCCGCGGCGCCGTGGGCCTTGCCGAACGTATGCCCCCCGGCAATCAGCGCAACGGTCTCTTCATCGTTCATGGCCATGCGGCCGAAGGCTTCCCGTATGGCCTGGGCGGCCGCCAGCGGGTCGGGGTTGCCGCCCGGGCCCTGGGGATTCACGTAGATCAGGCCCATCTGCGTCGCGCCGAACGGATGCTCCAGCTCTCCGTCGGCGTTGCGCCGGTCGGCGGCCAGCCACTCGCCCTCGGGTCCCCAGTTCACGTCGTCGGGCTGCCAGGCGTCGACCCGGCCGCCCGCGAAACCGAGGGTCTCGAACCCCATCGAATCCATGGCCACCGTGCCCGCCAGGATCATCATGTCGGCCCAGGAAATGTTGCGGCCGTATTTCTCCTTGATCGGCCAGAGCAGCCGGTGCGCCTTGTCCAGGTTGGCGTTGTCCGGCCAACTGTTGAGCGGCGCCAGGCGCTGCAGCCCCCCATCGGCGCCGCCCCGCCCGTCGATGGTCCGATAGGTACCCGCGCTGTGCCACGCCATTCGAATGAAGAACGGCCCGTAGTGACCGTAGTCGGCCGGCCACCAGTCCTGCGAGGTCGTCATCAGCGCTTCGACATCCGCCTTCACCGCATCCAGGTCGAGGCTTTCGAACCCCGCCGCGTAGTCGAAATCCGCGTCCAGGGGGCTCGATCCCGTGGAGCCCTGACGCAGCGGGTCGAGGCTCAGACGGTTCGGCCACCAATAGTCGTTGTCCGGCGGACGATCCTGGGCCGCCGCCCAGTGGACCGGCAGACCCGGCGCCATCGCGATCGCCAGCAGGGCGATGACAGATATCGTTCGTTCACGCATCGAAGTTGCCTCCTTTGGTCGCTGTCTCCGTCAGTCTGCGCTTCCCGACGCTGATCCGTCAAAGACATTGTCTCTATCTTTAGGATAGGTTATTCCTATCAGTAATGAGGACCTACGACTTCACCCTGCGGCAACTTCAGTACGCCGTGGCCGTCGCGGAAACAAGAAGCTTCCGGCGCGCCGCGAGTCTCTGCAACGTATCGCAGCCTTCCCTGAGCGCCCAGGTGGCCAAGATGGAGGCCGCGCTCGGCGCGCCTCTATTCGAACGCGACCGGCGCGGCGTGCTGGTGACCCCGGCCGGGCAGGAGCTCACAGCCAGGGCGCGCCGCGTGCTGGTCGAAGCCACCGACCTCGCCGACGCCGCGAACCGGTTCGTCGACCCCCTGACTCACAAGCTCCGGATCGGTGTGATCCCTACGGTCGGGCCGTATCTCCTGCCGCGCGTCGTCCCGGCGTTGCGCGCCGCGTACCCCCGCCTGACGGTGATATGGATCGAAGACAAGACCGACACGCTGGTCCGCGCCGTGAACCACGGAGACCTGGACGCGGCGCTGCTGGCCATGGAGGCGGACCTTGACGATCTCGATCACCGAACGATCGCCATCGATCCGTTCGTGTTGGCCGTTCCGGCGGGACACGCGCTCGGACGCGGCGCCCGGCCCGTAACGCGGAAGACGCTCCGCGGTCAGCGGGTTCTGCTGCTCGACGACGGGCATTGCTTTCGCGATCAGGTGCTGGACTTCTGTTCGAATCACCGGCTCGAGGAACTCGGTTTCCGCGCGACCAGCCTGCCCACGCTGACACAGATGGTCGCCAGCGGGGCGGGCGTCACGCTGCTGCCGACGATCGCGGTAGAGACCGAGACTCAACGTTCGCAACTATCGATCCGGACGCTGGCGCGCCCCGTGCCCTTCCGAACCCTCGTGCTCGGCTGGCGCCGCCGCTCCCCGCTGGCCGGAACGCTGCGGACGATGGCGGATTCCCTTCGCGGAACGGTGGAGGGGAATCGGGAGGTCCGCCGGGGGCGTGCTACATCAAAGTCATCGGGTCGACGTCGATGATGACGCGGTTCGGCGGCGCCTTCGTGTCCTCCAGAAAGCGCCGAAGCCGTCCCAACAGCGCGTGCAGGGGCTCCCGGGCGGCCGACTTGACCAGCAACTGGTGGCGGTAGGTCTTGTTCAGCTTCTCCAGCGGCGCCGGCGCCGGGCCGAGGATCCGAACCGGCGCCGAGCGTTCGGCGTCCAGGAAATCGGCAATCTTCCGTGCCAGACGGGCCGCGCGCTCCCGGGAGGTTTCCAGCACCATGATCCCCGCCAGCGACGTGAACGGCGGATAGAACATCACCTTCCGGAAGTGGGCCTCGCGCCGGTAGAACTCCTCGAAGCGCTGCCGGGCCGCCAACTGGAACGCGTAGTGGTCGGGAAAGTAGCTCTGGATCACGACTTCGCCCGGGACGTCGCCGCGTCCGGAGCGCCCCGCCACCTGGGTCAGGAGCTGGAACGTGCGCTCCGCGGCTCGAAAGTCGGGCAGGCCCAGCGCCGCGTCCGCCGAGACCACGCCCACGAGCGTGACGTTCGGAAAATCGTGGCCTTTCGCCAACATCTGGGTCCCGACCATGATGTCCAGCTTCCCCTTCCGGAAGTCTCCGAAGACCCGGTCGAAATCCCGCAGATGACGCATGGTGTCGCGGTCGACGCGCGCGACTCGGGCGTCCGGCGCCAGTTCGTTCAGCAACTGCTCCAGTTGCTCGGTGCCCTCGCCGACGTACTGGATATACTCGCTGCCGCAGTCCGGACACTCCTCGTGGGGCCGTTGCCAGTGTCCGCAGTAGTGGCAGAGCAGCCGGCGGGACTTCCGATGGTAGGTCATCGACACGCTGCAGTCGCGGCAGTGGAACGAGTTGCCGCACCGGCGGCATAGCAGGAACATCGAGTACCCGCGCCGATTGAGCAGCACGATGGACTGCTCGCCCCGGTCCACGCGGTCGCGGATGCCCGTCAGAAGCCGGTCGGAGAACACGGCCTGCCGTCCCTGGCGGACGTATTCCTCGCGCATGTTGACGATGCTCACGTCCGGAAGCGTCCGGGCCTCGACGCGGTCCGGAAGCTGGACATAAGCGTACCGTCCGGTCTGGGCGTTCCGGAACGTTTCCATCGACGGCGTGGCCGATCCCAGCACGACGGGCGCCCCGGACATCTTGGCGCGCATGACCGCGCAGTCGCGGGCGTTGTACCGGGGCATCTCGTCCTGCTTGTAACTGGACTCGTGTTCCTCGTCGACGATGATCACTCCCACGTCTTCCAGCGGAGCGAACAGGGCCGACCGCGTGCCGATCACGATCGGCGCCCGGCCGTTGTAGATCCGCAGCCACTCGTCGATCCGCTGGCGGGGCTTGAGCGCGCTGTGGATGAGCGCCATCTGCGGTCCGAAGCGCGCCGCGAACCGCTCCCGCACCTGCGGCGTCAGGCCGATTTCGGGAACCAGGACCAGCGCCGTGCGGCCGCGTCCCCGGCACTCCTCGATCGCGCGCATGTAGATCTCGGTCTTTCCGCTCCCCGTCACCCCGTGCAGGAGCACCGGATGGAAGCCGTCCCGGGCGCGGATCGTGTCGAGTCCCTCGGCCTGCGCCCGCGTCAGCTCCACGCGGGGGCGGACTTCGACCGGGGTCGTCGCGCCGCCGTCGAACGCCGCCACGTGCCTGGCGGTGATATTCGGGGGCAGCGCGCTCTTCAGGACCTCGCCCAGCGGAGCCGCGTAGTAGTCGGCGATCCACCGGCACAGCCGAAAGATGTCCGGGCGAATCAGCGGCGCGGGATCGAGGACGTCCGTCACGGGCCGGATGGTTTCCGGATCCATGTCCTCGGGCGCCTCGGCCCGCGTGCTCACCACGAATCCCTGGATCTGGCGGGTTCCGAACGGAATCGTGACGCGCGCGGCCTGCGCAACGGGCTCGGAAATCTCGTACAGAAACGTCCTCCACAAGGGGAGGCAAACGGCCACGTCGGCGTACATCGAACGTCGGCCGCCGGATCAGGGTTCGAGCAGGGCCGTGCGGATCTTCTTCATGTCTTCCCACACGTCGCGTTTCTTCCCGGCGTTGCGCAGCAGGTAGGCGGGATGGAAGGTCGCGATGTAGCGTATGCCGTCGATTTCGTGGAAGTCCCCCCGCAGACGCGATATGGGCGACTTCATCCCCATCACGGTCTGCGCTGCGAACGTGCCGAGACAGCAGACGATGCGGGGACGAATCGACCGGAGTTGCCGCTTCAGGAACGGGCTGCACGCATCGACTTCATCCGGCTCCGGATTGCGATTCTTCGGCGGCCGGCACTTGAGCACGTTGCAGATGTAGACGTCGTCCCGCTTCAAACCGATGGACTCGATGATCCGGGTCAGGAGCTGACCCGCCCGGCCGACGAACGGCAACCCCTGCCGGTCCTCGTCCATTCCCGGGGCCTCGCCCACGAAAACGAGCCGGGCCCGGGGATTGCCGGAACCGTAGACGATCCGCGTCCGGTGGCCCGCCAACCGGCACCGCCGGCAGTCTCCCAGGTCGGCGCGGATCGTTTCCAGCGTTTCGGGCCCGTCGGCGCCTCCGTCGGCGAGCCGCGTCCGGCCCTCGCCGGCGTCGACATTAGAGACGCCCAGGTCCCGGAAGAACTCGAGTTGTCCGGCCAGCTCCAGTCGGCTCATGGGAATCCAGGCGCGCCCCGGGACGAATCAGTCCGTCCGCAGAAGCTCTGCGACACGGTCGAGGATGCGATGCGCCAAGTCGTCCTTGGACATTGTCGGCAGATCCTCGGACCGGCCGGAAGCGTCGATGAGGCTTGCCCGGTTCGTATCACGGTCGAAGGCCGAATCGGGTCCCGAGGCGGCGTTGACGACGATCAGATCGAGGTTCTTCGCGCGCAGCTTCTCGAGCGCGAACTCACCATGCCGTTCCGTGTCGGCGGCGAACCCCACGAGCACGGCGCCGTTCTTGCGGCGGCCCAACTCGCCCAGGATGTCCGGTGTCGGCTCGAACCGGACCTCGAGACCGGCCGACTTCTTGATCTTCCCGGGCATGGGATTTCCGGGACGGAAATCCAGCGGGGCCGCCGCCTTTATGACGGCGTCCGCGCCGTCGACGCGGGACATGACCGCTTCGCGCATCTCCTCGGTCGTCCGGACGCGTATGGCGCCGTCGAACTCCAGCGCCGTCGGGCCGGATACGACGACCACCTCGCCCCCGCGTTGACGGACGGCCCGGGCGACGGCGTATCCCATCCGGCCGGAGGAACGGTTGCCGATGTAGCGGACCGGGTCGATGTCCTCGTAGGTCGGCCCGGCCGTCACCAGGATCGTGCGGCCCTCGAGGTCGCGTGGGCGGTCCAGGAGGGACACGACCGTCTCGACGATCCGCTCGATGTCGGCCAGGCGGCCCGGGCCCACCGTGCCGCAAGCCATCTCGCCGGTCTCGGGCTCGATCACGCGCGCGCCGCGGGAAACCAGCGTCCGGACGTTGGCCTGGACCGCGGGATGTTCCCACATGCGGGTGTTCATCGCCGGCGCGACGACAACGGGCGAACGGACCGCCAGATGAAACGTGGTGAGGAAGTCGTCGGCGATTCCCCGGGCCATGCGCGCGATGCAGTCCGCCGTGGCCGGCGCGACGAGGAACAGGTCCGTGGACTCCGCGAGAAAGACGTGGTCGAAGGCGCCCGGGAAATCGTCGCCGGCGTTCTCGCCTTCGAATATGTCGGTGTGGACCTTGTGGCCGGACAGCGCGCCGAACGTCAGCGGCGTCACGAAGCGCCGGGCGCCCGGCGTCATGAGGACGACGACGTCGAGTCCGCGATCCTGGAGCCGCCGCAGGATCTCGGCCGCCTTGTAGCATGCGATCCCGCCGCTCACACCGAGCGCGACCCTGCGCTTGCCCGTGGTCGATGACCTCGCGCCGCTCATCGCGAAGCGCCCCTTACTCCTCCAGCAGGTCGTCCTCGCCAGCCACCGAGAACTCGATCAGACCCTCGGACAGTTCCTGCCGGGCGATCGTGGTCGCCTTGCGGCCCATGTCATCGACCAACGGCAGGCTGCCGTTCTGGATCTGCCGGGCCCGGACGGCGGACAGAATGACGAAACGATACTTGCTGTCGATGTTATCCGGAATGTTCAGCAATCCACACCTCCAAACGACGCAATGATGTCTCCGATCCGCGCTTCCTGATTCGCCGGCCGCGCCGCGCCGGCTCGAATGACGGACTCCAGGACGCGAGCCGATTCCTCGATCGTGTCGTTGACGACGATGTAATCGTAGTCGCCGTAACGCTCGATCTCGGTCTTGGCGATCGCCAGGCGCATGCGGACGGTTTCGTCGTCCTCGAGCCGGCGTTCCTTCAGCCGCCGCTCCAGCTCCGCGTACGACGGCGGCAACACGAAGACCGTGACGGCGTCCGGCACCTGTTCCTGAACGCGCTTCTTCCCCTGGACGTCGATATCCAGGATGACGTTCCGTCCGGCTTCGATGTTCTCTTCGACGAAGGCGCGGGACGTGCCGTAGAAGTTCCCGTGGACCTCCGCCCACTCGATGAATTCGCCGCCGTCGATCATGCCGCGGAACTCGTCCCGGCCGACGAAGTAGTATTCGACGCCGTCGCGTTCGTTGCCGCGTGGGCGCCGCGTCGTGAAGGACACCGAGAAGATCAGATCGTCGAACCTGGAGATGAGCTGGTCGAGCAGCGTGGTTTTCCCGGACCCCGAAGGCGCCGAAACGATATACAGGTTGCCGCGCAATCCTCAACTATAGCAGAGTCGCGCGGCCGGACAGGCCGAACGCCGCGAGATCAGGAACCGTCGCCGCGAGCGGGGGGGAACGTGACGCCGATTCTGGCGCCGATCATGTCCAGCGCGATTTCCGCCGCCGCGTCGGGCGTCAACCGCGACGCGTTCAGGCTGCATTCCAACCAGACCCCGTCGATCACGGAATTGATGCCCAGCGCCAGTTTCTCCGCGGATTCCTGATTCAACGATTCGCCGCGGCCGGCATAGATCCTGAACAGACAGTTGGTGATTTCCTCGATGAAGCGCTCGTAGTTCTCGGCCTGCGCGGCCGACGCCTCCGGGTTCGTGGTGACCAGTTCGACGAAGCTGGCCCAGATCTTCATGTGTTCCGTGTCGGCGGCCTTGAAGCACAGGATGGACCGCACGAAGGCACCCAGACGCTTGACCGGATCGGGACCGGCATTCTCGGCCGCAGCCAGGTACACCTCCAGCCAGCCGCGCTTGAAGTGGCGGTACGACTCGACCAACATCGCGTCCTTGCCCTCGAAATGGTGCTTCACCAGGCCTGCGGTGAGGCCTGCGGTATCGGCGATCTTCCTCACCGACGACCGGTGATACCCATATTGCGCAAGAGAACGCAGCGTCGCGTCGATCAGCCGCTGACGCCCGCCCGCATGATCGGCCTTCTGCACGGCGCCGATTATTCCAGATTTCGGGCCCGAGCACTATCAAATGCGCTACGGGCTCGAAGCATGGTGTTCGCCGGGTCAGGAAACTTCGGAGCGTTTCCACAACGCACAAGCACGGACAGGACAGGCGATCGGCGCTATATGAATGTATAAAAATTTTGTAACAGAAGTAGAATTCTATGATCGGTTGTGTATAAATTTGGCGCTGCGACCGTTTAGTGGACGAGACCGCGAACCGGTTGCAAGCCACCGAATGCAAGTGGCCGGATCATTGACACGACGCCAGTGGCGCCGGTCGAGGGAATGTTGTTCCGCGGAATAGCCGAAAGGCAATCCGGTCCGCGGCGATCGGTGGATCGGTTGCTCGACGTGCCGAAGAATCAACTCGAACAGACAACGCGGTTCCCCATGACGGACTCTTCGCGTTTCGGCCGGGCCCTTGTCGCTTGCTTGCTGTTGCTCATCGTACGGACTCTCACTGTCGCGCCGCAAAGCCTCGACGACGAGGAGGAACGCGGCAACCCCGTCCTGCAACTGTCGTTTCGTGAAATCGCGGAGGCTCTCGAAACCGGGCGGTTGACGCTGGACGAAGTCCGCCGCGCCGGAATGGAGGTGTTCACGCGTCCGATGGGAAGCGCGGACGGATTCGGCGACGGCCCTTTCGATCCCGCCGAGTTGCAGCGCCCGTTTCCCGGCAGCACGCCGGAGTCCATACACAGTCTGTTCCCCGGCCGCCGCCCGACGTTGCAAGGGAACGGCACAACCCTGGGTGTCAACGGTTTGGACGCCCAGAGTTGCAACGAATGTCACTCGATCGTCAGTCATGACACGATCCCGCCGACGCTCGGCATCGGCGGTGTGGGCGGGATAGCGCAGAACGCGATCATCGCCCCGACCGTGATCGACGTATCCGACAGCAGAGAGCACCGGGTGGTCGGTTCCGCGCCGGGCGGTGGATTCATGGCGCCCGACGGCGTGGCCGATTTCAACGGCCGGGAGTCGAATCCGCCCTTCCTCTACGGCGGCGGCGGCGTGGAGCTGCTGGCCAAGGAAATGACCGCCGATCTGCACGGCCTCTTGCGGCAGGCTCGGACGGCGGCGCCGGGCGCCGTCACGCGCCTGCTGACGCACGGGGTCGACTTCGGCTTCCTCAGGACCGAGGCGCCGGGGCTGGTGGATTTGGAAGGCGTTGAAGGCATCGGGTTCGAGCACAACGAGGGGCGGCGTCCCGAAGACGTCCTGGTGGTCCGCCCGTTCGGCCGAAAGGGTGAGTTTTTCAGCATGCGGGAATTCGACGTCGCCGCGATGCGCTTCCATTTCGGCATCCAGCCGACCGAGTTCGTCGGCGCCGACGTGGACGATGACGGCGACGGCGTGGTCAACGAGATCTCCGACGGCGCCATGACCGCTCTCCACCTGTTCGACGTCACCAATCCGCCGCCTGTCATGCAAGGCCTGGACGCCGCGGCTCAGGCCGGCTTCGACACATTCCAGCGGATCGGCTGCGCCGACTGTCACCGGCCCGTGCTCGAGACGCGCTCCCGCTACCTTCCGTTGGCCCATCCCGGGGTTGCGGAGGATCCGCAGGCCAACGTCTACTTCTCCGTCGATCTCGTCGAAGTGGGGTTCGCTCCCTCGCCCAACGGTGGGGTCTACGTGCCGCTGTTCGCCGACCTCAAGCGCCACGCCATGGGTCCGGAACTGGAGGAGACGGCCCATTTCGCCGAGGTCGGCAACGACATGTTCACGACGGCGCGTCTCTGGGGCGTCGGCGACACGGCGCCGTACCTGCACGATGGCCGGGCTCTGGATATTCGCGACGCGATCCTCGCGCACGGCGGTGAGGCGCAGGCAGCGCGCGACGCCTTCAACGGTCTCGGAACGGCGGCTCAGGGCAACCTCGTCCGCTTCCTGAGGAAGCTGCGTGCGCCGTCGAACCCGAACGTCGAGCTGCTCGACGTCACGACCCCGTCCAGATCGCTCCACCCGCAGCCGACGGGCCTCACCGTATCGCCGGACACGGTGAGTCGTTCGAACAACGAGTGCTACGCCATGATCGTGGAGAACGGCGCCGGAATGACTCTGGACGTGACCTTCACGCTGAACGGCGTCCCGGCGGATCCCGTCATCGGATGGCCGCGCCTGAACGAAAACGGCGTGAACACCGACCCGATCTGCGTCACGGAAGAAGCTTCGGTCGGAACCTACGTGTTCACCGGCATTCGAAACACGCTGAACGCCGGATCACTCTTCGTGCCCGTCCACGCCGGGGTGACGGTCGTCGAATAACGGCGTCTCACGCCGCTCGGAATGGCAGGCGGCGGGCCAGCAGGAGCGTGGTGTCGTCCTGGCCCGGCAGATCGTAGGCCCATTCCGTCACCGTCTGGACGATGATTTCGGTCAGTTCCTCCAGCGGCTTCGTGGAATTCATGACCAGAAGGGCGTCCATGCGGTCCGGGCCGAATTGCTCGCCCCGGGCGTTTTCGCATTCGGTCACGCCGTCCGTTGCGGCCACGATCAGGTCGCCGGGATCGAGCGTGATGCGGTTTTCCTCGTAACGGACATCCGGAAATGCTCCGATGATCGTTCCGTTCGGCTCGAGTCGAGTGACGGCGCCGTTTCGAACCAGCACCGGAGGCACGTGGCCCGCGTTCGTGTAGCGCAACTCGTGGGTATCGCCGTCATACACCGAGCAATAGAACGTCGCGAACCGTTCCGCCGTCGTCGTCTCGTGCAACTGTTTGTTGAGCTGTCCGACGATCGCCGCCGGCGACAGGACGGCCTGGGAAGAACTCCGGGCCATCATGATCTGCGCGTGGAGCGACGATTGAATGCTGGCCATCAACAGCGCGGCCGAAATGCCTTTTCCCGAGATATCGCCGATCACGAGGGCGATCTGCCGATCGCCGAGCGGCACGAAGTCGTAGTAGTCCCCGCTGACCGATCGAGCCGGCCTGCAGAATCCCGCGACCTCCAGGCTTCCCAGATCGGGTGGCCGCTTCGGAAACAGGCCGAGTTGAACATCCCGCGCGATCTTCAACTCCGAGTCCTGCCGTTCCTTGTCCTTGACCTCGGCGATCAAACGCTGGACGTTCTCGGTCATGTCGTTGAACGACGCGGCCAGACTGTTCAACTGGTCGTCGGCGCGAATCGGAATGCGGTGGGACAGGTTGCCGGACTCGACCTGCCGGGTGGCCGCGTACGTGTCCTTGACGGTCCGGGTTATCGAGCGGGTCAGCCGCCCGATAAAGAACAACGACGCCCCCTCGACGCACAGGAATACCGCGGCGATGACGATGAGAGCCGTACCGAGCACTCCGGCCACCTCATCAAGCGTGCTGAACAGCTCCGCGACGATCAGCGACGGGCGTGACGCCATAACAGCCGTCATCCTGACTTCGGCGCCGTCTTCGAGACGACGTGCGGGAACCGCCGACACCCACGTGATCGGAAGGTCCCAGAATCCGGCCGGCTCGGGAAGCGGAACTTCATCGGCCGAGCCCAGCGTCACGACCACTGGCTCCCTGTTCTCCGCCGCGGGTACGGGAACGTCGTTCCCGGGGGCGTTCCGGAACGGGCCCAATCTCGCGCCAACCGGGCGCTCGACGATCCCGACGGTGGCGAGTCCGGGCAGGAGTTGGGACAGGATCCCGGGATCCAGGACCTCGTAGACCAGGACGCTCGCCGATCCGGCCGATGCATCGACCGGAGAACGTGCGGCCAAAATAAAGTTCGTCTCGGTAACCAGCATTCCACCGTGGGCGGGTTCGATCCAGTCCGGCATACGCTCCAGCGTCTCCGACGTGGACCCCACGGGCTGTCCGTCGACGTGGACGACGGCGTCCAGCGTGGGCCGTTCGTCGCGAAGCGCGGCCAGCGCCGCGGCGGCCGCGGCCCGGGGCTCGTCTCCCAGGGCCGTGGCGAGGGCGATGTTGGATGCGACGCCTTCCAGGTTCTCGTATCTCCGATCCAGGCTCGAGATCATGAGATACCCGGTGATCTGCCCCATCAGGATCGTCGCGACAATCCAGACCATCGCCGCAACGAGCACGATGGGAACGACCCCGACCAGGACGTAAGTGACCAGAAGCCGATTCCGAACCCTCCACAGGACCCTGCGCATCGGTTGGAGCGATACGGAAACGAGCCAGACCCCCCCGACGATCACGAGCAGGAACCGGATGGGCCCGCCGCCCGGCAAGTCGACCCCGGCAAACCCGCCAACCGCGCGGACGCCTTCCAGAACCAGAAGGATGATGAGGATGCGCGTGGAACGCCGAAGAGAGACGAACGTTCTTCCGATTGACTGTCGCACGGACGCTTGCGCCATGGTCACCTCGTCGTCACGGACGCATCCCATGATAGCGGCGGAAACGGATCGGGAGCCGCCGCCTCACGCTACTCCACGTTCTGCACCTGCTCGCGCAGCTTGTCGATCTCGACCCGGATGTCGATGCCCGCCTCGCCGATCGAAGCGCCCGTCCGGTTCAGGCCGGACGTCTTCGACAGGATCGTGCTGACCTCGCGGTTCATCTCCTGGAGCAGGAAATCGAGCCGCTTGCCCGCCTCGGCCTCCCGCATCAACACGGCGTCGAACTGATCCAGGTGGCTCTCCAGTCGCGTGACTTCCTCGGCGATGTCGGACTTCTCGGCGAGCATCAGCGCCTCGATCTCCAGACGCTCGGGATTGACGTCGAGGTTCGGGGCGAGCTCGGCCACACGGACGGCCAACCGCTCGCGGTAATGGTCCAGGAGCACAGGGGCGGATTCCCGGATCACGCCCAGGCGCTCGCGGATGGTGTCCGAGCGGGCCCGCATGTCGGCGACCATCGCCTCGCCTTCGCGTGCCCGCATGCCGCGGACCCCGTCCAGCGCCTCCAGCGTCGCCCGCTCCACGCCCGACGCCAGCGCGTCCTGCTGCTCGCGGCTCGGGTCCCGGTCCGCCACCTGGATCGCTCCGGGCAACCTGGAGAGGGCCTCCACCGTCAGCTCACCGGAAATCGGGAACCGCGACTTCAGTTCGCGCACCAGTTCCACGTACGCCCCGATCAGGTCCGGGCGGGCGTCGATCCGGACGTCCGGCCGCGTCCGTTCGATCTTGACGAACAGGTCGGCGCGTCCTCGGGCCAGCTTCGACGACGCGGCCCGGCGCACCACGGGCTCCAGGCTCTGGAACTCGGGCGCCAGGCGCACGTGCAGATCCAGGTACCGGTGATTGACCGTCCGCGCCTCGACCGTGATCGATGCGCCGCCGGCGTCGACCCGGCTCGAACCGAAGCCCGTCATGCTCAGAATCATGGCGTCACGTCCTCGAACTGAAGCTTGTGAAGCTTCCAGTACAAACCCTGGCGCAGGAGCAACGTGTCATGGGTTCCCTCCTCCTGCACGCGCCCGTCGCCGAGCACCAGTATGCGGTCCGCGCGGCGGACGGTCGACAGGCGGTGGGCGATCACGATCGTCGTGCGCCCCTCGATGAGGTTCTCGATGGCCCGCTGCACCAGGACCTCCGACTCGGCGTCCAGCGAGGAGGTGGCCTCGTCCAGGATCAGGATCGGCGCATCCTTCAACAACGCGCGCGCGATCGATATGCGCTGGCGTTCGCCTCCGGACAGGCGCACGCCGCGCTCCCCGATGACCGTGTCGTATCCGTCGGGCAGGCCACGGACGAAGTCGTCCACCAGGGCCGCGCGGGCGGCCTGCAGGATCGCGTCGTCGTCCGCCGCGGGGTCGCCGTAGGCGATGTTGGTCCGGACGGTGTCGTTGAACAGGATCACGTCCTGGGTCACCATGGCGATCTTCCGTCGGAGCGACTCCAGCGTGAAATCCCGCACGTCCGCCCCGTCGATGGCGATGCGGCCGCCGGTGACGTCGTAGAAGCGCGGGACGAGATTGACCAGCGTCGTCTTGCCGGCGCCGCTCGAGCCCACCAACGCGAGCACTTCCCCCCGCGGCACGCGGAACGACACGTCCCGGATCGTCTCCTCGCCGGAGCCGTAGCCGAACCGGACGTTGTCGAACTCGATCGAAGAACGGAACGCCTCGAGCTTCTTCGAGCCCGCGTCCGATTCCGGGGGCGAATCCATGATGCGGAAAAGCGCGCTCGACGCGCCGATCGCCTGCTGGAACGAGTTGTTGATACCCGTCATCCGCCGGATCGGATCGTAGAGCCGGATCAGCGCGATGATGAACATCATGAACGACCCCGGGCTCATCCGTCCGGCCTGGATCGCGCTTTGGGCGTACAACAGGAAACCCGCGATGACGACGATGCCGAGGATCTCCATCAGCGGCGACGACAACGCGTGCGTCAACCGCTGCCGGAGGCCCAGCCGGAAGACGCGCCCGGCCGCCGACGCGAACTTCTTGCGTTCGGCGGACTCCATCGTGAAGATCTTGACGATCCGGTTCGCGGAGAAGGTCTCGAACAGGACGTTGGCCATGCCGGCCATCTCGGCCTGGTTCCGGGTCCCCAGGCGGCGCAGGCGCCGGCCGAACCAGAGCGACGGAAAGAAGACCAGCGGTCCCAGTATCAGGGAGTAGGCCGTCAACCGCCAGTCGATCGCCAGCACCACGCCCAGCATGGCGACCAGGATCGCGCTCTGCTTCAGCAGGTCGGCCAGCGTCTCGGACGCCGCGGTCTGGACCTTTTCGACGTCGGAGGACACCCGCGAGATCAGCTCGCCGGTCGGGTAGCCGGCGAAGAACCCCAGCGGCTGCGACACGATCGAGCCGTAGAGGTCGCGGCGAAGGTCGCGAACGACCGAGTGTCCCAGATGGGCGACGGCCGCCACCGATCCGTACAGCGCGGCCGCCTTGACGATCGTCACCGCGACGAGCGCGGCGAGCAGCCAGCCGCCATACCCGGGCGGGACGGTCAACTCGATGCCCGGAAACGGCGCGAGGGGGGGCGTCGCATCGCCGGCGCCGATCAGCGTATCGAAAACCAGTCCCAGGAGGACGGGGTAGGACGCTTCCAGGGGCGTAACGAGCAGCGTCAGCGCGAGTATCAGGACCACGGTCCATGCATACGGCCGTACGTAGGCCCGGAACCGCCGGACGATGGAGGGCGCGACGCCGCTCATGGAACGCGGCTCACAGGTCCTTGGCGAGCGTGTCGCGGACGCGCCGCTCGATGCGGTCGCGGCTGCGCATGCCCAGGATGCCGTCGGCCATCTCTCTCAACTCCGTCACGGCGACCGAGCGGATCATGCGCTTGATCCGCGCGTAGGCCCCGACGTTGACCGACAACCGCGTGAATCCCAGGCCCAGGAGCACCGCGGCCGAGTACGGGTCGGCGGCCAGCTCGCCGCAGACCACCATCGGCTTTCCGGTGGGCGCCACCAGCGTGTGCACGCGCTTCAGCACGCGGAGCACGGCCGGGTGGTAGGGGTCGTAGAGCTGGAGGTTCGCCAGGTCGGTCCGATCCACCGCCAGCAGATACTGGATCAGGTCGTTCGTCCCCAGGCACATGAAGTCCGCCTGGGACGCCATCAGGTCGCAGCTCTCCGCGGCGGCCGGAGTCTCGATCATCACGCCCATCGGAACGGATTCATCGAACGGAACGCCGCGCTCGGACAGCCGGCGCCGGACGTCGGCATTGATCCGGCGCGCTTCGGACAACTCCTCCGGCGTCGAGACGAACGGCAGCAGTATCCGGGCGTGCCCGTGGACGGACGCGCGGTAGATGGCCCGCAACTGCGTTCGAAACAGGCCGCGGTTCTCGAGAAGAAAACGCAGTCCCCGGGAGCCGGTTGCGGGCCATCCGTCCCGGTTCTCGCGCATGCCGGCGTCCACGGCGCGGATGTTCACCCACCGGTCCCCCGCGTGCGAAAGGACGTAAGCGTAGTCCTCCGCGAGACGCGCCTCCGACGGCTTCGGTCCGTCGCGAAAGAAGTCGAACTCGGTCCGGTACAGGCCCACCGCCTCGCACTCGTGGGCGACGGCGGCGTCGACTTCCTCCTTGAAGTTGATGTTGGATCCCAGAAGGATCGAGATCCGGTCACGGGTCACGCACGGGGCGCCGACGGGCCGCTCCACGCGGCGGCGCGTCTCGGCGTTCTCCTGGACGCGAACCCGGTAGGATTCCAGCGTCTCCTCCGACGGCGCGCGAATCACCACGCCCTCGTCGCCGTCGACGATGATCAGCTCACCGGACATCAACCCCGGCAGGACCTCGTCCACGCCCATGACCGCGGGGAGGTTCAGGGAACGCGCCACGATGGCCGTGTGGGACAAGGGACCGCCCGACTCGGTCACGACGCCGACCAGGCGCGGTGACTTGAGCTCGAGCAGCGTCATGGGAAGGATCGTCCGCCCCACCAGGATCGAGTTGTACCGCAGCGAATCGAAGGTCAGGGGATGATAGGAACGCAGGTTGGCAAGCAGCCGCCGGACGACGTCCTCGAGGTCCCCGCGCCGGTCGCGCAGATAGTCGTCGTGAACGCGGTCGTACGCCTCCAGGATGTGACTGGACACGGCCTGGATCGCCCACTCCGCGTTGATCCGTTCGGCCCGGATCTTCTCGACGATCCGTTCGACGAAGAGACGGTCCTCCAGGATCAGCAGATGCGCGTCGATCAGGGTCGTGGAGTCGCCCCCGACGGCTCCGGCCAGCTTGTCCTGCATCCGGACGAGTTGTTGGCGCGACTCGTCGACGGACCGGCGGAGGCTCTCGACCTGCGAATCGACTTCGGACGGCTCCAGCGTGTAGTTGAGCGTCACGAATTCCGGATCCCAGGATGTCACCGCGTGCCCGAAGGCGACGCCCGGCGATGCGGCCACGCCCGTCAGCCGTCGCTCGACAACGGTCTTCATGCGCCCTCGCCCCCTCCGAGGTAATGACAGACGGCTTCCACCGCGGCCTGTTCGTCGCGCCCGTCCGCCGCCACGCGCACGCGCGTGCCTTGAGCGGCGGCCAGAAGCAGCACCGACAGGATGCTGCGCGCGTCCGCCTCGGTTCCATCCGACCGGTCGGCTCGGGAGATGCAGATCCGCGACTGGAACCCGCCGGCCAACTGCACGAGCCGGGCCGACGCGCGCGCGTGCAGGCCGAGCTTGTGGCCGATCACGACTTCGCGGTCGGTCATGACCCCCGGGGCGAGAGCAGGTCGCTGGCGATGTAGATGTTGTTCTGCCCGTTCTCCCGGACCATCCGCGCGGCCTCCGACAGAGAAGCCCCGGCGTCGAGCTGGACCAGCTTGATCAGCATCGGCAGGTTGACGCCCGTCACCACCTCGACCGTGCCGTCGTCCAGGAACGTCGATGCGATGTTCGTCGGCGTGCCGCCGAACATGTCGGTCAGGATCAGCACCCCGGAACCCGAGTCCACCCGCGCGATCGCCTTCTCGATCGCCGACGACGCCATCTCGACGTCGTCATGCCATCCGATCGACACCGCGGCGATGTGGCCCAGGTCGCCGACGATCGTCTCGGCCGCGTTCAGGAGCTCGGTCGCCAGCCGCCCGTGCGTCACGATGAGTCCGCCGATCATGCAGTGATTCTAGTGCAGCGCCTCCCGAGTACGGGAAAAAACGCGGGACGGCGATGCGGCGTGACGCCGTGGCCTCGAAGTCACGCAACGCGTTGCCGTACGCCCGTTGGACCTGCGGCGTTCTTCGCCGCATGTGGACAAGGCGGCCCTGGGCCGCCGCGTTGTTCAGCCGCGGCGAGCAGCCCGCCCGGCTAGTTCTCGATGTCGCGGTGGACGACCTTGATCGGCCGCCCCGGGTCGGCCAGCTTCGACAAGGCGTTGACGATCATCACGGAACGATGCCGGCCGCCGGTGCATCCGATCGCGATGGTCAGGTACGACTTCCCTTCGCGCTCGAACTCGGGCAGGAGAAACTCCAGCATCGACCGGAGCCGGTCCAGGAAACCCATCGTCAGCGACTGCGCTTCCATGAACTCGATCACCGGTCGATCCACCCCCGTCAGTGCGCGTAGATCGGGAACGAAATACGGGTTGGGCAGGAATCGGACGTCGAAGATCATGTCGGCGTCGACCGGGATACCGTACTTGTAGCCGAAGCTCAGCAGCGTCACCAGCAGGCGCGTGTCGGCGTGGTCCTCCAACAGCTTGGGCGCGTGCGCGCGAAGCTCGTGGATGGAAAACCTCGACGTTTCGATGATCCGGTCCGCCATCGACCGGATGCGGTCGAGGCGCTCCCGCTCGAGCCCGATCGCCTCCCGGACCGGCAGCGTCGCGTCGATCGGGTGGGGACGGCGCGTCTCGCTGAATCGCCGGATCAGCGTCTCGTCGGACGCGTCCAGGTACCACAGAGTCGTCTCAAGCTCGGGGAGCCGCTTCAGCTCGGTATGCACCTCGGGAAACCGGTCCAGGGCCTGCCCCTCGCGGACATCGACGACCAGAGCGGCGCGCTCGACCGCGCCTTCGGCGAGCAGCTCGGCGAACTTGATCAGAAAACCGACGGGCAGGTTGTCCACGCAGAAGTATCCGCGGTCCTCCAGGGCGCGCAGCAGCGTGCCTTTGCCGGAACCGCTCGGGCCCGTGATGATGATCAGGGGAGACGGCTGCATTCTCGCACCGGACCGCGCGACATCCGCGGCATCCGCGGGCTCGGGCGTGGCCCGCGCATCACCCCTCCGGGTCGATCCATCCGATGTCGCCGTCGCTGCGCCGGTAGACCAGGTTCAGGCGGTCGGTCGCGGAGTTTCGGAACAGCAGGAACGTCCCCCCGTCGTCGCCCAGTTCCGCCGCGGCGTCGTCGACGCTGAGGGGCTTGACGTTCGGGGAGTCCGCGCGCACGATCTCCGGCAACTTCTCGGCCACGACGGGTTCGACCTCGGCCACCGACCGGGCCTCGATCACGCGGGGAGCGGACCCGGAGCGGCGGCGCTTCATGTGACGCGTCTTGGACTTGCGGACCTGACGCTCGACCTTGTCGAGAACCGAGGCGATCGACGTGTACATGTCGTTGGTGACGTCCTCGCAATGAAGGAAGTCGTGGCGCGTCTTCAAATTTATCTCGGCGACGTGGCGTTGATGCTTCTCGGCCGACAGCACGAAGTGCGCCTCGATGATGTCATGGACGGAGCGTATGCGCTCGAGCCGTTCGGTGGCGAATTGCCGGATGGGCTCTGTGACTTCGATGTGGCGACCGGTGAACTCGACTCTCACGGAAACCTCCCCCTGTTTGCGCTCGACGCCGTCAACAGCGTGCGGCGGCATTGTACACGGACGCGCTCGGCGCCATCCCGAGACTCGCCGCGCCGGACTCCCCCGTTATCGGACGCGGCGCTGGCGCGTGCTCGGGATCTTCAGATCCTCTCTGTACTTGGTAATGCTGCGGCGCGTGACCGAGATGCCCTGCTCGGAAAGCAACGCCGCGACCCTGTCGTCGGTCAGGGGCCGCCGCGGGTCCTCGGCCTCGATGATGCGCTTGACCTTCGCCCGAACCAGCGTCAGCGACGTCTCCGCCCCACCGGCCCGGCCGGCGGCTCCGGAGAAGAAAAACCGCAACTCGTACACGCCTTGCGGCGTGTGGGCGTACTTGTTGGCGACGGCTCGACTGACGGTCGACGAATGGACGCCCACCTCCTCGGCCACGTCCTTCATCATCATCGGACGGAGCCCATCGATACCGTTGTCGAGGAAGTCGGCCTGGTGACGGATGATCACTTCGCATACCCGGACGATCATGTTCTTGCGCTGCTCGAGGTTCTTCAACAACTGAACGGCCGACTTGAACCGGTCCTGGACGTAGTTTCGCACCTCGGGATCCGTTTCGCCCCGTTCCAGCATCTTGCGGTACGTCCGGCTGAACCGAAGCGGCGGCACGCCGTCCTCGTTGGCGACGACCTTGTATTCGTCCCCCTCCTTCACCAGGAACACGTCCGGCTCGATATGGCTGGCCTCGGGCCTGTTGTACTTCCGTCCCGGCCGCGGGTCGAGGGCCTTGATCACTTCCACCGCCGACAGTACGGCGTCCAGCGGCCGCCCGAGCGCCCGGCCGATCTCCTGGAACCGTCGGTTCTGCACGCTCCTCAGATGATCCGTCACGATCTGCATCGCTTCGGGATGATCGTCGGGGAGCGACGCCAACTGGATCAGCAGGCACTCCCGAAGATCCCTCGCCGCGACGCCCACGGGATCGAACCCCTGGACGACCAGCAACGCCCGTTCGACGTCCTGTTCCGTCGAGCCGCTCGAGCGTGCGACCTCATCGAGCGAGAGGGGCGTTTCGCGGCCCCGGGCGTCCACCGCGGCCAGGTAGCCGTCCTCGTTGAGGTTACCGATGACCGCCTCGCACGCCACGCGAAGCGGATCCCGGATGGACATGAGACCCAGTTGCCACTCCAGGTGGTCGACAAGCGTCGAAGGGCGCGACAGGAAGGTCTCGAACGACGGCCGTTCGAAGGATTCGGTCTCACGCGGACGGGAGGCGCCGTCGTTCAGGTACTGTTCGAACTCCTGAAGGTCGAAGTCGCGGAACGGGTCGTCCGCGGCCG
Organism: Acidobacteriota bacterium; assembly: GCA_022821145.1. GTDB lineage: Bacteria > Acidobacteriota > Terriglobia > 20CM-2-55-15 > 20CM-2-55-15 > JAJEDW01. The sequence goes on from JAJEEE010000081.1 coordinate 90,086, forward strand.
ACTCCGGTTCGGGAGCGTCGACGGTGGACTCGGACCGTTCCTCCCGTTCCCCGGGCGTCTCGAACTGCGTATCGGACGCGTCGGTCTCCCCGGGCCTCTCGGGACCCGATTCCGGTTCCTCCACGATTTCGGTCGCCTCTTCGAGCACCGGATTCTCGACCAGCTCTTCGGCGATCATGTCGGCGAGCTCCATCCTGTTCAGCGCGAGCAGGTTGACCATCTGGACCAACTGGGGGGTCAACACCGTCTTCTGAGTGATCTTCTGGGCCAGTCTGTTCTCGAGATGGATCATTTCGTGTCGCCGCGGCCGGAAGCGAGGGACGACTCGCCGCCCGGCCTTCCAAGCGGAAGCTCACCCGAAGCCGAACGGCTCGGATGAGGTGACCGCGGGCGCGCGCCGCCGTGTCACGCCCAACTAATTTAGACTGAAATGCTCGCCCAGATAAACCCTCTTCACTTCCGGGTCGTTGCCGAGATCGTCCGGCGTGCCGGATCGGAAGATGACGCCGTCGTTGATGATGTAGGCGCGGTCGGTCACCCGCAGGGTCTCGCGCACGTTGTGGTCGGTGATGAGGACGCCGATGCCCTTGTCCTTCAGGTGCTGGATGAGCTTCTGGATCTCCAGGACCGTGATCGGGTCGATGCCGGAAAACGGCTCGTCCAGCAGGATGAACTTGGGCGAGATCACCAGCGAGCGAGCGATTTCGACGCGGCGGCGCTCGCCGCCGGACAACGTGTCCGCCAGGCTCTTCCGAACGTGCGCGATCCCGAATTCGTCCAGCAACGCCTCGAGGCGCTCCCGGCGTTCACGCCGCGACAGCGGAAGCGTTTCCAGGATGGCCGCGATGTTGGCCTCGACCGTCAACTTGCGAAAGACCGACGCCTCCTGCGGAAGGTAACTGATGCCGTTCCGCGCGCGCAGATACATCGGAAGGCGCGTGATGTCGTGTTCTCCGAGCCGAACCGTCCCGGCGTCGGGCGGGGTCAGGCCGACGATCATGTAGAACGTGGTCGTCTTCCCGGCGCCGTTCGGTCCCAACAGCCCCACGACCTCGCCCTGGGAGACCGCCATGTCGACGTCGTTGACGACGATCCGCTTGCGGTAGGACTTGCGAATCCCGACGGTTTCGAGCACGAGCGCGGGCTCGGACGTCAACGGCCCGCGTCCACGCGACGGCGCGAGACCGGGCGGCGTTGGTCGTCGCCCATCATCACGACGCGATCGTCTTCGACGTTCCAGACGAATCGGGGACCGGTCGCCAGTCCGGTCTCCGGCCCGCGGACCGTGGCGTTCGCGCCCGTCAACGTGATCGTGCGCCGGGACGCCTCGTAGTCGACGCGGTCGCCCGCGCCGACGAGGTCCGCGCTGCGCACTTCGACCTGCTCCGAAGCCAGGACACGCACCGGTTCGCCGGCGTCCAGATGGAACTCGACCCGGTCGGCGTCGAGATCGGCGTCCGGGAATCGCGCGCGCACCGTCCCGGTGAAGAGCAGGCGACCGAGGAACTCGTCGAAGTCCATCCGATCGGCGCGCGCGCGGACATCGCCGAACGTGGACACGATGTCTCCATCCGCCGCCAGGCGGCGCTCGTCGACGTGAAACTCGATCGACCGGGTCGCCGTCACGTGCATGTCTTCCCGCCACAGCTCGGGCGATTCGTGGAACGTGAGGAGGGAACCGCCGCCTTCGGCGCGGCCGCCTTCCACCAGTACGGGCGCGTCGCTGTCGGACAGAATCGCCCGGACCGCTCCCGACGCCGCGAACCGTTCACCGTCCTCGTGCAGCCGGATTTCTTCGGCGTCGATCCGGAGCCTCGCGTCCAGGGACGCCCCCGCCGACCCGGTCAGCGAGATCCACCCCTCGGGCTCGACCGCGATGCGTTCGGCGTATCCTTCCATGCCGTCCCCCGTGAAGACGGCGCCGCCGGACTGGGACAGCCGGCTCAGTGCGCCGGTTTCGGGGTCGAACGACGCGGCCGTGCGCGGCGCGCGCAGCACCCCGGACGGAGACGCGATGACGGCCGCCCGGTCGGTGGAAAACTCGATCGTCGCCCCCTCGCTGACAACGAACTGGCGGCCTTCGATCCGGACATCCCCCAGATCGAGCGTGGAGGCGTCGCCGGAACGAAGGGTCGCGTCCTCGAAGTCATGGACGATATCGCGGGACCGCAGCTCGTATCCGCCGCCGAACAGCATGCGGGCCTCTCCGGAAGCATCGATCCCAACCAGCGTTCCGGCCGGCGAGAAGGCGCCGGACATCTCCTCGGCGAACAACACGCGGCCGCCGCCGGCATCGGACGTCTCGGCCCGGACGGATCCCCAGCCGGCGGCCTCGACCATGCGCCCGTCACTCAAGGCCACGCGCATGGCGTCCGCCTCGGCCCTCACCGGGTTCGGGCGGTCGTCCCCGGTCGCGGACACGCTCCCGTCGAACGCGATCTCCCGCGGATCCAGCGTCACCGGGTCCAGGGCGATCTCGGCCAGGCGGCTGCGGACCTCACCGCGCGGGGACCGGAGCCGGACGCTTCCCATGAGCTCGATCCGGTGCGCGGCCCGGTAGTAACGGGCGCCGTTGACGGCCAGCGTGACGCCACCCGGCGTGGTCACCCGGACCCCGCCGCCGACTTCCAGGACATCTTCGGCGAGGTGGAGCGACAACTGCTCGGCGTCCACCAGGAACTTGCCCGGACGCACGATCCTGGCGGAACCCAACGACGTGATCGTCCGGGTCGCGTCCTCGTATCGGATGGCCGTGGTGCGAACGACGGTCTCCTCGTCCCAGTGGAACTCGACGCCGCCGCGGCAGGTGATGTCGCCGCTCGCTTCCTCGACCGTGCTGGAGTCGCAGTCCATGCGCTGATCCGGATTCGACGGATCGGGCGCCGGGAACGTGATTCCGACGTCTTCGAGAACGCGGCGGCCGTCGGCCAGCGCCCGGTTGCGAGCCGCATCGACGGAGAAAACGGTCTCGCCGTCTTCGCGCCGCCCGTATCGGACGTCTTCGGTGACTTCCCGCACGTCGCGTACGAGTCCGGTCGAAGGTTCGGCGTCGGTCGTGGACGACGCCCGCCGTTCCAGGTAGTTCCATGCCGGAATCGCCGCCAGAACGATCACTGCGAGCGGGATCACGGCGCGCAGGACGCGAATCAGGTTATAGGCGTGGATGTGGCGGAGTTCCACTTCGTCATCGTATCACGCGGCCCGCGCCTATCCCGTCCGGTCGAAGATGCCGACCGGACTACGACCTCCGGTCGAAGATGCCGACCGGACTACGACGTCCGGTCGAAGATGCCGAGACTCTCGCCCAGATCGCGCGCCGCCGGCGTGATGATCGTCTTCTGATCGACCGCGATGCGGCGGTTCGCGCGCGACGCGGCGCGGACGTCGTCCTCGCAGACGAATCCGACCGGATCCGGGGGCGGCTCGGCGGCCTTCTCCCGGGTCTCGATCTCGCTGTAGTCTTCCAACGGAGGCGCCGTCGCGGGCGCGTCGCCGGCAGCGGCGGCCACGGGCGCCGCCTCGTCCGTTCGCGCACCGATCTGCCTGCGATCCAGCCAACCGTCGACGATGGCCGTGATGCGTTCCCGCCTCGGGCGGTCCGAGGCGGCCGTCGGCGAGCGCGTTTCGACGGGACCGGAGTCCGTCGCGGACCGGACGCCGAACGCCACGCGCTTCAGGTTGATCAGGTGCAGGGGAGAGATATTGTCCGACGTGATGTTGCCGCCGGAGGCGCCGCAACCGAGCGTCATCGAGGGGAAGAGGTTCGTGGTGTGCCCCACCGCTCCAAGAGCGGCCGGCGTGTTGACGCAAATCCGGGACGCGGGTTTTCGCAACGCGAACTGACGGATCACCTCGTCGTCGTTGGAGTGCAGCCCCAACGAATGCCCGAGTCCGCCGAACGTGAGAATGTCGATGCACAACCGGCAACCCTCGCGCCAGTCGCGCACGGTGTAGAACGCGAGCACGGGCGACAGTTTTTCCATCGACAGCGGGTGCTCGGGCCCGACGCCGTCGGCCTCGCCCACCAGCGCGCGCGTATCGGAGGGAACGTCGATCCCCGCCATCTCCGCGATGCGGACCGCGGATTGGCCCACGATGGCGGTGTCGAGCGTACCGCGCGCGTTCCGGATCGTACGCTCCAGGCGTTGCCTGTCCTCGCCGCGGCACAGGTAGGCCCCGTTGGCCTGCAATTCGGCCAGCACCCGATCGCCGATCTCCGCGTCGGCGATCAGCGCCTGCTCGGACGAGCACAGTGTCCCGTTGTCGAAGCACTTGCCGGTCAAGACGTCCTCGACGGCCCGGGCGACGTTCGCGGACCGTTCGATGTAGGCGGGCACGTTGCCGGGTCCCACGCCGAACGCCGGCTTCCCCGCGCTGTAGGCGGCCCGCACCAGCCCCGGCCCGCCCGTCGCCAGGATCAGGGCCGTCTTCGCGTGCCGCATCAACTCCTGGGTCGCCGGCATCGTGGGCATCGTCAACGACGACAGGATGCCGGGGGGCGCTCCGGCCGCCTCGGCCGCCTCGGCCAGGACGCGGATGGTTTCGTTGATGCACCGCGCCGCCGACGGGTGCGGGCTCAGGACGATCGCGTTGCGGCCCTTCAGCGCGATCAGCGCCTTGTAGATCGCCGTGGACGTCGGATTGGTCGAGGGCAGGATCGCGGCGACGACGCCGACCGGGCAGGCCACCTCGAAGACCCGGTTTTCCTTGTCTTCATTGACGATGCCGATCGTGCGCATCGCGCGCATCGCGTCGTAGACGTTCTTCGCGCCGAACAGGTTCTTGGCCGTCTTGTCGGGGACGTTGCCGTACCCGGTCTCCTCGACGGCCAGCTCGGCCAGCTTCCCGGCGTTGGAGACGCCGGCGTCGCACATCGCGCGGAGGATGGGCTCGACCTGCGCCTCGGTGAATTCCTCGAATGTCTTCCAGGCCGCGTGCGCGGCCTCGACGAGACGGCGCGATTCCTGAATCGATTGGAGGTCCCGGTCCATGACTGCCGAACCATGATCGCACGCCGCGCAAGCGGCAATCGGCCCGACTCCCCCTCAGCGGCCGGAATCCGCGTCGGCGTCGGGGCCGACGATCCGGTCGACGTCGCCGTAGGGCATGGGAATCACGTGGACGGCGACCAACTGCCCGACCCGGCGCGCCGCAGCGGCGCCCGCGTCCGTCGCGGCCTGGACGGAGCCGACGTCTCCGCGAACCCACACGGCGACGTAACCGTTCAGCAGGTACTCCCAATTCTCGAGGCGGACGTTCGCGGCCTTCAGCATCGCGTCGGAAGCTTCCACGGAGCCGACGAAACCCACGGTCTCGATCAAACCGAGCGCTTGGCGCACCATCGTCTCCCGGGCGTTCGCGGCGGGGACCCGTCAGAACCCCGGCTTGAGCGTGCCTTTTTCACGGGCGACATCCATGAGCGTTGGATAGAACTGAACGAACGTGCGTTCGAGGGCGGTGTTCTCGGTGTGGCACTCCACGCAACCGGCAACGGCGTCTCCGGCCAGCGGCTCGGCGACATCGCTCAACGTCGATCCGCCGCCAAAATTGAAGAAGGCCCAACCGTCCTCGTAGCGCGAGTCCTTCACCTCCGCTTCGAGCCCGATCAACTCTCCCTGGAAACGTCCGGCGGCGTTCGGGGGCGCATCGGTCACGGAACGGCGGAACTCGAGGACGAACACCGTCGCGTCCGGCCACGATCCCGTGTCCATGAATCCGCGATACCCGGACGGATTGACGAACACGTTCGTGAACGTGGGCGGCCGCCCCTCCGGAGGGGCCTCCTCTTCGTAGGTCAGCCCCAGGCCGGCGCCGATGAAGGGCCACTCGCGGTAGTCGGCCGGCCGGACGAGGTTCGGGCCGTCCAGGTACCGCGAGCCGGCGTCGTCACGGGGGGCGCACGAGCCGAGAGCGGCCAGGGAGACGCAGACGACGGCCGTGGGAACGGCGCGGCTCGAACTCTTCTTTGTCACGAGGCCATTGTACTGCCGGGCCGTGCGCCCGGCCACCGGGGAAATCGACCGGGCCCGCAAAGCTCGATGAGCGACCACGAAGAATTGACTCCGGAGCCCCCCACTCGTTACGATCTACTTTCCGGTCACTTCGATCTGTTGCCATGTCGGATTTCGGGGCCAGCTTCCGATCCGCCCGAGAGTCAAGGCTCTTGACCGTGGAGGCGGTTGCGCGCGACACGCGCATCAGCTCCCGGTATCTGGACGCGATCGAGAACGAGGCCTTCCACGTGCTTCCCGGCGGCGTCTTCAATCGGGGCTTCATCCGCACCTACGCCATGAAACTCGGCCTGGACCCGGAGGCGAAGCTGGCGGAATACGCCGCCTTGACCGCCGACGATCAACGGACGGCGGCGCTCGGCTCCACCGGCGGCGCTCGGAAGACCCGCCCCGAACGCCGGATCCTGCCGATCGCGCTCGGCGCTCTGATCGCCGTCATCATCCTCTACTACGCGCTCGATCGGAGCCGCGTGGCTCCGGCCGACGCGCCGCCGCCCGGCGAGGCGGCCGCCGATACCGCGACGCCGGGTCCCGCGCCGGCGAGTCCCGCGCCGGCAAGTCCCGCGCCGGCAAGTCCCACGCTCGTGGACCCCGCGCCAGGCAGCCCCCGGATCGCCGCCGGCGTCGCCGGGACGCGCGCGGGATCCACCGAGAACGTCCGGATTCTGCTGGAGGTGCACGCGCCCACTTGGATCGCCTTGGCTTCCGACGGCGAGCCGGTCGTGGAGAGCGCGCTCCTGGAACCGGGAACTCGCCGGACGTTCGGGGCCTCCGAAGTGATCGAGTTGAGGGTCGGCAACGCCGCGGGCCTGACCTTGACCGTCAACGGCGAGCAGGCGCCGAGCCTGGGCGCCGACAGCCAGGTCCGGAACCTGCGGATCACGCCGGATGGTTTTAGCTACGTCTTCAACTGAATGATCTCTCATGGCCAAGGCGCTTGAGTCGCCCGTAACGGGCGAGGACAGGATCGTCGTCCGCGGGGCCCGCGTACACAACCTCAAGAACATCGACTTCGAGCTGCCCCACAACGCGCTGACCGTCGTGACCGGCGTCAGCGGTTCGGGAAAGTCGTCGTTGGCGTTCGACACGATCTACGCCGAGGGACAGCGCCGGTACATCGAATCCCTTTCGGCCTATGCGCGCCAGTTCCTCGAGCGCATCGAGAAGCCGGACATCGACGACGCGTCCGGGATCGCTCCGGCAATTTCCATCCGGCAGCGCAACACGACCCGCACGCCCAGGTCGACGGTCGGCACGTCGACGGAAATATACGACTACATCCGCCTTCTCTTCGCCAGGGTCGGCGTCACGCGATGCCGGGGTTGCGGCGGCGCCGTCGAGCGCGACACCGTGGACCAGGTCGCCGACCGCATTCTGTCGTGGCCCGAGGGGCGCCGGTTCCTCGTTCTGTTTCCGATTCCGAAGCTCTCCGGCGAAGCCGAGATAGCCGAGTGCCTGGGAGACCTGAAGCGGCGGGGGTTCGGCCGCATCTGGCAGGACGGAACCTTCTACGAGTACTCCAGACCCGAAGCGCTGATCGACGTGGACTTCCAGCAGCCCAGCTTCGTCGTCGTCGACCGGCTCACGGTGAACCCGGACGTCCGCCAGCGCCTCATCGACTCGATCGAAACCTGCTTCCGGGAGAACGACGGGAACGTCCGGATTCAGGAAGCGGACGGCGAGGAGCGGGCCCATGGCTTCAGCGAACGGTTCGAGTGCAAGAACTGCGACATCCGGTACGAGGAGCCGGAGGCGCGGCTGTTCTCCTTCAACAATCCGTTCGGCGCCTGTTCCCGGTGTCAGGGCTTCGGCAACACGATCGACCTGGACATGAACCTGGTCGTTCCCGACCGGAGCCGGAGCGTCGCCGGGGGCGCCGTCGAGCCGTGGACGAAACCCCGCTACCGGAAGCACCTGCACGAGTTTCGGAAGAAGGCCGAGGCCGCGGGTTTCCCGATGGGCGCGCCCTATCGGGAACTGGACGGCGAACAGCGGGCTTTTCTGATGGTCGCCATCCGCGGTTTCTTCGACTACCTCGAGGCCAAGAAGTACAAGCTTCACGTTCGGGTCTTTCTGAGCCGCTACCGCGGATTCACGACCTGCCCGGACTGCGCCGGAACCCGGCTTCGCCGCGAAGCGCTCGACGTGCAGGTCGATGGCCGGAACATCGGTGAGGTTTCACGGATGTCGACCGCCGAGGCGTCAGGTTTCTTCGACCGGATGCGGCTTCGCCCCCATCAGGCGGACATCGCCGAGCGGGTCCTGTGGGAGATCCGGACCCGGCTCGGCTTTCTCAACCAGGTGGGTCTCCAGTACCTGACCCTCGACCGGCTGTCTTCCACGTTGTCGGGCGGCGAAGCGCAACGGATTCAACTGGCGACGTCGCTCGGTTCCACGCTCGTCGGGGCGCTCTACGTGTTGGACGAACCGTCGATCGGGCTCCATCCCCGGGACAACGAACGACTCATCCGCATCCTCCACAGGCTGCGTGAACTGGGGAACACGGTGCTGGTCGTCGAACACGACGCCGAGATGATCCGGGCGGCGGACTGGCTGATCGACCTGGGACCGGGCGCCGGGGAGAACGGCGGCCACCTGGTGTTCCAGGGCCCTCTCGAGGCACTGGCCGGGACGACCGCGTCGCTGACCGGCAAGTACATTCGCGGGGAAATTCGCATTCCGTTGCCACGGCAACGCCGGACGCCGGGCAAACCGGTGCTGCAACTCCGAGGCGCGTCGAAGCACAATCTCAAGGACATCGACGTCGAAATCCCGCTCGGGCTGATGACGTGCGTCACGGGGGTTTCCGGATCCGGCAAGTCCACGCTGGTGCACGACTGCCTGTACGAGGCCCTGAAATCGCATCTGACCGGAACGGAGCCGGAAGCCGGAAGCGGTGCGATCCGGACCCACTCCAAATGGCTGGCCGACGTCGTCCTCGTCGATCAGAGCCCGATCGGGCGGACCCCCCGGTCCAACCCGGTGACCTATATCAAGGCGTTCGACCAGATCCGGGAACTGTTCGCCGCCACCCCCGCGGCGCGGGCGAGCGGGTTCACGGCCGGCAGCTTCTCGTTCAACATTCCGGGAGGCCGCTGCGAGACATGCCAGGGCGACGGCGCCGTGACCGTCGAGATGCAGTTCCTCGCGGACGTGGAGCTGGTGTGCGAGGATTGCAAGGGCATGCGGTACCGGAGCGACGTGCTCGACGTGACCTACAAGGGCCGGCACATCTACGACGTTCTCCAGTTGACCGTTCGCGAAGCGCTGGCGTTCTTCTCCAACGTGAACCGCGTCACCCGGAAGCTGGCCATGCTCGACGAAGTGGGTCTCGGCTATCTCCGGCTCGGCCAGTCCGCAACGACGCTGTCCGGCGGCGAAGCCCAGCGAATCAAGCTGGCGTCGTACCTGGCGAAGGAAACCAGCGGCAAGACGCTGTTCATCTTCGACGAACCGACCACGGGTCTGCACTTCGACGACATCAACAAGCTACTCGCCGCGTTCCGGCGCCTGATTCGCGCCGGCGGCTCCGTCCTGATCATCGAGCACAACCTGGATGTCGTGAAAACCGCCGACTGGATCATTGATCTCGGCCCCGAAGGCGGCGAGGGCGGCGGCGAGGTCGTCGCCGTCGGTCCTCCCGAAGATGTCGTCAAGAACCGGAAGTCGATCACCGGCCGGTTTCTGGCGCCCAGGTTGAGGTTGGGATGAGTCCCGCAATGATCGCGATCCTGTTCCTGGGTCTGCTGCCTCAGGCCGCGGAACCGTCGCCCGCGGATCGGTACGAGCGGGCGATGGGCGCCATCGCGGCCGCGGATTGGGACGCGGCGATCGCCGACCTGAGCGCCGTCCTCGAATCCAATCCGTCGCATATGCCTTCGAAGTTCTATCTCGCCGTCAGCTACAACGGCAGCGGACGGACCGATCGCGCGATCGAGACCTACCGGGAAATACTCGCGCTGGATGCGACGGTCTTCGAGGCCCGGATGAATCTCGGTGTGCTTCTGGCGGAGGACGGACGCGAAGACGAGGCGGTGGAGGCATTCGGGCGGGCCATGGAACTGGCCCCGGACGATCCCGCTCCCGCGCTGTACCGGGCCCAGGTGCTCGGCCAATCGGACCGCGTCGACGAGGCGATCGACGCGTACCGGCTCGTGCTGGCGCGCGCGGGCGCCGGGACGGAGGCCGCGATGGAAGCCTACCGGCGCCTGGGAAGCCTCCACGTCCGACGGGACGAGCCCGACGCCGCCGAGACGATGCTTGCAGAAGCCGTTCGACTGGGTCTGGAGGACCCGTCCGTTTTCGTCGCGTTGGGAGATCTGCGTCTGTCGGCGGACGATCGGGACGGGGCGCGGGCGCACTACGAACGCGCCCTGGGTCTGGACGCGGGAAACGCCGACATCGAGTTGCGGCTCGCGCTGGTCTTGCGCGATTCGGGGCTGCCCGACGATGCGATCCGGCTGATCGAAGACCGGGATGACGTGAACGCGCTCCTGGCCGACACCTACGCCGCGGCGGGACGCATCGACGAGGCCGCCGCGATCTACGAGCGGCTGGTCGCGGATGAACCCGAGAACGCGGACCACTGGCACGGACTCGGCCAGAGCCACTACGAAATGGGCGACTTCGACCGGGCGGTGCCGGCGCTGGAACGCGCGGTTCGTCTCGACGCCGCGCGCCACGAGGCATTGGGCGCGCTGGCGGCCGTCCATCATCGGCGGGAAGACTGGTCGAGGGCCCGCGACACGCTCCTCCGATATCTCGAGATTCGGCCGGACCACGCGCCCTCGATCTTCCTGCTTGCGACGTGCTACGACAATTTGGGCGACGCCGAGCAGGCGCGGGTGCACTATAATCGGTTCATCTCACTCGACGACGGAAGCGACGATGCCCGATCGTTCCAGGTACGGCAGAGAATTCAGGCGCTTGAGGCGATTCTCGAGACGCGCTAGCGCGGCCTGTCTGGCCCTACTGGCCCTCACCGCGTGCTCCGATCCGCGAAACCTGTTCAGCGAATCGCGGGATGAGCGGCTGCGCCGCCTCGACAACGAACGCTCTCGACTGGCGCGGGCCCGCGGCCCGGTCGACCGGACGCGGATACAGGTGAACATCGCGAACCTGCTGGTCAGCCTGATCGGCGACGCCGTCAGCGACGGCGACATCGAGCGGCTCGGGCTTCGAATGATGGAGTACCGATCGGCCGTGACGAATGCACGGGACGTGATGATGGGTTCGGGCCGGAACGCGGTCGACGATTCGGCAGGTTTCCGCGACCTGGAAATCGCGCTCCGGAGGCACGTTCGACAGCTGGACGACATCGGGGGCCGACTCACGTTCGGGCTCCGGCAACCGATCACCGAACTGATCGACGAAATCGCGGACATTCGCAGCGAATTGCTCGGAGCCCTGTTCCCGAGCCTCAACGACGTGTGAGGCGAGGCCGGGCCAAAGCCATGCAACCCATGCGGAAACGCCTCTTGACGACAGCGGCCGTGCTGTTGGCGGGTTTGGCCGGCGCCGCACCCGGCGACGCCGCGGACGACTACTTCACGGACGCCGAAATCGAACGGATCCGCGACGCGCAGAGAATCGAACGCCGGATTCCCGTGTTTCTGGAAATCGCCGGCGTGCGCCTCGTACGGCTCGGGATCATGGAAGGCGACGCCGAAGTCGCGGACTCGCGCGAGGAAGGAAACGGTCTGACGCGGACCATAATCCGCCTGCTCGACCCGGAGGCGGCCGACGAGCTCGACGAGTTGGCGCGCCAACAGGACGAGTTCAGCAACGATTTGAGCGTCTTCACCCGGGCCGACCTGCTGCGCGGCTATTTTCAGGCCCTGGACGAGGCCATAGACAACATCGACGACGCCTACGAACGGGGCCGCGGCAACGTCCGCCGTCCTCTCGAGGACCTGCTGGAATTCACCGAGGACACGATCCCGAACCTGAGGGAGTTCTCCCCGGGGAACCGCGACGAGGAAGTCGCGCTCGAGGACGCGCTCGAGATCGCCGAGTTGGCAAGGGACGGCGCGTCCGAAGCGCTGGAGGTCGTACCCCGGACCGAGGAACGTTGACGCGGCTCCTACAGCCCGCCCTCGACTTCGAAACGACCCCGGCCGACTCCCTGGAATCCGCGTTTCGCCGTGTCCACCGGCAAGTCAAGCCCCGAACACCGGTCCCGGCGATCCGCACGCGGTTCTACCCGTCGGTGGGAGCCAATCACAACGTCAAGCTCGAACGCGGGACGCTGACCGTCCGGGTCAGCGACCTGTTCGAGGACGCGCCGGCCCACATCTTCGAAACGATCGCCGCCATCCTGCTGTCGAAGCTCTACAAGACGAAGCTCGACGCACGCCACAACGACATCTACCGCCGTTACACGATGAGCGAACCGATGCTCGAGCGGGCGCGCCGCGCGCGGGCGGAACGGGGCCGGCCCGGTCCGACGACGGATCCAAGGGGCCGGCGCCACAACCTGGACCGGCTGTTCGACGCCCTCAACCGCGAGTACTTCGACTCCGGACTGCCGAAGCCCGCGCTCTCGTGGACACGACGCGGCACGCGAACGCTGCTGGGGCGGTACGACTTCGATCAGGACACCGTCTTCGTCAGCCGGTCGCTCGACTCACCCGGCGTGCCCGAGCATGTCGTCCGCTACATCCTCTTTCACGAGATGCTACATGTGAAGCACGGCGCCCGGATCCGCAACGGGCGCAAGCTTGTTCACACGGCGGAGTTCCGCCGCGAAGAACGGGGCTTCACCGACTACGACGCCGCCAACGACTGGTTGCAGCGTCGCGGAAACGCGGTGTTTCAAGACTGAAATAAAATTCAGAACAGTGTTCCACAACGCTTGTGGATATTCCTGTGGAAACGCGTGAACGCGCCGCGTCCGCATCTCGCAAGTCTATGTTTTCAGGCGAGTTGAGCCATAACGCGACGGCTGACGAGCTGTTGAAAAGGCCGGACACTCCTTCGCGACATTCCCGAATTTCGCGCCCGGCCGGCGTGTCAGCGGGGAAGACGGTCGACGCACTCGTGAATGCGCGCCTTCAGTTCCGGGATGCCCTGACCGGTCCGGGCCGAAATGGCGACGATGTCGGCGCCCGCGTCCGGCGGCGGGACCGCGCGGTCGATCTTGTTGTATACGCGCAACCGCGCGTGGCCGGCGCATCCCAGGTCGCCGAGCACCTCGTCCACGACACGCATCCGCTCCCGGTAATCGCGTTCCGATACGTCGACGACGTGGAGAATCAGGTCCGAGGCGACGACCTCTTCGAGCGTGGCCCGAAAGGCGTCGACCAGGTCGTGAGGGAGCTTGCGGATGAAGCCGACGGTGTCGGAGATCAGCACGGCGGCGGCGTCGCCCAGCCGCACGCGGCGGACGACGGGATCGAGCGTGGCGAAGACCTGGGCCGACACGCGCGTCGACGCGCCGGAGAGCCGGACGAACAATGTCGACTTCCCGGCGTTCGTGTAGCCGACGAGCGCCACGATCGGCAGCCGGCTCCGCCGGCGCCGGTCCCGGTGCAGCCGCCGGTGCTTGCGAACCTGCTCGGCGTCCTGCCGCAGCTTCGCGATCCGGCTTCGGATGCGCCGCCGGTCCACCTCGAGCCGGGTCTCGCCGGGTCCGCGCGTTCCGATCCCGCCGCCGAGCCGTGACAGCCAGTCCCCGGAACCGGCGAGCCGCGACAGCCGATAGTTGAGCTGGGCGAGCTCGACCTGGAGCTTTCCCTCGCGCGTCCGGGCCCGGCGCGCGAAGATGTCCAGGATAAGGCCCGTACGGTCCACGACTTTCGTTTCCACGACGCGTTCGAGATTCCGCATCTGGCCCGGGCTCAGGTCGTCGTCCATGATGACCAGGTCGGCACGGAGCCGCACGACGTCGTCCCGGAGCTCTTCGGCCTTGCCGTGCCCGATGAACAGGCCGGGGTCGGGCCGGTCCCGATGCTGGATCACCTCGTCGACGACTCGCGCGCCGGCGGCGCCCGCCAGTTCGCGCAACTCGTCGAGCGGCTCCTCCAGACCCACGAGAATCGCGTTTTCCATCGGATCGGACGGCGCCTCAAGCCTCCTTCCGGGCCGCGTCGGGCTCGCGGGGCGCGGGTTCCCGAGGCGTACGCGGCGGCCCGGATCGCGACGTGGTCACGGTCGAGATCGCGTGCTTGAAAATGAGCTGTTCCTGATGGTTGGTCGACAGGATCACCGAGTACTTGTCGAAACCCTTGAGCCGACCCATGAGCTTCACGCCGCTCATCAGGAAGATCGTGACCGGCTGTTTTTCCTTGCGCACGGTGTTCAGATAGACGTCCTGAATGTTCTGCGACTTGTTCTCCATAAGGGCACTCCCCCAAAAAATTCAAGGTTCGCCCGGGCCCGGACCGGCGGCGATGCCTGTCCTCGGCCCGGCCCGTTCTCCGTCCAGGAAGCGGAGCACCCGCGCCTGGATCGCCGGGTCGCCGCCGACCCCCTGGAACCAGGCGGCCGCGTGCTGTTTCCTGAACCACGTCGTCTGGCGCTTCGCGTACCGACGGGTGTCCCGCTCTGTCCGCATTATGGCCTCATCGACGGGAATAATGCCATCCACGTAATCGAGCGCGTGGCGATAACCGATGGCCCGGAAGGCCGGCGCCTCACGGGCGACGCCGCCCTCCAGGATGCGCCGCACCTCGCCCGCGATGCCCGCCTTGTACATCCGGCTCACGCGAAGGCGAATCCTCTCGTGGAGCCGTTCCCGTCCCGGTTCCAGGCCGATGAGCCGGAAGGCGTACCCATCGAGCGGATTTCGCGCGCGGCCGGCCAGGTGAGCGGACAGCGGTCGGCCGGTCATCAACCGCACTTCGATGGCCCGGATCACCTTGGGGACGTCCGCCGGCGCGATTCTGGCGCCGGCGCCCGGGTCGAGACGCGCCAGTATGCGATGCAGGCGCCCGGCGCCGCCGTCGCGCGCGCGCTCCTCGAGACGCAGTCGCCAGTGCTCGGAGCGGCGTGGACCGTCGAACAACCCCTCGATCAGGGCGCGCAGATAGAGGCCGGTCCCGCCTACCAGGATCGGGACCGCGCGGCGTTCACGAATCCCGGCGAGCACGGCCTCGGCCCGTCTCCGGTATTCGCCCGCGCTGAACAACTCGCCGGGGTCCAGGATGTCGATGAGATGGTGCGGCGCCCGGGCCCGGTCGGCCGCCGGCGGCTTGGCCGTTCCGATATCGAACGACCGGTAGAGCTGCATGGAGTCGTAGTTGACGATCTCGCCGCCCAGCGCCTCGGCCAGCGCCAGGGCCAGGTCGGACTTCCCGCTCGCGGTGGGCCCGACGACGGCGATGGCCGGGTAACGGTCCCGGGTCAGAAGACGCGCTCCAGCTCGATTCCCCGGTAGTACGTCTTCATGATGTCTTCGGCCGTCGCGCCGTCGAGCGCCATGCCGTAAGCGCCCACCTGACACAGTCCGACGCCGTGGCCCCACCCGTTGCCGAAGAAGCGCATCCCGAGGAGATCGCCTTGCCGGTTGCGCTCCTCGTCGATGTAGACCAACGAGTCCCGAATTCCGAGCAGCGTCCGCAAACGCGGCCCCCGGATGACTTCGACACCGCGGGCGCCTTGAATTTCGGCCCGGACGACCCGGTTCGAAGGTCCGCGCTCCAGGACGACGATGTCGTCGAGGCCGCCGATCCCGAGCGGGGCGAACGCGTCGTCCAATTCCGAGCGCGTCCGGTGGAGCTGCCACCGGGCGACGGGAGAATAGCGATCGGCGGCGTCTCCGGCGGGGTTGTCGCGGTAAACGAGCGCCACGATTTCGGGAAGGGCGTCGCCGCCGGGCGTTTCCGGCGCCAGGCGGAATTCCATGCTCTCGCCCCCGATCCAGGCGCCCTGGTCGACGGGCAGCCGCGCATCGCCCACGCGGCGGAAGATGGCGGCGTCGGACCGCAGCCGGAAGTCCTGGATCCGGGACCCGACCCGCGCTGTCAAGACCTCGCCGTTCCAGGACATCAAGCGCGCCGGCCGCCATTCGAACGCGTTCTTGCCCGTCAGCAGGCGGACCAGAACCTCCCCGCGTCCGTTCGTCCCCGCTGGCCGAAGGATGCCCTGCTCTTCCAGGAACACGCGGTCCGAGGCCGCGGGCACGCCCGGAAAGAAGCGGCTCCGAATGAAAGCCGACCAGGTGTCGATATCGTCCGACGCGGGCTCGCCGACGTCGCCCAGACCGAGGAAGCGTCCGGCGTCGGCGAAGGTCTCCACGCCGGCGATGCCCAGGAGCCCCGTCTCCCAGTCCGGATACGACACCGACGACGCGAACGGCTGCGGCTCCGGGTGTTCGGCGTGACACACCGTCGACACCAGGTACGGCAGCGGCTCGCCGAACACGTTCTCGGAGTTCTCCGTTCGGCCCCCGCACGTCGAGCTGTAAAGCGCGTTGATCGGTTCGCCGTCGTAGGTGGCGACGACCCCACGGGTTTCCTCGACGGCGCGCGTCGCAAGCGGATGCTCGGTATCGAGTCCCCCGTAGACCTGGCACTGGTCCGTGGCGCAGATGTCGTAGCCGTCCTCGGCGAACTGGCCGAGGTTGCGAACGATGTAGGTTCGGGCGGCGATCGCCTGCGCCTTCAGCGCCTCGAGCTCCGGAAACGGTTCCGGCGCCAACTCGTTCGGCACCACCCCGAGCAGGTATTCCTCCAGCGGCAGTTCGTTGACGACGGTGAACGCGTCTCCGCCGCCGAGAACCTCGACCGCTCCGCGATAGGCGGTCCCGTCGACTTCGAGCGGCGCCGAGCCGGCCCGTACGGCGATCCTGGAATCCATGGGACGCACCAGCACGGTTTCGCCGTCCAGCTCGATCGCCATGCGCCGGACCAAGTCCTCCGGCCGCACTTCGGCGTCCGCGGACGCAAGCGCGACGATCGTCGTGAACCGCGCGCTCCGGACCGTCCGCCCCTCGAGCACGTAGGACGCATCGGAAGACAGCCTGAAACCCGCCACGTCGCGTTCGACGCCGATGCGGACGAGCGGCTCCTCGCTCGGCGAGACCTGGACAGCCAGCAGCAGCGCGAACGCCAATCGGAGTTTCATGACATGTTGTACAGGAAACTGAACTGCAGCACGAGGTTGTTCCCGTCGAAGTCATCGGGAATGGGAGGAAACGGATTGGAGATGCGAATGGCTCCGATCGCGGCCACGTCCAGCGGCTCGCGTCCCGAGCCGGCCTCGATCCGCTCGTTGACCACGCGCCCGTCCTCCAGGATCGTGAAAATGATCACCACGCGCCCGCGGATTTGGGGGAGACGCGCCACTTCCGGAATCAACGAATACCAGTTCACGCGGACCCGGTTGATTACCTGGTTCATGTACGGACCGAAGTCGTACCCGCGCGTCTCGGAGAGAATCAGGGGCTCCGTCTGCGCGAAATCGGGCACGACGTCGCCGTCGCTGCCGGATCCCGAAGCGCGGCCGGAGCTGAAATCCCGGCGGGCTTCCGCGACGGTCTCGTCGATGATGATGTTGGCCCTCCGTCGCAGGTCGGGCAGCAGAAGCGCATCGGGATCGTCGTTCGGTTCCGATCCGAACTCGGGCGCATCCTCGGGCGGAGCGGGCGCATCGACGGCTTCCCGAGCCTCCTGGGGCGCGGCGTCGTCGGATGCGTCACCCCCGTCGCCGTCATCGCCTTCCGGGCCGTCCGGCGGCGCTCCGGCCGGCGGCTCCAGCGCGATCCGGGGCGGAGAATCCTCCCCCTCGGGAGGACTCGGCGGAGCGTCCGGCCGCGCGCCCTCCTCGATGAGGTCGTCCGGACCGATGATGGAAGGCGGCGGCGTCTCCTCCTCCGCGGTCTCCGGTTCCGGCGCCGCCTCGGGAGGCGGGGGCGGTTCCGGAGGAGGCGGCGGCGGCGCGGCCTCGGGCGCGGGCAACGGCAGAACCGGCTCGATCCCGGCCACGGCCGGCGGCTCGGGTACCGGAACGGGCTCGGGCGGGGCGACCAGCTCGGGCGGCAGGATCAACGGGGTCACCTCGAAGACTTCGCGTTCGAAGTCCTGGCCGGAAATGTGGATGACCCGTCGCGCAGCTGTCGGCAAGAACCCGGGGCTGACCCAGACGACGACCATCAGGAGCAGGTGCAGGCCGACGGAAAAAGCCAGACTCCGGGATCGGCGGCCGCCGGATTCCAGTGTCGCGTCGCGTTCGAAGATCATCCTCGATGGAAAGTTTACCAAGAGCTCGTAACCGGGCAGGCACGCTTTTTTGGACCCGCCTGGATCCGCGATTTCAACCGGTCCCGGTACGCCGCCGCCGGTGACGTTCGATTTCGTCGTTCACGGCGAGCCCGACCTCGAGCGCCCGCAGGCCGGCCGCTCCGTCCACGCGCGGCGCCGACCGCGTCCTCACCGACTCGATGAAGCACTCCAGCTCGACCCGCAACGGCTCGCGGACGGGCGGATCGAGCGTCTCCTTGTGAAGCCGCCCGCCCCTCAACGACAGGCAATAGCCGGACTGGGCGGCGTAGTCGATCGAGACGTAGTCATGGGGCTGGAAGAACCGCAGCCGGCGGACCGGCTCCGTGCTGACGCGGCTGGCCGTCATGTTCGCGACGCAACCGTTCGCGAACTCGATCCGCACGTTGGCGATGTCCGCCTTGTTGGAAAGCACAGGGACGCCCGCCGCCCGGATCTCGTATACGCCCGCGTCGACGAGGCTCATGACGACGTCGATGTCGTGGATCATCAGGTCCAGCACCACGTCGA
This sequence comes from Acidobacteriota bacterium, assembly GCA_022821145.1. Lineage (GTDB taxonomy): Bacteria > Acidobacteriota > Terriglobia > 20CM-2-55-15 > 20CM-2-55-15 > JAJEDW01. The sequence continues at coordinate 108,825 of JAJEEE010000081.1, forward strand.
CGTCGAGGCTGCGCATCGAGAACGTGCTCATCCGGTGAACCTCGAAGAACTGGGGCCGGGTCGCCACGCGGGCCGCCGCTTCGACGATCGGGTTGTAGCGCTCGACGTGGCCGACCTGAAGGATCCGTCCGCCCGCCTCGGCCGCGGCGACCATCGACCGCGCGTCCTCGATGGTGGCGGCGATGGGCTTCTCGACGAGCACGTCGATGCCGCCGTCCAGGCACGCCCGGCCGATCTCGGCGTGCCCCGAGGTCGGCGCGGCCAAACTGACCGCGTCCACCCGGTCGAAGAACCGCCGGAAATCGGTGAACGCCTCGCAGCCGTGCGCCTGGCCCGTGTCGCGGGCCCGCTCGGCGACGACGTCGGCGACGCCGACCAGCTCGACGCCCTCCAACTCGGAATAGATGCGCGCGTGGTGTCTCCCCAGCGCGCCCGCTCCGATGACGCCGACGCGGGTCATCGTCGCGTCTCTTCCATCGCCACGATCGCTATCTCGTGCTCGTCGGCCATCCGGATCGACGCGTCCCGATCGATCATCAGCGTCTTGCCGGCCTCGATGGCCAGGGCGCGCGCATTGCAGTCGACCATGGTACGGATGGTGTCCGGCCCGACGACCGGCACGTCGAAACGGACGTCCTGGCCGGGCTTCGCCAACTTCACCAGGGTCAGGGGCCGGCCGTTCACCAGCGTCGCGGCGCGCCTCAACGCGGCGTCGGTGCCTTCCATGGCTTCCAGCGCCACGCAGGCGCCATCGCTGACGACGACCGACTGTCCCAGGTCGAGCCTTCCAAGCTCGCGCGCGATGCGGCGGCCGTACTCGATGTCCCGCGACTCCGCGTCCGTCGCGCCGCGCGACGTTAGAACGCCCGGCGCGGGCAGCAACGGTTGGAGAAAGGACGTGGAATCGACCAGTTGAATGCCGGCGTCTTCCAGGACGCGGGCGACGCCGCCGATGAGAGCGTCCGTGGACTTGGTCGGAAGCGACGCCAGCATCCGGATCATCGTCAGGTCGGGAACGATCCCGCTGAAGATCCGATGGTGCTTGACCTGGCCGGCCATCACGGCCCGGTCGACGCCCTCGGCCCGGAACGTCCGGACGAGCTTGCCCAGTTGGCCGAGCGAAAGCCAGTGCACGGTCTCGGCTTCGCGTTCGATTTCGGGTGAGGTCTCCTGCTTGATGGCCGCGACGACCATGTCGACGCCCTGGCTGCGGGCGGCCTGCAGCACGAGAAACGGGAAACGGCCGTTCCCGGCGATGAGTCCGTACCTACTTGTGGACGCCACGGGAAGAGCTCTCGATGAACTCGACGATGACCCCGGCCTCGGGACCCTCGACCTGCTCGCGAATAGCCGCGACCGCTTGCGACGTGTTGAGCCGGGAGCGTTGCAGCAGACGGAACGCGCGCTCGATCCTGGCCAACTGCTCCGCGTCGAAACCACGCCGCTGGAGCCCCAGGGTATTCACGCCGTACGCATGCGTGTCGCGCCGGGCGACGGTCTTGGAATACGGCAGCACGTCCTTGGTGACGACCGTGAACCCGCCGACCCATCCGTGGACGCCGACCCTGCAGAACTGGTGCACCGCGCTGAAGGCGCCGATCGTTCCGTAGTCCTCGACCACGACGTGGCCGCTGAGCGTGGCCGCGTTGGCCATCATGACGTGGGACCCGAGAACGCAGTCATGGGCCACGTGCGCGTTGACCATGAAATAGCAGCGGTCGCCGATCCGGGTGACGCCGCCCCCGCCGGCGGTGCCTCGATTGACGTTCACGTACTCGCGGAAGACGTTGTGATCGCCGATCTCGAGCCGGGCCTCTTCGCCGGCGAACTTCAGGTCCTGGGCCTGGCTCCCGATCGAGCAGAACGGGTAGAAGCGGTTGCCGGCGCCGATCGTCGCCGGCCCCTCGACGACGACGTGCGAATCGAAGCGGCAGCCCGGGCCCACGCGCACGCCGGGACCGATCGTCGCATACGGGCCCACGGACACGTCGGCCGCCAGGTCGGCCTCGGGACTGATGATCGCCGTGGGATGACGAGCCGGGCGGATGGCGGCCATCACTCGCGCGGGACGATCGAGGACAGCAGCGTCGCTTCCGCCGCCAGGTCCTCGCCGACCCAGACTTCCCCCCGCATCTTCCACAACTGCGCCCGGCGGCGCAGCAGGTGGGCCACGATGCGCAACTGGTCGCCCGGTACGATCGGCCGGCGGAACCGGGCCGATTCGATCCCCGTGAAATAGACCAGCGTCCTTTCCGGCTCGGGGGTCTCCATCAGACCGAGAATCGCTCCCGCCTGGGCCATGCACTCGATCGTCAGGACGCCCGGCATCACGGGAACATCCGGGAAATGACCGGAGAAGAAGTGCTCGTTGATCGAGACGTTCTTCACGGCCACGAGCCGCTTCGCGCGCTCGACCTCGACCACGCGGTCCAGCATCAGGAACGGGTAGCGGTGCGGAAGGAGCCGCATGATCTCGGCGATTCGAAGTTCCACGAGGCCTCCCCCCGGCCGGGCGGCGCGACCCGCGCGGCCGACGCTACGACGATGCCTGACGATTGTCGATTAGGGTTCGGGTTGCGCCGGCGCTTCGGTTTCGACGGGCGCCTCTGCGGCCGACGCCTCGTTCATGCGCCGAACGATTTCCGCCGTGATGTTCGTGGACTCGGACGCGTAGACGATCCCGGCCGTGGCGTCCAGGATCAGGTCGAAGCCCGCTTCCTCGGCGTAGGCGAGAACGATTTCCCGGACCTTCTCGCTGACCGGTTGGAGCGATCGGGTCTGGACGAGCTGAATCTCCAGGTCCGCGTCCTCGGCCGCGCGGTTGATCTGCGTCTGGAGCCGGGTGATTTCGGCCTCCAGCTCCGCCAGGGCCGTCGCCGACAGGGCGCGCTGCTGCGTTTCGTAACGTGTCTGGGCGGCGGCCAGTTCGGCCTGGAGATCGCCCAGGTTCGCCTCGAGTTCCGTCGCCCGCGCTTCGATCGCCGTTTGCGCCTCGAGGCCGTCGTTGCTGTTCAACGCGGCTCCCTGGAAGTCGATCACCGCGATTCGCGTTCCCGTCTGCGCCGCCGCGGCCAAGGGCAGCAAAACCAGCGCCAACAGGGCCCGCCTCAAATTGGTCATTGTCTCTCCCGCGAAACTAGAATGTCCGTCCCACCGAAAACTTGAACCCGTGTTTCTCTTCCCGGAACAGGAAGCTCTGACCCGATGCCGGTCCGGTGAACGTGGTGTCGATCCGGTGCGGGTTGTAATGCCAGATCAAACGGAACGGCGCCTGAATGACCGGCAACTGGACCTGGAACTCGACCCCGGTGCTGGACCGGAAGCCGGAGTTCGTGCCAGCCAGGAAGTTTACACCTTCCTCGACCAGGGCGCCATCCCGATCCAGGACGGTGCGGGTCAGCTGGCCGCGGTTGAAGGCCCACGAGTTCCCTATGTCGAAGAACGGGGCGAGCGTCAGGATGTCGTCCATGATGGGGATGCGGTACTCCAGATTCACCACCGCGCTGGTATCGCCGCCGAGGTAGGCGATATCGTCGAAATAGACGGGCTGACCGATCAGCGGGTCCCGCTGCTCGCGCCGCACCCACGCGATCGGGCTGAGGGAACGGAACTCGAAGCCGCGGATGTCGAAGTCGCCGCCCATGAAGAAGCGCTGGTAGAACGGCACGCTCGTCCCGGCGAATCCCCGGATGTGGGCCACCTGCGCGCGGAAGGCCAGAACGTTGGGCAACCCGCCCAATCCCATGCCCATGGACCGGAAACGCTGGTATTCGATCACGGGACGGAAGTAGTTGACGTTGCCCCCCAGGAAACCGCCGGTGAAGTCGAACGACGCCGAGAAGAGCTGCCCGGCCGTCGGACGGAAGCCGCTGTTCCGGGTATCGAAGGAATAGCGTGGAATGATCGAGCGCGTCCGGAAACGGTCGTCCAGGCTGGCGCCCGTCCGGAAGCTCGATTCGTTGGACTGCCGGACCGCGCTGAAGTAGGCCTCGGTGGCCTGATTCACGGCCGAGGTCTCGGAATTGTCGTACTGGAAACTGACCCCGAGCCGTTGGAACACGGCCAGGGGATAGCTGGTGTAGACGTTGAAGCCCCGCCGCGCCTGCTCGAAATTGAGCCTGTTGTTGAAGCCGAACTTGTCGGCGTCTTCGGGGTTGATCCCGAAGAAGTCCCGCGCCTGGTCGAACCGGTACTCGCTCTTGAAAACGGAGAACCCCGTGGAGATCGGCCGGTCGAACATGTAGGGCTCCGTGAAGCTGAACATGTAGTTCGACATGTGGGTGCCGCCCTGCAGGGTGACGGCCAGGGTCTCGCCGAAGCCCAGGAAGTTGTTCGTGGAGTAGTCCACGCCGAGGAAGCTGCCTCCGATTCCGCTGACGCCGCCGCTGAAACCCAGGCTGTTCCTTCCCCGTTCCTCGACGGTGAGCGTGATGTCGACCTCGGGCTCGGTCGCGCTCGGCTGGATGTCGGCCGACTCTTCCGAGATTTCCTCGAAATACCCCAGCTGGTTTAGGCGGAGCACGCTCATGTCCCACAGCTGCGAGTTGAAGACCTGCCCTTCCTGGAGCATGAGCTCGCGCCGGATCACCTTGTCGCGGGTGGTCGTGTTCCCCCGGAAATTGATCCGGTTGACGAAGAACTGCCGGTCCTCGTCGATGTCGATCGTCACGTGGACCAGGCGCTCCTGGTCGTCGTAATCCAGAAACGGGGACGGCGTGAAGTTGATGTAGCCGGAGTTGCCGTACAGCTCCCGCAGGTTCTCGAAACCGTCGCGCAGGAGCGACTCGTTGAAGAGCTCGCCCGGCACCAGACCCAGGAACGCCAGGATGCCCTCTTCGGCGAACACTTCCGCTCCGGTGACGTTGACGTCGCCCAACCGGTACTGGTCGTTCTCTTCGACCGGAATCGTGACGTAAAAACGGTCGACTTCCTTCTTCCAGAACGGGATGGGGATCCCCCACGGAAACGCGGGCTTGATGAACGGGAACGTCCGGTGGATCCGCTTGGGACGGAGCTCGATCGTCGGCTCCAGTATGTTGGCGCGCATGTAGCCGTTGTCGCCGTAGAACATGTCGATCCGCGCGAGATCGTCGTTCATCTTCAGGGGATGGTACAGGTCGCGGCTCTGGAAGGCGGTGATCGGGCCGGTCTCCTTGATCAGCTCCATGGCCCCCTTGATGTCACCGTCGGAGAAGGCCTCGTTGCCCTCGATCTCGATGCTCTCGACCTTGATCTTCGGGCCCTCGTCGATCACGAATGCGATGCCGACGTTGCGCGGCGGTATCTCGTACTCGTCGACCTCGACGGTGGCGTTCTGCCGCCCCTGCTCGGCCAGCATGTCCAGGATGATGTTCCTTGCGCGGCGGATGCGCGCCGGATCGTAGGGCTGCTCGATGCTCAACCCGACGTTGCGGTCGCGAAAGCGCTCGAGAATGTCCGACTCGGTGATCGAGCTCATGCCCTCGTAGTCGATCTGCCGAATGTAGGGCTTTTCCTCGACGTTGACGATGAGGATGACGCCCTCGCCGCCGTCCTCGCGCTCGACCCGGATGTCGTCGAAGTACTCCAGGGAATAGAGAGCCCGGATGTCGCGGGCGACCACGGCCGGGTTCAGGAGCGAGCCCGGCCGGCTCTGCAGGTTGTAGCGAATGGCCTCGGACGGCACGCGGAGGTTACCGCGGATGTCGATGGCCTCGATGATCGGCGGGACCGCCGATTCGGCCGTTTCGATCTCCTGGGGCAATGCGGCGCTGTTGAGGAGCAACGCCAGTGCAACGGCAAACAGATGCATCGTCTCCCTCCACTCGCCGCTTCCGGGCGGGTCTTCGCCAGAGCGGCATTGTACTACGGGCGGTCACCGGGGTCTATCGCCCGGCCGGCGGACGCGCCGGGGCTTCGCCGCCGGGTCCGCCGGCCTTCATCTGACTTAGACCTCGCGGCGGGCGATTGGTTGCGGAGGAATCCCGGGAAACGGGCCGTCCGTGACTTGCAGGGCTCGGCACCGCGGTCGATCGCCGCGAACCTGCACGACCCCCCGACAGTAGCCGCGGCGTTCCTCGCCGCGGCTGAACAACGAGCGGAGTGAGGCGTCAGTCCAAGAAAATGATCTCTACAGCGCACGCGGCCGGCGCGCAGCCGTCCGGGTCGTCGACGCGAACCGTCAGATGGAAAGAGGCACGCCGACTTCCTCGGCGTCCTTGGGGCGGTACCAGAGCTGTTCCCCCTCGCCGTAGACCTCGACGTTGTGTATGCCCGTCAGGTTCCCCTGGATCATGGCCTCCGACAGCGGGTCCTCTATGTAGCGCTGGATGGCCCGCCGGAGGGGCCGCGCGCCGTAGTTGCGGTCCTTGCACACCTTCTCCAGGATCCACTGCTTGGCCTCGTCCGTGAGGCTGACGGTGAGCTGCATGTGGACGAGGTTGTCGTTCAACTGGTCGATCATCAGGTCGACGATCCGTTCCAGGTCGGCGTCGGTGAGCGAGTTGAAGATGATGATCTCGTCCAGCCGGTTGATGAACTCCGGGTTGAACAGACGCTTGACCTCCACCATGACGGCGTCTTCCATCTTGGTCTCGGTCACTTCTTCGCTCGGGGCCTGGAAACCCAGGCTCGTGTGCTTGCTCAGGAAGCGGGCGCCGATATTGGACGTCATGATGATGATCGTGTTCTTGAAGTCGATCGTGTTGCCCAGGCCGTCGGTCAGGTGGCCGTCCTCGAAGACCTGCAGGAGGATGTTGTAGACGTCCGGATGGGCCTTCTCGATCTCGTCGAGCAGGATGGCGGAATAGGGGTTCCGCTTCACGCGCTCGGTGAGCTGGCCGCCCTCCTCGTAGCCGACGTAGCCCGGAGGCGAACCGATGAGCTTCGACACCGAGTGCTTTTCCATGAACTCGGACATGTCGAACCGAATCAGCGACTTCTCGCTGCCGAACAGGAACTGGGCCAGCGAGCGGGCCATTTCGGTCTTGCCCACTCCGGTGGGGCCGAGGAACAGGAACGAACCCGCCGGACGATTCGGGGACTTCAGGCCGGCCCGCGATCGCCGGATCGCCCGGGCCAGCGCGTTGATCGCCTTGTCCTGGCTCACGATCCGGCGATGCAGCTCGTCCTCGATCCGCGTCAGCCGGGCCATTTCCTCTTCCTTGATCGAGGTGACCGGCACGCCCGTCCACTTCGAGACGACCTCCTCGATGTCGGCGCGCGCGACCACCGCGGCGCTGGCGGTCTCGCTGATATTGAACTTCTCGCGGACGGCGTTCAGGTTCTCGCGCTCGAGCTGCTCCTGGTTCTTGTATTGCTCGGCCTTCTCGAAGTCCTTGCTCGAGATGGCGCTCTCCATGCGGGCGACGATGAACTTGATGCGCCGCTGGATGTCGGTCATCTCCGACGGCAACGCGGCCTGGCGCAGCTTGACCCGCGCCCCGGCCTCGTCGAGCAGGTCGATCGCCTTGTCGGGAAGGAAACGGTCCGGGATGTACCGGTTGGACAGGTGCACGGCCGAGTCGATCGCTTCGTCCGTGTAGCTGACCACGTGGAACTTCTCGTAACGAGACTTCACGCCGTGCAGGATCCGGATCGACTCCTCCTCGGGCGGCGCGTTCACCTTGATCGCCTGGAAACGGCGCTCCAGGGACCGGTCCTTCTCGATCGACTTCCGGAACTCGGACGGCGTCGTCGCCCCGATGCACTGGATCTCGCCGCGCGACAGCGCCGGCTTCAGGATGTTCGCCGCGTCGAGCGAGCCCTCGGCCGAACCGGCGCCCACCAGCGTGTGCAACTCGTCGATGAAGACGATCGTGTTCGGATTGTCCACCAGCTCCTTCATGATCGTCTTGAGACGCTCTTCGAACTGGCCGCGGTACTTCGTGCCCGCCACGATCAGCGACAGGTCGAGGACGAGAATGCGTTTTTCGGCCAGGAACGTCGGCACCTCGCCGTCGACGATCTTCTGGGCCAGGCCTTCGACGATCGCGGTCTTGCCGACTCCCGGGTCGCCGATCAACACGGGGTTGTTCTTGGTCCGGCGGCACAGGATCTGGACGACGCGGTCGATCTCGTTCCCCCGGCCCACGAGCGGGTCCAGGACCCCGTCCACCGCGGCCTGGGTCAGGTCCCTGGAAAACTCCGACAGCAGCGGCGTTTCCTTGGGCTTGGCCATGGTCTGCCGGTCCATCACCGACCGGGCCAGCTCTTCGCGAATCGCGTTCAGCCGGAGTCCGCGCTCGTGCAGGATCTCGCCCGCGACGCACTTCTCCTCGCTAAGGATGCCCAGCAGAAGGTGTTCGGTGCCGATGTGCCGGTGATTCAGCCGTTCGGCCTCTTCGGCCGCGAAGGCCAGGATCCGCTTGCACTCGTTGGACAGCGGCAGATCGATCGACGTGGAGACCTTTTCGCGGATCGTCGTGCGGCCCTCGATCTCCTTGTGGATGCTCTCGATCGACGACTGGTTCCGGAGGAAACGGTTCGTGAGGTTCTTGTCCTCCCGGATCAGCCCCAACAACAGGTGTTCCGTCTCGATCGTCTTGCTGCCGAACTGGCTCGCCTCGTAACGGGCGAAGAAGATGACCCGGCGCGCTCGCTCTGTGTATCGTTCGAACATGACTCGCTCTCGGTCCGAATCAAGTCTCCGAAGACTTCGATCGCGTGAACCTCCAGGGCGTCAACGGTCGTCCGCACTCCTCCCTTTACAACCGACCTCCAGCATGGATTCCAATTCGAGTCTAATCGAACCCAAATTCCAGAACAATAGCCATTTGGACCGGAACGGCCGCCGGCCCCGGCCGGTACGGTCCTATGCGCGAGGGGCCCGGAGACGTCGCTGCTCGATCTTCCAGACCCGGGGGCAACGGCGCGCGATCTGCTCGTTGTGCGTCACGATCACCGACGTCAGACGCCGTTCCTCGTGAAGGCCGCGAATCACCTCGAACACGTCCCGGCCCGTGTCCGAATCGAGATTCCCCGTCGGTTCGTCGGCCAGAAGCAGCTCCGCTTCCCCGACCAGGGCGCGCGCGATCGCCACGCGCTGCTGTTCGCCGCCGGAAAGCTCTCCGACACGGTGCTCGAGGCGGTTGGCGAGGCCGACGCGCTCGAGCAGGACCCGGGCGCGCTCGACGGCGGCGCGGCGCTCGACGCCCCCCACCATCAGCGGCATCGCCGCGTTCTCGGCGGCGGTGAACTCGGGCAGCAGGTGGTGAAACTGGAACACGAAGCCCACGCGGCGGTTCCGATACGCGGCCAGTTGATCCGGACCGAGGCTGAAGATGTCCCGCCCATGGAAGAAAACCCGACCGGAGGTGGGCGTGTCCAGGCCGCCCAGCAAGTGGAGCAGCGTGCTCTTCCCGGCCCCGGACGGGCCGACGACGGCGATGAGATCCCCGGCCGCCGCCTCCAGGTTCAGGTCCTCGAAGACGACGATCGGAGCCAGCGGGCTCGGGTAGATTTTCGTCAGGTTGACGGCAGCCAACACCGGGTCGCCGGAAACCGGCGCGCCTTCACTCATAGCGCAACGCTTCGACGGGCTGTGTCGCCGACGCCGCGCGCGACGGGTACAGCGTCGCCAGGTAGCTGACCAGGACCGCCGCCAGCCCGACCACGGCCGAATCGGTCCACTCCGGATCGAACGGGACATGGTCGATGGACCACACCTCCTCGTTGAGCCCGATCAGCTCGTAACGGTCGGCGGCAACGGCCGCCGCGTTGCCGGCGGCCAGGCCGAGGAGGGTCCCCACGACGCCGATGATCACGCCCTGCGCGATGAACACGCGGCGGATGTTGTCGCGCGTCGCCCCCATCGACATGAGCACGGCGATGTCGCGCGTCTTCTCCATCACCATCATCACCAGCGTCCCCACGATGTTGAGCGAGGCCACCAGGACGATCAGGCCGATGGCCAGCCACATGGCCAGGCGCTCGAGCTGGAGGGCCTGGAAGACGCTGGCGTTCTGAGTCTTCCAGTCGGTGAAACGCAAGTGGGGGCCGGCGGCGGCCACCAGCAGCGCCCCCATCCGCTCGGTGTCGTCCGGGTCATCGATCCGGACCTCGATGGCGGAGGCGACGTCGCCCAGGCCGCTCAGCCGCTGGACGGCCCACATGGGCGCCGCGGCGTAGGCGATATCGTACTCGTAGAGGCCCGAGCTGAAGACCCCGGCGACGTCCAGGGTCAGCGTGCGCGGCAGGCGCCCGATGGGCGCGCCGAAGGTCTCGATGCTGATGGCCTCCACCCGGTCCCCGACAACCGCCCCCATGTTCGCGGCCAACTGGCTTCCGAGAAGAATCGAGAACTCCCCGAAGTCGTCGAGCGAGCCTTCCGTCAGCGTGTCCAGCACGGTGGACGACCCTGTCTCCAACTCCGGCGTCACGCCCTTCAGGTAGGCCCCGGACTCCCGGAAACCGTTGGACAGCAGGACTTGCCGGTAGATGACCGGCGAGGCGGACACGACGCCGTCGACGGTCTCGGCCGCCGTCACCGCGTCCATGTAGCGCTCGATGTTCTGCCCGTCCGAGGCCAGCAGCGTCACGTGGGGTTGCGCCCCCAACAGCTTCTCGAGCAGGTCCTGGCGAAACCCGGTGTTCATGGCCAGCGCGATCACCAGCGCCGCGACCCCCGCCGCGACCCCCGCGACCGAAACGCCCGTGATGACCGAAACCACGGCCTGCTTGCGTTTGGCCTTGAGGTAGCGGAGGGCGACCATGAATTCGAACCGCATCGATCGAATTATGGCATGGAGAACCGGCCGGGCCTCGGAAGCCGCGCGGCTATTCCGGCCGCAGGAGCGGGAACAGGACCACGTCGCGGATGGAACGGGAGTCGGTCAACAGCATCGTGAGGCGGTCGACGCCGATCCCCTCGCCGGCGGTCGGCGGCATGCCGTAGCTCAACGCCCGGACATAGTCATGGTCCATGGCGTGGGCTTCCTCGTCTCCCCCCGCGCGCGCTTCGAGCTGCGCCTCGAACCGCGCCTGCTGGTCCAGGGGATCGTTGAGCTCCGAGTACGCGTTCGCGATCTCCATGCCCGCGATGAAGAGCTCGAACCTCTCCACCAGCGCCGGGTCGTCCGGCTTGGCCTTCGACAGCGGCGACAGCTCGATCGGGTAGTCGTAGACGAAGCACGGGTTGACGAGGCGCGCCTCGGCCACGTGATCGAAGAGCTCGCCGATCAGGCGGCCGAGCGACAGGTCCGGATCGTGGTCCACTCTCAACTCGTCCAGCAGCTCGCGCGCCGCGCCGGCCGTCGCCAGGTGCGTTTCGTCGATGTCCCCCGGAAAGTGCTCGACGATCGCTTCCTTGACGGTCTTGCGGGACCAGTCGTCGAAATCGATCTCCACGCCATTGTGCACGACGACGCGCGATGCGCACACCGCGTCCACCACGTCCTTGATCATCTCCTCGGTCAGCGACATCAGGTCGAGGTAGTTGCTGTAGGCCTGGTAGAACTCCAGCATGGTGTATTCCGGGTTGTGCTTGAACGACAGCCCTTCGTTGCGGAAGCTGCGATTGAGGTCATAGACGCGCGTCAGCCCGCCGACGATGAGCCGCTTGAGATACAGCTCGGGCGCCACGCGCAGGTAGAGGGGCATGTCCAGCACGTTGTGACGGGTCCGGAACGGCCGGGCCAGCGCGCCGCCCGCGATCGGGTGCAACAGCGGCGTTTCGACTTCAAGGTATCCGCGTGCGTCCAGAAAGCGGCGCAGCTCCCGGACGATGCGGCTGCGCTGGACGAACACGTTCCGCGCTTCCGGGTTGACGATCAGGTCGACGTAACGCCGGCGGTACCGGATCTCCACGTCGGTCAGGCCATGCCATTTCTCGGGAAGCGGCAACAGGCTCTTGGCCAGGAACGTCAACTCGGCCGCCCCGACCGTGAGCTCGCCGGTGCGCGTCCGGAACACGCGGCCTTCGACGCCGATGAAGTCGCCGACGTCCAGCAGCTTGTAGAGCGCGAACCGCTCCTCGGGCAGCGCGTCCTTCCTGGCGTAGACCTGAACGCGCGCGCCGCCCTCGGAGAGGGTCAGGAACCCGGCCTTTCCGAATGGCCGGCGGGCCACGATGCGGCCGCAAACCCGCACGATGGCCGGATCGGCTTCCAGCGCGTCGCCCGTCTTCGAGGAAAACCGATCCTGGATCTGCCCCAACGTGTGCGTATACCGGTACTGGGCCGGGTAGGGGTCGACACCCAGGGCCCGGATCTTCTCGAGCTTGTCCAGTCGGACTTCTTCCAGGTTATCCATGGTCGGTTTCACCGTGAGCCGGACGCTGGCCGTGGGTCGCCCGTAACGGCGGCGCCGCATCCAACTCTCTGCGTATGCTGTCCAGAACGCCGTTCACGAATTCGCCGGAGTCCGACTTGCTGAACTTCCGGGCCACCTCGATCGCCTCGTCGATGACGACGGCCGGCGGTGTTTCGCGCTCGTGCATCAACTCCTGAACGGCAATGCGCAGGACGTTGCGATCGGCGGTTTCCATGCGATCCAACCGCCAACGTACGGCGTGGCGCTGGATGATGGCGTCGATGGCGCCCAGGTTCTCGATCGTCGAGAACGCCAGGCGATCGGCGAATTCGCGGACCTCCCCGCCCCCGGCCCGCGCGTCCCAGAACGTGCGGACGAGAGCGCGAGGATCATCGCGACGGAGATCCCATTGGTACAGGATCTGGAGCGCGCACTCCCGCGCGTCCCTCCGGGCGCCCATCGCGGCTAACCCCGCCTCATCCGGTCGAGCATCTCGATGGCGGCCATCGCCGCGTCGAAACCGTGGTTCGCTCCCGTCCGGTCCGTTCCCCCCGAGCGGTCCATGGCCTGCTCGATGGTGTCGGTCGTCAGGACCCCGAAACCCACCGGAACCCGGAACTCGAGGGAGACGTCGCGCAGGCCGTCGGTCGCCGCCCGGCTGACATGCTCGAAGTGCGCGGTCTCGCCGCGGATCACGCAACCCAGGGCAACCACCGCGTCGCAGGCGTCCGACTCGATCAGGTGCGCCGCCATGAGCGGCAGCTCGAACGCGCCGGGCACACGGACGACGCTCACGTCTTCCGCCCGGGTCCCCGAGCGCCGGAAGGCCTCCAGGGCGCCTTCCAGCAACCGGTCCACGACCGGCGCGTTGAACCGGCTGGCGACGACGGCGAACCGCCCGCCCCTCGAAGTCAACCCGTCGAGGGGCCGCGGCGCCTGCTTTTCCACGGAGTCCGACACGTCCTATTTCCTGTTCCCGTCGAGGAACGCGCGCGTGCGCTCCCGCATCTCGGGCGTGCCGCAACTGGCGCCGAACAACCCGGACTCGATCGCTTGCCCGCCCGCCAAGGGTTCGTCCAGCCCGCGCCGGACGGCTTCGAGCACTCGCGCCACCGCGTCCGGCCCGTGTCGCGCGATCGTCCGCGCCATGGTCTCGGCCATCGGCATCAATCGCTCCGCGTCCACGACGGCGTTGACCAGACCGATGCGGTACGCCTCCTCCGCGTCGATGGACAACCCGGTCAGCAACAACTGGAGCGCCCGCCCGTTGCCGACGATCCGCGGCAGGCGCTGCGTGCCGCCGAACCCCGGAATCAGCCCCAACTGCACCTCGGGTTGTCCGAACATCGCGTCGCGGGACGCCACGCGAATCGCGCACGCCATGGCCAGCTCGCAGCCGCCGCCCAACGCGTAGCCGTTGACGGCGGCGATCACCGGCTTCGGCGATCGTTCGATCGCGTCGAAAACCGCCTGGCCGGCCCGGGAGTAGGCTTCGCCTTCCGCGGCCCGCAGCGTGGCCAGCTCCCGGATGTCGGCGCCCGCGACGAACGCACGGCCCCCGGCCCCCGTGATTACGGCCGCGCCCACTCCATCGTCGCACGAAACGGCGTCAAACGCCTGTTCGAGCTCGGTGAGCGTCTGACGGTCGAGGGCGTTGAGCGTTCGCGGCCGGTTGACGGTGAGGACCGCGACACGGTCCCGGACTTCGAGAATCAGGTTGTCGTACATGACGCCTCGCGGGTCGAACCGGCTTGTCGGGTCGACATCTTTCGTTTACAACCGGGCCAGCGTCTCCAGGAATTCCCGGGCCGAGTAGCCCGACCTGACGGTCCGAACACCGATTGCGCTTTCCACGTCCGCCAGCTTCATGTCGTCGAGGAACAACCCCTCGTTTCCGATCATGGACTCCGAGGGCAGGACCAGGAAGTCGCCGCGCACGCGGCCCCGGAGCGCGTCCACGAAGTCGCTGCCCGTCAACAACCCGGCGACGTTGATCCCGGAACCCCAGAAACGACTCGGGACCGCGACCGTTTCCAGGTCGAGGCCCAGCCGTCCCACGCAAGCGGCCAGGCAGGGGTGGAACAGGCGGCCCGTGGCCACGACGCCGTGCAGCGGCCGCCGGCGGATCTCACCCGCCAACGCCGACGCGGCATCGTCGAAGTCGTCCAGGAACGTCCGGACCATGCCGACCCCGTTCTCGATCTGCGGGAACGCCCGATAGTGACCCGACCCGGGCACCGGCTGATCCGCAAGGATGTAGAACTCGTCGCCGAGAAACGCGAACGGTGTGTCCCACGTCTCCGTGTACCGGCGCTGGATGGCCGTGACGGCGCGGATCGTGCGCTCGGCGTAGGCCGGCGTGACCGGCTCGATCGTGGGAAGGTTCTGCCGGTGGTCGGTCAGTCCGACCGGCACGATGGCGACCGATTGAACCGACGGGTAACGGCCGTCCAGGTCCCGTATCGTCCGCTCCAGGTGTTCCCCGTCGTTCCAGCCCGGGCACAGCACCACCTGGCAATGCAACCGGATGCCGGCGGCGGCGAGACGGTCCAGCTTCTCGTCCAGTCCGTCGTAGGCGTCGTTCCCGAGCATGCGCGCGCGCAGCCCCGGCTCGGTCGCGTGGACCGAGATGTACAGGGGCGACAGCCGCTGCTCGATGATGCGCCCGAGCTCGGCTTCTCCGACGTTGGTCAGCGTGAGGTAGTTGCCGAACAGGAACGAGAGCCGGTAGTCCTCGTCCTTGATGCGAAGGGAGCGCCGGGTGTTTCCCGGGTTCTGGTGCACGAAGCAGAAGACGCAGTCGTTGTCGCAAACGAGGGGTTCGATCGGTTCGAACTCCGCGCCGATGCCCTCCCATTCATCGCGGACGAACTCGAATGTCCTCGCGCGGGTGCGAAGCGTCATGGGTTCGCCGAACGACGCCATCCGAAACTGAAAATCGATGACATCGTCGAGCGGCGAGCCGTTGACTTCGAGAACTTCGTCTCCCGGCCGGAGTCCGATCCGCGCGGACAGGGAGCCGGCGTCCACGCGGAGCACGCGTAATGCGGACGATGAACCCTTCTTGGCCGGAGGCGCGTGCCGGTATTCGTGCCGGGCGCGGATCTTGCGCTCCAGGTCCTGGTCGTTGGCCTTGCGAACGTAGGCGCCGGACGAGAACGGGCGCTTGGCTTCCATCTAGGAGCCTGTGGTGGAGCTTCGCGTCGCACCGAGACCGGTGAGGCGCCCGTCCGGCAATGCGCGAGGAGGGAACATATTCCCGAGATGTGATCGACGAGGAACGCAGTCCCGACGGGATACATCGCCGGTCGAATGCAGCAGAGGTTCCACCGCGGGCTCCTACTCCTCGATCAGGCGCCAACCCCTCGCCATGTATTGGGCGCCGGAGACCGCGGTCACCAGCCCGGTCAGGATGAACAGGAAGTAGAGAGCGTCTTCACGGACCCCCGTCCATTCGTACAGCAGGATCACGCACACGGTCAGAAGCTGGAGCATCGTGCTCATCTTTCCGTAGAGGGACGGGTGGAACACCCGGAAGCCCTGCATCAGGAAGAAGGCGAGGCTCCCGATGAGGATGAGAGCGTCGCGAAAGATGATGACGACCGCCAGCCATAGAGGGATCGGGTTGACGAAACCCATCTCCGGAACCGCCAGCAGCACGATCGCCCCGCTGACCAGAAGCTTGTCGGCCACGGGATCCAGGATCGCGCCCACGGACGTCTTCTGGCCGAACCGGCGCGCGATCAAACCGTCCAGACCGTCGGTCACGGCCGCCGCGGCGAACACGGTCAGCGCCGCGCCGATCCGGTCGTAGATCAGCAGCGTGATGAACACGGGAACGCTGACGATGCGCAGAATCGTGAGCTGGTTCGCCAGCGTCAGGATGTTGGGGCGGTATCGCTCGACCGGGTCCGTCAATTTCGAGGGGGCGCGCATCGTTCGCCTACCGAATGAATACCCATATGGAAAAGGACGCAGTGAACCGGGTCACTGCGTCCTGAGACTGCTGAATCTCGCCGCGTCCGTCCGGCTACTCGGCCACGACCGGAAGGCTGACGTCGAGCGTTTGGCGCGCACAGAAGCCGTCGGCGATCGAACAGAAGAAGTACACCAACTCGCCCGGCACCTCATAGGCGCCGGCGCGGTCGGCCGTGACACCGATCCTGAAATCGGGAACGTTGACGTAATAGACGTCGGTCGAATCCGGATCGAGCGCGTCCGACACGAACTCGGTCTGGTTCAACGTCAGCCCGGCGACCGTATCCAGCTTCAGTTGCATCGGCGGCGTGTGATTGATCAGGTAGCCTTCCCGAACGTCGAGCGAGAGAACCACTTCTCCAGGCCGACCCGCGGCCATGCTTCCGCCGGAGTAATCCGCTTCGGCGACCTGGGGCAACCCCCCGCTGGCGCCGATCAACTGCGCCATCGCGTAGAGCCATACGAGAGCCGAATGCACCATGACAGACTCCCTTGCACCCCGCCCGGTACGCTCGGAAGCGGCCCGGGCGGCGGTCCGGAAATTCCGGCGCCAGTATACCACGGGAACCGCTTCGGGAGACCCGGTCGACCGGCGGGGCCGCGCGACCGCCCCGTCGCCGAAAAAGTCCGGAAAGACGCTGCCAAACAGGTCGCCGTTTTCCCGGATTTTGGTCGAGCGCCACGCAGGCTCAATCACTTGCGATTGGCACGCCCCGTGCATGAAGTCGGACGTTCCGGCGGGGCGGTCCGTGAGGCCCTATAGCGAAGGGCCGGTGCCTCCGGCCCTCCGCCGGGACATTCCCGAAGGTCCTCTCGGCGGCCGGCGGGCGAGGCTGTGTATTTGTTGTGCGGAAAGGGCCGCAGCCTCGCAGGCCGCCGGGATGGGACCTCGTCGTCAACCGTAGGGAAGACCCTTCGCAGGAGGTATCCATGATCGGAACGTCCCATGCACTCGGCCGGGGCCTGATGGCGACCCTGGCCTTTACGCTGCTGCTGTCGTCGACCGCGGTTGCGGCCCAGGAGGAGGAAGAACCGTCGCGGGTTCCGGAGCCGACGGCCATCGTCGACATCAACTCCGCGCCCGTCGAAGACATCCGGGCCGTCGTGTCCGACGAGGAGCTGGCGCAACGCATCGTCGACAACCGGCCGTACGCGAACAAGCGCCAGTTGCTGTCGCGGAGGCTCGTGACCGCGGAGCAGTACGAGACGATCCGCGACCGCATCGTCGCGCGGCGGATGACGCCGGCCCCGGAACGATAGATCGATGTACGCACGCATGGTGATCGGCGACGAGGTCGACGTGGATGCGTTCTCGAGCATCTATCACTCCGAGATCCTGCCGCAACTCGAGCGTGCGACGGGTTTCCGCTCGGCACACCTGATGATCGAGGACGGCGGGCGCATGGCAATTTCGCTGACGCTGTGGAATTCGCGCGACGACTGTCTCCAATACCATTCCAGCCTCGCCTATCGGAAGTTCGTCGAGAAGGCGCACCACGTGCTCAAGGGGCAGCTCGTCGTCAAGCTGTTCGAAACCGTATGAGCGGCGCTGACTGCGGACGTCGCCGCGCCGGCGTCCGCGGTCAGTCCTTTTCCATTCGTCGATACGCCCTGAAGTCCACGTTGCAACGATGCCGACGCAGGAAATCCATGAAGCGCTTGTAGTCGGTCTCGGGAAGATTGAACAACCGGACCATCTTGCGGTAGCTGCCGCCCGTCTCGATCAGACCGCGCCGGATCACGTCCCGAACCTGGTCCCGGGTGATCAACCGGCTGGTGTAGGGACGGGCGACCGAGTCCCAGAAATTGTCCACGACGAACGTATCGGACGGCTCGGTCACGAACGTGTCGGACGGCAAGTCGAATGCCTCCGAGCCGATCGCTTGTTCGGCGGTGGAGTAGAACGCGCTCTCGATGACATTCTGCAGCTCGCGCACGTTGCCCGGGTAGCCGTACGTCTGGAGCTTCTCCAGCGCGTCGGGCGAGAAGCGCCGATCCTGGCCGGTCTCCGCGTTCAGGGATCCCAGGATATGGCGCGCGAGGAGCGGGATGTCGCCGTCTCGGTCTCGCAGCGGAGGCACCTCGATCGCGAAGACGTTCAGCCGGTAGAGCAGATCCTGCCGGAAGCGTCCGGTTCGCACCATCCCGTGCAGGTCGCAGTTGGTGGCGGCAATGATCCGCACGTCGAGCTTCCGGTCGATGACGTCTCCGAGCCGGCGGATCTGCTTGTCCTGGAGAACCCGCAGGAACTTCACCTGGAACCGCATGGACGTGTTGCCGATCTCGTCCAGGAAAAGCGTCCCGCGATCGGCTTCCTCGAACAGGCCGGGTTTGTCGGCGACGGCGGTGGTGAAGGCGCCGCGGCGGTACCCGAACAACTCGCTCTCGACGAGGTCTTCGGGAAGCGCGCCGCAGTCGATCGGGACGAAGCGTTTCCCCTGGCGGAGGCATTGCTCGTGGATCGTGCGCGCAACCAACTCCTTCCCGGTCCCGGTTTCTCCCTGGATCAGGACCGAGCTCGTCGTCCGGGACGCCGCGGCGATGCGCGCCCGCAAGCTCTCGATCGCTGCGCTCTGGCCGACCAGTGTCGTTTTCGTCATGAACAGTACAGCCGGAGGAAACGTGAAAGAGGTCACAAAAAAGATCGAAGAAGGCAACAGCGACGTACTGAGGACACTGGCCCGCGCCGTACACGCGATCCACGGACGGCGCGACCCGGACCTGGAGCAGGAGGCGTTCATCCGCACGCTCGAGGCTTTCCGCAAGAAGGAGCACGTGACGCACCCCGAGGCCCTGATGTGGAAGGTGGTCCGGGACACGGTCGCCGACCACTGGCGGACGCGTCACCGGAACCGGCTCGAAGAGATGACCGGGGTCCCCGACGATCTGGCCGCCGACCGCCCGGCCGTCGAAGACGCCATCGACCTCCGCCAGCGGATCGACGACCTGCACGCGGCGATTTCGCGATTGGGTTGCGATGTCCGGGGTCCCGTCTACCTGCACTACGTGGAAGGTTATCCCGTCGCCACCATCGCGCGGCTCTACGGCAAATCCGGCTCCGCGGTCAAGATGGCCCTGCACCGCGGGCGGCGGCGGCTGGAACGAATGTGGGAAAAACGCCGCCCGACAGTCGCGCGGTGAGCGAGCCGGCGCGGCCCAAGCGCACGTCAACCTGCCTGAATCGAACCACTTGCGTCGCGGCGCGGCGCTTGCATGCGGAAGGGGAGTCATGGACATCCTGCGGCTTGATGGAGCAGTCAAGAAACGCGGCAATCACTTCACGCTCGGTCCCGTCGACTTGCGCCTGGCGCCCGGAGAAATCCTGGGCGTCGCCGGACCGGGAGGCGCCGGCAAGACGACGTTGCTGCGCCTCCTGTGGGGATTCCTTCGGCCCGACGCCGGACGCGTATCGGTGTTCGGACGGACGCCCCACCTGGAGCAGGTCTGGGTTCGAACCCGCGCCGGGTATTCGGGGGCGCCCGCCGACCTCCACGGCTGGATGACCGGGACCGGTTACCTGGAGTTCACCGCCGGGTTCTACCCGTTGTGGGACTGGGAACGGGCGCGGCAGCTCTCCCGCGCGTTCGGCCTCCGACTCGACCGGAAAGTGGGCGCCCTGTCGCGGCACGACCGCGCCAAGCTCAGCCTGGTCGCCGCGCTCACGCACCGGCCGCTTCTGCTGCTGCTGGACGAACCCGTGTCGGGCATGGCCCGGTCCGCGCGGTCGGAAATGCTGGGCCTCGTTCGCCGGATCGCCACCGAACACCAGACCTGCGTCGTCCTGTCGTCGCGCGCGCCCGAGCACCTGGCGCCGATCGCCGACGGCTTGTTGACGCTCCATCGCGGACGCGTCATCGCCCATGCGTCCGCCGCTCCGGATCGCGCCGCGCGCGCGAAATTCCGTGAAGTGACCTGTGTTCCGAAAGGCGACCGAACCGGCGGCGAGTCCCGCCAGCCCGCAAGTGAACGCGGGGCGGATCGTTGGGCCGGACACACGACGGGAGGTCCGGGCGTTGCCGGCGATCGGCCATGATGCCCAAACACTCGAGTCACGGAACGAATCGTCGTACGGCAGTCTTACGGGCGGCGTCCCTCGCGGCGCGTGGACAAGGTGGCCTCCGGGCCGCCGCGTCAGCACGACGAGATCTTGCAAGGGGCCGACACCTTGAACGAAGAGATCGTTTTCTTGAACTGACGCGGCGGCGTCCGCCTCGGCAATTGCGAAGGCAATTGCCGCGTTGCCCAGTCGCGGCGAGGAACGCCGCGACTACTATTGGAGCGTCCCGCACCTTCGCAGCGCAACACGCGGCGCCGGTCATCCCCTCGGAAGACCCAGCGCCGTGCCAAGCCACGGAGGCCACGCACTACGTCGCCGCATTCCCCATTGGACCCGCGGCGTCCCCCGCCGCGGGTGGACAAGGTGGCCTCCGGGCCGCTGCGTCAGCAAGACCAGATCTTGCCAACCGCCAACACCGTGAACGAAGAGATCGTTTTCTTGAACTGACGCGGCGG
>JAJEEE010000071.1 GCA_022821145.1 Acidobacteriota bacterium
CTGATGGAGCGCTGCGTGGTGTGGACGCACGAGGGTCCGCCGCTGCTGCCGCCGGCCTACAACGACATCCACCAGATCTTCCAGACCGAGGACCACTTCGTGCTGTTCACGGAGCTGGCGACCAACCCGCCGCGCATCATGGCGCTCGACGGGCGGTCTGCCGTCTCGGACGCAATCCGCCAGTTCGGGGGCAACTCGCGCGCGCGTTGGGAGGGCGACACGCTGGTCGTCGAGACCGACCACTTCATCGCCCGGCGGAACTGGCGGGGCGCGAACCGGCACCGGCACGTCGAGGAGCGCTTCACCCGCATCGCCGAGGACGAGATCCGCTACGAGTTCACCGTTACCGACCCGGCGACGTGGACCAGCCCGTGGGGCGGCGTGGTGCCGATGATCCGCACCGAGGGGCCGATGTTCGAGTACGCCTGCCACGAGGGCAATCACGACATCCGGCACATCCTCGAGATCAACCGCAACCTCGAACGGCAGGCGGCCGAGGCGGCCGCCGCGGGCGGCGCGAAGTAGAGGGAACTTACGCTCAACTCGCCGCCGCCGGGATGACACCGCAGGCCACCCGAGCGCCGGCGCCCCCGAGCGCTGCGGGCATGTCCGAGTAGTTGTCGCCGCCGGCATGGACCATCAGCGATCGCCGCCCGAGCGGGCGAGCTGGCGGTTCGAAGCGCCTGCTCGCCCGCCGCCGCGAGCGGGACCAGCGTCGCGGCACCGAGGCCGAGCTCCCGGCGGCGGCCGCGGACGACGATTCGAGCTCAGCGAACGATTGCCCGCAACATCTTCGGGATGAAACGGAACGGGAAGGCGCGCGCCTTCACCTCGTCGACTGTGCCTGTGGTGAACAAGTCGAGTTCGGGCAGTGGAACAACCACGATCCGGTCGCCCCGGTATGGCCGACAAGCGTAAGCGGCCGAAGGCCAGGGGCGCTGAGTCGTCCGATCTTGAAATGCATCATCCCCAAGCCGTAGTAGATGACCGGCCAGATGACCCGGTTGCGCCTCTTGGCCATCAACCGGTAGGTGGAGGGATCGCTGAAGAGCTCTCCCCCTGTGAGAGCTGCCAGGAATCTCAGCGTGTCATCGACGCTGCTGTAGAGATCGTTGAACGAGCCCATGGCCTTCGGTATGACGAGAGGTCGGCTGTTTGACCAGACGTCGGTCGACACTGCGGCTGGGTCCAGGGGTTGGGACTCGCCAGGCAACCAC
Organism: Acidobacteriota bacterium; assembly: GCA_022821145.1. GTDB lineage: Bacteria > Acidobacteriota > Terriglobia > 20CM-2-55-15 > 20CM-2-55-15 > JAJEDW01. Next base: position 1,218 of record JAJEEE010000071.1, read on the forward strand.
GTTTGTCGCAGGTCGAGCGGCCCGATGATGCGCTGCTCGAGCGCGTCGGCGAACGATGCCCCGGTGCTCTCTTCGATGATGGCGATCAGCAGCTGGAAACCGGTGTCCGAGTAGCGGCCCTTGCGACGGCCGGAGGTCGGATCTTGAGGCGGGAAGTGACTGCGGAGCTGGTCACGGCTGATTGCCAACACATCGTCGAAGCTCCAGGAGAGGTCGTTGCCGCCGGCGATCTGTTGGTACAGGCTTCTTCCCCCGTCCAGTTTGGCTTCCAAATAGTCGTTCAGCCCAGAGGTATGGCTCAGCAAATGGAAGCCGTGATGTCAGGCGTGTAGTCGACGCTGCCGATGCGGTGCAGCCCGGCGATTCGCTGGTCCCCGAGGTAGGTGGAGATCGGAGCATCCAGGTCGACCCTGCCTTCTTCGTGCAGCTGGAAGATAAGAGTGGCGATATACAGCTTGGTCACGCTGGCGATGAAGAACGGCGTCTCCGGTGTCATCGGTGCGCCGTCGGCGTTTGCGATTCCGGCCGCGCCCCGCCAACTGAAGGAGCCGTCGCCCCGTTCCACTCCCACGATCACATGGCCGAAGCTCGGCTTGGATGCGAGTCGTTCCACCAGGCGTTGCAACTGCTCCGCCGCCACCTCCGGCGCCTTGATCGAAGTTCGATCAACCATCATGCGCGTGCCCGGCGTAGGTCTTGAACATCTGCGACACGTAGTCCTCGTCGAGGTGGGTGATCAGGAGCTTGCCGCCCAGGAACGGAGGGTTCCCGAGATCCTCGGGCTCGGCAGCCGGGGTCCGAAGCTGGATGGCCCAGCGGTCGTCCTGCCGGGTGACGATGTAGAACACCCGCGAGGTGCGATAGGCGGTGCCGTCAGCGCCATGGCGGCTGAAGCCGATCGACGCATGCACCTTGTCGGTCGAGGCCCTGACCACCGCGAACGAGTCGAAGTCGAACGAGCTGCGACTCCACCCCTCGCGCGCCCGCATCTCGTCGAATCCGGCCGAGAAGTCCTCCAGCCGGGCGTCGACGATCAGCGCCCCGCCGCCCGGCACCGTCGCGAAGGGAAAGTGCATCGCTCGACGCAGGTTCGCGTCGTCGGCGGTGTTCCACTGCGTGATGAACGTCTCCAGCGCCTGGCGCGCGGCCGTCTCCGCGGCGCCATTCCCTTCCGCCGCATCGCGCGTTTGGGCGAAGCCGGGCAACCCCATGACCAGGACGCCCAGCGCCAGTACTACGATGGTGTCGAGATTGGTGAGCATGATAAGAGGTCGTCTCGCCCGACCGTACCCAGCCGGGTAATGATCCGTCGACCTTGCGGGTGACGACGGCGGGGCGGATGGCGTGTTCGGCACGCCAGTCGGTCGCGTCGACCGAAAGCAGATCGCGACCTTCGTGGCACAGCACAAACACCGTCGAGAGCGACCGGAGGAGAACCACCGCAGGAAGCGCTCAGCCTGTCATATGTCTTCGCGCCCCGCGGCGCCAGCACGCCGCCGGAAGTCCCGCAGCAGCTCCGAACCGGCCGCTGCCTCCGAGCACACCTCGTGTCCCAGTGCGTTCCAATGCAGGTCGAGCGGCAGCCAGTCGAATTGCGTTCGGTGCAGCCGGTAGTGCGCGGCGAACGCCGGCTCCAGGTCGATGGTCTCGTATCCCCTGCGGACAACGTTCTCGATGAAGTAGCGCCGCATGGCATCCACGTAGCCCACGTCTTCGCGGTAGACTCGCTTCTGCCACTCCGGGACCTCGCTTCCGTACACGCGAGGACGGATGCCGTCCACGATGAACAGGATCCGTTCCGGCTCCAGGCCGGACGCCGCGGGCAGCATGTCGAGAAACGCGTCGACGGCTCGCTTCGAGTCGACGACCCACGTCGCACGATCCGCCTCCGGGACGCGTGCATCCGGGTCTTCGCCGATAAACAACCGATAAGTCCGTTCCCTTGCCAGGCCCAGGTTGATCCCCACGTATCTCGCCAACGCCGATCCTCTGACCAGCCTGTAGCGCGGGCGGAACTCGAGATCGTTTCGCTCCAGCGCGAGCCGGCCGCCGCCGCGTTCCACGAACTGGTGCTTGCCCCTCTGGAGCCCGTACTTGGCAAGGCTCTGATCATAGTCGTTGTCGATGATGAAAATCGCAAGGCCAGCCGGTCTGAACGTGTCCCGAACGTACCCGGCATACGCCAGGTACTGGCTCAAGGGTGCTCCGGACACACCGAAGGAATAGACACGAGCCGTGCCGTTCAGGCGCGCGGCGAGCCGGCCGTGGCAGGTGTGCTCAAACGGCACCCGGAACGCCTCGACGAAACTGTCCCCAATGACTGCGAGAAGGGCACCGGTCCCGTCGGGGTCGTAATCCTGATCATTGACGAAACCGAAGTTGTTGACCTTGACCTCGTTGACGGCGGAGAAGTTCCACCCCGCCGACCACACGAACTCCCGGTTCGGCCGATAACGGAAGATCGGATTCGAGTCGTTGACCGGCAACGCCTGGGGGCCCTCGTTAACCGGCAGTACCCGCGCCACGGTCTCCAAACAGACGAATGCGAGGAGCGCACCGAACAGGAGAGCCAGCACGCGAAACGTCCACGGGCGGCGAACGGCGGCGCCCGCGTCCTTCAGTGCTCCGTCAGTACGGTCAGGCACCGCTCAGGTCCTGACGAGGAGCACGGCGTTGCCGAAACTGCGTTGGACCGCCGGAAACAACGCCGCGAGGACTTCGTCCGCGAACTTCGCGAGCCGCAACACGGCGCGGGCCGGAGCAGCCTTCGCGCCGAGCCGTTCGAGCACCTTGTTGATCATGTAGAAGCAGTCCGGCATGTGGATTTCGTGGTCAGCGAACGTCGACGCCCATCCCTGATACGTCTCGATGCCGAACAGCACGTCGCCGACGTGCTCCTCGGCCTCGACGACGGACCACTCGGCCGCAGTCCTGCCCGGTCGACCGTGTGCTCCAGGCTCGCGCTCATCCTCCGAACCGCAAGCACAGTGTACAAGACGGGTAGGCCCGATACAACCAACCCGCGACACGCATCACGAGCGCTGCGCAACGCGCCAAGAGACGACCGGCGGGGCACGGGTCCGCGGCGTACGGTGCGCTACGGCCGGCGAATGGGCCGGCCAGCGCGCCGGCGGCGTCCTCGTCCTGTACGGCGAAACGGCCGTTGACGGTCCCCTCGGACGGCTGTCGCGGCCGCTCGTCGGTGGCGCGGTCGCGGATGCGGTCGCCGTCGAGCACGGCGATGCCGGCGATGGCCCCGACCCGCAGGTAACCGCGGTCGTCCAGGCGCAGGGTGTGTACGGAGTGGTCAGCCACGCGGTCGGGCGTCGGAAACGCGAGATCGGAATTCGCATTGCGTTGGGCGAGGCGAAGAGCGCGCTGATTGGAACCGTTCTGTCCGGCGTTCTACTGTGGGCGGTCGCTGGCGCGGTGGCTGGTGGGGCGGTGGCGTTGGGCGTATCCGGGACTATCGGAAGTCTCTTTTTCGGCGTGTCGGCGTCAGACCCGGTGACATACGCGGTCAGTGCCGGAGTGCTGCTGGCGGCGGGGACGATTGCCGGATCGATTCCGTGCGCCCGTGCTCTTCGAGTCGATCCGGTCGAGACTTTGAGGGAGTCGTGACCGGGAAGCCGTTCGAGCAACCCGGCTCCCGATCGATTCAAGACCGACGGCTTCAGCGCCGGGTGGATCCGGGACTTCGACACGTTCTCGTTCGACCCCCGATTCCACGGCGCCGGCAAACCTTGACACCGTGTTACGGGTAAACCGTCACGAACGAACCGTTGACACCGTTTCGGCAGAGTCGCCACATTGCCTTTCACCGGCTCGTACGGGAGTCGAGCTCCCCCCGGGGTCTGGCGCCTTGTGCACCACACGCCGGGGTTTTCTCTTTGCGATACAACCTGGGAGTATCGTTCCGACTGTAGGAAACGCCGCCGCTCGACGCCGACGCCCCCGGAACCCCGCCCCGCGCACGCGCGGCTGATCCCCTTCACGACGCCGTCGCGATCGTGCGTTCGTAGAGCTCGAGGTACTGTGCGACGACGCCCTGGTGGGAGAAGGCCTCCAGGGCGCGCGCGCGCCCCTGGCGCCCCATCGTGGCGCGCCGCTCCGCGTCGTCGAGCAGCATGAGCGCCGATTCGGCCATCGCCGCCGTGTCGCCCACGTCGAACAGGAAGCCGTCCGTCCCGTGGCGGACGACTTCGTCGACGCCGCCCACGCGGGTGGCGATCACAGGCACTTCCGACGCCATGGCTTCGAGCGCCACCAGGCCGAAGGACTCCAGCTCGCTGGGCAGGACCAGCACGTCCGACACCGACAACAACCGCTCCATGTCCGTCCACTTGCCGACGAAGTGAACGTCGCCGACGACGCCGCGGGTTTCCGCCAGGTACTCGGCCCGCGGCCGGTCGGGTCCGTCGCCCACCATCAACAGCTTGGCCGGCCGCGTCTCGCGGACCCTGCTGAAGACCTCGATCACGTCCGGGGTCCGCTTCACGGGCCGGAAATTCGAAATGTGGATCATCAGGCCTTCGTCCGCATCGGCGAACCGACGGCGGAACGCCGGGTCGTTCGACTTGCGGAACACGCCGCAGTTGACGAAGTTGGGGATCACCTCGATGGGTTGACGGGTCGCGAACTCGGCGACCGTGCGTTTTCGGAGGTAGTCGGACACCGCGGTGACCGCGTCGCTCTCGTCGATGCCGAAACGCGTGATCGGCAGATACGAACGGTCGTTCCCGACCAGGGTGATGTCCGTGCCGTGCAGCGTGGTGACGAACGGCACGGGCCTCTCGGCCATCCGCTTCGCCAGAAACGCGCTGATGGAGTGCGGGATCGCGTAGTGGACGTGAAGTATGTCCAGCTCGAAGCGGGAGGCGACCTCGGCCATCTTGGTCGCTAGGACCAGGTCGTAGGGCGGATATTCGAACAGCGGATACGAGAGCACCTCGACCTCGTGAAACCGGATGTTGTCGGACATCTTCAGCCGGATCGGAAGCGAATAGCTGATGAAGTGGACCTGGTGCCCGCAGGCCGCCAGCTCCCGGCCCAGCTCGGTTCCGACGACGCCGCTCCCTCCGTAGGTCGGATAGCACGTGATCCCGATCCTCACGGTTCCACCACCTGGTGCACGCTGCCGTCGAGCTCCAGCAACCGGTCCAGCGTCCCCACGAAGTCCAGGCCGTAGCGGGCCAGGAACGACGTCACGTTCACGACCCGCTCCTGGAGCCGGCGGCCCGGGAACAGTCGGCTCGATATCCCCGCCAGGTGGCGCTCGACGACGGCGTCGCGCCGGATGGAGGCGTTCACGAACCGCGTCTCGAGCGAGTCCAACTGATGCCTGACCTTGCGCAGGGCGTTGTCCAGGGCGCCGCCCAGGGTGGGTTCGACGCCTTCCAACAGCGGCCGCAGAGACTCGATCGACTCGACGACGCGGCCGCGCGCGCGGCCGAACGCGTCCGTGTCGCCGGCGGCTCGCACGGCTTTCCGCCGCAGGTGGTCGGGCCCCTTGAACACGTCCTCGATCCCGAGGCCGTGTGTCCGCATCGCGCGGGCCGCGGGAGGCTCGACGATAGTGGCCGTGATGCGCGGCAGGATGGGCGGCATGGCGACCCCGAGACGCTCGTACACGGCGCCGGCCTGGGCCAGGTAGGCGATCTCGGACGGGCCGGCGACGAACGCCGCCGTCGGAAAGACGGCGTCCTGGAGAACCGGGCGCAGCAGGGCGTTCGGACTCAACGACGCGGCGGGCGCGGTCTCGGCGGGACCCACGGGCCGGCGGGACCGTCCCCGGTAGGCGAAGAAACCCGTGAACCCGTTGTCGACACGCACCTGGGCCCGGTATCCCGCCTCGGCGATCCGCCGGGAGCGCTCCAGCACGGCCGACCGCACGGCGTCCTTCCGCTCGAACGCGGACGCCATCCATCCCTCGGCGAGGCCTCGGAAGTCCGGCCCCAGGGGATCCACGAAGACCAGGTCCGTGTCCCGGAACAAACGACCCATGAAACGCGCGAACGCATCCACCGGGGAGACGCCGGGAACGTAGGCGTCCTCGAGCAGGCCGATCAACTCCGGCCGGTATTCCGAAGGCGGAAGCGCGTCGGCCGAGCGCCGGACCGTTTCGCGGATCCCCTCGGTGAACGTCATCCAGCCGGCCGGAGAACCGGGCCCGGAGACCAGCTCGGCCGTCACCTTCCGGAACTCTCCGTGCCGCTCCAGGATGCCCGCCCACTCGATTTCCTCGCGGTCGTGGTCCTCCGCGGCGACCCAGAACACCGGCACCGCGTCGATCCCGCGCTCACGAAGCGCCCGGGCGGTCTTGACGGCGGTCAGAGCCTTCAACACGGAAAACAGCGGACCCGTGAACAGACCCGCCTGCTGCCCCGTCATGACGGCCACGGCGCCGAGGGCCAGCCGTCCGGCCGGATCCGGGTCGACCCCCCAGCGTTCCTGCTGGCCAGCGACGACGGCGGCGAGTCGGCCGCGCCTTTCCGGATCGTGCGCGACGGTCCCCGCGAAGCGCGCGATCTCGTCCAGTGAATACGGCCTCCCGAAGAAGGGCGCCACTGCCGGCCAATCCCGAACGTAGTCGTCGAAAAGGCGCGTGTCGGTGGGCAGGGTTTCGATCGGAATCTGCATGTTGCCGAGCGGACGGCGCGGATCAGGAAACCCTTTCCAGGTAGGCGTCCAGGCCCGTCACGCGGATCCCGGCGCGGGCGCATCCGTTCGACGGCGAGGCGCCCGAACGCAGGCTGTCCTCCAGTCGGCCGAGCTCGGCGCTCTCCTCGAAGACGACCGACGCCGCGTTCATGGCGTTGCGGGCGCCCTCGAGCGCGCGACGGTGGCTCAACAGACGCATCAGGGGATAGTACAGCAGGACGTAGGGCCCGGGTATCCAGGCCAGGAACGGTGAAACCGCGACGGCGGCGGCGCTCACCACGCCGTCGACGGCCAGCCACACCGTGTGTTTGGTGGCCTGGCCACGCAGAAGACCGTGGAACTCGTCGCGTGCCTTGGAATGCCCCGCGTGCAGGACGCGCAGCGCCGACGGCCCCTTGAGGGCCTTTAGCATGCGTTCGAGCGGATCGATCCGGTCTTCCAGCCTCCGATAGAAGTCGTGAGCGGCGCGAAAGACGCGTCCCAGCCAGCGGACGACCGCGTTCCGGTGCGCCATCAAGCGCCGGACGAACGCCCGGATCCGGTCGCGTTGCCCGGCTTCGGCCGCTGCGATGGATTCCGGCGCGATGAACAGCGTCGTCCGGAACCGCCGAACGCGCACCATGTACACGGAGACGACGGCCGGAGCCGTGACCGCATCCATCGGCGCATCCTGTTCTGCCACGCTCACGATCGGCCCTTCCCGGAAGTGACTCGAGTGCTTCCGTTAACCGTTCAGTTTACGAGAAAGAACAGCCGCCTACCATCCGTATTCCGCGGAGCGGACCGTACGGACCGCGCCCCGCGATCAGGCGACGCCGAGCGCCCTCAACCGGGCCAGGAACGCTTCGGCCCGGCGCCGGACATCGCCGCGCCCGAGAAGATCGGAAACGACCGCCGCCGACGCGGCGCCGGCGTCGAAGACCTCGCCGAGCGCGTCCAACGTGACACCGCCGATGGCGGCCACCGGCCGGTCGACGGCTTCGCAGATCCGGGCCAGCCCCTCGACGCCGACCACCGGGGCCGCGTCGGCTTTCGTCGACGTCTTGAAGACAGGTCCGACGGCAAGGTAATCGACCGGCTCGGACGCGGCGGACGCCGCCTGCTCCAGGTCGTGCGTCGACACGCCGACCAGTTTCCCGTCGCCGACGATCCGGCGCGCATGGGCCGCCGGCAGATCGTCCTGGCCGACGTGCACGCCGGCGGCCCCGGCCAGGAGGGCCACGTCCGCGCGGTCGTTGACGATGAGGGACGCCCCGGCCGGCGCGGCCGCGACGATGCGCCGCGCCTGGTCGAGGAGGCGGCCGGACGCGGCGCCCTTGTCTCGAAGCTGGACGAGGCGGACGCCGGCGTCGAACAGCGCCAGGGCGATACGGACCGGATCGCCGAACGCGGCGTCCGCGATCGCGTAGAGCCTCGGGAACGGCGTCATGCCGTCGGGACGAGCCGGGGCAGCAGCGCTTCGAGGAATCCGGTCGAGATGTCGCCCGAGCGGAAGGCCTCGTTCTGGAGAAGCCGCAGGTGCAGCGGGATCGTCGTCCGCACGCCCTCGACGATGAAGGTCCGCAGCGCGCGCTCCATCCGCCGGATGGCTTCGTCGCGGTTCGCGCCGTGAGCGATGACTTTCGCGATCAGCGAATCGTAGTGGGGCGGAACCTCGTACTCGGCGTAGGCCGCCGTGTCGACGCGGACACCGGGTCCGCCCGGCGGGTGCCACGACGTGATCCGTCCCGGAGACGGCCGCTGCGTGAACGGGTCCTCGGCGTTGATCCGGCACTCGATCGCGTGTCCCCGGAACGCCACGTCATCCTGCGACTCGGGCAACCGCTCCCCCGCGGCCACCAGGATCTGGTCCCGCAGGAGATCGATTCCGGTCACGACCTCGGTCACGCCGTGCTCGACCTGGATCCGCGTGTTCATCTCCATGAAGTAGAACCGGAGGTCGCGGTCCACGAGAAACTCGACCGTACCCGCGCTCGTGTACCCCAGATCGGTGATGGCGCCGACCACCTGGGCGCCGATGCGGGCGCGGAGATCGTCGGAAACCACGATCGACGGCGCTTCCTCCACCAGCTTCTGATGCCGGCGCTGGATGCTGCAATCCCGCTCTCCGAGGTGGATGGCGTTGCCGAACCCGTCGGCCAGGACCTGGAACTCGATGTGCCGCGCCTCATCGACGAACTTCTCCAGGTAGCAGTCCGGGATCCCGAACGCGGCTTCCGCCTCGGCGCGGGCCGTGTCGAAAGCGGCGGCGAAGTCGGCCTTCTCTCCGACCACCCGCATGCCGCGGCCGCCGCCGCCGGCCGCGGCCTTGATGATCACCGGGAAACCGATATCGGCCGCCGTGGACAGGGCCTCGTCCCGGTCCGCGATCGGCCCGGAGCTTCCAGGCAGAATCTCCAGGCCCGCCTCGGCCATCGCCGCGCGAGCGCGGGCCTTGTCGCCCATGGTCCGGATGCTCTCCGGAGACGGCCCGATGAACGTGATGCCGCAGGCCTTGCAGATTTCGGCGAAGTGGGAGTTCTCCGACAGGAAGCCGTAGCCTGGATGAATGGCGTCGGCATTGCTCACTTCCGCGGCGCTGATGACCCCGGGAACGTTCAGATAGCTCTCGGCGCTGGGCGCGCGACCGATGCAGATGGCCTCGTCCGCGAAACGCACGTGCAGCGCGTGCCGGTCGGCCTCGGAGTAGACGGCGACGGTCCGTATCCCGAGCTCCTTGCAGGCGAAGATGACCCGGAGCGCGATCTCTCCCCTGTTGGCGATCAGTATTTTCCTGAACATGGCGCTCGAGCCCGCCGCGTGGACCGGCTATCGCGGCCGGATCGCGAACAGGCGCTCGCCGTATTCGACGGGATGGTTGTTCTCGACGAAAACGCTCACGATCTCCCCGGACGCCTCGGCCTCGATCTCGTTCATCAGCTTCATCGCCTCGATGATGCAGACGATATCGCCCTTGGCGACCGTATCGCCGATGCTCACGAACGGATCGGCGTCGGGACTGGGCGACCGGTAGAAGGTGCCGACGATCGGAGACGTCACGTAGGCCAGTCCCGGTTCTTCGGGCGGGGCCGCCTCCGAGGGCGGGGCAACGGCCGCCGGCGGAGGCGCGGGCGTCGAAGCGGGGGCGTCCGCGTCCGAAACAGGATCGGCGGCGGGGGGCGAGGCGACCGGCTCCGCGGCCGCCTCGACCGAGGCGCCGGACCGCTTGATCCGGACCCGCACGCCGGAACGCTCCACCTCCACCTCGTCGAGCGACGCCTCGCCGGCCACGATCCGGACGAGTTCCTTGATGTCTTCGAAGTTCATTGCAGCCGGAAGAGTATAACCGATCCTGACGGCGCCCACCGCCGGCTCCGGCTCGGAACGACCCTACCGCAGCTCGGGCGCGTCCAGCGTTCCGGAGAACAGCTCGGAGTGCTCCTCGATGCCGTCCATCCCGAATTCCGGCGCGTCGGACGGCTTGATGCGCGCCGTGATGAAGAACAGCAGCTCGCTCGTGGACTGGACCGTCGACGTGCTGCGGAACAGGTTGCCGATCCACGGAATACGGCCCAGACCGGGAAGCCGGCGGATCTGGACCGAGTCGTTGTCGACGAGGATGCCGCCGATGACCGCGGTCCCGCCGTCGGGAATCAGCACCTGCGTCGCCGCCCGCTGCGAGGCCACCGACGGCACGCCGCCGACGGCGCGTGCGAAGTCCGGGCTGCTGTTGACGATGTCCGCGGTCAGCAGGATCGTGCCGGCCTCGGTGATCTGGGGCGTGACGGTCAGGCTCAGGTCGAACGCGATGAACTCGACGCTGATCGTGTTGTTGACGTTCGTCTGCACGGGAATCTGCGTACCCTGGGACACCGTCGCCGGTTGGTTGTTCTGGGTCGTCACCCGCGGGCGCGACAGCAGCTTGGCCGTCCCCTCGGCCTCGGCCGCGCTGATGATCGCGTCGAGCAGCACGTCCCCGCCCGCGCCGAGCAGG
>JAJEEE010000019.1 GCA_022821145.1 Acidobacteriota bacterium
GCGCCCCCGCCGGCGCGTCCCGCCGTTGTGCCGCCGACCGAGGCGCAGGCCCAGGCCGAGCTGGGCGGCTCGGGCGCACAGGCCGGCGCCGAGCCCGGCCGCCAGTTCGCCTCCGACTTCATGGTGGATGTCCTGAGGTCCCTGGACATCGACTACGCGGCGATCAACCCCGGCTCGTCCTTCGAGGGCATCCACGAGTCCATGATCAACCATGGCGGCAACACGCGGCCCGAGATCATCACCTGCCTCCACGAGGAAGCCGCCGCCGCCATGTGCCACGGTTACGCCAAGGCGTCCGGCAAGCCGATGATGGCGATGTTCCACGGAACGGTGGGCCTGTTGCACGCGGGCATGGGGATCTTCCAGTGCTGGGCCGACCGCGTGCCGGCCATCTACCTGGTGGCCCACAACCGCACTCCGACGAGCGTCGTCAACCGGCCCCACAGCGCCCAGGACATGGGCGCGCTCGTGCGCGACTTCGTCAAGTGGGACGACGAGCCCACGACGCTCGAGCGCTTCGCCGAGTCCGCGGTCCGCGGCTACCGGATCGCGATGACGCCGCCCCGGGGCCCGGTGCTGCTGGTCGTGGACTCCGGGCTGCAGGACATGCGGGTCGAGGACCCGTCGAGCCTGCGGATACCCGCGCTCTCGATGGCTTCGCCGCCGCAAGGCGACGCCAATGCCGTTCGGGAAGCCGCCCGCATGCTCGTCGACGCCGAGCGCCCGCTGATCCGGCTGGGCAAGCTCGCGTGGAGTCCCGAGGGTTGGGATCGAACGATCGAGTTGGCGGAGGCGCTGCAGGCGCCGGTCGACGTGGGCGGATACGGCGGCTGGGGGGGCTTCCCGTCGCGGCATCCGCTCTACGGGTCGGGCGGGTCCGACTACACCCCGGACGTCGTGCTGGGTCTCGAGCTCAACGACATGACCGGGGACGTGCGCCGCGCCCGCTCGACGGGCGGACGGACGATCGGGGTCTGCGCCGAGTACCTGTTCCAGGGAAGCAACATCCACGACTTCGGAAACTACGCCGAGCTGGACCTGACGATCGCGGCCGACGGCGAGGCCACGTTGCCCTCCCTGATCGAAGAAGTCCAGCGGGCGACGACCGGGCAACGCCGGAGGGAGCTCGACGAGCGCGGGGCCCGGATCGGCGCGGTTCACGCGGCCGCGCGGGCGGCGGCGGTCCGGGAGGGCCGTTTCGGGTGGAACAAGAGCCCGGTCAGCGTGCCGCGGATGGTCGCCGAGCTGAGGGAACGGATCAAGGACGACGACTGGGCGATGGTGTCCGGCTACCAGTTCACCGGCCCCTGGCAGCGGCGCCTCCTGAACTTCGACCGGCCCCACCGCTACAACGGAGACTCGGGCGGGTTCGGCATCGGCTACGACAGCCCGGCGTCGGTGGGCGCGGCGCTGGCCAACAAGGGAACCGGCCGTCTCTCCATCGGCATCGTCGGCGACGGGGATCTGAACTTCAGCCCCGGCGTGCTCTGGACCGCGGCCCATCACCGAATCCCGCTTCTGCTCGTCGTGCACAACAACGGCGGCTACCACGCGGAAGTGATGATCGTGGAACGCGTCGCCGGCCGCCGCGGGCGCGGGCTCGACCAGTCGCATATCGGCAACGTGTTCGTCGACCCCTCGATCAGCTACGCGAAGATGGCCGAGGGTTACGGTATGTACAGCGAGGGACCGATCGAGAACCCCGACGACCTGGGCCCGGCGTTCGCGCGCGCGCTGGAGCGCGTTCGCGCGGGCGAGCCGGCGCTGGTCGACGTCGTGTCGCAACCTCGGTGAGGGGGACGCTCATGCGGAAAGCTCTGGCTCGAATCCGCAGCGGCCTGAAGCGGGCCGCCGTCCCGGCGGCCCTGGCGGGCGCCCTCGTCCTTTCGGGAGGCGGCCTGACCCCGGCGGCTCCGCAGGACCCTCCGGCCGGCGTCACCGGAAACGCCGAACGCGGCCGGCCGTTGTTCGAGTCGTACAAGTGCTACGCATGCCACGGCTTCGAGGGCGAGACGGGCTCGCCGCGCCTGGTCCCGATGACGTTCACGCAGGAGGGATTCATCGCCTACGTTCGCAGCCCCCGAACTCAAGGGATGCCGAACTATTCGAGCGTGCCCGTCCAGACACTGGCGGACATCTACGCGTATATCGACTCCATACCGCCGGACGCGCCGCCGGCCGAATCGATCCCGCTGCTCAACAGCGTCCTGGAAGAACTGGAGGACGACTGAACGGCGCGATGCGACGCGTGAAACGCGCAACGGGAAACGAACCTCTCCGGAGAGCGGCCTCCCGGGCGCTCGTCGCGGGCGCCGCGGCGCTGGCGTTGCTGGGCGCGTGCGCCGGCGGCGACGACTCGAGGGCGGGACCCGGCGCCATGACCGACGCGGAAAGAGCGGCGCAGGTCGCGGCGCTCTTCGACGCCGGGGTCTACTTCTGCCCGATGGATCTGGACGTCCGGTCCAACGAACCCGGTTTCTGCCCCCGCTGCAGGATGGCGCTGGTGATGGGCCTGCCCGAACCCTTCGACTACGCGATGGACGTGACCGTGACACCCGAACGTCTCGAGCCCGGTGGGACGGCGCGTCTGGACTTCGCGGTCCGCGACCCCTGGGAAGACCGGCCCGTGACCGACTTCGAGATCATGCACGAACGGCCCTTCCACCTGTTCGTCATGAGCCAGGATCTGGAGCACTTCGCCCACGTGCATCCGACGCGGGATTCCGACACGGACAATTTTCGGATCGATCTCGACCTGCCCGGGGCCGGCCTCTACCAGGTCCTCGCCGACTTCTACCCGGTCGGCGGCACGCCGCAGTTGATCGCCCACTCGTTCATCGTTCCGGGCGGCGGCCTCGAACCGGCCGTCGTCGGCGTGGACTACACCGCCCCCCGGCAGGGCGAAAACCTCCGCGTGGAGCTGGTCACCGAGCCCGCGGAGCCGATCGCCGGGCAGGAGACCGAGTTGTATTTCACCGTGAGCCCGGCCGAGGGACTGGAGCCCTACATCGGCGCGTGGGGCCACATGCTGGCGGTCAGCGACGACCTGATCGATACGGTCCACGGACATCCGTTCATCGCGGACGGGGGTCCGGAGATGCTCTTTCACCTGACGTTCCCCCGACCGCGCAACTATCGCGTCTGGGTCCAGTTCCAGCGGGACGGCGTCGTCAACACGGTGCACTTCGATATTCCGGCGAAGGCGTTGACTTTCTAGAAGCGATGAAGACGGCTTCCATCCGCGCCGGCCTCGCCGCCGTGCTCCTTGCGGGAGCGGCCGTGACGGTCGAGGCCCACGACGCCCTGACGACCAGCGTCAACTGGAGCCAGACCGTCTCCAGGATCGTCTACGAGCGCTGCGCGTCGTGCCACCGCGACGGCGGGACGGCCTTCTCGCTGACGACCTACGCGGAAGCCCGCCCGTGGGCGGTCGCGATTCGCGACGAGATATTCGCGCGCACGATGCCGCCGTGGGGCGCCGTCAAGGGTTTCGGCGAATTCCGGAACGATCGGGCGATGTCCCCGTCGCAGATGAATCTCATGGTGAGCTGGATCGAGGGCGGCGCCCCGGAAGGCGATCCGGAGAACGTGCCCGAGTTGCCCGAGTTCCCGCCGGAGAGCCCCCCGGCCCCGGAACCGGCGAGCGTGGTCCGGAACGGAGCGACGCTGGAGAACGCCATCCGGGTCGACGGCCTGTTCCCGCGCGACATCCCCGACGGCGGTTCGTATCCGATCGTGGCCGAGCTTCCCGACGGTCGCGTCGAGCCCCTGGTTTGGCTCTACGAGTACCGGAACGACTACGGGCACGCGTTCCTGTTGGAGACACCGCTGGAGTTGCCGGCCGGGACCGTGATTCGGGGCATCCCGGCCGGATCGAGCCTCGCCCTGATGCCTCGGCCGGCCGGCCCGGACCCCGGCGACTAGCCGGGAGCGGGTCCGGATCCGCCAGGATCCGGTCCGCGTCCGCTCAGGTATTCGCGGCCGCGCTCCATCATCGCCACGAAGCGTTCGGAATCGCCGGCCTCGACCAGGGCGCGGATGCGCTCGACGGCGTACGACAGCGCGGTCAGGGCCTCGCCTCCGTATTCGTTGAGCGACTGGATCTCGAAATACAGGCGGGGGTTGTCCTCGGCGACGCGCGAGGCGAGCTCGAGTTGGGCGTCGAAGGTCGTGCTGGAAAGTTGAGCCAGACGCGGCGCGGCTTCGCCGCTCTCGGCCAAGGCCGAGAAGAACGCGATGTTCGTCGCGTGCGAGAGGCCCAGGATGTAGGCCACCAGCCGGTCGTGGGAGTCCAGGTCCATGTCCACCTGAACCGCCATCGTCGAAGCGAACAGCTCCCGGGCCTGGCGCGTGGCGTCCGGGAAACCCAGGTCGATGAATATCACGTGCCGGCCCGAGAGCATCTCGGTGTCCGGGCCGAACATCGGATGGATCGAGGTCACCGGGACCTTCCGGGCGGCCAGCGCGTCCAGGCCCGCGCGGAGGGGAGTCTTGAGCGAGCTGATGTCGAAAACGACCCCCGCGGGCCGTTTCTCGGCGAGTCCCTCGAGAATCCCGCGGCACCGGCCCAGCGGCGCGGCCACGATGATGATGTCGTGGTCCAGCGCCGACTGCCTCCAGTCGGCCAGGTGCGGGATCGAGCCGGGCGCGCCCGAGGGATCGGCCACCTCCACGGCGAAGTTCTGGGAAACCAGGAAACGGACCATCCACCGGCCCATGTGCCCGTTGCCGCCGATGATGAGGACCCTGCGGCCCATGCCCATCGCTTCCTCGTGCACACGGACCTGCTCCTGCGCCGTCAGCGACTCGCGGATCAGGAGCAACATGAGATCCTCGGCGAAGCGTCCGCTGACCTCGAGCGCGGCGGCGGCCTTCTTGGCGCGCTCGACGACGTCCTTCTCCTGGCCGTAGTCGCGCATCGCCCGGCCGGAGGCCGCTTTCAGCCGCCCGATTTCCGTGACGATGCGCTGCCGCTCGGCGACTCGCTCGAGCAGGTCGTTGTCCAGGTCCGCAAGCCTGCCGCGAAGCGCCCGGATCTCGTTGGGTGCGTGTGGATCCATCGATACGAGGCGGCATTCTACACCGCGCCGTTCCCTGCGCGCCAAGCCGTCGGCGGCGCTATCCGTGAGGATGCCGCTCGTAGTGCTGGCGCAGCAGGTCCTTGCCGTAGTCGTTGCCGTTGGGGGTGCGCACGACCGCGTGGATGTGTTCCCGGTAGGGCACGCCCGGCGGATAGATGTGCCGCAGGCCGACCGGCGTCTCGTGATCGAACTCGATCAGGATGACGGGGCTGTGGATGCGGTAGTAGTAGACGGCGTCGTCGCCGGTCTCGCCGATCCAGGCGAACCAGGTGTCGTCCAGGTGGGCCTCGACCTCGGACATGCGGACCGGCTGGTGCGCGTCGCGCATGTTGCCGACGTACAGGCCGATCAGGTCCAGCAGTTGCGCCTTCTGCGCGTCGGAGAACGCGTCGGCGCGGAGCCCCGCGTAGTCGAGGACCAGGTTGTCGCTGAACGCCTGGGCGAGGATGTTGTTGCCGGTCTTCGACGTCTCGAGAATCGCCTCGCCCTGCTGGGCGGGGGTCAGTGCGCGGATCATGGCCAGGCCCGCGTCCTGCTCCTCCTCCATGATCGCCGTCCCGGCGAACCGGCCGGACGTCGCGACGGACGGTTCCGAACCCCAGAATGCCGGGGTCATGACGACCTGGTCGCCCATGACGAAGTAGTTGAGGTTCAGGTGGTGGCCGTCCAGTTGCCAGCCCCAGGGCTCGCCGGCCGAGGGCTCGCCCATGATCGAGATCCAGTACTTCCACTGCCCGTACTCGACGAAGTTGTCGCCGTTCAACTCGCCCAGCGTCTCGTTGAGACGCATGATGTCCCGCGTCAGCTCGAGCCCCTTGGCGCTGAGCGACGCGCCCAGCATGGCGAACGCCGCGTCGCGCTGGGCGGGGCTCATCTCCTCGAAGCCGATCCCGTCGCGGTAGTAGATGTGCTGGTTGGCCCACTTGCGCCACTCCAGGTCGTCCGCGGCAAAGAGGACGCGGTTGCGTTGGTCCGGACCGAGCGAGGCGAGGAAAGCCTCGGCGGCCTCGTGGATCGGCGCCGTCGAGACGCCGGTCGAGCGGATCTCGAAGAGGCCGCGTATCGGATCTCCGTCGCGCGTCAGGCCGACGAACGGATCGGCCAGACCGGAGGCCTCCATCCGCTCGCTCCAGGCGCGGGACTGCTCCAGGTACGCTTCGGGGTCCGGACCCCCGGGCCTCTGGGTCGCGGCCGCCGCGCCCAGGGCCAGGGCGAAACTCGCCAGGATCACATACCAACGCCGGTCGGGTCGCATGGTCGATCTCCTCGTGCTCGATGGATTCCCGCGATCAGGGCGATCCCATCATACTCCGGTTCGGGGCGTCCAGGGCGGCCGGGTCCGCGTGCACGGCCCCCGTATCGGGCCCGGCCTGGCCGGCCCCGGCCAGCACGCCCGCGAGAAAGACCAGAAGGATCGTGCCGTTGTACGCCGTATGCACGATGACGGCGGGGATCAGCGAGCCGGTCCGGCGGCGCACTTCCGAGAGGACGTAGCCGACGGCGAAGATGACCAGGATGGCGGCCAGGCTGCCCCAGAGTTGCGGCGCGTGCACGATTCCGAACGCGGCGGCCGAGGTCCGGACGGCGGCCCGGGGCCCGGCCCACTGATCCACCACCCGGAAGAGAAATCCCCGGAACAGCGTTTCCTCCAGCGCCGGCGCGAACAGCACCGCGTAGACGGCGAACATCGCGACGGCCCCGGGCGTCGACAGCAGTTGCTCGATGGGCGTATCGTTCGGCGGAAACAGCGCGGAGGCCAACATGACGGTCAGGGCCAATACCATGCCCCACAGGCACAGCGATCCGTTTCGCGCGGCGTACCCGCGTGTCCAACCGATCTCGTCGAAGAACCTCAAACGGTAAACGCCCCGCGCCAGGACGGCGATGACGCCGATCACCGCCAGTTGGACCAGCAGCGTGGCGATCAGCGCGCGCGCCGCGGCGGCCGAGGCCCCTCCGACGTCGATGGCGC
This sequence comes from Acidobacteriota bacterium, assembly GCA_022821145.1. Classification (GTDB taxonomy): domain Bacteria; phylum Acidobacteriota; class Terriglobia; order 20CM-2-55-15; family 20CM-2-55-15; genus JAJEDW01. The sequence goes on from JAJEEE010000019.1 coordinate 7,054, forward strand.
CGACGATGGACGGCGCGACCAGGTTCAACGCGATGAACGCCCCGCCGACCAGGGTGACGTCCTGCGCCCGCCACCGGTGCTCCGGCGCCGGGTCCGCGGGCGGCGCCGCCGTCGGCAGCGTCATCGCCCGGTTCCGGCCTGCTTCAGCGCCGCCGCCAACAGCGGCACCATGATCTCGTGGTGCCCGGTCAGGGCGATGGCGCGCCCGCCGCGCCGGGTCGGCCGCTTCAGGACGTTCTCGCGGGGCCGGTAGTGCTGAATGAAGTCCAGGTTGGCCGTCGTGATGCGATCCACCGTGTGGCCCAGGTTCCGCGCCGCCGACAGCGCTTTCAGGAACACCTCGGGCAGGATGACCGCCGACCCGAGATTGATGTAGACGCCGCCCTCGAGCCGGCTGACCATGGCCGCCAGCAGCTTCAGGTCGCGCATCGCCGCCCGGCCCACGGCTTCGCCCGACGCCCAGGGGTGCACGTGGATGATGTCCGCTCCGATGGCCACGTGGACGGTCACGGGGATCGAGGCCCGGTAGGCCTCGTGGAGGACGCTCGCGTCCAGGTGGGGGAACCGGACGCCGTCGGGCGGGTCCTGGAGGAACCGCCCCACGCCCTCGCCGGCGCCGATACCGTCGCGCCCCGCCGCGTTGATGGCGCGGTTCAGGTATTCGCCCGTCTCGCGCGCCATTCCGAACCGGCCCGAGCCCAACTCGTCGGCGACCTCCTCGGACGTCGCCCCGTGCAGCGCGATCTCGAAATCGTGGATGACGGCGGCGCCGTTCATCAGGATGCCGGTGACGAAACCGTCCCGCATCAGGTCGATCAGGACGGGTCCCAATCCGCACTTGATCACGTGGCCGCCCATGCCCCAGAGGATCGGCCTCTCCTCACGCCGCGCGCGGAGGAGCGCGGCCACCAGGTCGCGGAGATCGGCGCCCGCCAGGATCCGGGGCAGCGTGTCCAGGAACGCGCCGACCGTGTCCCGGGCTTCGATGGGCCGCGCGAACAGGCCGACGTGAACCTTGCTCCGGCGTTCGGCGATCGGATAGGTCGAGATCCCGTCGAAATCGAGGGGTTCGACGCCGTATCTGGATTCGCTCATGACGTCCCGTCCGAGCCGCCGGGCCAGGCGTCGGGGAACAACGCGCGGTCGACGAGCTCGCAGAGCGAGTGGCCCAGCAGGATGTGCGTTTCCTGGATTCTCGGCGTCGTCCGGGACGGGACGCGGAAAAGGACGTCCACGCGGCCCGTCATCCGGCCCCCGGTCTCGCCCGTCAGGCCCACCGTGTACAGACCGCGCGCGCGGGCCGCGTCCAGGCCCCGCCGCACGTTGTCGGAGTCGCCGCTGGTGGAGATGCCGATGGCCACGTCCCCCTCCCGGCCGTGGGCCTCCACCTGGCGTTCGAAGACGCGCCCGTATCCATAGTCGTTCCCCAGGGCCGTCAGGACCGACGTGTCGGCCGAAAGCGACATGGCCGGCAGCGCCGGCCGGTCGGGCGCGAACCGCCCGACGAACTCGGCGGCCAGGTGCTGCGCGTCGGCGGCGCTGCCGCCGTTGCCGAAGAACAGGATCTTGCGGCCGTCGCCGAGGCGGGACGCGAGGGTTCGGGCCAACTCGAGAATCGCGCCCCGGTTCTCGTCGAAGAAACGCCGTTGGACGCGATGACTGTCGGCGACGAACCGGTCGAGCGCCTCACCGGGATCCTTCATCGGCTCCTGTGACGTCCGGGGAGAATCCGGGCCAGTGCGGCGCCGGTGTGGGATTCCTCGACCGCGGCGACGCTTTCGGGCGTTCCCGCCGCCACCAGGCGCCCGCCCCGCTCCCCGCCGTCGGGTCCCAGATCGATCACCCAGTCCGCCGTCTTGATGACGTCCAGATGGTGCTCGATAATGATCACCGTGTTGCCCAGGCCTGTCAACCGGAGCAGCACGTCCAACAGCTTCCGCACGTCGTCGAAGTGCAGTCCCGTGGTCGGCTCGTCCAGGATGTACAGCGTTTTTCCGGTGGCCCGGCGGCTCAGCTCGCGGGCCAGCTTGATGCGCTGGGCCTCGCCGCCGGACAACGTCGTCGCCGGCTGTCCGAGCCGCAGGTAGCCCAGGCCCACGTCCAGCAGCGTCTGGAGCTTCATCCGGACCTGGGGGACGTTCTCCAGCACGTCGAGCGCCTCGGAGACGGTGGCGTTCAACAGGTCGCGGATCGACATGCCCCGGTATCGGATCGCGAGCGTTTCGCTGTTGTATCGTTGTCCGCGGCAGACCTCGCACGGCACGTAGACGTCCGGAAGGAAGCTCATCTCGATCTTCCTCAGGCCGTCGCCGCGGCAGGCCTCGCAGCGGCCGCCCTTGACGTTGAAGCTGAATCGGCCCGGCTTGTAGCCCCGCGCCCGCGATTCGGGCAGCATCGCGTAGAGGTCGCGGATGGGCGTGAACAGGCCCGTGTACGTCGCCGGGTTCGACCGCGGAGTCCGCCCGATGGGGGATTGGTCGATCTCGATCACCTTGTCGATGTGCTCGGTCCCGCGAATGTCCCTGTGGGCCCCGGGCTCGTCCATGGCCCGATACAGTGTCCGGGCCAGCGCCCGATACAGGATGTCGTTGACCAGCGTGGACTTGCCCGAGCCGGACACGCCGGTGACGGCCGTCATCAGGCCGATCGGGAACGCGACGTCGACGTTCCGGAGGTTGTGCTCGGCGGCGCCGCGGATCCGGAGCGCCTTGCGCGACGGCTTGCGCCGCTTCGCCGGCATGGGAATCTCGAGCCGGCCGGCCAGGTATTGACCGGTGCGGCTCTGGCGGGCTCCGGCAATGGCTTCGGGCGGACCGAGCGCCACGACGGCGCCGCCGTCGGTCCCCGCGCCGGGGCCCAGATCCACCACGAAATCGGCGCGGCGCATCGTGTCCTCGTCGTGTTCGACCACGACGACGGTGTTGCCCAGGTCGCGCAGCCGCTCCAGCGTTTCCAGCAGACGCGTGTTGTCCTTGTGGTGGAGGCCGATCGAGGGCTCGTCCAGCACGTAGAGCACGCCGCGCAGCCGCGAGCCGATCTGCGTGGCCAGCCGGATCCGTTGGCTCTCGCCCCCGGAGAGCGTGTTGGCGGCCCGATCGAGACTGAGATAGTCCAGGCCCACGGCGCTGAGGAACTCCAGCCGTTCGACGATCTCGCGGACGACACGGCCCGCGACCAGCCGCTGCCGCGGTGCGAGCTCCATCCCGCGAAAGGTTCCCAGGGACTCCTGGATCGGCAACCCGGCGATGTCCGCGATGGTGCGGCCGGCCACCTTCACGGCCAGGCTCTCGGCCTTCAGACGCGCCCCCAGGCACTCCGAGCACGGATGGGTCGCCATGAACACGGTGAGCTCGTCGTCGCCGGACTCCTCGTAGACGCGGTTCAGGACGTCGAGAACGCCTTCGATCTTCTTCGACCGCACGCCGTGAAACACCGCGTGCCGCACCTTCGGGGGCAGTTCCTCGAACGGCGCGTCGAGGTCCGCCTTGAAGTGACGCCCGATCCTTCCGAGCGCGGTCCGGACCTCGTCGTCGAACCAGCCGTTCAGGCCCAACCCCCCGTTCAGGATCGACTGCGTGGGATCGGCCACGAGCCGCCCGGGATCGAAATCGAAGCGGACGCCGAGGCCGTTGCACCGGGGGCATGCGCCATAGATGCTGTTGAACGAGAATGTCCGCGGCTCGATGGCCGGCATGTTCGTCCCGCAGTCGACGCAGGCCATGGTCTGCGAATAGAGGCGCTCCTCCCCGCCGACGACGGCCACCTGCACGATGCCGCCGGCCAGCTTGACAGCGCGTTCGATCGACGACTCCAGCCGGTTCTCCACCCCGTCCTTCAACATCAGCCGGTCCACGACGACCTCGATCGTGTGGTTCCGGCGGCGGTTGAGCTCGATCGGCTCATCCAGGTTGTGAAGCGTTCCGTCGATGCGGGCGCGAACGTATCCGGAGCGGGCCAGCGCCGCCAGTTGCGCCTTGAACTCGCCCTTGCGGCCGCGAACGACGGGGGCCAGGATCATGACGCGCTCGCCGGGCGGAAGGGCCTTCAGGTTGCGGACGATCTGGTCCGGCCGCTGCTCGGAAATGGTCTTGCCGCAGTCGGGGCAGTGGGGCACGCCGATCGACGAGAACAGGAGGCGGAGGTAGTCGTAGACTTCCGTGACCGTACCCACGGTCGAGCGCGGGCTGCGGGCGGCGCTCTTCTGCTCGATCGATATGGCCGGCGACAACCCCTCGATCGAATCGACGTCGGGCGGTTCCAGACGGTCGAGGAACTGCCGGGCATAGGCCGACAACGACTCGACGTACCGCCGCTGCCCCTCGGCGTAGACCGTGTCGAAGGCCAGGCTGGACTTCCCCGAGCCGCTCAGGCCCGTCACCACCGTCAGCGAATTGCGCGGGATCTCCAGGTCGACGTTCTTCAGGTTGTGCTGCCGGGCGCCGCGTATTCGGATGGATTGGATCGACATTGCGCCGGTCGGTCCCCGGACGGCTGTCCGGAGTGGTTCCGAAACCGGCTATTGTATCCAACGGCGGGCCGCCGCGCCACGGGCGGTGACGCCGCGGCCGGATGCATTCACGCCATGCCGGTGTCGTGCCTTGGTCCGGCCGTCCAAGAATGGATCTCTTCAACGCGCCCCAACGCCGCCAAGGCCATCCGCGCCGCAGCCGGAGGACACGCACAACGTCGCCGCCTTCCCCATTGGACCCGCGGCGAGGGACGCCGCGTCAGCGAGACGAGATCTTGCAAGGGGCCGACACCGTGAACGAAGAGATCGTTTTCTTGAACTGACGCCTCGGCGTCCGCCTCGTTGTCCTGTCGCGGCGAGGAACGCCGCGACTACACTTGACACCCCGCACCTTCGCAGCGGAACACGCAACGCCCGTCATCCCCTCGGAAGACCGAGCGCCATGCCAACCCACGGAGGCCACGCACTACGTCGCCGCATTCCCCATTGCACCCGCGGCGTCCCCCGCCGCGGGTGGACAAGGTGGCCTCCGGGCCGCCGCGTCAGCACGACGTGATCTTGCCAACCGCCAAGACCGTGAACAAAGAGATCATTTTCTTGAACTGACGCGGCGGCGTCCGCCTCGGCAATTGCGAAGGCAATTGCCGCCTTGCCCAGTCGCGGCGAGGAACGCCGCGACTACTCTTGGAGCGTCCCGCACGGTCGCGGCGAAACACGCAACGCCCATCATCCGCTCGGAAGACCCAGCGGCTACTCGGCAGGCACTGCGGCGAGCATCTCGATGGCCCGGTCCAGCGGCGGATCCCCGCCCTCGGCCGGATCGGGCAGCGTCTCGGGATCGACGGTCGGGCGGACGCCCTCGCTCCAGATGTCACCGTCGTTCGGCGTGTAGTAGCGGGCCACCGCCACCAGGAGGGACCAACCCTGCTCGACCGGGAGCAGGCGCTGGACCGAGGCGAGTCCGAACGTCCGGAAGCCCAGCAGTTGGGCGCGGGCGTTGCCGCCGATGGCGCCGGCGGCGATCTCGGCTGCGCCCGTCGTGCCCTCGCTGATCAGCAACGCGAGCGGGAGATCGGGGAACGCGGCGCCCGCGGACGCGGTGAAGGTTTCCCGCTCGACGGTCTGCCCCTCCACGTAACCAAGCGTGCCGGACTCGACGAAGAGGCTCGCCAGCGCGACGGCTTCATCCGCGGCGCCCCCGGCCGAGCCCCGCAGATCGACGATGAGAGAGAGCGCGCCCCGCGAGAGCATGTCCTCGACGGCCAACCGCACATCCGCGGCGGCGCCCGTGCCGACGAAGGGAATCTTCAGGTAGGCCACGCCGCCGTCCAGGACCCGGGTTTCCAGGGCGGGCAACGCGACCGGCCGGCGCGTCATGGTGATCGTCTCCGGCGTCGCCGTCGACCGGCGGATGACGTTCAACTCGACCGTCGTTCCGGTCTCTCCGGACAGCGCCTGCTGGACTTCGACGATGTTGAACTCGCGCAGCGACATGCCGTCGACGCTCTCGATGGCGTCCCCCGTTCCCAGGCCCTCGGCGTCGGCCGGGCTTCCGGGGATGGCCGTCACGATGACCGGGAAATCGAACCGGCGGCCCACGATCACGCCGATGCCCGGCGTGGCCAGCGGGTCGTATTCCCGGTAGAAGGCGACGCTGTCCGGCGAGAGGAAACCGCCGTTGGGATCGATCTCCTGGACCATCCCCCGAAACGCGCCTTCCATGGCCTCCAGCATGTCCGGCTCGTCGACGTAGTCGTCCCGGATCCGGTCGATCACCTCCTCGAACATCGCCAGTTGCGGATAGGGGCCGTCCTGGGCGCTGACGATGCCCAGCACGCCTCCGACGACGGCGTACACCGCCACCACCGAAGACACGACCAGGACGCCGAACTGGGTTCGAGAGCTCAAGAACCACCTCCCGCGACACGCCGAACGGCCCTGATTATAGCGTGATTCCCAATACGGAAAGGTCGAATCCGCGGACGCCAGCCGATATGATGGGACCGTGACGCGCCGCCCGCGAACCATGGCGCTGGACGTCGGGGACCGGCGCATCGGCATCGCGATCACCGACGCCGAGGGCATCACGGTCCAGGTCCGGCCCACGCGACTCCGGACCGGCCTGGAGGGGGATATCCGGCACATCCGGGCGCTCGTCGAAACCGACGCCGTGGAACGCCTGGTGGTGGGCATGCCCCGGCACATGGACGGCGCTCCCAGCCGCCAGACGCGAAAGACGGCCGCGTTCCTCGACCGGCTGGGGCAGGCCCTGGCGATTCCCGTCATCGAATGGGACGAGCGATTGACCTCGTTCGCCGCCGAGGAGGCGCTGGAGGCGATGGGCTTCGATTGGCGGAAGCGACGGAAGCACGTGGACGCGATGGCGGCCGCGCTGATTCTGGAGGACTTCCTGGAACGCAACGGTCATGGCTAGAACGGCCGTCTGGATCGTGATCGGTTTTCTCGCCGGCGCCGTCGTCGCCGGCGCGCCCGGGGCGTATCTCCAAAGGCGGCTCGCGCGCCCGCACGCGCCGGCCGCCGGCGCCGTCGTCGTCGACATCCCGAGCGGCTACGGTTCGAGGGCGATCGTCGACCTGCTGGTCTCCAGCGACGTGCTCAATGGCCGGTACACCGCGCTGGCTTATCTCTACTTCAGCGGACAGCGCGGGCGGCTCCAGGCCGGCGAGTACGTGTTCGACGAGCCGCTGGACGTCCCCGGCGTCTTCCGGAAACTGGCGTCGGGCCAGGTGCGCCTCTACACGTTCACCGTGCCGGAAGGCCTGCGCGTGGATGAGATGGCCCAGCGGTGGGAGCAGGCCGGCTTCGGACCGGGCGCGGAGTTCCGGGCGGCGGCCGAAGCGGCGCTGCCCGCCGTCCGCGAAATCGATCCGCGGGCCGTGTCCGTGGAAGGCTACCTGTTCCCGGAGACGTATTCGTTCCCGCGCGGCGCGACGGCCGCCGACGCCGTCGACGCCATGCTGGCGGGTCTACGCGACGCAGTGGCCCGGCTCGAGCGGATCGCCGGACGCGACGACTGGCCGCTCGACCTGCACGACACGCTCGTCCTGGCCTCCATGGTCGAGAGCGAGGCCGGGGTGGCGGACGAGCGCGGGACGATCGCGTCGGTGTTCCACAACCGGCTGGACCGGGGCATGCGGATGGACTGCGACCCGACGGTGATCTACGCCCTGGTCCAGGCCGGCCTCTATCGCGGGCGGCTTCTCCGGGTGGACCTGGAATTCGATTCGCCCTACAACACGTACCGTTACGGCGGCCTGCCGCCCGGTCCCATATCCAGCCCCGGGTTCGCGTCGCTCCGGGCGGCCGTCCGGCCCGAGGAGAGCGACTACCTGTTCTTCGTGCGCACCGTGGGCGGGCGGCACGCCTTCTCGCGCACGCTGGCCGAGCACAACCGGCGCGTGGCCGAATACCGCAGGATGCAGTAGTCGGACGACCGGGCCCACGTCAGGCGGGCCTATGCCTCGCCGTCGCCGCCCTTGGAGATCCGGATCCGCACGGAATCGGCGCGGCCGTCCCGGACCTCGAGGACCTCGGCCGTCGCGCCTCCGAGCCGCACGCGGTCGCCGACGGCGGCGAGCCGGCCCAGTTGGCTGACGAGCAGACCCGACAGCGTGTCGACGTCCGCCGCGTAGAGGTCGAGACCGCACTCGCGATTCACCCGATCGATCCGCACCTGCCCCCGGACCCGGTAGGTGCGCGGATCTTCCTCGACGATGTCGGGCGGTTCCGAGTCGAACTCGTCCTGGACCGCGCCCACGATCTGTTCCAGCACGTTCTCCATGGTGACGATGCCGACGACGGTGCCGTACTCGTCGTCCACGAGCGCCATGTGCTGGTGGTTGCGCTGCATGTCTCGCAGGAGCCGGCTGATGAGCAGTGTTTCCGGCACATGCCAGGGCGGACGCGCGATGGAGCCGATCGCAAGCTCGTCGCCGCTTCCCAATCCCAGCAGTTCCTTCACGTGGACGACGCCGACCACGTCGTCGTGCGAGTCGCGGCACAAGGGAAAGCGCGTGTGGCGGGTCTCCTTGACGAACTCGAGGCATCGCGCCAACGGCCAGCTCGAATCGAGGAACGCGACGTCCTTGCGCGGCACCATGACCTGGCGGACCGTCAAGTCGTCGAAATGGAATATGGCGTTCAGCAGTTGGAGCTCCGTCCGCGACAGCTCCCCTTCCTTCCGGCCGAGCCGGATGCTGGCCTGGATTTCGTCCTCCGTGATCGAAGGGGCGCCGCGGTTTCCCGTGAACAGGTCGGCGAACGCCTGCGTTACCCGGATCACCGGGCCCAGTCCCCGTTGCATGACGGCCAGCGGCCAGACGATGAAATGCCAGAGCGAACGCCAATGGGTGGCGCCGTAGGTCTTGGGAAGAATCTCGCCGACGAACAGGATGGCGATCGTCAGGATCACGGAGACGGCCGGCACGAGGGCGGATCCCAGGACCTGCGTGGCGTACATGCCGCAGAACGTCGCTCCGGCCGTGTTGGCGACGGTGTTCAGCACCAGGATGGCGGACGTCGGCTGCGCGATATTGGACTTCATGTCCATGAAGCGCTCGGCCAGGCCGGTATGCGCGCCACTGGAGCGCTCGGCTTCGAGCGCGCCCATCCGCGTCGAGAACAGGATCGACTCGAACAGGGAGCACATGCTCGATATCATCACCGTCAGCGCAGCGGCCAGAATCAGCACGAACATCGCGAATCCCCCTTTCGTGAAGCGAACGGGCCCGATCGCGCTCAGGATCCGGAATCGAGCGCGAGTCGCCGCGTGGGCCTCACGGCAGTCTTTCGATACGCTCGATCGCCGAGGCGAGCGCGCCGAGCACGCGCCGGCGTTTCTCGGCGTTGCCGGTGTACGGGCCGCGAGAGAGCTCGAGTTGCACCCATGGCATATCGGCGGCGTGCGAGCGGGTGATGTAGCCGCCCCGGAACGGGTCGTTCACGGTGACGCGCGGCCCGAACCGCTCGCGAAAGCTCTCGGCGAGGCAGTCCATCCAGGGGGCGGGGCACGTGCCGTCGGCGTTACCGAGGCAGACGTCGGGGCGTTCCGACCCCGGATCCGGGCCGATCGGCGGTCCGACGGCCAGCATGGTGTGGCAGTCCACGGCCAGCATGACGTCGTTTCCCGCCAGCGCGCGCAGCCGGGCGTGGTACGGCCGGTAGTAACTCGACAGGAGCGCCTCGATGGCCGCCTCTTCGAGTGGTGAACGCCAGACCGGCACATTCAAGCACGTGTGGGTCTTGACGACGCCGTCGGCGCGGCGATCGTCCTCGGCTCGGTTCAGATCGACGACGGCGCGCGCGACGTCGGTGGTCACGTAGTGCGTCACCTCGCCGGCGATGTCGTAGATGTCCGCCGCGTGCTCGTCGCCGTCCGCAACGATCTCGGCCGGCGTCAGCAGGCACGCGGCGGCCACTTCGTCGGGCACCTTCAGGCCGGCGTGCGGCACGGACGCGATGATGGGCAGCGCCACGGTTACACGCTCGGGTTCGGCTTCGCGCGCCGTGCGCCGCCGGCGGCCCCGTCCCGCCGCGGATCGGCGACGCCTATCAGCTCGTTCCGGCCGCGCATGACAAGCTGCACGCAGCCGAGGTAGAAGGAAAACGACTCGCGCCGGTCGACGGTGAAACCGCGCCTGTCGAACGCGCGCGGCAGGTCGTCCCGCATGCGGGACGCTTCGAGCGACACCCGTCCGTTCAACGAGCAGAACAGCCGCGGCGCGGTCACCGCGTCCAGCGGCGGAGTGCCATTGAATAGGCGGATCAGCACCTGCAGGATCGAGGGCGTGATCCGTTCGCTGCCGGGCGAACCGATCGCCATCCAGGGACGGCGCCCGCGGTAGACGATGGTCGGCGCCACGCTGGCCCAAGGCGCGGCATTCGGGCGCAGGTAGTACGGGTGCGAGATGTCGGTGTGCTCGAACGCGCTCATGTAGTTGTTGTAGAGGAAGCCGAGCTCCGGAGCGGCCGCGCAGGCGCCGTAGACGTTCTCGATGGACTGGGTGAGCGCCACCGCGTTCCCCGCCCCGTCCATTACCGACAGGTGCGTCGTTTCACCGTGGCCGAGGTAGCGCCGCCCGATGGCGGAGGCGAGCTCGCGCGCGTAGTCGTCCTTCATCATCCGCTCTTCGGTGACCTGCGTGTAGAAGCTCGGATCGAACGGCCGGTCGGCGCGGTCCAGGAAGGCCCGGCGGATCGTCTCGGCCAGCAGCACGGCGCCGTCTCGCGAATCGGGGCTGCGGCGGTTCTCGGGCAGATGCTGGTGGATGTTCATCATCTCGATCAGCGTGCGGCCCGCCCCGGGCGGCGGCATCGTGAACACCCGATGCCCGAAGAACCGGCCCGTCAGCGGCCGGCGTTCGATCGGCAGCGGTATCTGGGCCAGGTCGTCGCGGCGTATGAAGCCGTCGTTGCGCTCCATGTCGGCTTCGATGGCCGCCGCGATCTCGCCCTGGTAGAAATCGGCGGTCCCGTGCTCGGCCATGCGGCGGAGCGTGGCCGACAGCACGGGCTGGCGGTGGATGGCGCCCGCGCGGAGGGGAGACCTCCCGTCCTTGAGGAAGAACCCCGCGGCCGTGCCCGCGCGAAGGAACTTCACTTCGCGGCGGGTCAGCGCCTGTTGAAGCGGACTCACCGCGTAGCCGGACGCCGCCAGTTCGATGGCGGGCTGCAGCACCTCTGCGAGCGGCAGCGAGCCGTGGGCCTCCCGCAGGTAATCGAGCACGGCGGGCGTGCTCGGGACCGTCGCGGCCCGGTGTCCTCGGCGCCGAGCGCCGCGCGCGCCGCCGAACGCCTCGACCGTCGCCCGGTGCGGCGCCCGCGACGATCCGTCGAGCGCGAACGTGCGGCGCACCGTGGCGTCGTGCGCCAGCACCATCGTCTGACCGCCGAGTCCGGACGCCGCAGGCTCGCAAACGCCCAGCGCGAACGCGGCCGCCGCGGCGGCGTCGAAGGCGTTGCCCCCGGCTTCCAGGATCGCCACCCCGGCCGCGGTCGCCCCGCCGTGCGCGGTGGCCACCATGCCGTCCCGCGCCGCCGCCAGCCGCTGCGGCTCCGGAATGGGAGGGTCCGCGGTCACGCCGAACCCCTCCGAGGCAGTCGCGCGGCGAGGAACTCCGCCAGCAGCAGGCTGCGCTGCACGAGCGTGATGCGCTTCACCGCCTCGCGCGGCGTCCGCAGCTCGCGCGCCACCGGGCCCATGGCGCACACGCACGCCGTTTCCAACGGCGCGAGGCCGGCCACCGAAGGCCAGCTCGACGTGCCGCGTTCCAGTTCCATGTCCCACCGCCGCGCTATGGAAGTCAACTCGTCGGCCAGAGCGCGGGCCGGGGGCCGATCGGCGAACGGCGGCCGGACGGCGCCTTCGACCAACTCCCAACGCGGCCCGCCCTTGCCGAGCACGCCGCGTATCTTGCCGGCCAGCGTTTCGCCGGCGGCGGCGGTGGGATAGCTTGCGGCAATGTCGGCGGTGACCCGGTGGGGCGCGTGCATCGGGTTTCGCTCGGTCCGGAGATCGAGTGTCGCGACCGCGATGCGCTCCGCCTGCGAGGACAGGGCCGCGATCTCCTCCAGCTTGCGCCAGGTCCAGCGCAGCGCGTCCGGCTTGCGGTTCGACCGGCCCAACTCCACCGACTCGCCCTCGACGCGAAGCTGGAACGTACGCTGGCCGCGCCGCCCGGTAACGACCTTGTCGGGCGCCAGGCCCGGACGCAGGATCAGGACATCCTTCGCGCGGTCCGCCGCGGCGCGAATCTCGTGCGCGCTGTAGCGCGCGTCCTCGCCTTCGTCCGCGTAGTAGAGCACGCCGAGCGGCAGGTGCCGCAGCCTGCGGAGGCTCCGCAGCGCGCGCAGCGCGTACTCCAGCATCACGAACGGGGCGCGCGACGAGCCGACGCCTTCGCCGTAGAGCCATTCCGGATCCCGGTGGAACGGTTGCGGCGGGAACTGGTGTTCCACCGGCACGTCGAGGTTGCCGACAAGGAGGATGCCGCCGTCGAGCCCGGCGCGCGTCTGCCAGGTCTCGACCACGTCGGAGTCCGACAGGTCCGGCACGCGGTGCATGTCCAGGTCCTCGAACAGCTCGGCGGCCTCCTTGAACGCTTCCTGCAGACCCAGCGGATCCGCCGTCCGGCTCCTGAGCTTGACGAGGTCGCTCAGCCGCCGCTCCATGCGGTCGCGGCGCTCCGTGACGTACGCCAGCACGTGGGCGCTCACGTCGGCCGTGGCCGGGGCGATGGTCGGGGGGCTGGGCGTGCCGTAGTACCGGGCGCTCGCCACCTCGACCAGGCGGTTGATGAACTTCGGAAAGTCGAGTCCGACGTGGCCGGCCCCCACCAGGTACGAGCCGTGCTCGCCGAGGCTCGGCAGGCTGTTGATCTCGAGGATGTACAGGTTGCCGTCCCCGTCGAGCCGCATGTCCACCCGGGCGCAGTCGTAGCAGCCGAGCGCGGTGAACGCCTTGCAGGCGATCTCCTGCGCGTGCCGGCCCAGTTCCTCCCCGATCGGCGCGGGACAGGCGTGCGATATCGAACGCCCGCTCCGGCCGGTCTTGTCCTCGTAGGTGTAGATGGCGGGACCGCTCGCGTCGAAGATCAGCTCGACCGGCGGGAACGCCTCGGGCGGGTTGTTGCCGAGCAGGCCGACGTTGATCTCGCGGCCCTCGATGAACTGCTCGACCAGCACCGCCTGGCGATACTCGTCGTAGATGACCTGGGCCGCCGCCCGCAACTCGGCCTCCTCGTGGACGACCTTCAGGCCGAACGACACGGCCTCGTTCTTCGGCTTGACGATCAGCGGATACTTCAGGTCCGGAACCTCGGCGTCCGGCGTCTGGAGCACGGCGAAGTCGGGCGTGGGCAGGCCGTGCTGCCTGAGGATCATCTTCGTCACGACCTTGTCGAGGCACAGGGAGTGCGCCAGGGGGCCGGACGCCACGTACGGGATCCCGACCATTTCCAGGATGCTCGGCACGTGCGTGTAGCGCGCCTGCCCCTGCACGCCGTAGGAGACGTTGAACACCAGGCCCGGCCGCTCGCCCTTGACGACGCGCGGCATGAACTCCTCGAGCCGGTCGACCAGGTCCTTGTCGCCTTCCAGGGCGATCACCTGGTGGCCGCCGGCCTTCAATGCGGACGTGATACGATCGATTGTCCGCAGGCCGATCCGCTCCCGGTTCGGCATGCCGAACAGGTTGATGACGTTGCCCGAGTTGCGGTTGTATACGACGGCTATCTTCAAGTTTCCTCCACACTGGACGGGCCGTTGGCATCGGCCTCGATCCGTTCAGTTTAGCTAAAATCGAGGCGAGATGGACTTCGCGGGCGGAATCGCCGTGTTGTTGGACGTGGCGCGGCGGCTGATGGACCAACTGGCGGCGTTCGCGCCGTCGCTGCTGGGCGCCCTGGGACTCCTGGCGGGCGGATGGCTGGCCGGAAGGCTTCTGGCGCGGGGCGTCACGAAGCTGATCGACACGCTGGCCCCCAGCCTTGAAGAGCGCGCCACGCGGCTGACGCTGCGGCGGCTGGGCGTGGAGCGGCGCCTGGCCGAGCTTGCCGGCCGATTCGTGTTCTGGGCCGTGCTGGCCGTCTTCGTCGCGGCGGCGGTCGAAACGCTCGGGCTTCCGGTGCTGGCGGGGTGGCTCGCGGCGCTCGGCGGGCTGCTGCCGCGGCTGTTCCTCGGCGCGCTGCTCGTCGTGACCGGCCTGTTCGTCGGATCCCTCGCGCGCGGAGCGGTATCGGCGGCCGCGCACGCCGGCGGCGCGGGCCGCGCGGATCTGCTGGGGCGCGCCGCACAGGCCGCGATCGTGATGACGGCCGTGGTCACCGGCCTGGACCAGGTCGGCGTGGACAGCCGGTTCCTGACGGCGATGATCGCCGTGACCGCGGGCGCCGCGCTCGGCGGCATCGCCCTGGCGTTCGCCTTCGGCGCGCGCACGGAGGTGAGCAACATCGTGGCCATGTACTACGTCCGGCAGACGTTCCGCGCCGGGCAGCTCATCCGGCTCGGCGGCGTCCGTGGGCGGATCGCGGCGTTCACGAGGACGACCGTCGTCGTCGACGCGAGCGACGGCCAGGCGCACGTGCCGGCCAGGATGTTCAGCGACCAGGTCGCCGAGCTGCCGGAGTCGGAGGAATCTCTTGGAGACTGACAGGGTCCTCGCCGACGCCTTCCTGGCCCACCACCCGGCCGAGGCCGCGCGCGAGATCGAACGCCACCCGCTGCCGGCGATCGGGGCCTTCCTGTGCGACTGCTCTCCGGACGATCTGGCCCGCGTCGTGTCGGCGATGGACCCCGCGGCGGCCGCAGCGGCGCTGGAGGCGATCGATCTGGACCACGCGGTCGGGATCGCCGCGGCGCTTTCGTCCCCGGCCGCGAGCGTGCTGCTTCGCCGGGTGGGGGCCAACCGCCGAGACGCCGTTCTCGAGCGCATGCCGCCCCGCGCAGCCGCGCGGATCCGCCCTCGGCTGCGGTACCCGTCCGGTTCCGCCGGCGCGCTGCTGGATCCGGGCGTGCTGACGGCGGCGCCCGACCAGACCGTCGCCGAGGCCCGGGAACGGCTCCAACGCGTCGACGCGCGGTCCCAGTCCTGCCTCTTCGTCGTGGACGCCGACGGCGCGCTCCACGGCGTCGTCGGCTTCGGCGAGTTGTTGACCGCCGCCCGCGGCGCGCGGTTGGATGCGATCGCCCGGCGCCGGTTCGAAGCGATCCGCGCGACGGCGGACGGCCAGACCCTCCTGACGCATCCCGCCTGGCACGACCTGCACACGCCGCCGGTCGTCGACGCCGCCGGGCGGCTGCTCGGAGTCATGCGGCACGCCGCGTTGCACGCGCTGGCGGCGGAGAGCGGACGTAGCGCCGGACCGCCTCTCGCCGCCACGGCCCTCGCGTTGGGCGAGTTGGCGTGGCTGGCCGGCATCGATATCGCGGGCGAGATGGCGTCCGCCCTCACGCCCACGCCGGCAAGCCGCGGGCGGGAGCCGTTCGAACGGTGACGGACGCGGCGAGCGTGCGGACCGCGTTGGCGGACGACTACACCCGGCGCCACCCGGACGAGGTGGCGGCTCTCCTGGAAGAGTGGGACACCGCCGACGGCGCCGGCGTCCTGGAGCGCGCGCCGATGGCGCCCGCGACATCCGTCTTGGCGGCGCTGACCCCGGGCGCGGCAACGGACCTGCTGGACCACGTGTCCGGCGAGCGCGCCGTCGGCCTGCTGCGAGGCCTGGATCCCGCGCACGCGGCGGTGCTGGCCGGCCGGCTGCCGGCGGAGGACCGGAACCGGCTGCTGGACGGGCTGCCGCCGGTCGAAGCGCGCGAGCTGCGGGAGCTGATGACGTATCCCGCGGATTCGGCCGCCGCTCTGATGACGACCCGCATCCCGACGTTCCGCCCCGAAGCCGCGGCCGGCGAGATCCTGGCGCGGCTGCGCGCCGGCGGCGC
>JAJEEE010000039.1 GCA_022821145.1 Acidobacteriota bacterium
CTCGTTCACCGTGTCGGCGGTTTGCGAAATCTCGTCTTGCTGACGCCGCGACCCGGAGGCCGCCTTGTCCACCCGCGGCGCGGGACGCCGCGGGTCCTATGGGGAATGCGGCGACGTTGTGCGCGTCCTCGGCGCCCTGGAATCGGCCTGGATCCTCCAACGCCATGACCGGTGCTGCGCGTGCCGCCCCGAACGTGCGGGACGTTCCAATTGTAGCCGCGGGGTTCCTCCCCGCGGCTGGACAACGAGGCGGAGCCGAGGCGTCAGTTCAAGAAAAAGATCTCTTCGTTCACCGTGTCGGCGGTTGGCGAGATCTCGTCTTGCTGACGCGGCGACCCGGAGGCCGCCTTGTCCACCCGCGGCGGGGGACGCCGCGGGTCCTATGGGGAATGCGGCGACGTTGCGCGTGTGCTCCGTGGCTTGGCGTTGCCCGGGGATCCGCCGACGCCTATTCCTTCTGGTAGTTCGGGGCTTCCTTCGTGATGAACACGTCGTGGACGTGGCTTTCCTTCAGCGAGGCGTCGGTGATCTTGATGAACTCGGTTTCGGAGCGCAACGCGTCGATCGTCGAGCAGCCGCAGTAGCCCATGCCCGAGCGCAGGCCGCCCACGAGCTGGTGCACCATGGCGGCCAGCGGCCCCTTGTGGGTCACGCGCCCTTCGACCCCCTCCGGAACGAGCTTGGCCGGCGGCTGCCTCTCCTGCGAGTAGCGGTCGCCGGAGCCTTCGTGCATGGCGCCGAGCGAACCCATGCCGCGGTAGGACTTGTAGGTGCGCCCCTGGTACAGGATCACCTCGCCCGGGCTCTCGTCGGTTCCCGCGAACAGCGAGCCGATCATCACGGTGTCGGCGCCGGCGGCGATGGCCTTCGTGATGTCGCCCGAGAACTTGACGCCGCCGTCGGCGATGAGCGGCACGTCGTGCTCGCGGGCGACGGCGGCGCATTCCATGATCGCCGTGATCTGCGGAACCCCCACGCCGCTGACCACGCGCGTCGTGCAGATCGACCCGGGGCCGATGCCGACCTTGACGGCGTCGACGCCGGCGTCGATCAGGTCCCGCGCGCCTTCGGCCGTCGCGACGTTCCCGGCGATCAGATGGGTGCCGGGGAAACGGGACTTCACCCCGCGGACCGCGTCCAGCACCTTGGCGGAATGCCCGTGGGCCGTGTCGACGACGATCACGTCCACGCTGGCTTCGACCAGCGCCGCGGCGCGCTCCATGTAGTCGCCCGTGGCGCCGATGGCCGCGCCGCACCGCAGGCGGCCCGTCTCGTCCTTGGCCGCCAGCGGATACTTGATCTTCTTGGTGATGTCCTTGACCGTGATCAGCCCCTTGAGGGCGTAGTTCTCGTCCACCACCAGCAGCTTCTCGATCCGGTGCTGGTGCAGCAGCTTCTGAGCGGTGTCCAGCGTCGTGCCCACCGGGACCGTCACCAGGTGGTCGCGCGTCATGACCTCGCGGATCGGCAGGTGCAGGCGGTCCTCGAAGCGCAGGTCGCGGTTGGTCAGGATGCCGACGAGCTTGCCGTTCTCGGTGATCGGCACCCCGGAGATCTTGTAGTTGGCCATCACCTCCAGCGCGTCCTGGATCCGCTGGTCGGGAGACATCGTGATCGGGTCCACGATCATGCCGCTCTCGGACCGCTTGACCTTGTCCACCTCGCCGGCCTGGGCCTCGATCGTCATGTTGCGGTGCACGACGCCGATGCCGCCCTGCTGCGCCAAGGCGATGGCCAGACCCGACTCGGTGACCGTGTCCATCGCGGCGCTCGCGATGGGGATGTTCAGGTCGATTGCGCGCGTCAGGCGGGTGGCCGTGCTCACCTCGCTGGGGAGGATGTCGGACCGCAACGGCGCCAGGAGGACGTCGTCGAAAGTGTACGCTTCGCGAAAACCCGGCTCGTTCATCCGGCCACCCCACAGCATTTCTTGTATTTCTTCCCGCTGCCGCACGGGCACGGGGCGTTGCGCCCCACCTTGGCGGTCCCGCGGCGGACCGGCTGCCGCTGCTTCGCGCCGCCGCCCTGGTTGGCCGTGACGAACTGCTGCCGGCGGCGGCGGCGCTCCAGTTGCTCGGCCTGCTTCTTCTGGTCCACGGGCTGCAGCAGGAACATCAGCCGGATGCTGTCGGCGTCGATCCGGTCCATCAGGCTCTCGAACAGGTCATAGGACTCCCGCTTGTACTCCACCAGCGGGTTGCGCTGCCCGTAGCCGCGGAGCCCGATGCCTTCCTTCAGGTGGTCCATCGACAGCAGGTGGTCCTTCCAGTGGGAGTCCACGATCTGCAGCATGAGCATGCGCTCGTGGAAGCGCATGGCGTCTGCGCCGATCGCCTGCTCCTTCTCGTCGTACCTCCGGTGGGCGGCCTCGACGAGCGCGTCCTCCAGCTCCTTGGACGCCAAGGCTCCGGGATCGATCCCGTCCCGCTCGTAGTCCAGCCCGAACTGCCGCTGGACGCCGGTTCGCAGGCCTTCCAGGTTCCACTCGCTCGGAGGCGTTTCCTCCGACGCGTTCAGGTCGACGAGCGATCCCATGATGTCGTCCGCGACCGACATCACGTACGCCTTCTGGTCGTCCTGTTCCAGCAGCTTCCGGCGCAGCCCGTAGACGGCTTCGCGCTGCTTGTTCATCACGTCGTCGTACTCGAGGATGTGCTTCCGGGCCGCGAAGTGCTGTCCCTCCACGCGCTTCTGTGCGGACTCGATCTGGCGGGACACCATCTTGGACTCGATCGGCACGCCCTCTTCCATGCCCAGCCGCTGCATGATGTTGGAAATGCGGTCGGCGGCGAAGATGCGCATCAGGTCGTCTTCCAGCGAGACGAAGAAGCGCGACGAGCCGGGGTCCCCCTGGCGCCCGGACCGGCCGCGCAACTGGTTGTCGATCCGGCGCGCCTCGTGCCGCTCCGTGCCGATGATATGCAGACCGCCCACGGAGACCACCTCGTCGTGCTCCGCCTGCGTTTCGGGGCGCGCGCGCGCGACGGCCTCCTCCAACTGCTCCGGGCTCGCCTCGTCGGGATCGACGTTCTGCCGGCGCAACACGGCCCGGGCCAGGGACTCCGGGTTGCCCCCCAGGACGATGTCGGTGCCGCGTCCCGCCATGTTCGTGGCGATCGTGACGGCCCCCTTGCGCCCGGCCTGCGCCACGATCTCGGCCTCCTTGGCGTGGTACTTGGCGTTCAGCACGACGTGCTTGACGCCCTTGCGCTTCAGCATCGAGCTGATCTTCTCGGACCGCTCGATCGATATCGTCCCGACCAGGACCGGCTGTCCGCGCTCGTTGTGCTCCCGGATCTCGTCGATGACGGCGTCGAACTTTTCCCGCTCCGTGCGGTAGATGACGTCGGGGTTCTCCACGCGCCGGAGCGGCCGGTTCGTCGGGATGACCAGGACGTCGAGTCCGTAGATCTTCTCGAACTCCTCGGCCTCGGTCTCGGCCGTTCCGGTCATGCCGGACAGCTTCCCGTACATCCGGAAATAGTTCTGGAACGTGATCGAGGCCAGCGTCTGGTTCTCCTGCTGGATCTTGAGCCCCTCCTTGGCCTCGACGGCCTGGTGGAGCCCGTCGCTCCAGCGGCGGCCCGGCATCAGCCGGCCGGTGAACTCGTCCACGATCTGCACTTCGCCGTCCTTGACGACGTACTCGGAGTCGCGCTTGTAGAGCGTGTGGGCCTTGAGCGCCTGGTTGATGTGGTGCAGGATGTCCATGTTGGCCGGGTCGTAGAGGTTGTCCACCGACAGCAGGCCCTCGGCCCGGCCCACGCCCTCCTCGGTCAGGGTCGCGGTCCGGCTCTTCTCATCGATCTGGTAGTCGATGTCCCGGCGGAGGCGCGGAACGATCTTGTCGATCCGGTAGTACTTGTCGGTCGCCTCGTCGCTCGGCCCGGAAATGATCAGGGGCGTCCGGGCCTCGTCGATCAGGATGGAGTCCACCTCGTCGACGATGGCGAAGTGGTGCTTGCGCTGGACCATCTGAGACGACTGGAACTTCATGTTGTCTCGCAGGTAGTCGAAGCCCAGCTCGTTGTTCGTCCCGTAGGTGATGTCGGAGTTGTAGGCGGCCCGGCGCTCCGTCTCGTCGAGCCCGTGCTGGATGACGCCCACCTCGAGCCCGAGAAACTCGTAGATCCGGCCCATCCACCGCGAGTCGCGCTGGGCCAGGTAGTCGTTGACCGTGACCACGTGCACGCCCTTGCCCTCGAGCGCGTTCAGGTAGGCCGGCAGGGTCGCGACCAGCGTCTTCCCCTCCCCGGTCTTCATTTCCGCGATCCGGCCCTGGTGCAGCGCGATGCCGCCGATCAACTGCACGTCGAAATGACGCATGGCGTGGACGCGCTTGCCGGCCTCGCGGACGACGGCGAAGGCGTCGGGGATGAGGGCGTCCAGGGATTCGCCGTTGTCGAAACGTTGGCGGAACTCGGCGGTCCTGGATCGGAGTTGCGCGTCGCTGAGGGAGGAAACCGCGGGCTCCCGGGCGTTGATCGCGGCGACGAGCGGTTGGATCTTCTTCAGCTCGCGGTCGCTGCGCGTTCCAACGACCTTCCGCACCAAGCCTTCAAACATTCTTCAGTATAGAACGAAAACGGCGCGCGTTGTCGAGCGCCGCCCGATGACGCGGCGCTTCATGCGGTTACCGCCGCGCGGAAGTCGCCGGAAGGTAGCGGCTGGGGTTGACCGAGCGGTCGTCGACGCGCACTTCGTAATGCAGGTGCGGGCCCGTGGAGCGTCCCGTGTTGCCCACGTAGCCGATCAGGGCGTCCTGCGACACCGGGTCGCCCGCGCGCACTTCCATGCGCGACAGGTGGCCGTAGCGCGTCGTGACGCCGTCGCCGTGGTCCAGGACGATCAGGTTGCCGTAGGCGGATTGCCGCCCGGCGAACACGACGCGGCCGCCGGCCGGGGCGCGAACCGCCGATCCGTAGAGCGCGGCGATGTCGATCCCCTGGTGGAACTCGGGCTCGCCGGTGAACGGGTCCCGCCGCCGCCCGTAACCGCTGCGGACGGGTCCGGACACCGGCCACGCCGACGGCGTCACCATCAGCATGTCGTTGCGGCGAAGGGCCAAGTCCTCGGCGAACTGAAGCTGCGTCTCGATCTCGAGCGCGCGGACCCGCGCCAGGTCGAGGTTGTCGCGCGTGTTGAGGCTCGCGATCATGGAATCGGTGCCGACGTTTCCGATGCTCCCGCCGACGCCGATCGCGTCGTCCAGCTCGAAGCGCTGGATCCACACGTCACGCTGGAACATTTCCTGGATCTCGCCCGAGACGGCCTCGAGCGCCCCGAGCCGGGCGTCGAGCTGCCGCGTGGTCACCTGGAAGTTCCGGTTCTCGACCTTCAGGGCGGTATTCTCCGCCGCCAGTTGCTGGTGGTCCCCTGTCACCAGAACCATGCGCGCGTAGTTGAAACCGAGGCCGCAGGCCGCCAGGAAGACGGCGAAGCCGAGAGCGGCGAACGCGCCGTGGGCCCACGCGGGGACGGGAAATTTGTAGAGTCCGGAACTGGTGTCGGAAACGACAACTATCGTATAAGAGTTGCGGAACAACCGTCGCAACAGGCTGCGGTCCATTCCGGAAGTAAAGCGGTCCGCGGGCCTATTTGTATGTCTCACAAGCATTTAACATACAAGTAGTCCACGGCAGCGTAACAAATGCGTCCAATGAGGGTCAAGCGCAATCGTCGGAACGGCCTGCGATGGGCGTTGCCGGTCGCCGCACTCGCGTCGTTCCTGACGGCCGCCGCGGGTCTCTGGCCGCCGGCCTGGGTCGAGAACGGGTTCTCGCGCGGGATCTTTCCGCTGGTGTCCCGGGCGATCGGACCGTTTTCAGGCCTGGCTGGATGGTCCGTCCTGGACCTGCTGCTGCCCGCCGCGCTGTTCCTGGTCGGCTACCTCGTCTACCGCCGCCGCCCGCTGGCGGTTCTGGGCGGGCTCTCCGGGGCGTACCTGGTCTTCTTCTGGGGCTGGGGAATGAACTACCACCGGCTGGGAATGGAGGCCAAGCTCGACTTCCGGACCGACGCCGTGACGGAGGCGTCCATCGCGCAGTTCGTCCGTGAGGCCGCCGGCGAGATCAACCGGTCCCATCGGGAGGCGGCCGCGCCCGATCCGCTTGCTGTCGCGGCCACGGCGGACGCCCGGGTACGTGCGGTGATCGAGACCCTCGACGGCGTGCCGGTCGAGAGCTGGGGCCGTCCGGCCCGCGTCAAGACGTCGCGCCTGCTGGATCCCATCTTCCGGGCCTCCAGCGTGACGGGCATGTTCAACCCGTTCGGGCACGAGGCGCTGGTGGCGGGCGGCCTGCTCGACGTCGAGCGGCCGATGGTCGCGCTGCACGAGATCGCACACGTCCGCGGTTATGCCGACGAGGGCGACGCGAGCTTCGTCGCCCTGCTGGCCGCCGTCCATGCCCCCGATCCGCGCATGCGTTACAGCGGGTGGCTGTCCCTGTGGATGCACATGCGCTCGCCGGAGAACGACGCGCTCCTGGACGCGGGCCCGCTCGAGGACCTCGACGCCATCGAGCGCCGGGTCCGCGAGGAGCGGGTCGCCTGGGTGAGCCGGGGTCAGGGACGCGCGCTCGACGCCTTCCTGCGAGCGAACCGAGTGCCGGAGGGTATTCGCAGCTACGCGCGGATCGTCCGGCTGGCCGCGGGGACGCGGCATGACTGGGAGCGGTTCAGGTAGAGGTCAGGGACACGCCACACGTTGCCGCAAGCCTTATCGGACCCGCGGCGTTCCTCGCCGCGGGTGGACGCCTCCACGGCTGCGCCATGGAGGTGGCGGAGTGAGGCGTCAGTGCAAGAGAATGATCTCTTCGTTCACGGTGTCGGCCGCTTGCAAGATCTCGGCTTGCTGACGCGGCGGCCCGGAGGCCGCCTTGTCCACCCGCGGCGCGGACGCCGCGGGTACGATAGGGATTGCGGCGACGTTGTGCGTGTCCTCGGCGCCCTGGAATCGGCCTGGATCCTCCGACGCCATGACTGTCCCCGCGTGTACTGCCGCCAACTTCGGGACTTTACCTATGGTAGGCGCGGCGTTCCTCGCCGCGACTGGACAACGAGCGGAGCGAGGCGTCAGCCCAGGAAAATGATCTCTTCGTTCACGGTGTCGGCCCCTTGCAAGATCACGTCTTGCTGACGCGGCGGCCCGGAGGCCGCCTTGTCCACCCGCGGCGCGGACGCCGCGGGTAACATCAGGGAATGGGGGGCGACTTTGTGCGTTTCCGCCGTGGCTTGGAATCGGCCTGGATCCTCCGACGCCATGACTGTCCCCGCGTGTACTGCCGCCAACTTCGGGACTCTACCTATGGTAGGCGCGGCGTTCCTCGCCGCGACTGGACGCCTCCCTGGCTACGCCATGGAGGTGGCGGAGCGAGGCGTCAGCCCAGGAAAATGATCTCTTCGTTCACGGTGTCGGCCCCTTGCAAGATCACGTCTTGCTGACGCGGCGGCCCGGAGGCCGCCTTGTCCACCCGCGGCGCGGACGCCGCGGGTCCTATGGGGAATGCGGCGACGTTGTGCGTGTCGTCCGTGGTTTGGCACGGCGCTCGGTGTTTCGCTGCGGCCTTTCGGGACGCTCCTGTAGTAGGCGCGGCGGCTCACGCCTTCGGCTGGCGCCCGGCGAATCCCTCGAACAGGCCTTCCAGCCGGGCCATGCGCTCGCGAAGGTCGGCGATATCGCGGCGCATGGAATTCTGTCCCGGAAGGATCAGTCCGACGATGGCCACGGCCGATCCGATGATGGCGAAGAATTCCGGACTCATCATTCAACGCTCCCTTTCCCTGTCTTGGCTGGAAAGGGCCGTCCAGCATGGCCTCGTCCGTTCGGGCAAGTGACGTAAGGCCGACTCCAAGTCTACATCGAACGTCGGATCGGTGTCACGGCTCAAGCGATCACGGTTCGCCCAGCCGGAAGACGTACAGGGCGTTGGCTTCGCCGGGGCTGACGAACTCGGTCGCCAGGAACGTCGCGATCCGCCAGGGGCTGCCGCCCTGCCGGGCGGAGGTCACGGCCAGGTACTGCACGCCGTCGACCTCGTAGGTCACCGGGAAGCCCTGGACCGACGTTCCCAGGCGCGTCCGCCACAACTCTTCCCCCGTCTCGACGTCGAGGGCCCGGAACCACCGGTCGTAGTCGCCGGCGAAGGCCAGGCCTCCGGCCGTGGTGAGGACGGCGGTCAGGAACGGCGCCCGCTGCTCGATCGACCAGACCTCCTCCATCGACGACGGGTCGTAGGCGGCCAGCTTGCCGAAGTTCCCGTCGGTGCCGGGCATCTCCATCCAGGCGCGGTCGGCGCCGCTCTCGCCGCCGCCTTCCTCGAGCACGATCTCGCGTCCGGCAATCTCCATGCAGCTCTGGCTGAGGGGGATGACGATCAGCCCGGCCTCGGGCGAGTAGCTCGTCGCGTGCCAGTTGTGGCCGCCGGCCGTCGAGGGGCAGACCGAGACCCAGTCGCCGACGCCAGCGTTGGCGATGTCGTCGCGGTAGGCCACCTCGCCCGTTGCCGGGTCGATCGACAGCACGTTCTGGAAGATCGTCTCCTTCATGCCCAGGAACGCGCCGTCCCGCCGGTCCAGCTTCCACAGGACGCCGTGCTTGCCGATCGTCAGCAGCGACGGCCGGCCGTCGATGTCGGCCAGGACCTGCTCGAAACCCTCGTCGAGGTCGAGCGACTCCCCGGGAACGTGCGTCCGGTACCAGACGATGCTCCCGTCGTCCACGTCCAGCGCCAGCGTCGAGTTGGCGTACAGCGTCGCGTCGTCGGTCGTCATGCCGCGGCTCGCCGCCACCCAGGGCTTGGCCTGGGCCGTCCCGTAGTAGACCAGGCCGAGCTCCGGGTCCCAGCTTCCGCCGTTCCACAGGTCGCCGCCGGCCCGCAGCTCCCAGGGCAGGCCGCCCCACGTGTCGCCGCCCGGCTCGCCCGGCCGCGCGATCGTGTGCGTGCGCCACAGCTCCTGTCCGGTCCGCGCGTCGTAGGCCGAGACGAAACAGCTCGCCTCGGTGAACGGCGTGCAGCCGTTGATGCCGTTGATCACCTTCCCGTCGGCCACCAGCGGTCCCGCCGTGTTCTGGAAACCGAGCTCGGGATTGTCGATCCCCGTTTCCCAGCGCGTGACGCCGGTGCGGGCATCGAGCGCCACCATGGCCGCGTCGTTGGTGGCCACCAGCACCTGGTCCTCGTAGAGCGCCACGCTCTGGACGCGGGCTTCCGGGCTGGCGTCCCTGCGGCGGTACTCCCACAGCAGCGTCCCCTCGGCGGCGTCCAGGGCCTGCACGCGGTCGCCGGCCGCGGTCAGGAACAGGACGCCGTCACGCTCCAGGGGGGCCGTCCGGTAGCGGCTGCCGTCGGGCAACCCCCACACCCATGCGAGCTGCAGGCGGTGGACGTTGTCGCGATCGATCTGCGAAAGCGGGCTGAACCCGTCGGAGCCGGGCGATCCCCGCCAATGCAGCCAGTCGCCTTCGGGGGGTTCCCGCAACTCGGCGTCCGACACGGGCGTGTACGGCTCGATGGGCCGGAAGGTCTCGGTCACGCCGCCGGCCGTCTCCGAAACCTCGCCCAGGAACGCGGGCGGCGCCTGCACTCCGTCCGGCGAACGCACCGTGCCGGCCCGGCCGGGCACGGGCGGAATTCCCGCGCCCTCGGCGACGGCCGGCTCGGTCCCCGGAATGACGGTCCCCGCCGAGGCGAGGGTCAACTCGACGGCGCCGGCCGCCACGCCGTTGGCTTCCAGGATGTAGGCGGTGACGGCGGCGACGTCCGTTCCGGAAAGCGAACCCCGGTCCTCGGGCGGCATCGTCGCGGAGATCAGATCCATCAACTGGGCGACGGGCCGCGGGGCCCAGGTGTTCCGGAAGTTCGCGCCGGCCAGCTCGGGCGCTTCGAACGCGCCCTCCAGGCCGTCCAGGTGGCAACCCGCGCACCGTTCCGCGTAGAGGGCGCGGCCCGTTCCCGCCTGCGCGGCCGTGTAGGCGGCCTCGGCGTCCTGCCCGGAAACCGCCGCGGGAGTGAGGCAAACCGCGCCGGCGGCCAGCAGCGCGGACGTGTACGGTTTCATGGATCTACGGTATCGGCGTGCCGTCTTCGCGCCGCAGGCCGCCCCGGACCAGGATCCCGTGATAGTCCTCGGCCCGGGCCGGGTTGCCGCGAACGAGGATGACCTCGCCCGGCGCGAACGTCTCGGGCGTATAGCCCTGCCGCCGCAAGGGGCCGGCCGCCGAGCCGCCGAAGCTGACGTCCCACTCCTCGGGCGCGCCGTCCTCGCCCTCCACCTCGACGATCAGGAACGGGTGCGGGTTCACCAGCCGCCACTCCTTGACGACGGCCGTGATCTCCACGGTCTGGTCCTCGTGGTAGATGTTGTTGGTGCTGTGGTGGGCCGCGCCGGACACGGCGAGGAGCCCCGCGCCCGCGCCGGCCAGGGCCATCAGCCTGATGAGCGTCATGTCGGCCTCCTAGGGTTGGATGCGGACCACTTCGGGGTCCTCGGGATAGTCGGTCGAAAGCAGCCGCAGCGACTGCCGCGCCGCCTCGAGCTGGCAGTCCCAGGGCAGATCGAGCGGTTGCTCGTCCCGCTGCGACCGGACCTCGAAGACCCAGGGCTCGCGCAGGAAGAACGTGTCCTCGATCGTCACGCCGAGCCGGAGGGCCTCGCCTTCGCGGGAATAGCGCTCCGTCACCCGTTTCTGCGTCGACGACGGCAGCTTGAAGTCGCTGTTCAGCCCGGTCGGGTCGAACGTGAACTTGGTGGTCACCACCACCAGCGCGCCGTCCTCGTAGCGCCCCGTCGCGTACCCCTGGACGAAATACCGGTTTACGGGGGGCGCGGGATGGCCGTGCCCCTCCAGCCACACGGTCCGGACAACGTCGTCCTTGCCGTGCGTGAAGACGACCCGGTCCTCGAGCTGCTCGATCCGGTACGAATACGGGTCGGTGAACATGTGGGGGATCGTCATGGGCGCGCAGTCGTACTTGGGCGCCGTCACTTCGTCGAACGCGGCCTGGAACGCGCGCGCCCGTGCGGTCAGCCGCGGGTCGTCGGCCTCCAGCAGCATGCAGCCGAAGCCCGGCCCCTCCAGGCACCGCCCCCAGGCCCAGACGCCGTTCAGATCGGGGACCCCGTCGTCCGCGGCCTGGGAATACGCCGGCGGCCCCGTCGCCGCCCATGCCAACGAAACCAAAACAAGCACGCTCAATGTTGCGGCGCGTCTATTCACTGTGTCCCCTCCGCTGGTGTTGTCGGAATGCCTCCAACGATACCAGACACGGCCCGTCGAAGCGGACACAATCGGGAGTGGGGGCCGGCCAACGGCGGCAATCGCGGGTTCAGCCTAACCGTCCGGCCCCGGAAGGATCGCCCGCTCGAGCGTCTCCAGGCGCTGATCCACCCGTGCGAACTCGACCTCGACGGCGCGCAGCCGCGCGTCCAGCCCGTCGAGTCGGCTGTCGATTCCGTCCAGACGGGCGTCCATGCGGTCGAGCCGTTCATCCATGCGGTCGAGCCGCTCATCGATCCGGGCCTCAAGCCCATCGATCCGCGCATGGACGCCGGAAACTTGCGCGGACACCAGACCCGCGACCAAACCCGCCGCGGCCACCACGGTCGGCACAGTCGTCCCGATGATCCACTTCGTATCGCTTGTCATCGAATCCACCCGTGAGCGCGCGTCATGGTGCGCTCTCAGAGGACGCATCGCCGGCGGGCCGGTGGGTCAGAAACGCGTCACGGACCGGCACCAGCAGGGCAAGGCTGGCGCCGGCCGAACCAGGACGCGCCGCCTGCCTTCAGGTGGCGGCGCCGTCCACTGCCGGAAAATACTGCCCGGCGGCCGGAGCCGTCAAGAACAGAGAGAAAGCGTGTCGGTAGCAAATGATGTGTCCGGAGGATGTAGCAAATGAAAAGTCCGGTTCCGAGGATTTCTGGGAGGGGATATTGATGCATTCGGGAAGGAGGGGGGCGAATGCAGACGTATCCCGCCCGGGAATTGGAGCGGGC
>JAJEEE010000030.1 GCA_022821145.1 Acidobacteriota bacterium
CGATCAGCCGGTCGTTGCCGCGCCGGGCCCCGTAAAGAGAGGCGATGATCGAGTAGGTTGCGGCAACGAAGGCCAGGGTCAGGGCGAACTGGCCGAGTTGCGACACCTACCGTTCCAGTTGCGTGGCTTCCGTGATCACGCCGGCCTCGAGCTCGCGTTCGTACTTGGACGCGCACTTGGCCTGGATCGTGGTCCCCGTGAAGACTCCGTCACCCGCGTACTGGCCGTCGACGACGGCCTCGGCGTAGTCGCGCAGCGTGTCCGGCACCGGGCTGCGGCCGACGTACTCGATGTCCAGGGTCTGCCGCGACTCCAGGTCGACGATCGTGAAGCGGACGGCTTCGGCGGTGCGCACGATCGTTCCGGGCACGACCTCGCCGTACACCTTGATCCGCCGGCCGTCCAGCCCGTCGGAGGCGTCCATGGCGTAGAGCTCGGGAACCGTCTGCCAATAGGAGCCCGTGCCGTCGAGCGCGGATACGGCCACCCATACGATGGCGAGGATGACGACGACGGGGCCGATGACGAACTTGAGTTGCTTGCGCGGCATGGTGCTCACCTCCCGGCCGCGCGCCGGCCCGTTCGGGCGGCGCGGCCGATGGACAACGAATAGTTTACCCAAAAAGCCCCGGCCGTCTTCAGACTTTTTCGACCGGCGGCCGGGCGCGGCGCGAGCCGGCCCACACCAGCGCGCAGATCGCCGTGGACAGGGCCGCCGAGGTCAGGCAGTACTCGCAGTAGGCTTCCAGGACGAACGCCTGGATCCCGGTCAGGACCGCCGAGACCGCCAGCGCCGCCGCCGCCGGCGCGCGAAGCCACCGGAACGTCGGGGTCTCTCCGAACACGTCGAAGACGACCGCGCCGAACACCGAGACGTAGAACGCGAAGCCGATCCAGGAAATGGGCACGCCGGCGATTTCGGAATACACGCTGTTCAGGACGTCGCCGCAACCTTCCGTAACGTGGCACGGAATGGGCCCGGAATCCCGCTGGAGCGAGAGGTACAGCGTGTCGACCATGCCCAGGAACGACAGGCCGAGGACCGCGAGGCGGGCCGTCACGGGTTCGGGATCGCGTCGGTGATGATCCGCTCGAACTCCGCCAGGCTCGAGGGCAGCGCAAGGAGCTGCCGGCCGTTGACGAAGAACGACGGCGTCCCGCCCAGACCCATCTGGTTGGCCATGCGCCCGTCGGCGAGGACCCGCGTTTGCAGCTCGTCGGATCGGAGGTCGCTCTCGAACCGGTCGATGTCCAACGCCAGCGCCCGCGCGTACTCCACGAAGACCGGATCCGGGTTCGGCAGGAACGCCCAGGCGTTCTGGTTCTCGAACAGCATGTCGTTCATCTCCCAGAACCGCCCCTGCTCGGCGGCCGCCTCGGCGGCCACGCCGGCCGGCAGCGCGTTCGGGTGGATGCTGACCAGCGGGAAGTGGTGGAACTGGAGTTCGAGATCGTCGGGGAACCGCTCCAGCAGGGCCTTCAGCACCGGGTGGTAGGCCGCGCATGCCGGGCACTGGAAGTCGCCGAACTCGATGAGGGTGACCGTCGCGTTCGCGGCGCCGCGGACGTGGCGGGCCGCCATGTCCTCGAGGGATCCGGTTGCGGCGGCGGGAACGGGCTCGTCGCCTACGCCCAGAACGAAAGCCAGGGCGGCGGCCGCGATGACGCCTCCGAGGATGATGACGATCGCCTTGCCGCCGGACTTTCGCGGTTTTTGCCCGGACGTGGACGCTTTCGAGGATCGTTGTTTGGACATTGCCAAATACTAGTGATTCGTCGGGGGATTGGCAATATTCGAGGCGGCCGTGAGCAGGGTGATTTCACGCTGCGCCGTTGTCGGGACTTGTCGGTCCAAGAAGAGAACTTTTTCCTGGGCTGACGCCTCGGCTACCGCCTCGTTGTCCAGTCGCGGCGAGGACGCCGCGACTACTTTTGGAGAGTGCCGTAAGCTGGCGGCAAAACACGCGCGGATGGTCATGGCGTCAGTGGATCGAGGGCCATGCCAAGGCGCGGAGGACACGCAAAACGTTATCGTCAGCCAACTTGGAACCGCGGCGTTCCTCGCCGCGGGTGGACAACGAGCGCAGCGAGGCGTCAGTCCAAGAAACTATCTCTTCAACCTCATTCTCTTCAACGCACGGCCGGCGTGAAACACCCCAGCGCCGTCCGCGGCGCGCGCTACGCGTCTTCGGGGCGTTCGTAGACCGCGCGGACGACGGCCTTCATGCCCCCGCGGGCGTGGAACTCGCCGGCGACCTCGGCCCGGACCGGACCGCACGCCCGGACCAGGTCGGCCAGGACCCGGTTGACGACGTTCTCGTAGAAGATGCCGAGGTTCCGGTATGCGAGGAAATACCCCTTCAGGGATTTCAGCTCCAGGCAACTCGCGTCGGGCGTGTACTTCAGCGTCAGCACGCCGAAGTCCGGCAGGCCGGTCTTCGGACAGATCGACGTGAACTCGGGGACCGAGATCGTGATCTCGTAACCCGGGTACTGGTTGGGCCAGCACTCGATCTCGGGCAGGGGGGCGTCCACGCCGGAGCGGGCGTGTTCCTCGGTGTAGCCGGTCATTGCGCGGCGTTTCCGCCGCCCGGCGCATCGACGGCTTCCCGCACCCGCGCGGCGATGCCGTCGGCGTCGATCCCGAACGCCCGGAGCAGTTCGTCGGGCGTTCCGGACCGCGGCACGCCGCCCACGGCGATCTTCCGGACCTCGGCCCGGTGGCCGACGGCTTCCAGGACGGCGTCGCCGAGCCCGCCTTCGGCATAGTGGTCCTCGACGACCAGGAGGCGTCCGGTGTCGGCGGCGGCCTGCCGGAGCGTGTCCGTATCGATGGGCTTGACCGAGTACGCGTCGATCACGCGCACCGTCAGTTGCTCGGAGGCGAGTCGTTCCGCCGCCCGGAGCGCCTCGTGGAGCGTGACGCCGGCGGCCACGATCGTCGCCCGGTCGTCTTCCGACTGGCGCAATAGCTTCGAGCCCCCGATCCGGAACGGCTCGGCGGAGTCGTAGATGACCGGTGTCTTGGGACGCGTCGTCCGGAGGTAGCTGATCCCGCCGGTGTCGGCGAGCCGCGCGACGAGGTGCTCGGTCGAAACGGCGTCGGCCGGATAGAGCACCACCGAGCCGGGTATGGTCCGGAACATGGCGATGTCTTCCAGGCCCATCTGGGACGGGCCGTCCGGGCCGATCGAGACGCCGCAATGCGAGCCGACGAACCGGATGTCGGCGCGCGAGATCGCCGCCATGCGGATCTGGTCGAACGCGCGGGTCAGGAACGCGGCGAACGTCGAGACGAACGGGATCTTGCCGCAGGCCGACATGCCGGCGGCGACGCCGGCCATGTTCTGCTCCGCGATGAACATCTCGAAGAAGTTCTCGGGACGCTCGGCCAGCACGCTCTGGGAGAACGTCGAGTTCTTGGTGTCGCCATCGAGCGCGACGATCCGCGGATCCTGGGCGACGAGCTTCGCGAGCGCGTCGCCGTAGGCTTCGCGCGTTGCGGTCTCGGAACCCAATTCCCGGGCGAGCGTCAGCGCGTGGGACGCGGGACCTTCCGGCGCCGGGGCGCCGGTCCGGATCGACGGCTGGAAGCCGTTGCTCGAACACGGTTGGGACAGCTCGGCGAGCGCGGCCGCGAGCCGGGCCTTCGGGACGGGCTTTCCGTGCCAGTCGTCCTTGTCCTCGAGCAACGATACACCCCGGCCCTTGAACGTCCGGGCGACGATGACGCGCGGACGGTCGCCGCCCCCCGCGCGGCAGTCCTCGAAGGCGGCCGAGATCGCCGCGTAGTCGTGGCCGTCGACGGTGACGGCGTGCCAGCCGAACGCGCGAAAGATCGCCGCGTACCGGTCGACGTCGAACCCGTACATCGTCCGCTGGCTCTGCCCCTGGCCGTTCACGTCCACCACCGCGTACAGTTTGGACGCGCGGTAGTGGCCGGCCAGCGCGGCGGCCTCCCACACCGAGCCCTCGGCGCACTCTCCGTCGCCCAGCAGGCAAAAGGTGTCGTATCCGGCGCCGTCGAGGCGTTCGGCCAGCGCCATGCCCAGGGCCGCCGACAGGCCCTGCCCGAGCGAGCCCGTGGCGACGCCGACCCACGGCATGCGCGGCGTCGGGTGGCCCTCCAACGGGCTGTCGAAACGGCGCAGCGTCATCGGCGCCGCCTCGTCGACGATGCCGGCCTCGGCATAGGCCGCCCAGAGCAGGGGCGCCGCGTGGCCCTTGGACAGGACGAACCGGTCGTTCGCCGGGTTGTCCGCGTCGGCCGGGTCGTACCGCATCTGCTGGAAGAAGAGCACCGATACCAGGTCCGCCGCGGACAGGCACGACGACGGGTGTCCCGAACCCGCAAGCGTCGTCGCCTGGATCGCTGAGACGCGCATCCGGCGCGCCTTCTCCCTGAGCGTGTCGATGGTCGTGGTCATGCTTCGATCCGCACTCCCTGGCGTCGATTCGGTCGACAGTCCCGGTTCCGGGCGTTCGGGGAACAGGGAATTATATACGATCCTGGAGGGTCAGATCCGGGCCGCCGGAACGATGCCGGGGCGACAATTCTCGAGTGGCTGCCGGCCGTTCAACCGGCCTCCGCGCGCCGCGCGATCGCGCGCGCCAGCCCGTCGAAGATTCGCGCATGGACCGGGTACAGGCCGTACCAATATAGGAGGCCGCCCAGGCCCTTGGGCAGAAACCCCGCCGTCTGCTCCAGCCGCGCATGGCCGCCGGCTTCCTCCGAGACCCGGAACTGGAGCCAGGCGCGCCCCGGCAGCTTCATCTCGGCCCGCAGCCGCACCAGCCGGCCGGGTTCCAGGGCCTCCACGCGCCAGAAGTCCAGCGCGTCGCCCACGCGCAGCGCGTCGGGATGCCGGCGCCCCCGCCGCAACCCGGCGCCGCCCAACAGGCGGTCGATCCTGCCCCGGAGCCGCCACAGCGAGTCGGCGTAGAACCATCCCCGGTCGCCGCCGATGCCGGCGATCACCCGGAAGACCGCCTCGGCGGACGCCGCGGCCGTGAGCGTCCGCCGCTCGAAGATCATCCCTTCGCGCGTTTCCAGGTGGGGCAGGGAATCCGGCGCCGCCCCGGCCCCGCCGGCGTCGCTCCAGGCCGTGTCGATCCGCCCGTGGTCCAGGTCGTCGATCACCCCGGCGATGGCCGTCGCGTAGTCGCGGGGCTCGATTTCGGGAAACAGGTCCCGGGCCGATTCGTCCCGCACCACGACCTCGTTCCGAAGCCCCTCGATCAGCGGCCCGCTCACCCTGGACGGGATCGGGGTGATCCAGTGGACCCAATACGACGACAGGCGCGGCGTGAGCACCGGCACCGGCACGAGCCGCCGCCTGAGGCCGCGCGCCCTGGCGTAGCCGAGCATCATGCCCCGGTAGGTCGTCGCGTCCCGGCCGCCGATCTCGACGACGCGGCCGGCGCATGCGGGGTTCCGGAGAGCCGCGGCCAGGTAGTCCAGGACATCGCCGACGGCAATGGGCTGGACGCGCGAATAGACCCAGCGGGGACAGACCATGACCGGCAGGCGTTCCACCAGGTACCGGATCATCTCGAACGAGATGCTGCCCGACCCGACGATGACCGCGGCGCGAAACTCCGTGACCGGCACGCCGCCTTCCGCCAGCGCCCGCCCGGTCGCCTGCCGGGAGCGCAGGTGCGCGGACAGTTCGGCGTTCGGGTCCCCCAGCCCGCCCAGATAGACGATCCGGCCGACGCCGGCGTCCCGGGCCGCATGGCCGAAGAGCCGCGCCGCCTCCACGTCCGTCTCGTGGAACCGCGCCCCGCCTCCCATGCTGTGGATCAGGTAGTAGGCGCACTCCACGCCATCCAGCGCGCGTGACAAGGAGTCGGGGTCCGTGACGTCGCCTTCGACGATGTCCACCCGTCCGGCCCACGGCCGCGACCGCACGCGCGCCGCGTTCCGCGCCAGCACGCGGACACGGCGCCCGGCCTCGACCAGCCGCGGCGCCAGCCGCCCGCCGATGTACCCGGTGGCGCCGGTGACGAGTGTGGTGGCGGGTCGTTCCATCTCTTCGAATTCACGTCGTATCGGGCACACGGTGGAACTCGGAATGCGGAGCGGTCTGTGTCGATCGCGGGCGGCGCAGGCGAGATCCGGCCTGAAATCGCGTCCGGCGCCTTCCGGGAACGCGGGCCGACGGCGCCCCGACGCGGCTCGCTGGAACCCCAGCGCGGACGCCGCGGACGGTCAGCCGGCGACGTCGCGCAACATGGCCATGATTTCCATCGTCGCCCGGACCGTGGAAGCCATCCGTCACATCATCGGCGAAGATGCAACGGGGCGACGGACCGTCAATAGGGGGTTGACGCCAACGGCGCGTCCGGCACGGCGGCCGGGGCGATGTCTCGGGCGGGCTGCCGCGACTTGAAGCGCCTATTCCGGTCTGTCGTGTGGCGACGGGTCCGAGCCGTGGCGATGGCCACGCGCCCCACGTGCGAGGCGCGACAACCAGAAGCGATGCTCGTTCCATCGGAACGGCAGCAGCGACTCCCTGCGGCTGTCCGGAGACAACAGGAACTTCAGGTACGCAACGGCGGCGATCGAGCCGGCGATTGTCAGGACGATGCCAACCCATCCGGACCTCACGAGGAACCCGTCGGATCCGAAGGCATAGAACGCCGACAAGAGGAAGATTCCCGCTGCGGCTCCCTCGACGAGGATGTTCAGAATTCGACCGCGCCGGGTTCGATGGTCGAAAAGGCGTCCAGTCACTCGCCGTCGGGGTCCTCGGAGGCGGCAATGCCGCTGTCGATGAAGGAGACGCCGGTTTCCAAGGTTTCGAAATGCGTTCGCAAGCATTCCGTGACCCTGTCCAGTCCGGGGAGACCCGATGTCGCATCGACTTCAACGCTCCAGTTCCCGATGCCCTCGTGGTCGCCGACTGCGCCGATGCTGTAGTTCGCCGTGATCGTGACGTCGTCCTGCTCACTATCGGTGCATGTGAACTCGACGGTCGCCGACAAACCGATGTCGGCGACGTCGGCGGCGAACATTTGTTGCGCGAGAGCGAGGCTCATCTCCTGCGCACGTTCCGGATCGGGTCTCGCCTCCTGCGTGTGCGCGGCCGGCGAGAGCAGCCCGGATGCGCAGGCGACCAGCGCCAGGGCGAGTGTGGGCTTCAGAAACCGGGTGTTCGTTCGATTCATCGCTCAAGAGTACATGGCGGCGGATCGGGCGGCCAAGCGGAATCCGAAGCGGGAACGGTCGGGATGGGGGCGCGCGGAGGTCGGCGCGAATCGCCGCTCGTATCCCGCAACACGCGGGGGCGTTTCGGGTAACGGACTCGGTGACCCTGTCGCCAAGTCCGGCGGCCATCGGCTATTCTTGTGCGGACCCACGGCAGTCTCGGACCTCTCGGTTGCGAGTGGCGGCCGCTCGACCAGGTTCTCTCGAAGACGCGTTTCTCGAGTGAACTCCGACGGAGTGTGTATCGGCCACTCCGATCGTGCCTGGTACGGACCCGGCGTCGGGTCGGGAGCGTGACGTTGCCGCCGTCCACCTCCGAGGGTCCGGTGACACGCGATGGTCGGGTCCCGACGCCGCCGAAACGGATGCAACCGCCAACGAGACGGTCTCACCGGAGTTGCCTGTCGCTGGACCTCGAGGTCGGCCGAAAGGACAACCGCATCCATGCGTTCGCCGGGCTGCGCTCGGACACCGGCGAGCGTGTCGTGTTCCGCGGGGGCAGCCTGGCGGGGGCGCTCATCCGCCTGGACAGACTGGCCGACGGGGCGTCCGCCGTACTGGGCCACAACCTGATCGACTTCGACCTTCCGCACCTGACGGCGGTGCGGCCCGGCTTGCGGTTGCTCGGGCTGCCCGCCGTCGATACCCTGCGTCTGAGTCCGCTGGCGTTTCCTCGCAACCCTTATCACGGCCTCGTGAAGCACTACCAGGACGGGGGGCTCCTCGGCGGACGATGGAACGACCCGGAGCTCGACGCCCGCCTGGCTCTGGGGGTCTTCGACGACGAACGGCGCGCGTTGAGGGGCGCCGCGCCGGATCTGTTGACCGCCTGGCACTGGCTCTGCACGCCCGACCCGCACGGGCGGGACCGGGCCCTGGACGATCTGTTCGGCGAATTGAGGGACGCGCAGAGGCCTTCCACCGGCGACGCCATGCGGGCGATTCAGTCGAGGCTCGAGCATGCCGCCTGCGTCCATCACGGGCGCGAGGTCGCGGCGGGCTCGGTGGCTTCGGGCTGGGCGCTGGCCTACGCGCTGGCGTGGCTGTCGGTGGCCGGCGGCAATTCGGTCTCGCCGCCCTGGGTGCGTCGTCAGTTCCCCGAGGCGGGGCGGATCGTGCGCCGACTCCGGGACACGGCCTGCGGCGACTCCGGCTGCGGCTGGTGCCGGGAACGCCACGATGCGGGCGCGGAGATGCGGCGATGGTTCGGGTTTCCGGGCTTTCGCCCGGAACCGGTGGGCGATGACGGGCGCCCCCTCCAACAGGCCATCGTCGAGGCGGCCATGGCGGGCGAGCACGTGCTCGGCATCTTGCCCACGGGTACGGGCAAGTCCCTCTGCTACCAGATACCGGCCCTGTCGCGTTACGATAAGACGGGCGCGTTGACCGTGGTGATCTCGCCCCTGGTGGCGCTGATGGCCGACCAGGTGGCGGGCCTGGAGGCGAGGGGGATCGGCGCGTCGGTCACCGTCAACGGCATGCTGTCGATGCCGGAGCGGGCCGACGCGCTGGACCGCGTGCGGCTGGGCGACGCCGGCATTCTCATCATCTCTCCCGAGCAGCTTCGCGGTCGAGCTGTCCGCCGCGTCCTCGATCAACGCGAGATCGGCGGTTGGGTGCTGGACGAGGCGCACTGCCTGTCGCGTTGGGGCCATGACTTCAGGCCCGACTACCGGTACGTGGGCCGGTACATTCGGGAAACGGCCCGCGACGGTCCGGTCCCGCCGGTGCTGTGCCTGACCGCGACCGCGAAGCCGGACGTTACCGAGGATATCGTTCGCCACTTCCGCGACAGGATCGGCGTCGACCTGCGGGTCTTCGACGGCGGCGCCGAGCGTTCCAACCTGACGTTCGAGGTGATCCCCGCCACCGGTAGCGAGAAATTCACCGTCATCCACGAGGTCCTGACGTCCCACCTGCCGCCGGGCCGGCCGGGGGGCGCCATCGTCTACTGCGCCACCCGCCGGCAGAGCGAAGACGTGGCCGAATTCCTGCGCGGGCGGCGGATCGCGGCGGAACACTTCCACGCGGGCGTGCCGCCGGAAACCCGGAAGAACGTCCAGCGGCGATTCATCGGCGGCGAACTGCGCGCGATCGCCGCGACCAACGCCTTCGGCATGGGCATCGACAAACCGGACGTCCGCCTGGTGATTCATGCCGACGTGCCCGGTTCGCTCGAGAACTACCTCCAGGAGGCGGGCCGCGCGGGACGGGACCGCGCTTCGGCGCGCTGCGTCCTCCTCTACGCGGCGGACGACGTGGAACGCCAGTTCGGCATGTCGGCCCGCTCGCGTCTGACCCGCGCGGAGATTCACGGCATACTCCGGGCGTTGCGCGGTCTGGATCGCAAGAAACGTCTGAACGGCGAGGTCGTGGCGACCGCCGGGGAGATTCTCGGCGAGGACGCGGACAACGCCTTCCAGCGCGACTCGGCGACCGACGACACGCGCGTGCGAACGGCCGTCGCATGGTTGGAAGAAGCGGAGTTGCTGACCCGGGAGGAGAACGCGGTCCAGGTGTTCCCGTCCTCGCTCCGCGTCGGTTCCGTCGAAGAAGCGCGCGCGAGGCTTGTCAAGGCGTCCGTTACTGAGACCTACCGCGGGCAGTTGCTGCGAATCGCCCGTGCGTTGATCGAGGCCCGAGCCGACGAGGGCGTCACGACCGACGAGTTGATGGGCGCCTCGGGGCTGGATGCGGACGGCGTGCGCGGCGCCTTGTACGACCTGGAACGGCTGGGCGTCGCCGGCAACGACACCGTGTTGACCGCGTTCGTGCACGCGGGCGTCGAACGCTCCTCCTCGAAACGCCTGGATCAGGCGGTGGATCTGGAAACCGCCCTGATCGCCCACATGCGGGAAGCGGCGCCGGACATGGGCCCGGGAGACACGTCGGTCCTGCACTTGCGCGTGGCCTCCCAGGTGCTGCGCGACGCGGGCCTTGTCGATCCCTTGCCGGAACGGCTCTGGCGCATCCTGCGGAGCATCGGCTACGACGGCCGCGGCGAGGTCGGTTCCGCCGGCAGCATGGCGGTGCGAAAACGGGACTGGGAGTCGGTCGAGGTGAGGCTGCATCGCGAGTGGCCGGCGCTGGAGGACGCCGCGCGGCTCCGGCGGCAGGCCGCGGCGCGCCTGCTCGAGCACCTGATGGCCCGCCTGCCGTCCGAGAGCCGCGGCACGGATCTGCTGGCCGAGACCACGCTCGGCAAGCTGACGGGGGCGATCGAGTCCGATCTGTTCCTGAAAGGCGGGATCCGTCATCCCTCCAGGCTGCTGGACCGCGCGCTGCTATGGCTGCACGATCAGGAAGTCATCCGGCTCAACAAGGGGCTTGCGGTGTTCCGTCCGGCCATGACCATCCGCCTGTCCCGTGGCGAGCGGCGCGGTTTCGCGAAGGCCGACTTCCAGCCCCTGGCGCTTCACTACAAGGGACAGGTGCTGCAGATCCACGTGATGATGGAGTTCGCCGCCCGCGGACTGAAGACCATGGGCGAGGCGCTGCGGCTGGCGATGGACTACTTCACCCTGAAGGAGACGGACTTCCTCCGCCGCTGGCTGCCCGGCCGCGACCGTGAGATCGGCCGTGAGACGACGCCCGAATCGTGGCGCCGCATCGTCGAGAGCCTGAAGAATCCCGTCCAGCAACGCATTGTCGCCGACGACCGGGAGCAGACGAACGTGCTGGTGCTCGCCGGTCCGGGTTCGGGCAAGACGCGCGTCCTGGTGCACCGCATCGCGTACCTGGTTCGAGCGCGGCGCGAGAACCCGCGGGGCATCCTGGCCCTGGCCTACAACCGGCACGCGGCCGCCGACATCCGACGGCGTCTCGACGATCTCATCGGCCGGGAAGCGCGCGGCGTCACGGTGCTGACCTGCCACGCGTTGGCCATGCGGTTGGCGGGCGCCAGTTTCACCGGCCGGGCGGAACGCCCCGACGAGGAGGACTTCCGCGATGTTATCCGCCGGGCCGTGGGGCTCCTCCACGGCGAGGGCTTGCCGCCGGAAGAGGCCGACGAACGGAGAGAACGGTTGCTGGCCGGGTTCCGCTGGATCCTGGTGGACGAATACCAGGACATCGACGCGGACCAGTACGCGTTGATATCCGCGCTGGCGGGGCGAACGCGCGACGACGAGGCCGGCAAGCTCACCGTGTTCGCGGTGGGAGACGACGACCAGAACATCTAGGCCTTCAACGGCGCGTCCGTCGCGTTCATCCAGGGCTTCGAGACGGACTACGGGCCGAAGCCCGTGTACCTCACCGCGAACTACCGTTCCACGCGGCACATCGTCGCCGCGGCCAACGCGGTGATCGAGCCGGCGCGCGAGCGGCTGAAGGCCGGGCACCCGATCCGCATCGACCGGGCGCGCGAGAAGGATCCTCCGGGCGGGGCGTGGCAGACGCTGGATCCCGTGTCGCGAGGGCGCGTGCAACTCCTGCCGGCGGCGCCGGACCCGGTGTCCCAGGCGCGTACCGCCATGGCGGAGCTGGAGCGGCTGTCCAGTCTGTCGCCGAACTGGGACTGGTCGCGGGCCGCCGTGATCGCGCGCGAATGGACGTACCTGGCGCCCGTGCGCGCGTTCTGCGAGGCGCGGCGCGTTCCGGTCCAGATGGGAAACGAGGACATCCCCGGCTTCTGGTATCTGCGCGAAACCCGCGCGTTCGTCGGATGGCTGCGCGCGCGGGGGTCCGACATCGTCGACGGGACGGCCATGGGCGCCTGGGTGGAGGCCCAACCACGCAATCCCTGGAACGTGCTGCTGCGGCAGGCTCTCGACGAGCACGCGTTGGAGGCCGGCGACGCGGAGACCCCGGTGAATCACTTCATCGAGTGGCTGGCCGAATGGGGACGGGACATCCGCCGGCGCCAGCGCGGCCTGCTGCTGCTGACAGCGCATCGGGCCAAGGGGCTCGAGTTCGACCACGTCGTGGTGCTCGACGGAGGTTGGGACGACGCCGGGCCGGGCGGAGAACCGGACGAGGCTCGAAGACTGTACTACGTGGCCATGACGCGCGCCCGGGAGACGCTCACGCTCGTCTACCTCCGGCAACCGCTCCGGTTGCAGGAGCCGTTACTCGCCAAGTCCTGCGCCATGCGCCGCGAGCCGGTGGAACTGCC
This sequence comes from Acidobacteriota bacterium, assembly GCA_022821145.1. Lineage (GTDB taxonomy): Bacteria > Acidobacteriota > Terriglobia > 20CM-2-55-15 > 20CM-2-55-15 > JAJEDW01. The sequence continues at coordinate 12,324 of JAJEEE010000030.1, forward strand.
GCCCGCCGCCGGCGCCCTGACGTACCGGCATGTGCACCCGGGCCTGAACGACGTGGACCTCGGATTCGCCGGGCGGCACGACGCCTCCCGTTCCGTGCATCGCGCCATCGCCGCGCTGGCGCCCGGTGATCCGCTGCGGTGGCGGGTCGTGAACGGCGGCCGCCCGCAACTGTTGGACAGTGACGGGACGCTGGTGGGACGGTTGGCCGCGAGTTTCCGGCCGGCTGACGGCCGACGTTGCCGGTCGGCCACGGTTCGGGCGATCGTGGCGTGGAGCCGGGAGGCGTCGAAGCCCGAGTTTCAAGACGGCGTCCAGTGCGATACATGGGAAGTCGTCGTGCCGGCGCTGGTATTCGAGCCGGACGGTCGATCCGCTGTTTGAGACCTGGAAGACGGAACGCGAACGGGGCACGAACGCGTGGCGACTCGAAGCACGGGAGGAACCCCACCGTCCAGTCGTCGCCGCCGTCCACACGTCTCGGCGCCGTGAGGGGCAGGATCACGTCCCCAGAAGCCGGGACAGCATGCGGCGTACGTGATCCTGTCCGCCGAAGAACACGGCGAGGATGCGTACGGTCCCCGCCGGGTCATCGATGTCGAACCAGTGGATGGCGCGGTCGATCGCCACGTGCCGTAATCCCGGCGGAATATCGTCGTGACGCGCGCCACGGTGCGGCGCGGTCAGGATGCGGTTGGCGGCGACGCGAATCTCCAGAATCCGGGCTTCGGCGTGTTCGATGGCGAACTCTGTGCTTTCGCCGAATCGAACGTAGTTCTCCAGCAGGTGGTCGAAAATCAGGTCGAAATCGCGCTCGGCGTCGGCCGAGAACTCAAGACGAAAGGCCATGGGACCGGCGCTTGTCGGCAATCATCCGGGCCAACCGGTCGTCCATGGCGTCTGCGCTGACGAATTCGCCGGCCCGGCGGCGGGCGAGCACTTCGCGGAGCGCACGGTGTTCGAGGTCTTCGATGTCAGTACGCTGTTTGAGAGTAGGTCGAGGCCCTGCTGTATGACCGCGCTGACGCTGGCGTAACGCCCGGAGTCCACAGTGCCTTGGCGAAGGCGTGTTGCTCGTCCGTGAGAGAAATCGACGACTTGACGGTCATGAGTCTACCCGTCGTCACGGCGGTAGCACCGGGTAGCACTCCCCGTCAACCGCTCGGTCTACGGATGTCGTTAGCACACGAGTTGGCCGGTTTCGATCGGACGCGGGTACATCTTCACGTGCGGCCGACACGCTTGACCGCGTCCTCGATCCGTTTCAGGCGCTCCTCGATTCGGTCCAGGCGGTCGTCGGAATCCGCCTCGATGAAGAACGCGGCCACCGAGCCGCCCAGCGTCGCGAACAGCCCGATCCCGATGACCATGAGACCGACGCCCACGACCCGGCCCAGCAACGTCGCCGGCGAGATGTCTCCGTAGCCGACCGTCGTGGTCGTCACGACCGCCCACCAGACGCCGTTCCAGACGTTGCCGACGGTCTCGGGTTCGGCCAGGTAGAACAGCCCGCCGCCCACCCACACCGCCAGCACGGCGATGCCCGCCACGTAACGCGCGCCGCTCCGGCCCACCGTTCGCTGGAGCGCGGGCATTGCCTTGTGGGCCACCGCGGATATCCGGATCAGTTGAGCGAGCCGGGTCAACCGGGCGAGCCGGGACAGAGCCAGGATTTCGGGAAGGGCGGGGAAGCTGACGATCACGATCGCCAGGCTGAACAGCTTCCGGCCCGCGCCGGCCCGTCTGTGGAAGTCCGCGGCGAGGTCCGCGACGAACACCAGCCAGATGATCCAGTCGGCCGCCGAGGTCACGGGTGTGCTGATCTGCCGGGCGTCCAGGACCACCAGCGGCACGGTCCCGGCGGCGGCCGCGATGACCGCCGCGTCGAGCCATTTCAATGCGTTTGCCTTCATGGCGGAATTGTACCGGCCCCTCGGAGCGAATCGGACCGGATGACCGCCGTTCAACGAGATTGCCGGCGCAACGCCGGTGGACCCGTGTCGCGCGGAGTCGATGCCGTTCCGCCCGGAAGATCGGGCCCGTGCCGCCGCGCGTTTTCCCCGAATGTGATAATGAACGTCAACGGCCGGGCGCCCGCGGGTTCCGGAGCACGCGGCGGCGCCGAAGGAACCCGGGAGCGCTCGAGTGAACATGTGCGTCACGCATCTCACATCCATCGCGCCGCCGCGCTTCGGAGGCAAGCCGTGACCGGCGACGAACGACCCGATGATCTGGCCATCACGCTCGGCGTCGAGGAGGAGTTCTTTCTCGTCGACCCCGTCTCTCGCGACCTGTTGACCGATCCCGACCCCGCGATTTTCGAGGCGTGCGAGACGAACCGCGGGCCGCACAAGGTCGTCCACGAATTCTTGCGCTCCCAGATCGAGACCAACACCCGCGTATGCCGCTCCATCGCCGAGCTGCGCCAGGCGTTGCGCGAGACCCGGCGGATCGTCATCGAGGCCGCCGGGCGCCACGGGGCCGCGGTGATGGCCGCCTCCACGCATCCGTTCGCGTCGTGGCGGGATCAGTCGCCCACGCCGCGCGAGCGCTACGAACGGTTCGTGACGACGTTCCAGGACAACCTGCGGCGTTTCCTGGTCGGCGGGATGCACATCCATGCCGGGTTCGGCGACCCCGATTCGCGCATACGGGTCATGACCGCCCTTCGCGGCTACCTGCCGCTGCTCCACGCGTTGTCGACGTCGTCGCCGTTCAACGCCGGGCGCGAGACCGGCTTCAAGTCGTGGCGGCTGACCCTGGTGGGCGGTCTCCCGCGCACCGGCATGCCGGGCCCCTTGAGGTCGCAGGCGGAATTCGACGCGTTGGTGGCCGAGTACCGGCGCATGAAGTTCATCGACAGCGGCAGCGAGCTGTGTTGGGACATCCGTCCGTCCCAGGCCTATCCGACGATCGAGATGCGGATCTGCGATATCTGTACGCGCATCGAGGACGCCGTGTGCATCGCCGCGCTGTATGCGTCCCTCGTTCGGCGGATGCTGCGCCTGGACCGCGAGGGCGGCCTGCCGACGGAGCCGCTGACCGAAATCATCGCCGAGAACCGCTGGGTCGCGCAGCGCTACGGCGTGCTGGCCTTCTTCGGGGACCCGTCGCGGGAGGGCGGACGGGTCGACATCGACGACCTCGCGGCCGGTCTCGTCGAGGAACTCGCCCCGGACGCCCGCGCGCTCGATTGCGAAGCCGAGACGCGGCGCGCGCTGGCGATCATCCGCGACGGCGCGGGCGCCGACCGGCAGGTCGACCTGTTTCGGCTGCGCCGCCTGGACGGGGATACCGAGGCCGAGGCGCTCCGGCGCGTGGTCGACCAGGTGCTGGCCGAGACGCGCGAAGGCGTCGACGCGCCGGGCGTATCCGACGCGCAGCCTTCCGGGATCGAGTCATCCGGATCGCGGCGGACTCATGGCGGGGGGCGTCCCGGCGCCGGCATGCGGTAGCCGACACCCCGCTCGGTGCGGATGAAGCGCGGGTCGGCCGCGTCGTCGCCCAGCTTGCGGCGCAGCCTCTTCACCACGGCGCGCACCAGCTTGGGGTCGTCGTGGCTCTTGTACGCCCCGGCCCACGCCTGTCGCAGCAGCGATCCGAAGTCGACGACGCGTCCCGCGTTGAGCGAGAGCACGCGGAGCACCTCGAACTCGGTGGCGGTCAACACGACCGGACGTCCGGCCACCGTGACGGCCCGTTCCGCGTAGCGGATGGACAACTCGCCGAGGAGGAACGGCTCGGGTTCGGCGCGTTGCCGCAGCGCCGCCCGTACCCTGGCCGCCAGCTCGGACGGCGAAAAGGGTTTGACGACGTAATCCGCGGCCCCCGCGTCCAGCGCCCGAACGATCGTTTCGTCGCGGCCGTAAGCGGAGATGAATATCACGGGCACGTCGCTCAGCTCGGGGATGCGCTCCATCAGTTCCACGCCGTCGGTCCCCGGAAGCAGCAGGTCCAGCAGCACCAGTCCCGGTTTGTGCATCCGGATGAGGTCGGGCAGTTCCTCGGGATTGCCCGTGACGACCGCCGCGTATCCGGCCGCCGCGAGCGCGTCCCGAACGTAGCGCAGCGTCTGCGGGTCGTCGTCGACCACGAGAATGGGCGCCTTCGCTGCGGCCGCGCGAGGCGCGCGCGTCCGGCTGGCGGTGGCCGGCGCCGGCGGGCCGCCGCCGGCCGTCTCGGCCACCGGCACGGTGAAGGTGACCTTCAGGCCACGGCCGGCGCCGCCGCTCTCGGCCCAGATGCGCCCGCCGTGAGCTTCCACGAGGCCCTTGCATATGGCCAGGCCGAGACCGTTGCCGCCGAGGCCGCCCTCCCCGGCGTCGAGGCGCCTGCCGAACAGGTGCTGCAGCCGGTCCGGCGGCACGCCCCGGCCACTGTCGGAAACCGAGATCGCCACGTGCACGCCGTCGCGGGCGGCCGAGATCCGGATGGCGGAGAAGTCGGGGGAATGTCGCGCCGCGTTCGAGAACAGGTTGATCAGGACCTGCGCGATGCGGCCGCGGTCGGCCATCACCGGCGGCAGGGCCTCCGGCAGGTCGATGCGCAACGGGTGGGATGCGCCGCCGCTCACGAAGGCGTTCCGGGCCTGGTCCACCAAATCGGCCACCTCCGCCGGGCTGGCGGAAACCGACAGCGTGCCCGTCACGATCCGCCCATGGTCGAGCAGATCGGCGATGAGGCCGCGCATGCTGTCGGCCTGCTGGTCGATGACCCGGAAGAATTGCAGCATCTCGGCGGGGTCCGGGGCCGGCGAGGCCCCCAGCACCGTCGCGGTGGAGCCCTTCACCGAGCTCAGCGGCGTTCGCAGCTCGTGGCTCACCATGCTGAGGAACTCGGCCCGTTGCCGCTCCAGCTCCTCCAGCGGCGCCAGGTCCTGCAGCGTGACCACGACCGACTCGACGGCGCCGTCGGACCCATGGATCGGCGTGGAGCTGACCAGCGTGGTCACGCTGCCGCCGTCGGGAACCGAGAGCGTCATCTCCTCGGTGCGCACCGTCTCGCCGTTGCTCAACTGCTGCGCCAGCGGGAACTCGGCCAGGGACACCATGCGCCCGTCGGCGCGCCGGCAGGTCACCAGTTGCAGCAGCTCCGCGGCGGACTGCCCGGGCGTGCTGAGGGCGTCCGTGATCCGCCGCACCTCGCGGTTGAACAACACGGGCTCGCCGGTTCGGCCGTCGAAGACCACGACGCCCACCGGCGAGGTCTCGATCAGGGTCTCGAGCCGGGCGCGCGCGCGCCGTTCCAGGCGGTGTGCGCGCGCGTTCGAAATGGCCGTGGCGGCCTGGGAGGCGAACAGCATCAACACCTCCTCGTCGGCCCCGGTGAATTCCCGGCCGCCCTCCTTGCCGGCGAGAAAGAAGTTTCCGACGTGCGCGTCGCGGTGCCGCAACGGGGTGCCGAGCAGCGTCTTCGACCGCATCAGGTCCGGCGCCAGCCCGAGCCGCCGAACGTAGTCGGGCAGGTCGGCAATCCGCAGCGGCGCGTGAAGGTCCCGGAAATGCGCGAACAGCGTCGGTCCCTCGGACCACGCGGCGAGCTGGCCCTGCTCCTCGGGTGTGAAACCGGCGGTCACGAACTCCTGGATCCGCCCGATCTCGTCGACGGTGACGATCACGCCGTAGCGTGCGGCGGTCAGCGTGCGGGCGCTGTCGACGACCTCCTTGAGGACCGTATCGAGGTCCAGGCTGGCGCTGCTGCGCAGGATGGCCGCGCTCAACCGGGAAACGCGCTGTTCGAGCGCCGCGATCTCCCTCCGCAGTTCCTCGGCGTTGTCCTTCATGGTCGCCCCTCGGCCGAAGGCCGCGCACGGACGGGCTGCCGGATCCTGGCCCGCCTGCCGGCGCCTGACCGCACGATCCCGATAATATCACACAGCAGGGTCAATATATCGCCCTAATGTTACATGTCATGGTGTATTCCTCCCAACATGAGGTCCGCCGGCCACGATTCGGATCCGCTTCGAACCGTCCGGCGCGAAGCCCGCGCCGGAACCCCGCGGGACGGGATGAACACAGCGACACGACCCATCCCCGCTCGTCGAGAGTCCAAACCCAAGCGCCCCCATCCCGACAAGCGCCTCTCCGCCGCCCTGGTCCGTTCGGCCCGGCCCGGACGCCGCGCCGGCGGCAACGGCCCGTACATCGACGTGCAGCCCAGCGGCGCCCGAAGCTGGATTCAGCCGCTCGTCATCGACGGGCGGCGGGCCGATTTCGGTCTCGGCAGTGCGGTTCGCGTTCCGCTCGACGCGGCGCGCGTCCCTCGTCTGAGCGACGAAGCGGCCACTCACACCGGTCGAGGCGTGAACCGGAACCGGACGGGCATCGGGTACGATACACACGTCGCGCACGCGCGCCCCGCCGAGCGTCGCGGATGACGCCGCGGACCGTCAGCCATGGACACGACCGTGACATCGACTGTGCGTCACGTGGACCGATACCTCCGGCCACGACCGGGGGCATGGGGCCGTGCGGCCGCGATCGTTCTCGCGGCGCTGGCGGGCGTCCACCCTTCGGCGCTCGGCGCCCAGGCGGGGACCACGACGGGCGTCATCCGGGGCACGGTCCGCGACCCGACCGGCCAGCCGGCGCCGGGGGCGATGATCGTCATTCGGAACCGGGAGACCGATTTGCGGACCCGGGTGGAGACCGCCTCGTCCGGGACGTTCGTCCGCACGCTGCTGCCGCCCGGCGCGTACGACCTCACGGTGACGCCCTCCGCGGCCGGTTTCGGGACCGAGCGCATCGAGGGCGCCGTCCTGCGCGCCGGCGGCGTCGTCGACCTGGACGTGGAGTTGCGCGTCGTGGCGGCCGAGACAGTGACGGTCGTCGGCGAAGCCCCGCGGGTGGTCGATTCCACCGACGTCACGCGCTCGCAACGTATCCGCGAGGACGTGGTCGACGGGTTGCCGAGCAACGGACGCAACTTCATGAACCTGACTCTTCTGACGCCCGGCGCGTCGATCTCGCAGGGGGCGGACGGCGACGAGCTGAACATCGGAGGCCAGCGCGGCATCTTCAACAACGTCATCGTCGACGGGGCGGACTTCAACAACCCCTTCTTCGGCGAGCAGCGGGGCGGCCAGCGCCCCGCCTTCACCTTCAACCAGGACGCCATCGCGGATCTGGTGGTCGTGAACCAGGGCGCCCCAGCGGAGTTCGGGCGTTCGGCGGGCGGGTTCATCAACGTGATCACCAAGTCGGGAACCAACAGCCTGAACGGCTCGGTCCACTATTTCGGCCAGTGGGACGAGATCGCGGCGCCGTTTCCGGCGGCGCGGGGAGGCGGGAAGCCCGACTTCGGCCGCAACCAGGCCGGCGCCACTCTGGGAGGCCCCCTCGCGCGCGACCGGGCGTTCTTCTTCGTCGCCTACGACCAGCAGACATCCGACGAAACCAAGCAGGCGGTCCGCCATGTCGCGAACCGCGCCAACCTGGAGCGGCTCGACCGCTTTCTGAAGGCGCGATGGCCGGGGCTGTTCGACGACGAGTTCGGCCCGATACGCCGCACCGACGACGCGCGGGCGCTTCTGGTCAAGCTGGACCTGAATCTCGACGGACGGCGCCAGGCCTCGTTCAAGTACAACTACACGTGGGCGGAGCAGGTGAACGGCACGTTCGACGTGGACGCGTGGGGCGCGTCGGCCAACGGAATCGAGGGCGACGAGTCGGACGCGTTCAACGGAAGCCTGCGTTCCCAACTCGGCAACACGCTCTTCAACGAGCTGCGTGTCCAGTGGGCGCGGGAGGACCGGCCCCGGGGGTACGCGGGGCCGCTGCTGCCGGCGGGCCGCCTCCCGGGCCCTCCGCAATTCGACCGGCTGGGCGGGCGCCCGTTCCCCGATATCGCCATGGACTTCGCCGACGCGTTCCGGATCGGGCTCCCGTTCTTTCTCCCGATCGACCCGGCGTTCGACACGCGGCTCCAGGTAGTCGACAACGTGTCTTTCGCCGCCGGACGCCACCTGTTGAAGACCGGGCTGGAGTACAACCGGACCGGTGTCGAGCAGCAGTTCATCGGACTGGCGAACGGACGCTACGTCTTCGACTCGGTCGACGGGTTCATCGGTTTCGTCAAACACGGCCACCGCTTCGTCACCTGCTCCGACGGATCGTCCAGCGCGCTGGGCGTCTGCCCCGAGGGCGCGAGCGTCGCCGGACCCGTCCTTCTCTACCTGCAGTCGGCGACCGTGCCCGGCGTGCCGCCCGAGCAGCTCGGCCTGCAGGCGTTCCAGGTCCACGAGTTGGGGGCGTTCCTTCAGGACTCGTGGCGCCCGCACGACCGCGTGACGCTGGAGCTCGGGCTCCGCTGGGAGGGCGTCTGGCAACCCGGCGTGTTCGTGGAACCGGAGGACGCGTTCTTCGGTCCGTACCTCGACGATCCCAGGTTCCCTTCGGACGGGCGTATTCCGGACGATCTGGACAACTTCCAGCCGCGCGTGGGTCTGGCCTGGGACGCCGGCGGCGACGGCCGCACGGTGGTGCGGGCCAACGGTGGATCGTACGCGGCCCGGATCCCGATGCTCGTCTTCGGCCAGCACCGCTCGACCAACGGCGCGTTCCAGCAAGTCCTGTTCCGCAGCAGCGCCGCCGCGAACCTCGGCCCGCCGCCCGCAATCGACGCGCTGATCGACGCGTCCGCCACGCCGCCGTTTCTGCCCGACATCCAGGTGGCCGACCGCAACCTGGAACTGCCGCGAACGTGGTCGTTCAGCGCCGCACTGGAACGGGACCTCGGGGGCGGCGTGGCGGCTAGCGCCGCCTTCCTCCACGCGCGGACCGACGCGCTCTTCCGGTTCGTCAACCGCAACGACCCGGCGTTCGGCTCGCCGTTCGGAATCGGAACGCACCCGTCCGGGGGCGGCATCAACAACCTGACCGTCGCCGAAAGCAGCGCGCGCTCGCGGTACCACGCGCTGATCCTCGGCCTGCGCGGGAGGGGCGCCGTCGGCAACCGGCCGATCGCGTTCGAGAGCCACTACACGCTGGCCTACGACCGCTCGGACGACGACAACGAGCGCGACCCGTTCACGTTGCGCTACGCGCTCGCGAGCGACCTGGCCCCGGAATACGGCTGGTCCGACCGCGACCGGCGCCACCAGGTGAGCGGCTACCTGTTGGTCGAGCTTCCCGGCCGGTTGCAGGTGAACAACGTCGTCCGCTACCTGTCGGCGTCCCCGGTATCCGAGCAGTGCGCGAACCGGGGCGCGCGCGCCGCGCAGCCGTCGGACCGCGTCTGCCCGGACGGCGCGATCCTCGCCCGCAACACGCTGCGCCGGGACAACGGCCTCTTCACGTGGGACGTCCGCGTCTCGCGCCGGTTCGCGCTCGGCAACGGCGCCCTCGTGGAGCCAGTCCTGGAAATCTTCAACCTGACCAACGCGGACAACTACCTCGACTCCGCGTCCGGGTCCCTGTTGTTCAACTTCGACGGGACGCTGCGCAGCGGATTGGGCGACACCCGGCGGGGGCAGGTGGGGCTGAGGCTGCGATTCTGACCCGCGGTCGCGCGGAGGCGCCGAGGACGCTGGGGGGCCATGCTTCGGTCGGCAATTCGAGGAGATGACGGCATGTCACGTGACGACGGAAACACGACCTGGAGGGATGTCCGGTTCCGGACCCGCCGCCTGATGCGGCTTGTTCCGGCCCTCTTCCTGACGATGCTCGCGCTCGCGGCGCCGGCCCGGGCCGCCGACGACGTCTACGTCCGCGTCGGAGGGGGGTTCGACCGCTCCGGCGATGCGCGGTTCACGGACGCGGACTGCTCGAGGAACGGCCTGTACGGCTGCGGTACGGGTTCGGACGGCGCGCCCTACAGCACGTTCGGAGATTTCGGCCTGATCGCCGGAATCGAATTGGGCGTCGGCCGGCGCGTGGCGCCTTCGCTGCGGATCGAGGGCGTCGTGCAAATCCGGCCGCGCGCCGGCTACGAGGGACGCGCCAACTTTCTCGCCCCGGACCTCCGGCAGTCCGTGTCGGCCAACCTTTCGGCGGTCTCCGGACTGGCCGCGATGTATGCCGACCTGCCGCGGCTCGGCCCCGTCCGTCCGTTCGCCGGCGGCGGCGCCGGCGTCTCGCGCATCGCTCTCGACGAGACGACCATGACGTTCCCGCGAACCATGACGCGGGTCCCGGCCGGCCGGCGGAGCGGTTTCGCATGGATGCTGTCGGCGGGAGTCGGGCTTCCGCTCGGGAGCGCCGCTACGCTCGACCTCGCGTGGCGCTACCAGGCGTCGGGCCGCGTCGTCACCGGCGCGGGGACCGGCCGCGTGTTCCTTCACGACGGCAGCATCCATTACCGGAACGGCCGCCCGAACGCGTTCCCGCTCGACGAAACGTGGACCCGCCTCGCCAGCCACGGCCTACAGGTCTCGCTGCGTTACGCGTTCTAGCGCGTTCGGCTCGGTAACCGCATCGACGCGCACATGCGGCATAAATCGTGTATTTGTCGCGATACTGTTCTCAAACGGCGCGCGGGTGTCACACGCCGTGTACCCGAATGACGCGCGTTCCGATGCCGGGTACCGACGACAACCGAAAGCTGCACACTTCCTTGACGATCCCGAGCCGCGCCCGACCCATCGCTCGGTCAGCCCGTCCGCGTCGGACGGCGGCAGCTTGATACGACGCCGTTTCCGGCAACGCCGCCGACGAGACCGCGGTCGACAGGGCCGCGTCGCCCCTGCGCAGCCCGGTCCGCGACGGACGGGCCGTTGTCGCGGAAGGGCGCCGCGTATTGGCCGCACCACGCTGTCGGGACCCAGAATCGCGATTTTGTCACCGTATCTCCCACTCGTATCGCACTATTATCCCCTTTGATCATGTAACCTCCTTAATCCTCGGTCGGTTTCCGTTCGGCACGCGGCGCCGCTCATCGAGGAGACCCTGGACAGTGCAACCTCAGAGCATGGACGACCGTCGCCAGGGACCCGTCTTTCTGGTCGTCTGCGGCGTCGGGTTCTGCATACTGGTCGCCTTCTCGATCGTCCATTACATCGATAACAACCTGACGGCGACGTTGGTTCACATCGCCCTCGCCCTGGTCGCCGTCGTGGGGGCATTCGCGTTCCTGCACGGCGTCCCGCGCCGAAAAATCTATCGCTTCGCCTTCTGGAGCCTGGCGATCGGCCTCTGCGCCATCGTGGGGATGAGTCCCGATCTCCTTTACTATCCGCTCCTCACGCCGCTGCTGATGCTCTTCTTCCTGGGGCGGCGCGAAGGGGCGGCCGGGGCCGCGGCGTTCCTGGTGGGGATGCTCGGCATCATGCTGCTGACCCCCGATGTCGCCGACGCCCCGGTCTACCCGGTCGGAACGGTCCTGCGATTCCTCGTCGCCTATCTGTTCGTCGCCATCGTCGCGTGGAGCTACGAGAAGTCGCGGGAGCAGTACCACGCGCTCTTGACGGCCGGCAACGAACGTCTCCGGCTGGAACGGGAGCAACTGAGCGACGCCGTCAGCCGGGCCGACGAGTCACAGGCGCGGCTGCGGAAGACCAACGCCGAGCTGCGAAACGCGCTGGGCGAACTGCGAAACCAGGCGGAGCTGTTGGACACCATTCTCAAGTGCGTCAGCGACGGGGTGGTGGTGACCGATACCGACGGAAAGTTCCTGTTCGTCAATCCCAGCGCCCAACAGATCGTCGGCATGGGACCGACCGACTCCTCCCCCGATCGATGGTCCGAGACCTACGGCACGTTCTACCCCGATGAAACGACCCTGGTTCCTTCCGAGGACCTTCCGCTCGCCCGCGCCATCCGCGGCGAGCCCTCGGACGACGTCGATCTGTTCATACGGAACGAGTCGAAGCCGGAGGGCGTCTATATCAGCGTCAGCGGGAGACCGCTGATGGGCGATGCGGGCACGGTGAACGGGGGCGTCATCGTGCTGCGCGACATCACGGGAATCAAGAAGACCGAGGCCGACCAGAAGCGGATGATCCGCAGCCTTCAGGAGCAGACCCGGCTGATGGACGCGGTCTTCAACAGCATCAGCGACGGCGTGATCGCCATCGACGCGGACTGGAACCCGCTGGTCGTCAATCCCAGCGCGCGACGGATCACCGGTCGTCCGGCGGACGCGCCGCTTCCCCCGCGGCCGGAAACGGATGGATTCTATCGTCCCGACAGGGAAACCCTTTTTCCGCTGGACGAGCTCCCGCTCTCGCGCGCCCTGAACGGGGAGGCGACCGACGGCGTCGAGGTGTTCATTCGCAACGCGGAGAAGCCTGACGGCGTCTACGTGAGCGTGAGCGGGAGGCCGCTGCGGGACGACTCCGGCGCCATGAGCGGGGGCGTGATCGCCTTTCGGGACGTGACCGGAATCAAGGAGACGGAAAAACGTCTGAAAGACACGGCCGACCGGTTGCGAATGCAGACGCAGGCGATGGAGACGATTTTCAACAATATCAGCGACGGCGTGATCGCGGCCGACGTACACGGAAAGTTCACGATCTTCAATCGCAGCGCGGAACGCATCGTCGGCATCGGCGCCACCGACACCGAGCCCGATCAGTGGGGGCGCCGGTACGGGGTGTTCTTCGCCGACCGGACGACGCCGGTTCCGACCAAGGAAATCCCGCTCGTGCGCGCCATTCAAGGCGAATCCCTGGACGAGATGGAGGTCTTCGTCCGCAATCCGCGAAACCCGGACGGGGTCTACATCAGCGTCAGCGGGCGCCCGCTGCTCGACGACTCCGGCGTGTCGCAGGGAGGCGTGGTCACTTTCCGCGACGTGACCGACCGCATGATCGCCGAGGAAGCCCTGACGCAGGCGTTCGCGCAGGGCAAGTTGGAGATCGTCGATACGATCCTCCACAACGTCGGCAACGCCATCAACAGCGTCGCCATAGGGGTGGGGACCGTCCACGAGCAATTGACCAACGCGGAGTTGGTGCGGCGCCTGACCGCTCTGGCGAAGGCCGTGGAACCGCACCGCGACGACTGGATTCCGTACCTGCGAACGGATCCGCAGGGCCGGAAGGTGCGGCCGTTCATCCTTGCCCTGGCCGAGGACTTCTCCCGGCAGAACGTCCAGTTGCTGGAAGTCGTCGACCGTGTCCGCGACAGGGTGGAGCACATCGTCGACATCATCCGGACGCAGCGTTCGTTCGAAAGCGAAACCATGGCGCGCAAGGACGTCAACCTCGAGAAGGCGATCACGGGCGCCGTCAGGCTGCTGCAGGAGTCGCTGGCGCGAAGAGGCGTGCAGGTCGACGTCGATTGCGGGGACGCGCCGAAAGAGATCCGGATCCAGGAGAGCAAGTTCCATCAGATGCTGGTCAACCTCATCAAGAACGCCATGGAGGCCATCGATGAGCTTGCCGGTTCGGGCGGGCTGCAGGGGCCGCCCCGGATTCGTATCCGCGCCTCGGTCGACGAGGAATTCCTTGTCTTCGAAGTGTCCGACAACGGCATCGGCATCGAGGAAAGACGCTCCAGGATCATCTTCACCGCGGGCTACACGACCAAGAAACAGGGGGCCGGGCTCGGGCTCCACTCGACGGCCAACTTCGTGATCGGGTCCGGAGGGCAGATTCACGCCCTGAGCGACGGCCTCGGCAAGGGATCCACCATGCGCGTCAAGCTGAGACTGTCCTCGGTGACGTTGCCGTCCAGGTCCGGAACCGGACGCGCTGCGCGGAGCGAGCCGCCGCCGCGAAAGGAGAGGGCCGCCCGCGCGCCGTGATTCGCGGCGCGCGGCTGAACGAAAGGCCGAAAGAGGCTGTTCGATGGCGATGAGGGGTTACCGAAACCATCGCGTGTTGATCGTCGATGACCAGAAGGAGATCCACGACGACTTCGTGGAGATGTTGACGTCCTCGTTCGGGCCGTCGTCAACGGACGGACTGACCGACGCGTTCGTTCTCGAGAAGGACGAGCCGTTTCTCCCGGAATTCGAGCTCCTGCACGCCGAGAGCGGAGAGGAGGCCTGCGAGATCATCGAGGCCGGGCGGGAATCGGGCCGTCCCGTCGCCGTCGCGTACATGGACATCCGAATGCCTCCAGGCATCGACGGGGTCGAAGCGGTCCGCCGGGTGCGACAGATCGATCGTGACGTCGAGATCGTCATCATGACCGCCTACACGGACGAGTCCCTGCCCGAGATCGTCCAGGACATGGAATTGCTGCACAAGTTGCTCTATGTCAGAAAACCGTTCACGCGCGAGGAGATCCAGCAGATCACGCTGTCCCTGGTCGGCAAGTGGAACGTCGAGCAGGAGTTGGCCGAAAAACGGCGGCAACTGACCCGCAGCCACCAAAGACTCGAAGCGGTGCTCGACGCCACCGGCGACGCGATGGCCATGTACGACTCCGAGGAGCGGCTGGTGTTCGCGAATCGGGGGTACGAGCGGATGCTCGGCCTGTCGAGAAGCGAACTCGAGAAGATGTCGACCGGGGAGTTCACGGCGTTCTTCGAACAGCGGTTTCGCGAACCCGACCTGCCCGACGTGGAGAGCGGATTCTTCATCGAGGGCCAGGGCAGCGTCGTGCAGGAAGCCGCCGCGGGCGCGGTCCCCCGGCAGCGGCTGTTCTATCGATCCACGGCCCCGGTGTGCGACGCCGGGGGGGACGTCATCGGCGAACTGTTCGTCTACCGCGACGTGTCCAAGGAGATCGAGGTCGAGCAGATGAAGGCCGAAGTGATGCGCCTGCGCATCGAGCTGGAGACGACCTACTCCTTTTCCGGGATGGTGGGCGGCAGCGACCCGATGAAGCGGGTGTACGCGCTGGTGAAACAGGCCGCCGAAAGCGATATCACGGTGCTCATCCGGGGCGACAGCGGAACGGGCAAGGAGCTGGTGGCAAAGTCCTTTCACTTCAACAGCTTGAGAAAAGACGGGCCGTTCCTCGCCATCAACTGCGCGGCCATTCCCGAGGCGCTCATCGAAAGCGAGCTGTTCGGACACGAGAAGGGATCGTTCACCGGGGCCGCGAAGCAACGCATCGGAGCGTTCGAGCGCGCCCGGGGCGGCACGGTCTTTCTGGACGAGATCGGCGACATGCCGACGGTTCTGCAGGCCAAGCTGCTGCGCGTCCTTCAGGAGCGCGAGATCCAGCGGGTCGGCGGATCGATCTCCATCCCCGTGGACGTCCGGGTGATCGCGGCGACCAACAAGGACCTGGAGTCCCGCGTGAAGTCGGGCGACTTTCGCGAAGACCTGTACTTTCGCATCGCCGTCTTTCCCGTCGTGGTTCCGCCGCTCCGGGAACGCCGCGAAGACATTCCTCTGCTGGCCAGACATTTCCTCGAGAAGCACGCCGAACGGGTCGAAAAGTCCGTGAACGGCATCTCCAACGCCGCCTTGCGGCTGCTGCTGCAATACGACTGGCCCGGCAACGTGCGAGAGCTGGAAAACGCCATCGAGCGCGCCGTCCTGCTGGAGACGACGGAGGTGCTGCAGGTGAACAGCCTGCCGCGGCAACTCTCGCCGATCGTGGATTCCGGAAAGGATACGACGGCGCCCGCGTCGGTGCTCCCCCTGGCCGAAGTCGAGCGGCAGGCGCTGGTTCACGCGCTCGAAGTGTCGGCCAACAACGTCAGCGCGGCGGCCCGGTCGCTGGGTCTGAACCGCGCCACCCTGTACCGGAAACTGAAGAAGTACGGCCTGTCCACCGGCCACTGAACTTCCCCGATCGCGCTCCCATCTCTGTCGCAACATGCGACTCGTGTCGCGAAACGCGACATGGCCTCGCCGCTAACACGTAGCTCACTGTAATCATTGCGTTTGATTCCATATCGGGCCTCGCCCCCGGCGTTCCGCCGTCGCGCGCCGCGACACACGCGGATGACCGGGATCTCGCGACGCAGTCTCCGAAGTGCTTTATTCGAATGGACTTGAAGGCACTTGACGGGTTTGGCATGCCGTCTGCTTCAGAGGATGGGTTTGGCAACCTTCTCGCGCTTCCGGGCGCGAGGTCATCCATCGCTATCAGGAGTCAGCCCGGTGCACGGCGGAATCTCCGCGCCAATCGTCCAAGTGACCGGTCCATCGCTACGCCGCGAACTTCCCAGAGGTTTTCCAGCCCCGGCCCGGACGGCCGGGAGTGCGGTCATGGCCTGCGTGTTGGTGGCGGTCTTCGCCGTCGGGCAGGCCGCCGGGCAGTCGAACACCCCCAAGCCCGCCGCGCCGACGGTGACGCGGACCGAGTTCAGCGAGCCGACGGCGCCGGCGCTGGACGTGACATGGACGGCCCCGGCGGCGGGGGGGCTGACCATCACCGGATACAAGGCGCAGTACCGGAAGAAGGCCGCGGCGGGCGCGGACCCGGCGGCGTGGACGGCCTACAGCGGGACGCTGGGAGCGACGGCCACGACGTTCAACCTGGCGGGGGTAGAAGCGGGGGCGACGTACGAGGCGCAGGTGCGGGCCGTGACCAGCGAGGAGGGCGATGGCGCGTGGTCGGACACCGGCGAGGGGACGGCCAACCGGGCGCCGGCGGCGACGAGCACGTCCTTCCTGGGCGGCACGTTAGGGGTAGGCGGCGCCTTCAGTTGGCACGAGGCGCCGCCTCTCGGAAGCGGGGCATACTTCACGGACGCCGACAGCGACACGCTGATCTACTCGGCCTCCGCCGGGAAACCGGCCTTGCTGGGAGTCAGCATGTCGGGCGCGGCCGGGAGCGCGGTGCTGACGGCAAACCTTCTCAATCAGGGTTCGTCGCAGGTGATCTACACCGCCCGGGACGCCTACGGGGGGTCGGTCACCCGAACGGCGACGATCAACATCACCGCGAAGACGAGCCGGGAAATCGCCGAGAACTCGGCCGCCGGCACGGCGGTGGGAGCGCCGGTGACCGGGACGCCGTACAACGGCGAGGCGCTGACCTACTCGCTGACGGGGAACGCGGCCAGCTCGGGGCTGTTCGCGATCAATTCGGCCACCGGTCAGATCTCGGTGGCGACGGGCGCGACGCTGGACTACGAGACCGACGACACCCACCGGGAGATCGAGTACTACCCTCCAGGCGTGGTGTTCTCCAAGTTCTACCGAGGGAAGGTGGAATACACGGTCGATGGGAATGCGGCCGCGATCGAAGTCCTCCTCAAGGTGACCGACGTCGATGCCCCGAAGCCGGCGGCGCCGACGGTGACGCGGACGGAGTTCAGCGAGCCGACGGCGCCGGCGCTGGACGTGACGTGGACGGCGCCGGCGGCGGCGG